>NZ_CABVMM010000004.1 GCF_902499555.1 Mesonia oceanica
CAGTGGGTACAGTTTTTATACCCGCCTGCCGAGCGGGCAGGTCTTATTGTTTTGGTGAACTTTAAAGATACTGGATCTGCTGCTTTTACATAGATGCTATAAACAATTGCTATTATAAGCTTATCCTGAAAATTCCACAGGAATTTTCAGCTTGTCGTGTACTTGCTAAAGTTCTTACCAACATACGCAACTATTCATATACTAGATCGTTAGCTATAATTTTAAACATATAAATTTGAAAAAAATTAAAAAACTCTTTCAATTCTTTGGAATTGTATTAGTTGCTATAGTAGTAATTTTTATTATTCCAGACATAATAAATGATGATTTATATGGAAGATTAATTGAAACCAAAGATTATTATGATAAAGAACAAAATGATAGTTTACCTACAGTAACTATTGTTTTAAAAGAATATATTGAAGAAAAAAATTCAATTGAATCATCCGTAATTATAAATTACTATCAATCTTATACATTTAGCTATTACAATAAGAAAAAATTGAAATTTAAAACATCTTTGACTGATAGGTTCAATTATGATCCTATGATTAGAAATTTTACTGCAATTGATAGTATTAATAGGTATAATTCAGGTTATCTTTATTCGAGTTTTGAATCAGAAAATTTTTTGATTCCAGCATCTACTTCTTTGTATGGATTTCCTAATGACGAAATCATCATTTACCCAAATATAACTCTAGAAGTAAACGAAAACTCAAGTCATTTTAAGTTTAAAATTCAAAAGAGAATTTCTGGAAGGATCTTAGAATTCACTGATGGTAATTCTAAAATGATAAAACTTTCAAGAACTCTCACAGAAAAAATGCTAGTTTATATTTCTTCTGCAATATTTCTAATATTGACTTTTATAATTACATATAGTTTAATTAGAAGAAAAAAAAGGTTAAATTCAGTTGAAGAACTTATAATGGTAGCAGGATATTTATTAGCTATTGCTGGATTTAGAGAAATTTTAGGAATTTCGAGACAGTTTGGGACTAGTTCATTAGAAATAATTGTAATCTTAGTACCACTAATAGTACTCACAATAGGAATCGGTTATTCGTATTTTAAAGGTAGAGACTAATAAAACTACAGCTAAAAACGTATATAAAAAATAACTAGGTTATTTCTAAACTGGAAATTTTGGTATATTTGGTAAGTCGCCAAATCTTTTGATTTGGCTTTTGAAAAGTAAAGATAAAATCAAAATGCAAAAGTTTTGGCTTGTTTTATGGCTGAAAAATAATGACTTGCATTAAAGAAATAGAAACATATATGGACAGTGGCACTTTAACTGCAATTGCGACAATCCTTCTTGTTTTGGTAGGTTTTGCTCAAATTCTCATTCTGAACTCTCAAAAACGACAGACTAGAATTGCTTTAATAGCCCAATATCGACAGCTTTGGACTAGATGCAAAGAATATTTTGGTAACGTGATATTTATAGGAAGAGAAACAGGAGAGTATTACCAAATTCACAATGAAACAAAACTAAAAGAGTTGGAAGAACTAGTCTCTAAACATAGACTTGATATGCCAACTACTTGGGCTCTTGAAAGTGTTCAGAACGTGTTCAACGTTTTAGATGAATTGACAACCCGAATTTTACAAGGACATTTAAAGGTTTCTGACACATACCCAATAGTTGGAACAGGATTTTTAAGGCACAGTCGCCCATTGAGACAATTATTGGATTCTGAATATCACTCTGTATACTTCTCTAGTCATTCCGACAAAAATCACAGACAGATTCATAAAGAAATGCAAAATTGGCTAATCTATCATGATGGACTTAGGAGAAGATGCCTAATTCTTATCGATATTTTTTGGGCTGAAGCTGTTAGACTTGAAGATTTACCACCTTCCGACATAAGAAGTGCTGCAGATGCAAAGAAAAAGACGGGAAAGCAAAATCGAAGGCGAATTTTTAGAGAAACAATTAGATTGAATGGACTTAAAAAGCTTTTTCTGGCAATGAAACTTTCACGGTTTCTAAAGAGAGCTGAATACAAGTCATTTTGGAACTTTAAAGGATTAAAGAGGTCTAGATTAGACAAAATGGAAAAAAATTGGACTAAAAGATTACTAAGAGAGAAGTAAAAAAGCGCCAAACAACAAAGTACTGTGGTAAAAAAAAGTAAATCTAGGTTAATTTTTCACTAAGGTACTTCTATAAGAATCATCATAAAAGAGTCCAGATTTTGCTATAGCAAAAGCCTGTTTTAATAACTTATTACACACGGCAATTAAGGCCAATTTTTTACTCTTTCCTTTGGCTAAAACAGAAACATAATTTTCATCGTAGGGCAATCCTGATTTTGCTATCGCAAAGTTTGTTTTTATTATTTTTGACAGCTGTTGAATATACGTATAATAAACGCTTACTATACTTTTTGTTTCGACATCGTTTCGCCAAACATCTCTTGTGAAATGGAGTAGATTTAAGATATCCTATAGCTTTTAGCCCATTAAATCATCGAAATTTATACCCATATAGCTAACCATTAATTAAAAAAATAAAAATCCTTATATTTAGATCATCGATACATAGTAAATAAACACCATGCGTTTATTCGCATGTTGCCAATAATTTGAAAAAAACTGAATGGATAGATTTTTATGCACGAATTGTGGCTTTATAAATATTGACAACTCAACTTGTATTTGCACTAATTGTAGTACAGAAATTGATACCAAATCATATTCTGAATTGATGACCTATGCAGGTAGGGCAAGTAAATATGGATACAAGTACAGAACTGAATATGAAAATCAAGTCGCTGAATTTGGAGAAGTAAGAACGCAATATTCATTACTTGACCCGACTACCTATTACGAATGGTTAGCTGCGGCGGCATTAAGCGGAATGGTAGGAACAGTTGCTTATGATTTAGTAAAATTTGTAGCTCAACAAATTTATAAACAGATTACTGCAAAAAACACAGTACTTACAGAAAGTGATAAAAGCATTTTAGATTTAATTTCTGATAATGATGAGCTAATAAAGTTTTCAAATTACATTAGACAATATTACAAGGGTAATGCTAAAATTCCCAAAAAAGCATTAAACGCAATCTTAAAAGAAGAACTTGTACATTCGCTTTTGGATAATCATAAAGGAGAATTCAATGAAACTATTAAGCAAATTAATATAGACGAAGACAAACCGTTAGACGTAAAAAAAGAATTTAGCCATTTACTGTTGCAAGCATCCAAAAGTGCGGGACGAAAAAGAAAAGAAAAACCCAAATTAGAAGAGCTCAAAAAATCTCTGAAAAAGTTAAAGAAAGAAATTAAAAAAACTCGGAAAGAAAAGAAGAAACGGAAAAAATAACTATTGCTAACAACGGCTATATGTAATACGGGATTAAGTGCTTAACCAAAAAGAAATTGCTAATTTGCAATGACCGCCAAAACTTTGTTTTGGCTTTTGAAATATTAAGATAAAAACCAGAAAACAAGGTTTTGGCTTTGTGCCCAACCGAATGGACATCGCCCATTTGCGCCCGCACTACTCATAGCCACGACCGTTACAAGCAATTTAAAGAACAACCTTGGAGATAAAAGCTACAGATATTTATGTTTCTAAATCGACTAAACAAATTGATGTTTTCAGAAGAAGTGATTTAAAATATTCTGGAATTCTAAAATCTTCAAGTTCTTTAGAAATTGGAAAAGTTGTTCATTCTGGACTTTATAACAAAGAATATGATGGAATAAAATGGAAAAACTCTGATAACTATAAAAAGGTTCGTGAAGAAGATTGGGAATATGTTGTTGTGGTAATTGAAATGGAAAATAAAACTTACGTTTCAACGCCTTATTGGAATTATGAAAGAGCACCAGAAATTTATATTAATGATACAACTGATTTTAAAGAAATTGGAAATGCTGTAATCAAAACATTTGAGTATTGTAAAAAAGTAATAAAAAATGATGAAGTTAATTAAAATATTATTTCTGTTTTTAACCTTATCTGCTTGCGGGCAAAATGCAACTGAAATGAAAACGCCTGAAAACGCGAATGAAAAATTTGAGGAATTTATTTCAAAGAAAAAGTTCGTTGAGGAAAATTATTATCCTGGAATCGCTGATGAAAAAATGCGACCAATTTTTACGGAGAAAATTAATAAAGCTGCATCTGACTTTAAAACTGTAGCAGAATCTGAAAATCCGACTGACAAAAAATATCAAGAAAAAATTAAAGTCGGACTTTCAAGGTTTGCGGACGTTTATATGGAATTGGACACCGAAGACCGAGAAAGAGTTTGCACATACTTTGAGGAATTAATGGACATTGTCGGACTGGAAAGCTCAAATGGACAACTTAATAAATTTATGTACGGTTTTGCCCCGAACGAAATAACAAATAAAAATTAAAAAAACTGTTGCCAACAAAAACTATAAGCAAGCGGGGTGACAGTAAAAAACGACACTATATAACTATCAACTAACTTTCGGCTCGGCTGCTCATAGTCAAACCGTTGTAAACAATGCCAGGACACCACTCTTGTAAGATTAAAGTGATATCGAATGAATAGAATAATTGCACTTTTACTGACAATTAGTTTTCTGACTATTAGTTGTAACGAAAGTTCGGATTCAAAATTTGAGTATAAAGAATGGCATAAATCACCTACTAGAAGTCCACTATCTTCCACTGTTTATCCTTTTGTGGAGTGGGAAAAAGCAATGGAAATAAAAATTGGATTGACTGAAAAAAATGCGGATTTTGATTTCCAATATTATCATCATCCAGTTAATGCAATTGTATTTACGAAGTCACCACAGAATGAAAACTATGAAATTGCACTAAAATTATCGGAAGATAAAAATGAAGTGACTGATATAAGTTTTCTGAAATTGGAATCAATAAATGAATAAAGCACAGTTTACAACATCAGTAACCGTTGCACAAATCTATAATCCTAAAAAAACAGGTATTTATACCCTATTTATAGTTTTAACAGGTATTTATATTTAAACCGTAGTTAAAAGTTGACTGCTTTTTATACGCTTGTTTAAAACCAGTCGTGATCATTAAAAACCTTTATTTATTATTTAACTTTGGATTAATGGAAATAAACGGAATTGATATTATTCATATCTTAGCAATAAGCTGATCCCATTTAATGACAAATGAATATCAATAACATTCGTTAAAATGTACGAAGTGCAAAATCTACAAAATACCTATTACTGATTATACTAATAGAACGAAATTAGCATATGGAAACAAAAAAACAATATAAAGATAGAATTCAATTACCCTTTACGTTCGATGTAGAAAAAATGCTTGTCGAAGCACACGCTTTAAAACAAGAGCATTACGAATATTATAAAGTCATTCCATTACGTGCACCAGCTCACACTGTAGACACCTCATTGCCTTCCCCTCCACCGGCAAGTGATTATGCAGATGGTTCTTGGACCGATTGGATGAACACACCCGCCCTGGAAAAATCTAATTACTTAAAGAGCATCATCGATAAATTTAGTGAATACACCAAGGTTAATTTGGTTCGGCTATTGTTTTTAGCACCAAATTCGGTTGTTGCGGAGCATAAGGATCCTACGTTAGGGTTAGAAGAAGAAAAATCAATGATTCGACTTACCATTCCCATCGACAATAATGATGACGTAGCATTTTTTCTGAATGATAGCTTAGTTCCCATGAAAGTTGGAGAATGCTGGTACTTGCGTTTAACCGATGCCCATCGTGTTGTTAATAAAGGAACCACCGATCGCATCAATCTAACCATAGATATTATACCCAATGATAAAATCATCGAAATCATCAATAAGGCTGTTAAGAACCTTGAATATAGTTCATTCAAATAGCTCTAAATAAAAATGAGTTAACCGTATGCACTAAAATAAGATTCAAAAAGTTGAATTTGATAAGCTAACTTAAGCTATACAAACTCGTATTAAAAATTTATGAATAACACTTCGTACTCTATAAAATCTACCTATAAAGAATGATTGAAGAAAAAAAAATAAATGATATTCGAAAGTTAACCTCTTCCCTATTAAAAGATTCAATTAGTCAAGTTGATGCTGAAAAAAGTATAAATGAAATTCATGCTCACTTCCAACAAATTACTCAAATTACCGGTTATGACTTCCAAATTGAGCATATGGCTGCTATTTCTACGGCCAAGGGAAAGGCATTAGGATTAAACTTTGCGGCACAATGTTTATTGGACTATAAAAGAACGGTTAAATTTTTAAAGGCAATTGTTTCAGCCATCCTAGAAAAGCAAAAAAAGCAGCCTGGAAAATTGATTAAAATATTTTATGCTGGTTGTGGTCCCTACGCTCCATTTATAACTTTAGTAGCCCCATTATTTCAGCCAGATGAAGTGCAGTTTTCATTACTGGAAATTAATAAAAACTCCGTAGCCTCTGCCAAAAAACTAATTGATTCATTAAAATTACCCAACTACATCCAAGACTTCTATACAGCCGATGCAGTAACCTTTAAAGTTCCTAATTCTAACTCATTCGACATCCTTATTAGCGAAACGCTAGATGCATTATTGTACAGAGAGTGCTATGTCCCTATTTTATTTAATTTGCTCCCACAATTCAACAAAGACATCGTATTGATACCAGAAAATGTTATAATCAATTTATCTTTTTTACCAAACGCTAAGAAGCAATCAGCTCATCAAGAATATGAAATTGGAAGTATTTTAAATGTACGTGAAGCCCTTGCTGACTATTCCATTTCAGACCTTATTCCGTCCAAATTACCCGATAAAAAAATTGATTTGACATCGCTAGATATGAATAGTTACCAACGACTTTTGTTGGACACTAAAGTTCATATTCACGGTGATATTTGGTTGGATAGAAATGAATCATCCTTAACAATTCCCCTTGAATCTTTATTAGCACAACCTTTTCAAAATAGTTCTATTATATTCACCTACTATATAGAACCAGAAATAGAACTTAAATGTAGATTTGAATAATTAAAATTTAATATAAACGGAGAGTTTATTAAGTAGGGTTTTAATGGATATATGAACTAAAAACGAATATGTTTATTAAATATACTGTAAAATAAGCTTCCTTGTAAAGCTACTTCTTCATCAGTATATAAAATAGTCGGCATCGGCTATTACGCTTCTCCTTCCTTTCGTAAGCATCTTTCAGAGACTTAGAATTTATAAATAATACCATATTATAAACTAAAACACATATAAACCATTAAAAAACAGGTGTTTATACGCTATTTATAGTAATGATAAATACTTATTTTTAAGGTGTAGTTAAAATTTGACTGCTTTTATTTATGATGAAACTGTAGATAAACGCTATTGCGTTTATTCGCATGTTGTACCCAATACTAAAAAAAATCAGTCATTAAATAAAAATACCTGTTAATTGGTATTTGTACAGGAGCTATGAATTAATATTTTCCCAGCTAAAACTAACCGTTATGAAAAATCTATTAAGAAAGCATCTACTAAATTTTGGTTTAATCATATTTATTTTAATATCATCCTGTAAATCTAAAAAAGGGATAATTTATTCTGACAACAGATACACACCTATTCCTAAAGTAGAAACATATCATTATAAATCACCGCAACTAAGACAGAACCAAAATAAAGAAAAAGCTATTGGTTTAGCTATTTCTGGCGGAGGTTCGAGAGCTCAATATTTTGGGCTTGGAGTACTAATTGGATTAGATGATATAGAGGTAAATGAAAATTCATTTCTAAATGAAGTTGATTATTTTTCCACAGTTTCAGGAGGTGGTTTTGGAACTGGTTATTATATGAGTCTTCTACACAACAATGTTTTAGATAATTACAATTCACTCTTCGATTTTTGGAAATCCAATGATAGAAAAAAAGTTCTTCAAGAATTTCTTTTTAAAGATGCAAAACCCTTATCTATTCTTAAACTCAAAAAGTATGAAAAAAATAGAATTAGAACACCTTATCCAGACCTTATAGATTATGAATTATTGCAGTTTGGGAAAACTTATAATGGTAAAAAAATTGAACGATTGTTTCTACATCATTTTTTTATTCCAAAATCTTCAAATAAGAACGTGAAATTACCAATGTTTGTAACAAACGGTACTATTTATAATAACGGAGAAAGGTTGCCATTTATGCCACATATAATCGACTCTATTGGAATATCAGGTTCTCTTTTACCAATTGAAGATTTTGAAATTGATAATGGGTATGGTTTGCCATTGAATTATGCAATTACAGGGAGCGCAGCTTTTCCAGGGGTTTTGCCAATGCTAAAAATGAGATTGAAAAACAAACCTGATAGAGTAGTGAGAATTATTGATGGCGGTGCGGTTGACAATTTGGGATTTACAACTTTATTTGAATTGCTCGATAGCGATGATTTAGAAAGTAAAAATAAAAGTATGCTAATTGTTGATTGCGGAGGATTGGGAACTGAAATGAGAGAGCAAAATACTGATAGGGTAAAACTTCCTGCATTACTGACTAAAACACTTTTGTATTCGGTAGATATTAAATTATTATATTCTAATAGCGACATAGAAATACTATCAAGCTATTATGATATAAACCGTAGTAATGTAAAGAGGATTGGAATTAGCACGATAAAAGAGAAATACTTAAATCTCGAGGAAAATATAGATGAAAGTACTCGTAAAGTGATGAATAAATTAAAAAATGATATTATTGATGGAGAGATGGACTGGGAAGATTTACATAGAGATTTAGCAAACAGTCCTTCATTTAGGGACTATAATGAGCATAATTTATCAGAATTACCAATGGAAAGATTTTCTGAGTTTTCCACTAAAGATATTTTCGAAATTTTCGAATTATCATCACAAGTAATAACAAAAATCAAAATATATCCGTGGGAAAAAGAAATTTTGATTCTTGCGGGAAGATATGTGGTATATCTTGAAAAAAACGATATTACTCATCTCGCTAAATAGAGTAATAAGTACTGGGTACAACAAAGAACTGAGGTAAAAACCAACTTTTTTCTACATTAAATTTGAGACATAAATGATCCATGCTAAAACCTGGATCATCAGATCTTAACTGTTTCATTTTTTGCTTTTTCTTGAGCTATCCTTTTGCTAAAACAGACGCATAGTTTTCATCGTAGGGTAAACCTGATTTAGCTATAGCAAAGGCCTGCTTTAACAGCTTATTGGTTACTGCGATCAAAGCCAGCTTTTTGCTCTTACCCTTAGCTACAATACGCTGGTAAATCTCTCTACAGCCTTTGTTGTATTTACACGCATTGAACGCACATAAAAACAACAGGTTACAGAGCTTTTTGTTACCTACTTTGCTGATCCTGCTTCTGCCCCTAATACTACTGCCTGATTCCCGTATCGTTGGGGTAATCCCTACGTAACTACACAACTGGGAAGCTTTCTCAAACTTAGTAAAACACATCGGTTATCACCACTAAAAACGAGGCCTTCTTGATCCCTATGCCAGGTATACTGGTTAATAAAGTTAATTGCGGTTGCTGATCTTGTTTTACAAGTTCCAGTAGACGATCTTCAATACCTTTCACCTCTTTGTTTAAATGTTTAAGGTCACGCTTTAAAGAACCATAAACATACTTGGACGGAATGCCAAGAACTTCTTCTCCATGGAGCTTGTTCTTTGTAGCCGTGCGCTTCTTCAGGTAACTATCCAGAAGTCGAAAAAGCTGAAGGCATTCTACCTGTACATCAGTAAGAGCATTGTACAGGGGCACTTCGTTGGACAACCCATAATTACAAATAGCCTTAGCATCGCTCTTATCTGTCTTTACTTTTGATAATTTCATCTGAATAAAACGCTTGACTGACAAGGGATTTACTACCGAGACAGCAATACCATTCTTGTAAAGAAACTGTGCAAGTCGATAGTGGTAATAGCCGGTGGCTTCCATAACTACCAAAGAATCTGAAGCTAATGTTTTGGCAAATAATTTAAATCCCTGCTCATCATTCTTGAATTGAGAATGACCACATTCACTACCATAAACATCAAAGACATCCTTGCTGATATCAACTCCAAAAGTTTCTTTATATTTATCCATAAGAACTGATTTTATGAAAGAGCATACTACCTTGATCACAACAACTTGAAAACGAGGTCTGACCTCACACCCGCCTGCCGGACGGGCAGGGAACTGACCGTGTTTGGGATAGTAAAGAGAGGGGATTATCAATGTTGACGAAGTCACAAGCTTCACCGTATAACATAACCTTAATCCTCTCTTTGTTCTTTCTGATTTATAATCTAAATTTAATGAGAATCAAACTTAAGTTGTATAAAAATAATAGCGGTTTAATCGCTAAAACGAAAATGAATTTTATCAATCAAACGTCAGTAACCAACGGAAAAGTAGGTGCTTAAAATCCGCTACTATTTTTATACGTTACCGTTTCACAACATTTGACCAAAAATTGAACAAAACAGAAAAAATAGAAATAGGGAGCAACTCGTTTGAGATTAGTGCTAATGAAAAAGACGCTATAATCATACAAAGGTATTTTTTAAAACACACTAAGCTTGATTTAGAAATCCAAAATTTACCTATTCCCCAAAAACCAATTTGGCTGAATTTGACTGTAAAAATGTTGAGGTTTTACCAAAATAACATCTCTGAAAAACTAGGTAATAGATGTGTTTTCGACCCAAGTTGTTCTCGATATTCAGAATGGGCTTTTCGAGAAAAAGGTTTTTTTAAAGGAATGAAATTAACAATAAATAGACTTAAACGTTGCCGACCAAAAAATGGAGGAATTGATAAACTGAATTAACTATCAAATAATAAATTAAGCTTGTCACTCCTCAATAGACTTTTCAAAAAGGATTCCTCCTTTATACATTCCTTTGAGGGCAGGGTGAATTTCTTTACCAAGCTCAGTTAAGCTGTACTCCACACGTGGAGGCACTTCAGGAAAAACCTTTCGGTTCACTACTCCATCTGCTTCTAATTCCTTTAGTTGTTTAGTCAGCATTCGTTCACTAATATCGGTTAAAAGCCTAACCAACTCACTATATCTTTTATCTCCCTGAAAAAGGTGTAAAATAATAGTCCCCTTTCGTTTTCCTTTAACAACATTTATAAATGTATCTATTGGACAATAACTTTTTTTCATTTTTTTTCTTCTCTCAAAGTCTTGAAAATACTAAAATCAGTAATAAATGTTCGTATCCCAACCATTTGTAAGCGCTAGGCAGACCAAATATTTATGCTGACCTTTACAAAAATAAGCAAATTTAAAAGACTAAAGATGGTACAACATAGTTCAACATTTAAAGCATTTCGAATTGAAGAGATTGATGGTCATTTTCAAGGCTCAATTAAAGAAATGGAATTAGGTACATTAAGCAACAACGAGGTTTTAGTAAAAGTGCACTACAGCTCATTAAATTATAAAGATGCATTATCGGCTTCGGGAAATAAAGGAGTAACTAGAAATTATCCGCACACACCAGGAATTGATGCCGTTGGAACAATAGAAAAATCAAACAGTGATTTATTTACTATTGGAGAAAAAGTAATTGTAACCAGTTACGATTTGGGTATGAATACAGATGGAGGCTTTGCAGAGTATGTTCAAGTTCCAGCAGAATGGGCGGTAAAATTGCCTAAAAAAATGACGATGAAGGAAGCTATGATCTATGGTACTGCGGGATTAACAGCCGGAATGTCTGTCTTAAGACTTACGGAACTGATAGCGCCAAATCGTGGTAAAATAGCAGTTTCGGGTGCCACCGGTGGAGTTGGTGCATTGAGTGTTTCTATATTAAGCAAATTGGGATATTCAGTAGTTGCCATAACCGGCAAAGAAACAGAACGAGACTATTTAATTAGTCTTGGAGCTGAGGAAGTGTTATTGCGTAGCGAAATTGAAAATTTTAATAAAAAACCCTTGCTAAAACCTTTGTTTGCAGGCGCTATTGATACTGTTGGAGGTGTAATCCTTGAAAACATAATTAAGTCTACCAATTCAATAGGTGTTGTGACGTGTTGTGGAAACGTTGCATCTCCAAAAATTGACTTGACCGTTTTTCCTTTTATCTTGAGAGGTGTTACACTCATTGGAATAGATTCTCAAAACTACCCCATGGAATACAGAAAAATAGTGTGGAATAAGTTAGCTCAGGAATGGAAACCCAAGCAATTGGAAGATACTTGCAATGAAATTAAACTTGAGGATGTAATGCAAAAAATTGAATTAATGCTAAAGGGAAAATTAAAAAGAAGAACCGTTTTGAATTTAAATGAATAAACATCACCATGGTAAAGCTTGCACACGCTACTTATCCCCTATTTCGATTTAAATAAACCGCTTTAAGTTAGTATAGGTAACTCCCCTACTCTGCGTTATAAATAGCCTAAACTAGAAAAGATTTTTTTATATTTGGAGTAGTGACATAAAATGAGTATTTATTATGAAGAAAATATGGGTAAGTAGTGGATTATTAATTATTGGATTTTTAATGATCGGTGTAATGCTAGATAATTTATTAGACAAAGAAAATGTATATGTTTTTGCTGGATTTGGGGTTGGACTGATTGTTTCTGCCATACTGGTATTGACCAAACCAAAAAATAAATAATGAAATATAGTTCATAAAGCATAACACCTACAACAACTTAGGTGTGGTTCGACAAAATTCATAATTCTGCTTTTTTAAAAATTGATAAAACAGTATCTGACTATTTTAATGATTACTCCATCTAATATTTATTAAAAGAAGAATACATCGATAAATTTTAAGCATAAAAAGACAGCACAGAATAGTGAAAAAAAATAAACACTTCCTCTTTTCTTATGGAACTTTGCAATTAGAACAGGTTCAAGTTAACAACTATGGACGACTATTAACTGGAAAAAAAGACCATTTATCAAGTTACAAATTAGAGAAACTTAAAATCACAGATAAAGAAGTTATTGCTAAAAGTGGTAAAGAGTTTCACCCGATTGCGATTAAGACTAATAATCAGAATGATTATATAGAAGGAACTATTTTTGAAATCACAGAATCAGAACTCAAAGAAACCGATAAATATGAAGTCGGTGATTACAAAAGGATTTTAGAAACTTTTTCTTCCGGACAACAAGCTTGGGTTTACATCGCTGTCGAGTAAAACTGAAGGCTTCCTGTTTTTCATACAGTTTAAAAACAAACATTATTGGATTATTTTTTATATTTGGAGCGGTTATTAATTTAAAATAGGCATGTTAGTATTTATTTGCATATTAAAAAATAAAAAATCCTGAATTCCATAAATGAAAAAAATAACTTTCATCTTCTTATCATTATTCATATTTAGTTGTACTTCAACTAAATCTCTTCCTGAAAAGTTTGATAAAAATAGTAATAATGGAATATTTTATGGTATTCTATCTTTTCCAAAACAAAAAACACATATGAGCTCTTTTAATTTATTTTATAGATTAAAAGGTACACAAGCAAAGAAAAAACATAAATAAAGTATTTTTGTAAAAAATTCTGTGATTTTTAAAAGCGTAACTTTTGATGCAGACTATGAAACTGAAGATGAATATATTTATTTATTCGCTATAGAAGTTCCCCCAGGTAAATATGAATTTTACCAAACAGCTTTTAATGAAGTAGTTACTCAAGGTTGGTTAATTCGGGAAAGTAATCCATTTTCACTTGAATTTGATATTGAAAAAGGTTCTGTCACCTATGTTGGAAACTATAAATACTTTGAAAAAAGTAATAACAAGAGGGACTTTTTGCAAATAACTGATAATAAGTAAAAAGCCGACAAATACTTTAAAATCTATAGAAAAGATATCCCATGGACAGAAGCAATTAATAAGGTGCCTAAGTATTAAATTAAACCTCTATAACAATTGCTTTATTAACTTCAAGGGCGCAACCATTAGAGTAAAATGTAGTAAGATTTTGTATAGAATAGCTCTCGCAATCAAAAATAAAGCAAGCAAACTATTATTGCCAATAACGTACCATGTAAAATTAATACTTTGAAACTACTTCAATGAAAGAATTTTATATATTAAATAAAAATAAAATCCCTAAAGCTTTTAAGTTTTTATCTATTACTGGACTTGTTTTCGTTTCCCTCATCTTATTGATTAGCTTATTCAACAATAAGTTACCCAATAAAATACTTATTGTCCAAATATATATTACAGCCGGAATTCTATTTCCTATTTTTGGATTGGTCGTTGCTTATTTAGATTGGGAGTCTAGAAACCTACTCAAGAGAAAAAAATTTAATAATACACCATTAAACCAACTTGAAAAGATTGGTTTTACCGACTCATATCTAAATGAAAAAAATAAATGGTTTTTTACCGAAAAAATAAAAAAAGGAATCATTAAAAATTATATTATCGAAATTAATATTAAAAGAGAAAATTCAAAATTCATTGAGTTTTCCCATAATATAGATATGCATTTAAATAATCATAGTACAATTATTAGGTCTTTAGATCATCTAGAAAGTAAAAATATTCTCTTTGAAAACGGGCGAATTGTAAAAAAAATTAGAATTAAAAAGTTGAATTCCATCAGCGAAATTGAACAACAGCTGATCGACTTTACAAAAGAGTTAAAGAATAATGAACTGATAGCAAATTGAAAGAAGCTTTCAGATTTTATAACTAATTTAAACTATTGGCTAAAACACTAAAAATGAATGTGGTTTGAAGAATTAACAGGCTTTCAAGAAAAGTCACCAGCAAACGTAAGAAGCAATATTGAGATTAAAGGCAATCAACTTCTTTCCCTCGTAAATTCCCAAAAATATGTATTTGGCAAGCTAGAAATACCCACTTTGAGTCAATTAAAAGAAAGGAGCTCAACAATTGAAAACTATATAGGAAAAATTCGAATAGAAGAAATTGTAGCAGATGCGCAAAAGTTACATGGCCAAGTTGAAAATAAAAATGCTCTATTTCAAGTGGCTTCTCAATTCAATTTACTTGAAATGACTAACCCAACTATTACTCCAGAACAAGGAATAGATCAATATGAATTTGATTATACGCAAGGACCAGTTTGTGCAATTGCGTGTGGAGCAGGAACTATTTACCGAAATTATTTCGTTGAAGTAAATAATCAAATAGGACAAACAGAAAACAATCAAATAGACTGTTTAGACTTGATTGGAAAAGAGTTCGATAATGAGAATTTGAATCTTTGGAAAATGCAAAATGGATATGCTTTAGTTAACCAAAACGGTCTTTTAGCTATCAATAGAAAAATTGCCCAACTAACTGAAATAGAAAGAGAAAATCTAAAAGCAAAACTTAAAACCGGTATCCAATGGAATACGGAAGTAACTAAATCAAAAACAAAACATACAGTTTCTCAAATTTACTGCTCTGCTCTTCCTGTTGCCTATAGTCATGTAGAGCCCATTTATTGGGAATATTTTGCAAGGTTAATCCTAGAAGCTACTTATGAATCTACTCTGCATGCTGGATTATTAAATATGAAAAATAGTGGTTCTAACTTAGTATATCTAACTTTAGTAGGTGGAGGTGCTTTTGGTAATGAAGAGTATTGGATTTTAGAAGCTATACAAAAAGCCATAAGAAAGTTTAAAAATATCCCTTTAGATATTAAAATTGTAAGTTATGGTAGTTCAAACCCTAACTTAATTCAGTGCATTGAAGAGATAAAAAACTCTATATAAAAATAATAAGCTTTTTTCCTGTAAAACTGATTTAAAGAATCTGCTTCATAGCTTAAAAAAAAGCCCCCTTAAAAATTTAAGAGGACTTTTAAAAGAAAGTATAGTGGTTGGTTAATTAATAAGTCAATACTTTTACAACTTTTGCACCTTTGCTATTTTCTGCAGTAATGATCCACATCCCGGTAGCAAAAGAGAGTTGCTTTTCACTGTTAATTTTAAAGTTCTTTACTAAAGCTCCGCGCATATTATAAATTTTAATGTTCGTTTCTTCTTGAACATTTCTAATTAAAATCTGATCTTTAAAAGCCAATACTTCTACTCCAATCGTTGTTTCTTGGAATGTTGGCGTATCAAGCATGATTTCTGAGAGCGGATCCCAATCATCATCTCCTTTTGTAAAATTAAATGTGGTGATCTCTGTATTTCCTTCATCTACATAAGGAGTGTTCAATAAGGTTGACCAAACTGCCCGGTTACTAGAATTATCTTCTCCGGATAGTTCATTAGTACCATATTCATACATCAAATTAGATTCACCCCCAAGAGAGTTATTCCACCCTTCTGCTACAATCAAGGATTCCCCTTCATTTCCGGGATAATCTGATGTCTCTATCGTGGTATTATAAAAAACCACTTCACTGGTATTAGGATACCAAGGTCTACCAAAATAACCTGGTTTTGCGCTATATGCTGAGGCTGTTTCTACTCCTGGAATGGTCGAATTAATTTTACAATCATACATCAACATTCCACGTCCATTATTTTCATGAGCAGCAGTAAGATAAGCTTTGTCAGCATTTACGTCACTAACATTCATCGTTAATTCTGTTTGATAGAAAACCGCAGTCATTCCTCCAAAAATATAATCTACCGCTCCCCAAACCGATCCTTTATAAATAAGAACTCGGCTTCCTTTTCCTCCATAAAAAGCATCTTGACGGCCAATAATTTTACATTGGTTCAATATCGCTTTATCTGCACTTTCTGCCAAAGCTATTGCCGCAGCACGCTCTACTAAACTTCTGTCCTGTACACTAGTATTCCCATAATCTGTGGGTCGCTCACCGGGGCTTCCGTTATCCCAGCCAATAACCATATCGTTAGCTTCTTTTTGAGAAATATATTGATTGAAAGAATTTTCAAAAACAATATGTTCTGCTTCAAAACCTTCTGCATACACTACTACTGTCGCATTCCAATAAGATCCATTGGTAGTTCCTGATCCTGTATTTTCTGTTGATAATTCTCCATTTTCCATATTTACATCAAGTGTTTGGGCATCCCATTTTTGATGGCTTCCCATACTGTAGTAATTATACCCCGTACCATAATACGAAGTTATTCTCACTGCATTTGAACTAATATCTACACCTTCATTCAGTATAGCTGTATCTGGAGTGTTAGAAGCATTCTTTAAAGTTACATTAGGCTCATTAATGGTAAGCATTTCTTCATAATTCCCTGGATCTATGATAATGGTGACACGCTCATTTTCAGGACGTATCATTTGCCCAACCGCATCTAAAGCTTGATTGATGGTTTGATATTCTTTATCTGTTCCCACTGTAATCTCTGAAGCATAAGGAATAGAAGGTTGTGATAAAATCTCTGTAAAATAAGTAGTTGCAGAAGCATTTACAGTAATGTAACCTTCAGAAGTGCCCTCATAAATATACGTGTACGTTTCTAACATACTTGTGGTTCCACTATTACTTATTACAGAATCACCGCCTTCTACTGTAAAATCTGCAGCATAGTAATAGGTAAGTATCACTTTCTCTTGTGGCTGTACAGGAATTTGTATACTTGCCTCTGAACCTACGGATAAATGCCCACTATTTACATCATTATAAATAGAACCCTGTAAGACAAGTCCTTTGTAATATTCCGTAGCATTCGTGATTTCAGTATCGTCAAAAGACCAAACATGAACAGGCTCAAAAGATAACATTCTATTTAAACCTTCCCCGTTGACCATAAAATAAGCAGTTGGCGCCAATTCCACTGGGTATTGCTCTATTCCTGTATAGGAAACAGAATAAGTTCCATCTCTCACTTCAATAGTCTCCTCCATCCCAAAAGTATATGCATAACCTTCTTCATGAATATTGGTAAAAGTAAGTTGTAAACCACTTTCTTCGGAAGCAGATAAACCTTCTGTAGTTACATTAATGGTATAAACAGGTTTTGGTTCAAATGACAAATCTTGTGTAATATCTGCACTTGCCGGACCAATTGCTATTGGGGAGACTTGGTAATCGTTTACTCCTTCCGCTACAACAGTATAACTTACACCGGCTTCTAAATTAGCAGTATAAGATTCATTAGATTCATCTATAACAATAGTAGGAAGATAACCTGTACCTTCATTCGCGTTAGGAACAAAATATAAATTCAAATTTGTTATTTCAGAAGGTAAACCAGTGATGTTTCCACTCACTTCGAATAAATTAAGTGCTTCTATGCTTATGTCATGAGATAAGTTTTCTGTGCCTACGCTTAGTTCATCTCCAGCTGTAATAATAAATTCTTCCGCCTCTTGTAAACTTAACATATACGAATTATTCATTGGTAACTCTATACTGTATGTATTGTCTGGTTGAACTTCTGCTGTGAACATATTTCCCCCGTCATTCGTAAAAACTACCGAATACCCTGAAGGAATAGCAGGAGCTAAAGTTACATCTACTGTCCCTGAAACCGTTACATATTGTGCTGTTTGTCTATAAATTCTATAATAACTTGGTTTATCTGAACTATCGTAAATATGATAAGTTCCCGCACTATTCGCTACAAATTGATACTCAGCAGGCTCATTGGTAGTGGCTACCGTGTTGGTTTGAACACTAGGATCATCTGCATATTCAAAATGAAGTGTTCCGTTTCCATTTTGTGAATTCACAACTAACTGTACAATATCGTTATCGTTAAGTTCTAAAGAAATATACCTAGCTACAGCTCCTGAAGCATTTACATATAATCTACCTTGATAATCAGAACTTCCTACGTTACCATCAAATCGCGTTAGGTTGGTATTGGTTGTTCTTAACCTATCATTTCCGCCACCTATCCAAGAAAGATCTCCAACCGTAAAATCAGGTAAGGTATTACCGTCGCTACCCGGAGTAATAGAGCCGTCATACCATGAATTTACCACAGTTTCCGTGAGCTGGTTATCATATACAATATTACTTAATTGTTGTGCTCCAAAATCCCACACATCTATTAAATCATCAGCGCCCGATGAACTTTCTTCAGTAGTTACCGTTAATTCGGGAAGATATAAATCTGTACCCGGTTCTATTAATTCAAACGTAAGCACCGTTGGCCCACCGGTATATGAAAATTCAAAAGTATCTACTAAATCGTTTTCGACTGTAGTTGAAAGCGTTCCTAAATCTTCATTAGTTGACGTATAAGCATGCATATCTAAAGAAGAATATTGAGAACCTAAAAATGTTACCGTAGAACTTCCTGTTACTATTATAGTAATTGAGGAATCATCCTTCATGTTGAGCCCATAATTAGCACTATGATAATTATAGTCTCCAGTTAAATTGAGTAAACCATCATCACTTCCCCCATTACTTATAATCTCACCATCAGTAAAATTATAAACAGTTGTTGTTTGTGCATTAATTAATGAAATGCTGAGTAGCATAAACACATTAATTAAATAGTAAATTTTTTTCATTGAGAATAAATTTTTTAAAATACAATATTCATTTATGCAATCGATTACATTTACGAATGTATATATTTAACATATAAACTCCTAATATTTTATTAAATTTTCAGTTTAAGTGTCAAAAAATACAGATTTAATAACATTATTAAGCACGCTCGATTGATTTCGTACTTTAAAATTCAATCGATTTACGATTAACTTATTCTTATTGGAAAGAAATAATGAATCGGGATTTTATGGAGAAGGTTTTAATATTTTTATTAAAAAATAGAAAACTCAAACCTCATCAACATTCTTACCTAGCTTTTTCTGAATAGTTAATTTTACCAAACCTTTAAGATGGCTGCTTTCTTAATTTCAAGACTTTGAGTAACTTCGCAATCTTGCAAAAAATTATGGCAAATTTCGACGAAAACATAGAAGTTCAGGGAGCACGGGTACACAACCTAAAAGATATAGATGTTACCATCCCCAGAGAAAAATTAGTAGTGATTACGGGACTTTCGGGTTCTGGGAAATCCTCTTTAGCATTTGATACGATTTATGCAGAAGGACAACGCCGTTATATCGAAACTTTTTCTGCCTATGCCCGACAATTCTTAGGTGGCTTGGAGCGTCCCGATGTAGATAAAATTGATGGACTATCACCGGTAATTGCCATTGAACAAAAAACCACCAGTAAAAGTCCGCGAAGTACGGTGGGTACTATTACTGAAGTTTACGATTTTCTCCGTCTTTTATTTGCACGTGCCAGCGATGCCTTTAGTTACAAGACAGGCGAAAAAATGGTAAGTTATAGCGATGAGCAAATTAAAGACCTTATTAAAAAGGAATTTAATGGCAAACGCATCAATATTCTTTCTCCTGTTATTCGGTCTCGAAAAGGACATTACCGTGAGTTATTTGAACAAATCGCCAAACAGGGTTTTTTAAAAGTAAGAACCGATGGTGAAGTGCGCGATATTGAAAAAGGAATGAAACTCGATCGCTACAAAACCCACGATATTGAAATTGTAATCGATCGGATGAAAGTGAGCGATGATGAAAAAATAGACAAGCGACTTTCACAAAGCATCAATACCGCCATGAATCAAGGTGATAATGTATTGATGATCCTCGATCAAGATTCAGATGAAATTAGATATTTCAGTAGAAACTTGATGTGCCCCACCAGCGGGATTTCTTACCCTAACCCTGAACCCAATAACTTTTCCTTCAACTCGCCAAAAGGAGCTTGCCCTGAATGTAATGGGATTGGAACTTTATATGAAGTAAACCTTCAAAAAATAATTCCTGACGATTCTAAATCCATAAAAAACGGAGGATTAGACCCTCATGGCAATCAAAAGAAAAACTGGGCCTTCAAGCAAATGGAATTGATTGCGCAGCGTTTCAACTTTAAACTTTCAGATCCTATAAAAGATATTCCGAAGGAAGGATTAGAAATGATCCTACACGGCGGAAAAGAAAAATTCAATCTGGAATCTAAAGAATTAGGTGTAACCCGTTCTTATAAAATAGATTTTGAAGGGGTAGCCACTTTTATTAAAAATACTTACGAGAATAACGATTCTACTTCCCTTAGACGTTGGGCAAAAGCCTATATGGATAAAGTTGAATGCCCAACTTGCAACGGTACCCGATTGCAAAAAGAATCGCTTTACTTTAAAGTAAACGAACAAAATATTGCTGAATTAGCTGAAAAAGATATTCTGGAACTTGCCGATTGGTTTAAAAACCTTCCGAAGAAACTCAGCAAAAATCAATGGAAAATCGCCGAAGAAATCGTCAAAGAAATCACCACGCGATTACAATTTCTAGTTGATGTTGGGTTAACCTACTTATCCCTTAATCGTGGTTCTAAATCACTTTCAGGTGGAGAAGCGCAACGTATTCGATTAGCTACACAAATTGGCTCTCAATTAGTGGGTGTGCTTTATATTTTAGATGAACCAAGTATTGGTTTGCACCAGCGAGATAATGAAAAACTGATTAATTCCTTAGAATCCTTACGCGATGTTGGGAATTCAGTGATTGTGGTTGAACACGATAAAGACATGATTGAGCGTGCCGACCATGTGATCGATATCGGTCCGTTTGCCGGAAAACACGGAGGTGAAATTATCAGTCAAGGAACACCAGAAGAAATAAAAAAACACGATACCCTAACAGCTTCTTACTTAAATGGGAAAAAAGAAATTAAAGTTCCCGAAGAAAGACGTGAAGGCAATGGAAAATTTATAGAGCTAAAAGGTGCTACGGGAAATAACCTGAAGAATGTTTCAGTTAAATTTCCATTGGGAAAAATGATTTTGGTAACCGGAGTATCAGGAAGTGGAAAATCTACGTTGATTAATGAGACCCTCTACCCGATTATGAACGCTCATTATTTTAATGGGGTCAAAGAGGCAATGCCTTATAAAAGCATCAAAGGTTTAGACAATTGCGATAAAGTAATCGACATCAACCAATCACCTATTGGTAGGACTCCGCGTTCTAACCCGGCAACATATACCGGTGTTTTTTCTGAAATAAGAAGCTTGTTTGCAAAAACGCCGGAAGCACTCATAAGAGGCTATAAACCGGGAAGGTTCAGTTTTAATGTAAAAGGAGGAAGATGTGAAACTTGTAAAGGCGGTGGACTCCGAGTGATTGAAATGAACTTCTTACCAGATGTTTATGTAGAATGTGAAACCTGCCAAGGGAAACGCTTTAACCGCGAAACCTTAGAAATTAGATACAAAGGAAAATCGATTAGTGATGTGTTGGAAATGACCATTAATGAAGCAACCGATTTTTTTGAACCAATCCCTAAAATATATCGTAAGTTAAAAACCATTCAAGATGTTGGTTTAGGCTATATTACCTTAGGGCAACAAAGTACAACCCTTTCTGGTGGGGAAGCACAACGAATTAAATTAGCAACCGAACTTTCTAAACGCGATACCGGAAATACGTTCTATATTTTAGATGAACCTACCACCGGACTTCATTTTGAAGATATTCGCGTATTGATGGAGGTGTTGAATAAATTAACCAACAAAGGAAATACCGTTTTAATTATTGAACATAATTTAGATGTAATTAAACTCGCCGACCATATTATAGATATAGGTTACGAAGGTGGAAAAAACGGAGGAAAAGTAATTACCAAAGGCACTCCGGAAGAAGTTGCCAAACACAAAAAGAGTTATACGGCTAAATTCTTAAGAAAAGAACTAAATTAGCCGCCCTAAAAAATAAGAAAAATGAGTACATTAAGAAATACCAATCATAAAAGCTGGAACGAAATAAAAATAAACGATAGTTGGGCACTGTTTAAAATCATGAGCGAATTTGTTCATGGTTATGAACGAATGAGTGAAATAGGCCCTTGTGTTTCTATCTTTGGTTCAGCTAGAACAAATCCCGAACATAAATATTACAAATTAGCCACAGAAGTTGCTGAAAAAATTGTAGAACACGGTTATGGAGTAATTACCGGCGGTGGACCAGGAATTATGGAAGCCGGTAACAAAGGTGCGCACTTGGCCGGAGGTACCTCGGTAGGTTTGAACATTGATTTGCCTTTTGAGCAACACGATAATCCGTATATCGATAAAGATAAGAGTTTAGATTTTGACTATTTCTTTGTCCGTAAAGTGATGTTTGTAAAATACTCCCAAGGTTTTGTAGTAATGCCGGGTGGTTTTGGAACTTTAGACGAGTTATTTGAAGCCATTACTTTAATACAAACCCATAAAATAGATAAATTCCCTATTATTTTAGTTGGGCACGAATTTTGGGACGGATTATTAGCGTGGGTAAAAACCACTTTGCTAGATAACTTTAAAAATATTAGTGCCGGCGATATAGATTTGGTTCAGGTAGTTGATTCTGCAGATGAAGTAATTGATATTCTCAATAAATTCTATAACCAATACAATTTAAGTCCGAATTTCTAATTTTATATAATAGTTTTAATTAAATACGTTATCATAATAATACTCATTTCTATTTTGTAAAATCCTATTGGTGCATTGATTAGAAAATTATTTTATTTAATACTCCTCCTCCCGGTACTTGCGCTTTCACAAAGCCAGGTAAATATTCAAGCAAAGTTGCTTGCAAAAAAGAGGGTATTAGCTATTCAACAAGAACTTGTTTACAAAAATGAAAGTTCAGATACGCTAACTAGTATTTATTTAAACGATTGGGCCAATAGCTTCAGTAATAAAAATTCTCCTTTAGCTACTCGCTTTTCAGAAGAATTTGTAAGAAAATTTCATTTTTCTAAAGATTATGAACGTGGCGGAACCATTATTCAGCAATTAAAATTAAAAAATGGAAAAGGTTTAGCTTGGGAACGTGTAGAAGGACATCCTGATATTATTCAAGTGAAGTTGAATGCTCCTTTACTGCCGGGAGAAAGTTTACCAATACAATTAAAATATCAGATTAAAATTCCACATGAAAAATTCACCCGTTATGGTTATAATTCAAATGAGTTCAAATTAAGATATTGGGCTATTCTACCTGCGGTCTATGGTAAAAAAGGGTGGGAATATTACAGTCATAAAAATTTAAACGACGAGTTTCTTCCCTTAATCAATACAACTTTAGAAATTGAATATCCTAAAGATTTGGCGGTTGTTTCCCCTTTAAAATTAGAGAGCATTCAATTGAAAGATTCTACAAGACAAGCAAAACTTTTAGGTGAAAATATAAGCGACCTCAAGCTTTACCTTGTAAAAGATAACAACTTTTCTAAAGTAGAAGCCAACGGTATTGAAGTGATTACCAATATTGAAGACGACGATATTGACCCGAAAATTAAAGCGATGAATATTGATCGCATCATCCAGTATTTAGATAAAAAATTAGGTGCCTATCCGCTAAAAACTTTGATGGTGACCGAGGAAGATTACTTGGCCAATCCAGTTTATGGACTTAACCAACTTCCTAGTTTTATTAGGCCATTCCCTGATGGTTTTCAATACGATATCAAATCCTTTAAAACCATTACCAAAACTTACCTCGATAATACTTTACTCTTAAACCCCCGAAAAGAAGCTTGGCTAAAAGATGCTATCCTTATTTATTTAATGATGGATTATGTAGATACCTATTATCCAAAAATTAAATTGTTAGGTAATTTTAGTAATGTAATTGGGATACGATGGTTTCACGCCGCCGATCTTGAATTTAATGACCGCTACCCCTATTTTGCTTTAAATATGTCGCGCTTAAATCTAGACCAGCCGCTAAGTGCAAGTCAGGATTCATTAATTAAATTCAATAAAAATATTGCCAATCCCTATAAAGCCGGAGTGGGTTTTAATTATATCAATGATTTTTTAGAAGATAGCGAAGCTTTGCAGAAAAGCTTAAAAGAATTTTACAATCAGTATAAACTTGATGAAAATGTTGATATTGCCGATTTTGAAAGAATTTTAAAAGCAAATTCTTCCAAAGATGTCGATTGGTTTTTTAAAGATTATATAAATACCAATTCCCGAATTGATTTCACGATCAAAAAAGTTGAAAAATCTGACGATTCACTAAAGGTCACCATAAAGAACAAAGAACCCAATAATATGCCGGTGGCATTGTATGGTTTAAACAAGAAGAAAATTGTTTCGAAATACTGGGTAGAAAACGTAGATTCTACACAAACCATTACCATCCCCAGAGACAGTATCAAACGATTGGCTTTAAATTATGAAGGCGTTATCCCTGAACACAATCAACGGAATAATTACAAACGGGTAAGCACTTTACTAAATAAGCCTATTCAGTTTAGGCTTTTAGAAGATATTGAAGACCCTACTTATAATCAATTATTCTTAATTCCCGAGTTTGACTATAATCTTTACGATGGTTTTATTATTGGTCCAAAGCTATACAACAGCACAATTCTTCGTAGAAATTTCAATTTTAAAATCGCCCCTAAAGTTGGCTTAAGAAGTAAAGCTTTAATTGGCTCCATGGCATTTTCCAATACACATTTCTACCAAAACCAAGACCTTAATCAAGTCTCTTATGGTATTTCTGCCAACCGATATTCTTACGCAGAAAACTTATATTATCACCGGCTTACCCCCTATTTCAATATATTTTTCAGAAATCCTTATTTAAGAAGTAACGAACGTCAAGCCCTTGGTATTAGAAGTGTGAATGTATTTCGCGACCGAGCCATAACCAATCCGGTAGATGATCCTGATTATAGTGTGGTAGATATTCACTATAGTTACAACAACAGAAACTTTAGAGATTATTTTACAAGTACCGTAGATTATCAAGTCGCTAAAAAATTCAGTAAAGTTTCCTTTACAGCCAAATGGCGAAAATTATTTTTAGATAACCGTCAAATTGAACTTCGTGGTTTTGCCGGGTTCTTTTTATTTAACGACAGTAAATCTAACTACTTCGATTTTGCGCTAGACCGCCCCACCGATTATCTTTTTGATTACAATTACTACGGAAGAAGTGAAACCTCAGGATTATTCAGCCAGCAATATATTCAGGCTGAAGGAGGATTTAAATCTAAACTTCAACCTGCTTTTGCCAATCAATTTATAACAACGTTAAACGGAAGTTTCACCATCTGGAATTGGATCCATGCGTATGGTGATATTGGGGTGCTTAAAAACGAAGGAGAAAGTGCTAGTTTTCTCTATGACTCCGGAATTCGTGTGAATTTGGTACAAGATTACTTTGAATTATTTTTCCCCGTGTATTCTAAATTAGGTTGGGAAGTGGCAGAAGATAATTATGATCAAAAAATCAGGTTTATTGTTTCCCTAGATATCAATACTTTAATCAAGCTTTTCACCCGAAGATGGTATTAATTTGATTAATAACTATTTAAGGATTACTGAAATTTCAATAATTAAAATTATCTATTTAACTTAAAATTATATTATTTTCATTTTAATCCCAAAAAAATGATAATTCCGTAATCACCTCTATAAATTTCAATTGATTTTACGCTCATTTTTTCTTACCTTCGTACCCATCCAAAAATTGAAACATGCAAGAGAAGGTCTTAGAAAAAAATGATATTTCTTTTTCAGAATTTAAAGAACAAGTCATTAAGGATTACAAAACTGCAGTTGTAAGTAGAGAATGTAGTTTGCTTGGCCGCCGGGAAGTATTAACCGGTAAGGCAAAGTTCGGAATCTTTGGTGATGGAAAAGAAGTACCTCAACTTGCCATGGCCAAAGCCTTTAAAAATGGTGATTTCCGTTCTGGTTATTACCGTGACCAAACTTTTATGATGGCTTTAGGCTTACTTTCTGTACAAGAATTTTTTGCCGGACTTTATGCCAATACTGATATTGAAAAAGAACCAATGGCCGGTGGTAGACAGATGGGTGGTCACTTTGGCACACATAGTTTAAATGAAGATGGTACTTGGAAAAACCTTACACAACAACCAAATTCCAGTGCAGACATCTCTCCTACTGCAGGACAAATGCCCCGATTATTGGGCTTAGCACAAGCTTCTAAAATATATAGAAATGTGGAAGGAATTGATGCTGAAAAATTTTCTGTAAAAGGAAATGAAGTGGCTTGGGGAACCATTGGTAACGCAAGTACAAGTGAAGGCCTTTTTTGGGAAACCATTAATGCTGCTGGAGTAATGCAAGTTCCTATGGTAATTAGCGTTTGGGATGATGAATATGGAATTTCTGTTCCTGCCAAATACCAAACCACCAAAGAAAATATTTCTGAAATATTAAAAGGGTTTCAACGGGATGAAGAAAACAACGGTTATGAAATTATCGTTGTGAATGGTTGGAACTATCCAGAATTAATGGATGCTTACCAAAAAGCCGGAAGAATTTCCCGCGAAGAACACGTTCCTGTATTAATTCATGTGATTGAACTTACCCAGCCACAAGGACATTCTACTTCAGGTTCTCATGAGCGTTACAAATCTGAAGACCGTTTAAAATGGGAAAAAGAAAATGACTGTAACCTAAAAATGCGTGAGTGGATGATAGAAAATGATATCGCCACCGATGAAGAACTTACGCAACTGGAAAAAGAGGCTAAAAAAGAAGTGCGTGACGGTAAAAAAGCGGCTTGGAAAGATTTTACAGAAGCACCGATTAATGCTAAAAAAACTGTTCTTCCCATTTTAAAAGAAGTAGCTGAAAATAGCAGTAATAAAAATTTCATTCAACCTTTAGTAGAAGAATTAGACGGAATAAAAGAACCGCAAAAATTTGAAGTTCTTACTATAGCCCGTAAAATACTTCGGTATATTATTAAAGATAATTTCGAAGCGAAAACCCAACTTATCAATTGGATTGATAATTTCACAAATAAAGTTCAACCAGACTATAGCAGCCATCTATACAGTGAATCAGAAAATAATGCGCTAAGCATTCAAGAAGTTTTGCCGACTTACGATGAAAGTGCAAAACAAGTAGATGGAAGAGTCGTTCTTCGGGATAACTTCGATAAAATATTTAGTACCTATCCAGAAGCTTTAATTTTTGGAGAAGACACTGGAAACATTGGAGATGTTAATCAAGGATTAGAAGGTTTACAAGAAAAATATGGAGAATTTCGCGTAGCTGATGCCGGGATTCGTGAGGCCACTATTTTAGGACAGGGAATTGGAATGGCAATGCGTGGTTTACGCCCAATTGCAGAAATCCAGTACCTCGATTATTTAATGTATGCGCTTCAAATTATGGCCGATGATTTAGCCACCGTACATTACCGAACAAAAGGAAAACAAAAAGCACCGCTAATTGTGAGAACCCGTGGTCACCGATTAGAAGGTATTTGGCATAGTGGATCACAAATGGGCGGAATCGTACACTTACTAAGAGGTATCCATATTTTGGTACCAAGAAACATGACCAAAGCCGCTGGATTTTACAATACGCTTCTAGAGAGTGATGAACCGGCTTTAATTATAGAATGTTTAAACGGTTACCGATTAAAAGAAAAACTTCCTACCAATTTAGGTGAATTTAAAACACCAATTGGAGTTGTGGAAACTGTAAAAGAAGGAAACGATATTACTTTAGTTTCTTATGGTTCGACTTTAAGAATTGTAGAGCAAGTAGCTAAAGAATTATTAGAAGTAGATATTGATGCTGAAGTAATAGATGTTCAATCTTTACTTCCTTTTGATATTAATCATGACATCGTGAAAAGCGTAGAAAAGACCAATCGATTAATGGTGATTGATGAAGACATACCTGGAGGAGCTTCTGCTTATATTATGCAGGAAATTCTAGAAAAACAAAACGCTTATCGACACTTAGACAGTAAACCGGAAACCTTAACTGCTAAAGAACACAGACCAGCTTACGGAACTGATGGAGATTACTTCTCAAAACCTTCAGCAGAAGATATTTTTGAAAAGGTTTACAGCGTATTTCACGAAGTAAATCCTGAGAAATACCCCAAAATGAGATAGAAATTTTCGTCATGCTGAACTTGTTTCAGCATCTCATAGGGCTTTTTGATAGTTGACAGTTTACGTATCAAGAGACTCTCATAAAAGTCTGCCTTTCAAAAGTGTAGGTTTAATGCATTAAAAAAACAAACCCCTTGATTTTAAAAATCAAGGGGTTTGTTTTTTTAAACATATCACATCCAAGCTTTGTGGGATGTCTCTATTTTATAAAAACTATAATTTAAGTTTTTCAATACTTCTTCTTTTACTAACGGAAAAGACAAATCACCTCCCGCAGTATGAAATACCAAATTATACAAACCACGTTTTCTAAACCAAATGGGCTGATTTATAGTAATGGATTGTAATTTATAGAGTTCTAAAATTTCTGTCTCCTGATTCCAAAATCCGTGTTTTTTGATGATGAAATTCTCGGTAAATTCTACAGAAATACTTTCGTAATATTTCTTATTAAAGAATACCGAAATGACTAAATAAATTAAAGAGATAGGTAAAATTACTTGCCACTCATACCAAGAAAAAATTACTACAGGAATAAATGCTAATACCAACGGAATTAAACTCCAGAAGATTCTTCTCACTAACAGAATTCGATTTGGTTTAATCTTTACTGAATTTTCTTCTGAACGGTTATAAAGAAATTCTTTTATCTTTTGAAGTTTCTCTTTTGCTAGACCCGGAATCTTAATTTTACTTTTCTTATTTTGAAGTTGATCTGAACTACTTGCCAAAGCAACTTCTGCTTCATATAAGTTTAGCTTTTTCTGAATAGGATTGGTACTCAACCTTAATAATTGAACCCTTCTAGGTTTCAATGAAGTTCGGGTATTTGTTTTTAATCCCATTTCTAAATCTAAGCTTGATGGGGTTTGTATTAGTTTAAGATTAAAGTATTTTACAAAAATTTCAATAGTAGAAATCACAATCCCAACTAAAAAAGTAAAAATTAAAGCAACTATCAATACAAATAGTACTGCACTAGTCGATGTATAATTTTGATCTAAATATTCAACGCCTCTATCTAAATAAGTGTTTTCAATTTTAAGTTGATTTAACTCATTCATGATCGTTCCGAAGAAAAGAAAAATCAACCAAATTCCTCGTAAGTAGTTAGAAGTTAAACCGAGTTTTAATAAATCTAAAACTTCTAATTGATGCTTCCACACTACTCTATTTCTTACAGAGGTTGTTGATGAAGTTGCATTTTCAGTTTCAATTCTATTTTCAACTTCATTTTCACTCGTGCTTTCTTCTGCGGCCAAATCCATTAAAATTCTTCTAAGTGAATCTGCTTTTTCCCTAGAAAGTGCTTTTATGGTAACTTCTTTATCGCTACTCCCTGCCGTGTCAATAGCTACTTCATACACATCAATAATTCGTTGAACAATGGACCTTTTAAAATATACTTGTTGAATTTTATCAAACGGGATATTGATAAATTCCGTAGAAAAAACCCCTTTTTGAAGTACAAATTCCTTTTGCTTATAATCAATATGGAATTTAAAATTCTTATAATGTAAAATACTGAAAAACAAAACAACTATTCCTAAAACTCCAAGACCAAGTAAAATATAGAGTAAAATGTTTCCTTCGTGCTTCCCTAGTAGGAAATAAACTCCTAACACCCATAAACTCTTTAAAATCTTAAAAAAAGCAGCTAGGAAAATTACAAGAATTCCTACTTTAGATTGCCGTTGAGGAATAGAAAAAGGTTTATTCATTTTCTTCTACCGTTAGTTTTTTGGCTACTGCTTCTTTTAATTTCACAGCTAAATCTGGTAATAGACCGGGGATACTCACATCGCTTCCCTGACCGCCGGCAGTAAATATTTTTAAGGTAGAAATTCCCAAAGCTTTATCTAAGACCCCACGGGAAATAGAAACATGCTGAATTCGATTGAATGGGATGACCGTAGTTTTAGTCACCAAATAACCACGACGATAAATTAAATCTTTATCCCGAATAACATAGCCATATTTACTTTGCAATAAAAACGCATTTAAATAAGCCAATCCAAAAATCACAACGACCAATCCTAATGCTAAATAAAGTACCCAATGTGGTGGAGCTAAATAAAACAGTAGTCCCCAACCTATTAAACAGAACACCAAACCAATAGAAATTTGAATGAAATTTTTGGTTTGTTTTTTTATAGAAATGGATTGAAAATCTACTGCCTGATAATCGGGCAGCAGATTAATGTTGATTTGTTCGTTTGAAAATTGGCTCTCTAAGGAATCCATTTTTTCTCGAAATTTGGTTGACGTTTTTCCAGAAACGCATTTCTTCCTTCTTTAGCTTCATCGGTCATATAAGCTAAGCGTGTTGCTTCTCCTGCAAATACTTGTTGCCCAACCATTCCATCATCGGTAAGGTTCATCGCAAACTTCAACATTTTAATAGAAATCGGCGATTTTGCCAATACTTCTTGCGCCCATTCATACGCTGTTGCTTCTAACTCATCATGCGGCACTACGGCATTTACCATTCCCATTTCAAAAGCTTCTTGTGCCGAATAATTTCTACCTAAAAAGAAAATTTCACGTGCTTTTTTCTGCCCTACCATTTTCGCTAAATAAGCCGAACCATAACCTCCATCAAAACTGGTCACATCGGCATCAGTTTGCTTAAAGATGGCATGTTCTTTACTCGCCAATGTCATATCGCAAACCACATGTAAACTGTGTCCGCCACCTACAGCCCAACCTGGGACCACACAAATCACGGCTTTTGGCATAAACCTTATTAAACGCTGGACTTCTAAAATATTCAATCGGTGATAACCGTCTTCCCCTACATAACCTTCTTTTCCTCTAGCTTTTTGGTCGCCACCACTACAAAAAGACCAAACTCCATCTTTGGTCGAAGGTCCTTCCGCCGAAAGCAAAACCACTCCAATAGCAGTATCTTCATGTGCATCGTGAAAGGCATCTAATAATTCACTTGTGGTTTTAGGCCTAAAAGCATTTCTAACATTAGGTCGGTTGAAGGCTATTCTCGCAACTCCGTTAAATTTTTTATAAGTAATATCTTCGTATTCTTTAGCAGTTTCCCACTTTATTTCACTCATAATTCTGGTATTATTTTCTGTAAAATTACAGTTTTTATTGAGAATTTATTAAATTTATACATAAGATACCTGATACTTAAAAATGAGAAATATTTATTTTATATGCTTATGTTTTATTTTTAGTGCTGGAACAGTTTTAGCTCAACAGAAACAGAACAAAGAAGAAGTTTTTACGGAAGTAAAACAAAAAGAAAAACTCCCTACTTATTTGGAGAATATTTATTTAGTAGGTGATGATGTAGCTATGGCTAAAAATTATTCGTCTCCATTAAAAAAATACAAAAAGGGAAGTAAAGCTTACGTGAGTTCAGAAAGAGCTAACTATATTTTTAAAGAAAGTCCTTTACTAAAAAGTATCCAGCCCAATTATAACTATTTAGGTGGAAATTTAAATTTTGAAAATAATCGTATTCCCTCTCCAGAAGACATACAACCAAGATGAAATTAATTTTAAAATCTACCCTATTTATATTTATCTTTTCAAATACATTAATAGCTCAAGAGGATACATCTATCTCTAAGGAAGTTGAAAATATAAAATATTTTAGCTGGGAAAGTTACTCTCGATTCAATTTGAATGAAAGACCCGTATATCCTGAAAAGGATTTATCAATTTTAACTAAGGGAAACAAATGCTTAAGTAATATAGAATTTGGATATACCGGAAAAGAAATTAACTCCACTTCTCAATTCAATCATTTTTCTGTTATAAGAGATTATAAGCTTCGAAAACTTCAACAAAGAATGGATCCCAATAGTAATTATCCTAATCACGGAATCTATCTTAACGATACGGAATGCCAACCCTATCCGCTGTTCGAAGTAAAAGTTATCGATAATTTTTCAATTGGGATATAATCTCAGATTTTTTTAGCATAATATTTGATACCTTTATGCTGAAATTGAATTTTATGAAGTTTAAGTTTTTCGTGTTTATTTTTCTATTGGGTTTCTTCTCCTATGCACAAGAATGGGAAAACCCGAATATTTTCGTCACCAATAATCAAATTATAAAAGTTGATTTGTATAGCGGCCAAGCGGTTTCTCTTTCCCAATTTGATGGATATATGAAACCGGAACGAAAGCAATTTTCAATTCCGCAAGGAAATGTTTTTGGTGAAGATGACGATCGTGAAATCAATATGATGGCTTTGGCACAAACTAAAGAGTGGCAAAGAAAAAGAGGAATTGTAGATATGCAGTTTCCCGCCCGGCAATTACAGCAAATTAACGGACAGGTTCAAGTTTTTTATAACACTCAGGCTAATTTTAAATACCGAACTGATTTTAACCTAGATTATTACGGACAGGGAACTCCCGACGGCGGAATACGAAATGAGGTTTATCAAGATATGACACAACCTACGATTAATCCTTATTACTTAAACAACCCGTATTATCCTTACCGAAGAAATTCCCGCAGAAATTCAGGTAATTTCAATTTTTATATTTCTAGATAAGCCTAATCCCGTCTTCTTCTATAGAAATTACACGTTTTTTGTACAATGTCCCAACTGCTCTTTTAAAACTCTTTTTACTCATTTCTAACCAATTTTTGATTTCTTCCGGAGTAGATTTATCGGTTAATGGTAAAAAGCCATCTTGTAATTGCAATTCATTATAAATTGCATCTGCATTAGGTTCTATACTTCGGTAACCCGGACGTTGTAATGTAACATCTATTTTATTGTCCTTGCGTATCTTTTTAACCCAACCTTCCAATTGGTCACCGGTTTTTAAATCTTGAAAAACATCATCGTGATACACCAAACCTTGGTGTAATTCATTAACAATTAAATTAAAACCAATGTCGGTTTTGTTGGTAACGATTACATCTACTTTTTCAAAAGGTTCAACCGTAACATCACTATTATCTAAAAAGTGATTTACTTTACTTGAAGCTACTAAACGCTGAGTTTCTTCATCTAAATAGCAGAAAATTAAATAATGCTCTCCTTTTTTCATGGGATAAGCTTGTTCTTTAAACGGAACAAACAAATGTTTTTCCAATCCCCAATCTAAAAAAGCGCCCATTTTAGTAACATCTACACATTCTAAAAAAGCAAATTCATCTAACTGAACGTAAGGCTGCAAAGTAGTTGCTACCGGACGCTCATCATGATCTAAATACACAAAAACCTCTAGTTCATCACCAATCTCAAAACTTTCCGGTTTGTATTTATTGGGCAATAAAACTTCATTTTCTTTCTCCCCACTATCATCTTTTAAAAAAAGTCCCGGAGGCGTGTCTCGATCTATTGTTAAGGTATGATATTCACCAATGCTAAGCATAACTCTAATTTAGATGGCAAAGATAAGTGCTTTAAGACATAAAACGCCCAAAAAGAAAAAGAAATACATTTTGATCATTACATCATCTGCAATCATTTCTTTTTCCTCTTGGGCGTGGCAGTTGTAAGCTTTAGCCTATTTAAATACCTGTTCTTTATTAAAATATTTGGTAAGTAAATAATAAACAACAACCCTGTGCTTATTACGGTTTGATTTTCCGTATTTTTCTATTACGGCATTGATAGCTATGTTTAATTTATCGCTATCTTCCATACCTAATTTTCCTACTAAAAAATTTTTCCTTACTCGTTTTAATTCTTCTTCATCAGAAGATGCAACCGTATTAGCATCACTGTTGTAAATCGAAGGCCCCATACTTTCTGCTATTTTCCGCAGTAAATCTATATCAGGCTTATCCACAATTTTAGTTACATCTTCAATATACTGTCCTACTTTTTCATCTAATTTACTCATAACTATTTTTTTGGATTTTTAGTTCATGTCAAAATACACAAACACTCTCCTAAAGACTGTTATGAATACGCTAAATAACAATGTTTTAAGGAAGCTTGTTAAGGAAAGTAAAATATATATTCTGAAAAATTTTAGTATAAGAAAGTTATCAGCTCGGGTAAAATCAAGAGTCTAATCCTTCGGAAGTAAAACTTTAAAATAATTTTTCAGGTATTTATCATTCTCTTCCCTTGGCGTAAAAATTTCTAAAATCTTAGGTTGATCACCTTCCGCATAAAATTGAATCAGTTCTTTTTTCAAACTCATTTCATCAGTCGCCGCTTGGTAAGAAAAACCATACATTTCAGCTAAATGATTAGCTCTCAAATTATGGGTAGTTTCAAAGAAAGTTGAAAAATGTTCGGCTTCTTTCGCTCCGGGTAAAATCCGGAAAATCCCTCCTCCTTGATTGTTGATGATGATAATTCTGAAGGTTTTGGGTATGTAATTATTCCACAACGCATTACTATCATACAAAAAACTAACATCACCCGTAATTAATGTAGTGGGAAACTTTGCTTTTACAGCCGCACCTACCGCTGTAGAAGAACTGCCATCAATTCCGCTTGTACCTCGGTTACAATACACTTGCAAACTCGGATAAAGCCTGAATAACTGCGCATAACGCACCACACTACTGTTAGAAAGATGGATCACTTGTTGCTCGGGCATTTGCTGTAAAATCTGGCGAAAAGCTTTTAAATCACAAAATGGAATCTCTTCCATATACCTATCGTGGTGTATATCACGTTGCGCATTCACTTGGAGCCATTGGTCACGATAATTACTTTTTACTCCTTGCGTTAACGGAATAAATTTGCTGAAAAATTCATTGGCATTTACATCAAAATGCTTGTTTAAACAGAAAAAGGTATCAAAAGCCTTCTTCGCATCCACATGCCAATGATGCTTGGGCTGATAAGTTCTTAAAAAAGCTTTTATCTTTTTGGAGATGATGAGTCCACCAAACGTCAATAAGATATCGGGTTGTAACTGTTGAAATTCCTCTTCTTTAGCTGCCGAAACTTCGATGGGAGCAATTAACTTATCGATTCTGGTAATAAATTTTTCGTGATGTAAATTTGAAGTGGTTTCCGTAAAGACTAGAACGGATGGGTCTTCTGCCAATTCATCTAAAAATTTCTGCTCGATGGCATTCGGTTTATTTACGCCCACCAATACCAATTTTCGTTTGGCTTGGTTCCAGATTTCAGCATAAGCTTTTAGAGCTTTTTCTGTAGTGGTTTTTGGCTCTCGAATCGGTTCAATCGTTAACGGATGTACGGTAGGTTTTTCTACTAACTGGTATAAAGGTTCATAAAACGGGGCATTGATGTGTACCGGACCGTTTTGTTCTATGGCCGTATTCAAGGCTAAATTAATTTCCCGTTCGTTATGCTTTTGGGCTTCAAATAATTTTTGTTTTAACTTCGGATCTATGGTTGCAGATTCTTCCAACACCAATTCTGAATACAAATTAGCCGAATATAAAATATGGTTTTGGTATACATTTTTCTGCCTAATGGTTTGTCCATCACCAATATCGATGCGTTCTACAGGTCTATCGGCAGAAATCACCACCAATGGCACATCGCTATAAAAAGCTTCTGCAATAGCCGGATAATAATTCAACAACGCACTCCCTGAAGAACAACATAAGGCAACAGGTTCTTGTAATTGTTGCGCTAAACCTAAAGCAAAAAATGCCGCTGAACGCTCATCGACAACACTATATGCTTCAATTTCTGGGTGATTGGAAAAACTTATGGTTAAAGGTGCATTACGTGATCCCGGAGAAATAACCACATTTTTAATTCCTTTAGAAAGACATAATAGCGTGATAGATTGTGCAAGCGGTATGCTGGAGTATTGCATTGTTTCAGTTGAATTTTCTAATGCAAAAATAAGGCTTATTAATTAATCCAACAGGAAATTATTAAAAGCTTAATACCTGATTTAGCTTTACAATGCTAATGTGTTCATTAACAATTAAATTTAAAAAGATTGAAGCAATTTCGTATATTTGATTTAAACAGGTTTGCTATGGATATGAAAACTCGAAAATTAAATCTGATATCTTATCTTGCTCATATTCAAGATGAAACTATTTTAGATAAAATTGAAAAATATATTTTAGAAAACAATGAATTTAAAGTAAAGCCTTTAAGTGTAAAAGAATTATTAAACCGTATAGAAATCTCTGAAAAGGATTTTAAAAACAAAAAATTTAAGACCCAAACTGAGTTAGAAATAATGTCAGAAAACTGGTAAGAATTTAAGGAATGCAAATAATTTGGTCAGATTTTGCTATTAATAATTTAAAAGAAATTTTTAATTATTATAAAACAAATGTAAGCCTTAAAATTGCCCATGCCATAAGAAAACAAATTCTTGAAGCGACTAAACAACTCCAGAGATTTCCAGAATCTGGATCACCTGAATTTTATTTAGAAGAACTCCAACTAAATCATCGATATTTAGTGATTAATAATTACAAAATCATTTATAGAATCTCAGAAAATAAAATTCTTATTAATGATGTATTTGATGTTAGACAAAGTCCTAACAAAATGATTAATAAAAGAACTAAATAACTTCCTCTAAAAAAATAGTTGATGTTCTATTTTATTAAATAAAAAAAATTGAGTTTTATTTTCAGACTACATGACCTCTCACCTCTACCTCCTAAATTCTAATTCATAATACATTTTGCATCGTTTCCGCTTTTCTTAATGTTTCTTCCCACTCTGCTGTCGGGTTAGAATCTTTGGTAATCCCACCTCCTATGTAAAGCAAGGCTTTATTTTCCAATAATTGCATGCAACGTAAATTCACATACAAATTAGATTGGCGCTCGATTAAATTAAACGCTGAATTCTCCACATTTCGTTTTCTCGGATTTCTGGGTTTCTCCACCTGAATATTCAGTTCTCCCACATACCCGGAATAAAACGCACGGTCGTAGTGTTCTTCTTTTAAAATAAATGTTTTAGCCATCTCTTTTGGCAAACCGCAAACGGCCGGAGTGGGATGTAAATTGGTTACGATTTCTTCCAAGCTGTCTTTCTGAAAAACCCCGGTTATGTCTGTTTTTAAGTGAACTACATTTCCTGCTCGATGGGTTTGTACTTCAGAAATTTGTAAATTTTCGATCCCTTTAATACTTTTTAAAGCATTTTCAATAGTTCGTGTAACAATGGCTTGTTCTTCTTTTTCTTTTTCGCCCCAAGCAATTTCTGCAGTTTCTTTAAAAACCTGAGTTCCTGCCAAAGCCATCGTTTTAAAACGGTTGTTTTGAGTTTTCACCAAAGTTTCTGGTGTGGCTGCCAACCACAAACCTACTTGCGGATGGTACCAACAATACACAAATGCCGCAGGATAAGTTTTCAGCAATCGTTTAAAATATTCAATAGGCGCTGTTTTTACAACCAAGACTTGCTTTCTGGAAAGAACCACTTTTTCTAAAGCTGAATTTTCTATCGTTTCAATCCCTTTTGCTACTATATTTTCGTGAAAAGCTTTCTGCTGAAGGCTATTTTCAAATTCTTTTGTAGTATTGGTCTCTTCTTCAATAACTAAGTCTTCCGCAGTACATTTCAGTTTAGAAAAAACAGCATCTTTTCGGTTAAAAAAAATGGTTCTCTTCTGGTTATCAAAAGGGGCAAATACAAAACCTTCTTGCTGAAAATTTTCTAAATATTCCAAGGTTGCTTTTTGCTGAAGTTGACACTGAAACTCATCGGAATTTGGATGTCGATAGGCCACGAAAGGCAATTGTGCTTCGAGTTGTTTTTCTAATTGCTGAAAATATTCGGGTAAGGTCATTGGCTATAATAATTATTCTTTACTAATGTCACCTTGAGCCTTTCGTCTATCGCTCAAGATCAACTAAAGTCGAAAGTTTTTTAATCATCTTCATAGTTCTCGACTCGGCTCTAACTAACATAAATTAGATCCTGATTTACATTTTGACAAACTCAGTATGACTTAGAATTTATTTTTTCTTAGGCAAAGCAATGGTGGTCAATTTTACTGCTGAAATTAAATTTTCTTCAACATCTCTAATTTTAATATCCCAAACCTGTGTCGTTTTTCCTTTGTGAATAAATTCGGCACGAGCAAAAACCTCTCCGCTAGCAATACTTTTTACATGATTAGCAGAAATTTCGATACCCCGAATGTAAAAATGTTCTCCATCTAAAAAGATAAAACTCGCAGCACTCCCTACACTTTCTGCTAAAGCCACCATAGCACCACCGTGTAAAACGCCATCCGGCTGATGAACTTTTGGAGTCACCGGCATTTTGGCGATTAGAAAATCTTTACCTACATCAATAAATTCAATTTCTAAGGTTTCCATTAAGGTATTTTTGCACATTTTTGCACAACCGGCTAGTATTTCTTCTTTGGAATATTTCATTTAAATATTTAATTCTTATTGTAATGTCACATTGAGCGGAGTCGAAATGTTTTTAAATTACAGTTGTTAGGTTTCAAAATCGTTAAGAGATGCGGAATCAAACAGCAATTGTTATACACCTACAAGGTTTTAGAAAGCTTGTAGGAAGAAAAATTTTATTCATTTCTAACTATCTTTGGGCATCAGACAATATATCTCAAACTCAATTATTGAGTAAAAATACAAAATAGCAACTACATGGCGACCGAAGAAAAAAAGGTTTCTTACCAAACAACCAACACCTACTCTACTAAAAATAAATTGACCTCAGCTACCAAAAATGTTTGGTTCTGTTGTCACGGACTTGGTTTTTTAAGTCGGTATTTCATTCAGTATTTTAATGGATTGGATGCGGAAGAAAATTATATTATCGCCCCACAAGCACCTTCTAAATATTACCAAAAATCAGATTTCAAGCATGTGGGTGCTAGTTGGCTAACGCGTGAAGAAACTCAACAAGAAACTGAAAATGTATTGAATTACTTAGATTCGGTTCTCGCTACGGAAGAAATCCCGAATGATAAACGTCTTATTTTACTAGGCTATTCACAAGGAGTTTCAGTAGTGACCCGTTGGATGGCTTCCCGAAAATTAGCATGTGACACCCTTGTGATTCATTCTGGAGGAATCCCAAAAGAACTTCAACCTCAAGATTTTGAATTTCTACAACATACAAAAGTTGAATTATGGTACGGTACGCAAGATGAATATTTAACCGAAAAACGAATTGCAGAAGAAACTAAACGCGCCAAAGAAATGTTTGGAGATCGTTTAGAAATCATTCCATTTGAAGGAAAACATGTAGTCAATCGAGACTTAATTAATGAATTAGGAATTAGGAATTAGGAATTAGGAATTAGGAATTAGGAATTAGGAATTAGGAATTAGGAATTAGGAATTAGGAATTAGGAATTAGGAATTAGGAATTAGGAATTAGGAATTAGGAATTAGGAAAACTTTATTTTTTGAATTGAATACAAAGCTTTCAAAAATAAAATTTTGAAAAGTTATCAACTTGTATGCCGGTGATTTGATTCTTGATCAAACCCGGAATAACGAAAACAATCACCTATTTATTTTTTTAATTTCGACTTCTAGTTCAGTTTCAACTTCTGCTTAAATTTTCTTCGCTTCTTCCCAAAAAACATCCATCTCTTCTAACGTCATTTCTTTAAGTGATTTATTATTTTCTTTAGCTTTTTCTTCTAAATATTGAAAGCGCTTGATGAATTTTTTATTGGTCCGTTCCAATGCATTTTCAGGATTTACCTTTAAAAATCTGGCGTAATTAATCATCGAGAACAGTACATCACCAAATTCAGCTTCGATCAGGTCTTGATTCTGGGTATTTACTTCTTCTTGAAGCTCGTTGAGTTCTTCTTTTACTTTTTCAAAAACCTGTTGGGGTTCTTCCCAATCAAAGCCTACGCCTGCAACTTTATCCTGAATTCTACTTGCCTTCACCAAAGCTGGTAAGGAATGCGGTACGCCTTCCAAAACACTTTTTTTACCTTCTTTAAGTTTTAAATTTTCCCAGTTTTTCTTGACGTCCTCTTCATTGTCAACCTCCACATCTCCGTAAATATGCGGATGACGGGAAATAAGTTTTTCGCAAATACCATTGGCGACATCGGCGATATCAAAGCTTTTTTTCTCACTTCCTATTTTAGAATAGAAAACAATATGCAATAAAACATCACCAAGTTCTTTTTTAACTTCCTCCAAATCCTTATCTAAAATAGCATCACCCAACTCGTAAGTTTCTTCGATAGTTAAATGCCTTAATGTTTCCATGGTTTGTTTACGGTCCCACGGACATTTTTCACGAAGTTCATCCATAATAGTCAGTAATCGATCAAACGCTTGCAATTGGTCTTTTCTAGAATTCATAGGTCTCGTTTTGGGAGTTTAAAAATACAATTTCTCAGGAAGATGTGAGAGATGAATAGTGAGATTTTAGTTTTTTAAATTAAAAGTAAATCTCTTCTGTGATTCCTGCCCTTCCAATCGGCAAGAAAGGCTTAACCCGAAATTTTATACAATATTGAAGTACAAATAGTAAGGATGAGATACTGAACTCGAACACTCAACGGAGTTAAACGAGTTTAACATGGAGTTATTTATATCAAGTAGAGATTTTGCAAAAGGGATCAGTATCGTTTTTTACTTGCCCAAAACCCTTCCAATCCACCTTAAGGTGACCAGTAAGAAAGACTTTTCTTTCTACAAGTAAGTATAACCAATAGTCAAGTACTTCTGGGCTTACCAATAAAAAAAGCCTTGTAGCATCACTACAAGGCTTTTAAATTTTGATGAAAAAACTTTTTATTCTTCTTCTGAAGCGGTTTCTTCTTTTTCTTCTGCTTCCTGCTCAGAGAAATCTGTAACTCCAGCATTTACCAAAATATTATACCATTGGAATACTTTTTTGATGTCACTAGCATATACGCGATCTTCATCGTATTCCGGTAATATCTCTTTAAAATATCCTTCTAATTTTGCTTTAGATTCTTTGTGGCTTATGGCTTCTTTACCATCTTCCTTTTCTGCAATTTTCTGAAAAACCTCTCGTAAAGGTACTTCTTCTGTATAAGTATACATTGCGATTTCACTAAGCATGCTCACATTGTGACGCACATTTACCGATATTTTTTTACCATCTGCCAACGATTCTGCCACGAAACCTCCACGGGTTTGGGCTTTTAATTCATACAATCCCGGTTTTCCTGAAATAGCTAATACTTTCTCTAAATTCATGTTTTAATTTTTTAAGGGTCGCAAATATCTAATCTCTCGCTATAATAACAAAAAGATTAGCGTGCTTTTTTTGCATTAGGAAAGCGCATTCTGTAATCTATTCGAATATCGCCTTTACTTATTTTTTGTAATTTACTTTTAATGAGACGCTTCTTTAGTGCCGATAATTTATCGGTAAAAAGAATTCCTTCAATATGATCGTATTCGTGTTGAATGACTCTTGCCGCTAAACCATCATAGGTCTCTGTATGTTTATTAAAATCTTGATCGTAATATTCAATAGTGATTTCTTGTTTTCTAAACACATCTTCACGAACATCGGGTATACTTAAACAGCCTTCGTTAAATGCCCATTCGTCCCCTTTTTCTTCTAGAATTTTTGCATTGATAAAAGCTTTTTTAAGGTCTTTTAATTGTTCTTCATCTTCTGCTGAAAGATCTTCATCGTCTAAAAATGGAGTTGTATCAATGACAAATAAGCGTATAGGAAGCCCTATTTGAGGAGCTGCCAAACCAACGCCAGAAGCATTATACATAGTCTCAAACATGTTTTCGACTAGCTCATTAAGTTTTGGATAATCTTGAGATATGTCTTTTGCTTTTTTCTTTAAAACAGGATCTCCGTAAGCGACAACTGGTAATATCATGTTAATCTGCTAATTTTTAATTTTAAAATGTGATAATACGTAAAATTTTATCATCAATACAAATAGGACTGTAAAATTATGGTGGCACTAATTTCGTCTACCAAAGCTTTATTGCGACGTTGTTTTTTTTTGAGTCCGCTATCAATCATGGTTTGTACTGCCATTTTTGAAGTAAATCGTTCATCTACTCGTTCTACTTTCATCTGCGGAAACTTTTTAGCAAACTTTTTTAAAAACTCCTGGATGAATTCTTCACTTTGGGAAGCAGCTCCATCCTTTTGTTTTGGTTCTCCCATTAAAACTAATTCTACTTTTTCTTTAGAAAAATAATCTTCTAAAAAGGAAAGCAAATTAGGGGTCTCTACCGTAGTTAAACCGGAAGCTATCATTTTTAACTCATCGGTTACGGCAACGCCAGTTCGCTTGGTTCCAAAATCTAAGGCCAAAATTCTAGCCATATTCAATTTTTTTGCAAAGGTAACACATCTATTCCTATTGTTATAATATTTGATGAGAAGCCTTATATTTGAACAAAATTTAACTAAATGACAGATTTAAAAAATACAATTTTAGAAGCTTGGAATAACCGAGAACTTTTAAAAGAAGATAAAACCCAAAAAGCTATTCGTGAAGTAATTAACTTAATTGACGCTGGTGAGTTACGTTGTGCTGAACCTACTGCTGAAGGATGGCAAGTAAACGAATGGGTAAAAAAGGGAGTTGTTTTGTATTTCCCTATTCAAAAAATGGAAACTTTAGAGGCTGGTATTTTTGAATACCATGATAAAATGCCTTTAAAAACGGGTTATAAAGAAAAGGGAATCCGCGTGGTACCCAATGCTGTGGCCAGACACGGAGCTTATATTTCCAGTGGTGTGATTATGATGCCAAGTTATGTAAATATTGGCGCTTATGTAGATGAAGGAACAATGGTCGATACTTGGGCCACCGTAGGAAGTTGTGCGCAAATTGGCAAAAATGTACACCTTTCTGGTGGTGTTGGAATTGGCGGAGTTTTAGAGCCTTTGCAAGCAGCACCCGTGATTATTGAAGATAATGCCTTTTTAGGTTCTAGAAGTATTGTGGTGGAAGGTGTAAGAGTTGAAAAAGAAGCGGTTTTAGGAGCTAATGTTGTATTGACTGCTTCTACCAAAATTATCGATGTAACCGGTGAAGAACCCCTTGAAATGAAAGGGATTGTTCCTGCTCGTTCTGTGGTAATTCCCGGTAGTTATACCAAAAAATTCCCCGCAGGAGAATTTAACGTACCTTGTGCTTTAATTATTGGAAAAAGAAAAGAAAGTACCAACAAAAAGACTTCTCTAAATGATGCGCTCAGGGAATATAATGTAGCGGTATAAACTTTATAATATTACCCCAAAAACCTTCTCGCAAATGAGAAGGTTTTTTATTTTTATCATTTTTGCTCATGAATAAACCTCAACTTCCTTTAAATACTGCTAAATACTTAATTATTCAGCAAAAAATGATTGGTGATGTGCTTACCTCTTCTATTTTATGTGAAGCAATCAAGCAGAAAAATCCTTCGGCAAAAGTTCATTTCTTAGTGAATCAGCATACGATTCCGGTAATTGAAAACAATCCATTTATCGATAAAGTAGTGGTTATGACCAAAGAGATAGAGAAATCGCCTGTAAAACTTTTTCAATTCCTTCAGCAAATTAAAAAAGAGGATTACCAAGTGGTGATCGATGTTTATTCTAAACCCATCAGTGTCTTAATTGGAAAATTCTCTAAAGCCCCACTAAAAATTGGTTATAAAAAATGGTATAGCCAATTGACGTATGACGAGCTTTACGTCTATAAACCTAAACCTGAAACCAAGGCAGGACTTGCGATTGAAAACCGAATGCATCTTTTACAATCGTTAGACACCTCTTATGCAAAAGAATTAAAACCAAAGATTTATTTAACCGAAGAAGAAATTTCTTCAGCAAAAAAAATACTTCAGCAAGAAAATTTAGTAAATAAATCCCTTTTGATGCTTGGAGTTTTGGGTTCCTCAGAAGAAAAAAGTTATCCACTCCTCTATTTAGCTAAAGTTTTAGACACAATTGTTGAAACAACCGAGGCTGAATTGTTAGTTAATTATATTCCAAAGCAATTGGAAACAGTAGAAAAATTAGTAAAGCTTTGTGAACCAAAAACACAACAAAGAATACATCTTTCTATTTATGGAAAAAGCTTACGGGAATTTATGGCATTAACTTTTTTATGCAAAGCTTTTATTGGAAACGAAGGCGGTGCGGTAAATATGGCTAAAGCTTTAGAAGTTCCTACTTTTTCAATTTTTGCTCCATTCACAAAACGAGCAGCCTGGGCGCTTTATGAAGATCATAAAAATGTAAGTGTTCATCTGGAAGATTATGAGCCGGAAACTTACGTGAAACTCAGCTTAAAAGAAATTAGAAAAGAAGCCACTACTTATTACAAAGCATTAAAGCCAGAATATTTTAAAGAAAAACTAATCAATTATCTAAAAGAGGTTTTATAATTTTTCGATCCCAAAAGGAGTTTTTATAATTTTCTTGGTTTTTGTTTCTTTTCTAATAGCCAAATTAGCATCTAGCGATTCTTTTGTTTTATAACCTCTAGCATGATCTAGGTGTAGGCACAAGGCACGATGTCTTATTTGCTTCCCATTGACACCATAATTTTCTAAACGTTCACCTAGCTCTCGGTCAGGACCTCCATAACGCATGCGTTCATCATAGCCATTGATAGCTATTAAATCTTCTTTCCAAGCCGATGAATTACAGTTATTAAAAGAAGCATTTGAAGGGGTAAATGTATCTAATAACTTAGAAATCAACTCTCCGCTTGCCAACTTTCGTTGTTGAGAAGAACCTAAATCTCCATTCTTTTTAAGCCACGCTACATCAAAGCAATTTCCTGAGATAATATCTTCTTTTTTTATAAGGTTGCTTAGCTGCATATCAAGCTTACAATAACCGCCAGATAAAAATTTTCCTTTTTCTGCGTACATCGCATGCCGCTCTAGAAAATCGTTTTTAGGAATACAATCACCATCTGTAAAAACAATATATTCGTGATTAGCTTCTACAATAGCTTTATTTAATATGGTTTGGCGACGATAACCTTCATCTTCATGCCAAAGATGAATAATATTTACAGGATAGTTTTCTTTAAATTTATCAATTAATTTTTTAGTTTCCTCCGTAGAGCCATCATCAGCTATAATAATTTCAAAATCTTTATAATTTTGCACACTATAGCCGTAAAGTACTTTTTCCAACCAGTCTACAGCGTTGTAAGTAGCTATAATTAAGGTTATTTTAGGTGATGAGTCCATTGAAAGATTTAGAAAAATATTAATTTTTAAAATCAAAAGTAATTATTTTTAATAATTTCCTTTTCAGAATTGAAAAAAAACTTAGAATTTAGCTGCAACTTTTTAAGATAACGAGCATCTAGGCAATATATACTTTTAATTTTTTTTAAGTTAACTAAACAATTAGAAAGAAAAACTCTTGGAAAAACTTACAGCTTTAATACCCGCGGGCAACGAAATTCATAACATTGAAGAGGTAATTTCTTCGGTTAATTTTGCTGATGAAATACTGGTGGTAGATAGTCTGAGTTCTGACGGAACCTATGAGAAAGCTGTAAATCTAGCCGACAAAGTGATTAGAAGAGAATACAACTACTCTTCTTCTCAGAAAAATTGGGCAATCCCCCAAGCTAAATATCAATGGATACTTTTAGTCGATGCTGATGAAAGAGTAACTCCTGAGCTTAAAGAAGAGATTTTAAATATCCTTAAAAATCCTCCTACAGATAACACAGTTGCTTACTGGATTGGTAGAAAAAATCATTTTATGGGGAAACCTGTAAAACATAGTGGTTGGAAAAACGATAAGGTTATACGGCTTTTTAAAAGGGATTTCTGTAAGTACGAAGATAAAAGAGTGCATGCAGAAATTATAGCCAACGGTAAAATAGGAAAACTTACTCATAAATTTTATCACAATACGTACATAACCATAGATAAGCACATAGAAAAAATGAATCGTTATGGCTGGTGGCAAGCTAGTGATTACGATAAAAAGGTCGGAAAACTTACTCCATATCATTTTGTTATCAAACCTATGTGGAGCTTCTTTAAGCATTACATTATTCAGGGTGGTTTTAGAGACGGAGTGGTAGGCTTGACCATAAGCTATATACAAAGCTATACGGTTTTTATGCGGTTTGTAAAAGTCTGGTTAATTAGAAAGAATAGAAAATAAGCTTATTTTTTCCAGAACTTTATTTTTTTCTTCAAGCGACGCTTTTTGTGGAATTTTTCTTGGAATTTTACAGTTTCACTCCACATCAAATTAAAAACCTTTTGATAATCTTTCCCTAAACATTGGGCATATTCATCACTCATAACTTCCACAATTGATTTTTGATCGGTCAATTTTGCGAAATTCTTAATACGCTCTTCAAAAGATAGGGGTTTAAAATCCATTCGGTTTAAATCGACCAAATAAAATTGATAATTCCCATTATTAATTTTAATAAGTGTATTCCCCGGCGAGTGGTCTAAAAATAAAACTTGATTTTCGTGAAGCTGAAATGTAAACCTTGTAAATGCCCTTAAAATTTCTTCATGGTTAGGAAGATCAAAATTATGGGTTAAATCACGAAAAGTGTAATCGGCTTTTAAATGCTCACTTACATAAAAGCTTTTTTTAAATAAGGTTGCGGTTGGAAATTCAAAATAAGCAATAGGATCTGGTGTACCTATTCCCAATTCTTGAAGTTTTTGAGCATATTCAAAAGATCTTCTCGCTTTACTTTTTCTTAAGTGTTTATAAGCAACTTGATTAATCAAGTTTGGAACTTTAAATGATTTAATGTTTAGTATAAGACCATCTTCACACTTAAAGAGTTTAATTTCATTTCTATCTCCATTACCTAATTTTTCACCTTCTTCTTGAAAACTTTCAATTTTCTGTCTAACAAATGTGCTTAGGTAATTGTATTTTTCACTATAAACTTCAACCATACTGCAAAAGTATATTTTTAAACTTATAAAATTTCAACTTCGGTAGGTATTAATAGAATTTTGGTTATTTTGCATCCAATTCTAGCAATTCATGAGGTTAATACAATTTACGGCTGCCGATGGTTGGCGGGGACACGAACAGAAAATTATTTATCTATATGAAGCTTTTGAGGCCTTTGGTTATGTAAAAGATCAATGGATTGTTTGCCCAAACAACTCTGAAGTTTTCAAAAGAGCCACTGCTAAAAACATGCAGGTCATCGGTTTTGATTTTAATTCTGAATATGATTTTAAATTTGCTAAAGAGTTTAAAAAAATCGCCCAAGAGAAAAATGCAGATGTTGTTTTTCTTCATAGCAGTAAAGCGCAAACGCTTGCTGTAATGTCCTCTTTTATTTACCGAATGAAAACTCCTCTTGTACTTTGCCGTACATTAATAAGGCGAGTTGACACTAACTTTCTAAGAAAATGGAAATACAATTATAGCGGAATTAAAAAAATAATCTGTGTTTCACATCCTGTAGTAGATGTACTTAAATATGCTGTAAAAGATCATAGCAAATTGTGCGTAGTAGGTAGTGTTACCGATATTAATAAATTTCCACATCAACAATCTACGGGTAAATTACGTAAAGAGTTTAACATTGACCCTTCACTTCCCATCATTGGTAATATAGCTGAATTTACCGGATTTAAAGACCATAAAACTTGGGTAAAAACAGTTTCGGTTTTGGTAAACAAGCACCAACTAAAAGCAAAATTTATTTTAGTGGGTAAAGGAGCTTTAGAAGAAGAAATTAGAGCTTTGGTTAAAGAACTTCAATTAGAAGATCATATTATTTTTGCAGGCTTTAGAAAAGATATCCCAGAGATTTTACCTGATTTCGATTTATTTATGTTCACCTCTAATAACGAACCTACAGGTGGTGTATTATTAGAATCTTATGCTTGTAAAGTACCTATCGTCGCAGCCAACGCCGGCGGCATACCTGAAGTGGTCATAAATAACCAAACTGGGCTTTTAGCAGAAGTGGGCAATCCAGAAGATTTTGCAGAAAAAGTAATCCTACTTCTTAACAACCCAGAACTACAAGAAAAGTTTAAAGAAAAAGGTTATCAGTATTTACTCGATAACTTCACCAAAGAAGTTATTGCTAAAAAAATGTTTACTGAGTTAAACGAAGTTGTAAAATCCAACCAATAATGAATATTCTATTTTTTACTAACGAATATGCTCATCCTGATTTACCTGCTGCTGGTGGGGTTGGGTCTTTCTTAAAAACTTTAGCTAAGGAGTTTACAGACAACGGACATACTATTCACGTGTTTGGATTTTCAAAAAAAAATAAATCATTTAAAGAAGGTAAAATTCAATTCCACTTTTTTAAAAAATATTCTAAAAGCTTCCCTATTTCAGAAGGAGTAAGATCTATTACTTCAAGAATGAACATAAAATCTGCTGAATTATATTTCTTAAAAAAAGAAAGAAAATACCTTGCTAATAAATTAAAAAAATATGCAGAATTAAACAATATTGATATTATTGAATCTTTTGTTTTTAATGGATATACTGCTTTTTGGGATAATTCAACTCCTCTTGTGTTGAGATTCCATGGTTCTAGGGGATTTTGGCATTACTATCTAAATCAAGAAAAAGATGAACTTAAAATCTCAATGGAGCAGAAAGCATTAGAAGCTACTCCCTATACTGTTGCTGTTTCTAATTTCTCTGCAAATGCCGTAAAAAAAATTTACTCAATTAATGTCGATAAAGTTATTCATAATGGAATAGACCATAAATTGTTTAGTCCTATAGAAAACATCAAAAAAATCCCTCAATCAATTTTTTATTTCGGTACGCTATCCAATGCTAAAGGAGTAGATAAGTTATGCCAAGTTTTCAATCAAACTATTGAAGAATTCCCGAAAGCTAGTTTACACATTATTGGGAGAGGTAACAGCTATTGGGAAAACGAATGCCAGGATTTACTCTCTAAAAAAGCTTTAAAATCTACAAAATATTATGGCCCTAAAAACAATAATCATTTACCAAAAATAATTTCGCAGGCAACGATATGTATCTTTGCTACAAAAAATGAAAATTTCAGCTTAGCAATAGAAGAAGCTATGGCATTGAAAATACCTTTAATCGCATCTAATATAGAGGCTACTGAAGAAATTATTGATCATAAGAAAAATGGTTTTTTAGCAAATTCTATTGAAGATTACTTGGATTACATAAAATTATTATTTAAAAATGATGATTTACGTAAATCAATAGGCGATAATGCAAGATTAAAAATTCAAGAAAAATTTACTAAAGAAAAAATGGCCCAACAAACTTTAGATTATTACCAAGAAATTTTAGCTGAAAAAAAATAATTTTATGTTCCAACATTACCTTATTACACGATTCAATTTAAAAAAAGAAGGTTGGGATACTTCTAAAAATAACATTCCGGTACTAACGGAAGAATGGCTGGAAAGACGTTTTAAACTGTTCGAAACCTTTTGTTTTCCTTCCGTAAAACACCAAAGCAATCAAAATTTTACGTGGTTTGTGTATTTTGATGTTGACACCCCTAAAGTTTTTAAAGATAGAATTTTAGGCTTATCCCTGGGCTACTCCAACTTTCAGCCTCAATTTGTGGAAAATATGCAGGCTTTTGTTCCCGCCATCCAAGAAGAATTAAACAAAGTTAACGCTGCATATATCATTACCAGTAGAATTGATAACGATGATTGTATTGCTTACAATTACATAGCTGATGTACAAAAACGTTTTGTAGAAAAAGACCATTGGGCTTTTGATTATGCCGATGGATTTACGCTTCAAATTCACCCAAAATTTAGATTGGGTAAAAAAAGACAGCTTTGGAACCCTTTTATTAGTTTAATTGAAAAAAATGAAAACCCGAAATCGGTTTGGCAAAAAGGTCATGCCGATTGGAAACTTGACCCGTTAGTAGAACGTATCAATAATAAAAGATTATGGATGTCCATTATTCATCAAGAAAATAAAGTCAATGAATTTACTGGCTACGGCAATGTTACTGCTGCTGAATTACAAAATTTTAAGATGAATGCTGAAAAAAGAGAAGCTATAATAGAAAGTCTTGAAGCTCAGCACAAATGGGTTTTACAAAGTATAGGTAATTATTTTGACACGCAATTTAAATGCATTTACAAAGACATTAAACGTGCCATAAGGCTTCGAAAAAAGAAGAATAAATAAACTTCCGACTGAAAATTGTAGTTATGAAAAAAGTCTTTTTAGAATCTCACAACCTCAAAAATCCGTTTTTTGGTTTTGGTCAGTTCAATATTCAGTTACTCAAAGCTTTTAAAGAATTACCAAAAGAGGTACAACTTACTATACATTCTCCAAACTTATTACAAGACAGAAAGCAATTTGGTAATTCTTTTAAATACAAAAAATACTTTTCTTTTCGACGTTACGAGAATTTAAGGATTAGAAAAAAATATGATTTATGGCACGCACTCAATCAAAATACTAAAGTTGAACCCTATCACGACATTCCTTATTTACTAACGGTGCATAATACTGTTTTTGCTGAACAAAAAAATCATCCTCATCATATTCGGTTTCAGGAAAAACTTCTTAAAAGCAAAGGCATTACTTATATTTCTGAATTTGCGAAAAGCTCCACACACGAGTATTTCGAAATTCCTGATGTTCCAGAATATGTAGTTTATAACGGTAATCCTATTCAAGAAATAAACCTTCCCGAAAAATTTCAACCTAAAGTAATTCCTAAAAATCCTTATTTATTTTTTATAGGTGAATTTGCTCCAAGAAAAAACTTAAAATGTTTAGTTGAATTAATTGAAATATTACCTCATCACGATCTAGTTTTAGCTGGTAAAAATTCAACATCGTATGGAGAAGAATTAAAGACACTCATTCAGCAAAAAAAACTAGAAAACCGCATTCATTTAGTTGGCAAAATAAGCGATACCGAAAAGCAATATTATTACAAAAACTGCAAAGCTTTCGTTTTCCCATCCTTGCGGGAAGGCTTTGGTTTACCTATTATTGAAGCCATGTTTTTTCAAAAGCCTATCTTTTCTTCTAACAAAACTTCACTCCCTGAAATTGGTCAAGATTTAGTTTTTTATTGGGATGAATTTCAGGCTGAAGGTATGAAAGAGGTTTTTGAAAACGGAATAAAAACTTTTAATACCCAAAAAGAATTCTACCTTAAAAAACTAAAAGACAGAGCACAATACTTTAATTGGAAAAATGCTGCCGAAAATTACTTGAAAATTTATAATGTATTATTAAATAAATAATGAAAGAAGAAATCAATAACACCATAGCAACTTTAAAACGAGGCGGACTCATCCTCTACCCAACCGATACAGTTTGGGGAATTGGCTGTGATGCCACCAATGCAGAGGCCGTAGAAAAAGTTTTTGCTTTAAAACAAAGAGCTGAAAGCAAATCGTTGATTTGTATGGTCTCCGATTTTAAAATGCTCAATCAATATGTTGAAGAAATTCCGGAAGTGGCTTACGATATCCTAAAATATGCTGCTAAACCTACAACCATTGTTTATGATGACCCCATTCGAGTTGCCGAAAATTTAATTGCAGAAGATAACTCTCTCGCCATTCGAGTATGTAAAGATAAATTCTGCAATCAACTCATCCGAAAATTTAGAAAACCCATTGTTTCCACTTCAGCTAATATAAGTGGAGAACCCACTCCAAAATCTTTTAAGCAAATAAGTCCTGAAATTTTAAAAGGAGTAGACTATGTTGTAAATTTGCAACCGTCTAAAAAAAATGCGCAACCTTCCACCATTATTAAATTAAGTTTGGATGGAAAAGTGCAAGTTATTAGAAAATAAAAATGCCCCAAGAAAAAACGCACCAAAAAGCTTTAACACATCCAATCTTTGAATATATCACTAAAGCAGCAGATAGTTTAGGACTAGAAACTTATGCTATTGGCGGTTTTGTAAGAGATTATTTTTTAGAACGCGGTGACGCAAAAGATATAGATATTGTAGCGGTTGGAAACGGAATTAGCCTTGCTAAAGAAGTCTCTAAATTATTACCTCATCAACCCAAAGTTCAGGTTTTTAAAACTTATGGTACCGCCATGCTGCGCGCCTTCGATGTAGAAGTTGAATTTGTAGGTGCTCGAAAGGAATCTTATAACGAAAACTCTCGTAACCCAGAAGTTGAACAAGGCACATTGGAAGACGACCAAAACCGACGGGATTTTACGATCAATGCCTTAGCACTTCAGCTCAATAAAGAAAATTTTGGTCAACTTTTAGACCCTTTTAATGGACTGGAGCACCTTAAGCAACAGCTTATTAAAACCCCGTTAGAACCAGGAATCACCTATTCTGACGATCCGTTACGAATGATGCGTGCCATTAGATTTGCTACTCAATTAGGTTTTAAAATTGAAGAGTCTTCACTCGACGCAATTACCGAAAACCATAAACGAATAAAAATCATTTCTAAAGAGAGAATCGTAGAAGAACTAAATAAAATTTTACTTTCAGAAAAGCCTTCTATTGGTTTTGCTTTGCTTAGAAAAACTAAACTTTTACCTTTAATTTTACCGGAACTGACAGCTCTTCAAGGTATTGATGAAAAAGAAGGTCAGCGGCACAAAGATAATTTTTGGCACACCTTGGAAGTGGTCGATAATATTTCAGAAAACACCGATAATCTTTGGCTTAGATGGGCAGCTTTATTGCACGATATTGGTAAAGCTCCCACCAAAAAGTTTCATAAAAAAATTGGCTGGACTTTTCACAACCACGAATTTGTAGGAGCCAAAATGGTTTTTAAACTTTTTAAACGTTTAAAAATGCCATTGAATGAAAAAATGAAGTTCGTTCAAAAAATGGTATTTATGAGCTCGCGCCCTATTGTTATTGCCGAAGAATATGTTACCGATTCTGCGGTAAGAAGGTTAATATTTGATGCAGGTGATTATATAGAAGATTTAATGACGCTTTGTGAAGCAGACATTACCACTAAAAATCCAAAACGCTATAAAAAATACCATAACAACTTTAAGATTGTTAGGCAAAAAATAAAAGAAGTTGAAGAGCGGGATCATGTTCGAAATTTTCAACCGCCAGTTTCCGGAGAAGAAATCATGGAAACTTTCAACATCAAACCTTCTCGGGAAATCGGAATTATTAAAAATGCAATTAAAGAAGCAATTTTAGAAGGTGAAATTCCAAATGAATACGAAGCAGCTTATCAATTTATGCTAAAAAAAGGAAAGCAATTAAACTTACAAACTCACAAGAACAGTTGAGTACATAAAATTTATAATACCAAAAAGCAAGAAGTTAGAATTAACACTATACCTAAATGAAAGACAACAAAAAAGTAGTTTACTGGCTGTTAACAGGTTGTACCCTTATTTTTATTATGGTAATAGTTGGCGGTATCACTCGTCTAACAAATTCAGGGCTCTCTATATCCAATTACAAATTAATTCATGGGGTAATCCCACCTATGAATCAGCAGGAATGGGTTGAAGCTTTTGAACTTTATAAACAATATCCGGAATATCAAAAACTTCATTATCATTTTAATTTAGAGGACTTTAAAGATATTTATTTTTGGGAATGGATTCATCGGGTAATTGGCCGACTTATAGGGGTGGTTTTTATTATTCCTTTTTTATATTTTTTGTTTACCAAACAACTTACCAAATCTACCATCAAGAAAGCTATTATTCTATTATTGTTAGGAGGGTTTCAAGGTTTTATGGGTTGGTACATGGTAAAAAGTGGCTTGGTAGATCGGCCTTCAGTTAGCCATTATCGATTGGCCGCTCACCTTATGACGGCGTTTATAACTTTCGCTTATTCTTTTTGGGTAGCGCTCGATATTATTTACAAGAACAATCTTAAACCAGCGGTTCCTAAAATGAAAAAGTGGATATGGATTGGAATGATTGTTTTAATTCTCCAAATCACTTGGGGTGCTTTTGTAGCAGGTTTAGATGCTGGTTTTATACATAATTATTGGCCTTTTATGGCAGAAGGAAAATTAATTCATGAAACGGTTTATATCGAACAAAAACCCTTATTAAAAAACTTTATTTCCGGTAAAAGTGGCGTTCAGTTTGTACACCGCTACCTTGCTTATTTTGTAGTCGCTGCTATACTTATTATTTGGTTTAAAGCTAAAAAGTTAGTACTTACCAAAGCTCAACAAAATGGTATTAATACCTTATTAATTATTGTTTTTGTACAATTTTTATTAGGCATTTTTACACTTATTTATCAAGTCCCAGTTTGGCTGGGTGTAACACATCAGGTAGGTGCATTTTTCTTATTAGCCACGATGACTTTTGTACTGCATAGATTTAGCAAATAGTTAAAAAATAGTTTTAGTTACATCAAAATCTATTTGCCTATTACAGTTTTGAAAATGTATCTTTGCATTCCTTAATTTTGATTGTAGTATGATTTATAAGTTTCGAATTGTTTTAGACACTTTAGATGACGTTTTTAGAGATATTGAAATTGAAGATGACTCCACTTTAGAAGACCTTCACAACTCTATCACTCAAGCTTTTGGATTTGATGGCACCGAAATGGCATCATTTTACTTAAGTGATGCAGAATGGAACCAAGGTGAAGAAATTGTTCTTTTTGATATGAGCGAAGGGATGAATCCCGTAAGAATGATGAACGAAACTACTTTAGATACTGTAGTAGACAAAGATAACACGCAACTTATCTATGTATATGACTTCTTTAGTATGTGGACTTTTTATGTGGAACTAGCCGATGTTACTAAAGCTGAAGATGGTCGTGATTACCCCAATTTAATGTTTGCTCACGGACAATTACCAGATAGCCCGCCAGAGAAAAATTTTGAAGCTGAAGAGGACGAATTGGAAGATGAATATGGAGAAGATGATGTAGATTTTGAAAATCTAGATGATTATGATTTTGATCCTAACTGGAATTAATTTTTAATTTTTTCTTAAAAAAACTTCTTGACTTCAGTCTCGGAGTGAAAAACAACAATATTTCCAACAGTCGGATAAACAATAATTCGATTAAACCTTAATGGAGGAAATAACCAAACAATAGTAAACTATGATTAATTTATATAACACACAAATTGAATCGCTTTCCATTCATCGTGTTGGCAATAAAAGCCGTAACGAAGGAATGTTTTTATCACAAGAGCCCTATGCCTTGAATGATGAGATGCAGGCGCTTTTAAAGGAATACTTTTTAAAATCGTTTCGCGAGAAAGAAGAGAATTACTATCAATTTGTACATGATACAGATTTAGAATTTCACGATCTTTACAATGCGGTTTCTTCTGTTTTTCAAGATCCATCAACAGTTCACGAACAGTCTAAAAAAATTGCGCAATTGCTTTTTAACGAAGGAAAACATCCTCATATTAAAAGTGGTGAATTGTATGTAGTCTATTTTGATAACGTCATGTTGGATAATGAACGAATGGACGCAATGGGAATTTTTAAATCTGAATTGAAACACGATTTTCTTCAATTTCAAGAAAAATCGGAGAATTTAGAGGCTATTCTTCAACAAGGTGTGAATCTAAATAAATTAGACAAGGGCACTTTAATTTTTAATAAAAACAAAGAAGAAGGTTTTAAAGTACTTTCAGTAGATTCTAACCGCTATGATACCAAATATTGGCTAGAGCAGTTTTTAGGGGTAGATGTGTTTGCCGATGAGAACTTCAACACTAAAAGTTATTTAAAATTCTGTCAGAATTTTGCAAAAGATGTGGTTTTACCTGCAGAAGATAAACAACAAGAAGTAATGTTTATGAACCGTGCAGTAAATCATTTTGCGAAGAATGACAATTTTGAAGAAAGCAGCTTCTTGAATGAAGTAATGGAAAATCCCGCATTGATACCTGAATTTCAAAATTATAAAACCGAAAAAGCTCCAAAATATAAAATTGAAGATTTAACAGAATTTCCGGTTTCCAACACCGCTGTATCTGCTGCACGAAAAAAGATAAAAAGTGTGATTAACCTCGATACCAACGTACAAATAAAAATGGATTTTATTAATCCGGAAAGTGCTGAGAAGTTTATTGAAAAAGGTTGGGATGAGGAACGCCAGATGTATTACTACTTGGTTTATTTTAACAAAGAAGAGAAAAAATAAACTAGGTTTAGCAATAAAATTATCAAAAAAAGGATTTAGAAGTGAAGGCTTTTAAATCCTTTTTTATTTGATATTTTAGGACTCAGCTCTAAGTAATATTTCAGAAATGAGGCTAGAATCAAGAAGTATATTTTATTGTTATGGATTTCAGTTTTAATTTCAGCTAATTAACCAAAAACTCAAAACTAAAACTCCATAATCTCTTTTGTATTGGTATCAACGTAATTCCGTTTTACAAATTCTAAAGCAGTTTTTAGCACTCCCCCCATTGTTCTCGCCCTTTTAAACTTTACATCTTTAGAATAAGCGACTAAATCTGTTTTTAGACGTTTTAAATTTTCTTTGGTTGAAATATGATCTGAGGTCATACAAGTCAATAAGTGCTTAAACCTTTTTTGACTGGTAATTAGCCGCTTGGCCATTTGCGAACGTTCCTCCTTTCGGTATTGTTCAATTGAAGATTCTTGCAAATGTGTAGTTACCAATTTCACCATGGGGAAGTTTTCTTTAAAAAATTGTGGGCGGTACACTTTTAGATTCCCTTCATAACATTGCTGGTCAAAATCTATTGCCCTAATCTGATAATCTACATGATCAAAATCGTGAGTGGGGATAATTACATAATTATACGAGCGCATATCTCCTAACAATCTAATCGTACAACGCTCATTGAATTTGACAAACTGTTTTGCTATTAGATTTTTAGTGTATTCACTACAAGTATCTAATTGTTCTTCAATAAAAACATCACCGGGAATTCCTGCGATATGCGCTTCGATTAAAGTATCTTTATAAAGCAGAAAATTAATACGATGCGGAGAAAGAATATGCTCTAACTCCAAACCATAAATTCGGGAAGCATCTGCTTTTTTTACATAAAAATAAGTAAAGTTATCGTTGAGAACGTTCCGTATTTTTATTCGGAAAGGTTTGGAGTTTCCAAACGTACAATAGTCAATTGCATCTACATTTAAAAACTTAAATGCCTCATCACTCCCATCAGAATGCAAAATAGTATAAACCCTTTTTAAGCTATTATCAATTTCCGTACGCTCATGATCAGGATAATAACAGCGCACCCAAAGTGTATCTTCATCATGTTTATTATAAACTACAATAGATCCCGAAAATCTTAACAAATCATCGTAAAAGACCGGTATTTTTGTATATCTATTATATTTTGATAGGTACTTACTCAGTTTTTCCGTGATGGGGAAAATAGGTTTTTTTTTCGACAGCAATTTTTCTTCCATAGCCACAAGGTAATAAAATTTAGAAAGTCTGCCTATAGCTTTCTTGTAACAAAACCATAACTTAGTCGTCACACATATAAATTAACCAACTAAATAATTTTTGAATAATTGCACTATTCAAAATCAAAATAATAGCTGACCGATAAAAGAAAATAAATTAGATGAAAACAATCTTGACACTTAACAATCTTACGAAAAGGTTTGGGCCGTTAACCGCGGTAGATAACCTTTCTTTTAAGATTGAAAAAGGAAATGTATACGGAATTTTAGGCCCCAACGGAAGTGGTAAATCGACTACCTTGGGAATGGTGCTAAATGTGGTGAATAAAACCAGTGGTGATTTTTTCTGGTTCGACGGAAATGAATCTACGCACAACGCCTTAAAAAAAGTAGGAGCAATTATAGAGCGACCTAATTTCTATCCCTACATGACTGCCAAGCAAAACCTAAATTTGGTTTGTAAAATTAAGAATGTAAAAAATGCCAAGATTGAAGAAAAATTAGCATTGGTAGGGCTTTTAGATAGAAAAAACAGTAAATTCAGAACATTTTCTTTAGGGATGAAACAGCGTTTGGCCATTGCCTCTGCCCTTCTTAATGATCCTGAAATTTTAATTTTAGATGAACCTACCAATGGTTTAGATCCACAAGGGATTCATCAAATTAGGGAAATCATCAGAAAAATTGCTGCGATGGGAACGACCATCTTATTGGCTTCCCATTTATTAGATGAAGTTGAAAAAGTATGTTCTCACGTAATTATTATACGTAAAGGTGTAAAACTTTATTCAGGTCGTGTAGATGAAATGAACGCAAGTCATGGTTATGTAGAACTGAAAGCCGAAAACAATGACGCACTTATTTCAGCCTTAGAAAATCATACTTGGTTTGAAAATATAAAGTTAGATCCTGAAACAAATTTAGTAAAAGCTATTCTTACTAAACCTATTGAAGCTGAAAACCTGAACAAAATGCTTTTTGAAAAAGGCATTATCCTATCTCACTTAGTAAAACGTAAAGAAAGCTTAGAACAGCAATTTTTAGAACTAACCAAACAAAACGCATAACATGTTACGACTACTCAATATAGAATTTCACAAATTAAAATATAGCCGTTCTACCAAAGTACTATCGATTATCTATTTTGGTTTATTTACACTTATTGCTCTTTTTGCTTCCATCAGGTTTAACATCTTAGGATTAGATTTTCAGTTGGCAGATCAAGGGATTTTCAACTTCCCCTATATTTGGCATTTCAATACTTATTTTGCTTCCTATTTAAAGATATTCTTAGCAATAGTTATTGTCTCCATGATGTCTAATGAATATAGCAATAGAACACTAAAGCAAAACCTAATTGACGGAATGAGCAAAAAGGAGTTTATTCTCTCTAAGTTTTATACCGTTTTGGTATTTTCTGTGATTTCTACCTTATTCATATTTATTGTTTCCTTGGTACTCGGACTCATTTTTTCTGATTATACTGAATTTTCAATTATCTTTTCTGACTTAGAGTTTATGTTAGCTTACTTGGTAAAGCTCATCGGTTTTTTTAGTTTTTGTATGTTTTTAGGGATTCTGGTAAAAAGATCTGCTTTCGCTCTTGGATTTCTTTTCGTCTGGTGGATTTTTGAAAGTATTGTAATTGGGATCTTACGTTTTCAAATAATTGGTGATAGTGCAAAAACTGCAGCTATTACTCAGTTTTTCCCATTAGAGTCCATGGCCAATTTAGTAAAGCAACCCATTACTAGACTAAATGTTGTTCAATCTGCAGCCAACCAATTACAAACCGATATTATTTCAGATTATGCGGTACATTGGTATCAAATCTTAATCGTATTAGCTTGGACCGCTATTTTTGTATGGGGCTCTTTAAAATTATTAAAAAAGAGGGATTTGTAAAAGTTAGTCTGTTTTAACTTTTGCCAGATTTCTTTTCCATTAAAAACCTGTAAATTTGAATAATTACCGGTGATTAATGAAAATAATTTTACTTATACTCCTTTTGCTTCCCTTTTCAGTATTTTGTCAAGGGGAAGCTAATTATTGGTTTTTTGGAGAAAATGCTGGTGTAAATTTTAATACTTCCCCACCAACTGCTATTACAAATGGGCAACTCGAAACTAATGAAGGTTGCTCTTCAATCTCAGATGAAAACGGTAACCTTTTGTTCTATACCGATGGGAGAACCATTTGGAATAGAAATCACCAAGTCATGAGCAATGCCAATTATTTTGGTGGCACAGGACTCTTAGGAGATCCTTCAAGTACGTCAAGTGGCTTAATTGTTCCACACCCTACAGATTCCAATATTTATTATGTATTTACGGTAGACGAACCTCATCATGATAATGCATCGAGTTACCCCAATCAAGGACCAGGTACATTCAACGGTCAGTATTCAGATTTACCGGGAAGTGGTGTTCCTCAGGACGACGATGGTTATAATAATGGATTGAATTATTCGGTCGTAGATATGACATTGGATAATGGATTGGGAAATGTAATTCCTTCTGAAAAAAATGTTCATTTAATTACCTACGACCCTTCAGATTCAGAAGAAATTAAATACAAATGTTCAGAAAAAATTACTGCTGTTAAAGGAAGTGATTGCAATTCAATTTGGGTTTTAACACATTTTATAGATAAATTTTATGCATTTCAAATAGATAATGCTGGTGTTAACTTAGCTCCTGTTATTTCTCAAACGGGTCCAATTATACCAGTTTCATCTTATAGAAGAGGAGCAATAGGCTACATGAAAATTTCACCAAATGGTAAAAAACTCATAATAGCTCATAATTGTAAGAGCTATAATCCGGCATCAAGTTTTGATCCTCAAGATGGAGGAGTTTATTTATATGATTTTGATGATTCAACAGGACAAGTATCTAATAACTTGCCATTAGTAGAAAATGTTACTCCCTATGGCGTTGAGTTTTCAGAAGAAACAAAAAAAGCTTATGCAACTGCAACTCAAGGGGACACTTCATTCCTTTATCAATGGGATTTAGAGGCTACAGATATTCCTGCTTCTATCTCTAGCATTAATGGATTGAGTGACAATACAGCTACTGCGTTACAATTGGCTCCAAATGGTAAAATCTATAAATCAGTAATTTCTACTTCAAAATTAGGGGTTATTAACAATCCTGAATTAGATGCTGATCAAGTAAATTATTCTGAAAGTATATCTAACGGAGGAATATACTTACAAGGAAGAACGGCTATTTTTGGATTACCACCCTTTATACAATCTATTTTCTCGTCCCGTATCAACATTATTGATGAAAATGCAGAAAATATGATGACGAAATTGGATTTATGTGAAGATGAAAGTTTCACCCTAGCTTATACTCAAAACCTAAATAGTAATAACACGTATACTTGGTATAAAAATGGTGATATTATAAACGGTGAAAATACCGAGCAATTAACAATAGCTACAAACCCTTCGAATAACTTTCCCCTTTCCGATACTTATAAACTTAGCATCGATTTAAATGATGGATCTTGTCCTTTAATAGGAATTGCCAATGTAACTTTTCATCCCAAACCTCAACCTTTAGATATTTCCTTAACACAGTGTAGTTACTTTGACAATAATACTTCTATCTTCAATTTACAGGAAGCGAAAACCGCAATAACTTCAGCAACCAATAGTACTATCGAATTTTATGAAACATTAAGCGAAGCTGAAAACAGTATTGACCCCATTGAAAATGAAGAAAATTTTCAAAATACAGAAAACCCTCAAACGATCATTGCCAGAGTTAATTCTGAATATTGCTTTTCTTATGCGCAGGTAGAATTAAATGTTTCTCAAAACAGTAACCTTGCAGCTATCGATTTAACTGAATGTCCAACTAATGAAAATGGATTTGAAAACTTCAACTTAAACGAAGTTAAAAATGAACTACTTAGCATCAATTCAAATTTTGTGATCAGCTTTTATGAAAATGAAGAAGATGCAATTTTAGAAAATAACGAAATTAATAATATAACTTCTTTTCAAAATACTAATGCTTTTCAACAAACTATTTTTGCTAGGGTTGACAATGATAATTTATGTGAAGAAGTTGTTGCCATTAACTTGTTAGTTCTAAATTCAATCCCTATCGAAAACGAAGAAGAAGTTATTTACTGTCTAGAAAATCTTCCTGAACCCATTACCCTTGAAAGTGGAATTCCCAATAATCAACAAAATAATTACACTTACTATTGGGAACCCTCTCAAGAAATCAGCGAAAGTATCGAGACCAACGATATAGTCACTCACAAAGTTACTGTAACCAATAAAATTTCAGGATGTAGTAAGACCAAAACCATAAACATTATTGCTTCCAATAAAGCTAAATTTGATGTAGATATCGATGGGATTTCCAATACAAACACTGTAACAATTCATTTAAAAGAAGAAAGTTTAGGAGACTATGTTTATTCTGTAGACAATCAATTTTCTACTTATCAAGAAGAAAACATTTTTCAGAATTTAAAACCTGGCACTCATATAATTTATGTAAAAGACCTTCTTGGGTGCGGCATTAGTTCTAAAGAATTTGATGTACTTGAAATCATGAAATTTTTTACACCTAATCAAGATGGAATAAACGACACTTGGCACCTGTTGGGAAGAAATAATGAAAATATGAAAAATGCCGAAATATTCATTTTCAATCGGTTTGGCAAATTAATCACCTCTCTTTCACCTAATGGAAAAGGTTGGGACGGAACATTTAACGGCAAACAAATGCCTGCTAATGATTATTGGTATTCACTCAAATTAAACAACGGAAAAACATATAAAGGTAATTTTACTTTAAAAAGATAATCCTTAAATTTTTAATTATATTTATAATCCTTTAAGGATTATAATATGAAAAAAAATTACTTAACGTTATTTTTCTTATGTTTTTCATCTATCGTTATTTCCCAAGATATAGAGCTTTACCAACAATTTAATGGTCAGTATGATTATACAGCGATAGGTGCGACGCTCAATTCATGCGAAAATAACATCTGTGGTATTTGTGAAATTGAAGATTCAGCTACTGCCAACTTAACTATGCAGGCTAGTCAAACAGTTGTTGCTGCCTATTTATACTGGGCAGGTTCAGGCAGTGGTGATTTTGAAGTAGAATTAAATAATCAACCTATTTCTGCCGAAAGAAGCTTTTCTCGTTTCTTAAGTTTTAATTCCGGAGAATTTGAATTTTTTTCTGCTTTTGCTGATATTACTACCATAATTCAAAATACAGGAAATGCAAATTATACAGTCTCCGAAATAGATTTACAAAATGCTATTATTCCTTACTGTAACAATGCTACTAATTTTGGAGGCTGGGCCATTATAGTTATTTATGAAGATAACTCTTTACCTCTTAACCAATTAAGCATTTTTGATGGTTTACAAGGAGTATCTGTAGATCAACCTAATTTAACCATCCAACTTAACAATTTAAGTGTCATAGACAATAATGATGCAAAAATAGGTTTTTTAGCCTGGGAAGGAGACTCTTCACTTGGGATAGAAGAAAATTTATTTGTAAATGGTAACGAAATAAGCAACCCTCCATTAAATCCTGCAGGAAATGCATTTAACGGAACCAATAGCTTTACAAATAGTAGTGAACTCTACAATATGGATCTCGATTTTTATAATATTGAAAACAACATTAATATAGGAGATACGCAGGCAACTATACAGCTACATACCGGAAATGGCTTTTCTGGAGACTTAATTTTAATTAATAACGTCATCACTGTACTTAACAGTATTTTACCAGATCCAAGTCCAGAAATAAATACCATCAACACTACTTGCTTTTCATCAGAAGTAACGATTAATTACACAGTAAATAATGTTAATTGTACAGGTGTTCTCCCTCCCAACACTCCTATTCTTTTTTATGTAGAAGGAGAATTAATAGGACAAACGCAGACGCAAAACGAAATCCCCATCGATGGCTCAGAAAGTGGGAGCCTTACTGTCAATCTACCTGTTAATGCTTCCACAGAAACAGAAATTACCATGATCGTTAATAATGATCTAAATGGCGATATTGTAGTTCCTGAAATAAATGAAGATAACAATGAGACTTCTTCAACTTTTTTTCTCCCTGTTTTCGAAATTGCTATAGAACCAAACGACCTGGAGGCCTGTGATGAAACTGATAATAATGATATTACATTCTTTGACCTTACGCAAAACTCAGCTCTTATTACCGGCAACCAAACCAATTTAGAAGTCAACTATTTTGAAAATGAAACTCTAGCAGAAAGTAATTTGTCATTTATTGACGATCCATCTAACTATCCAAATGCAGAAAATCCTCAAGAAATTTTTGTTAGGCTAACTTCAGAATTTGATGATGACTGTTACTTGGTAGATTCCTTTATGCTTATCGTAAACGAAACTCCTTTAGCTAATCAAGGAGATAACCTAACCGCTTGTGAATACAACGCAGAAACCGGAACCGCATTTTTTGATCTCACCGAAAACAATGATCTTATTGTTGATGGACAAAGCAATACCGAACTTAACATTTACTCCAGTGAAGAAAATGCTATTAACAATGAAGATGAAATACAAAACCCTACCAATTACCAAAATATAGAGAATCCGCAAAACATTTATGTAAAACTATCCAATGCTGACCACCCTGAATGTTATAGCATTTCTACATTTCAATTGCAAGTAACTTCGATTTCGATGGGAGAAATCATCACCGAATTTAAAGAATGTGACCCAGATGGAGAAAAAGCATTTTTTGACCTAACTCAAAATACTTCCTTAGCCATCGACGGACAAGAAAATATAAGCATACATTATTTTGAAACAGAAACACAAGCTGAAAACAATGTCTCTTGGATTGATGATCCAGAAGATTATGAAAACATAGCAAACCCTCAACAAGTCTTTGTAAGAATATCTTCTACAGAAAATGAAGACTGCTATTTAATAGACTCTTTTTTGCTTTCGGTTTATGCTATTCCTGTAACTGGGGAACCCGATGATTTAACTAGTTGTGATGACTATACCAATGATGAAATAGCGACCTTCAATCTCACAGAAAACGACAATACTATTATTGCCAACCAAAATAATACCATTTTAAATTATTATTTAACGGAAGAAGATGCTCTCAATAATGAAAATGAAATAATAAATATTACCAACTACACCAATACTTCTAACCCCCAAACCATTTATGCACGTTTAAGCAATAGCTCCTATCAAGAATGCTATACGCTCACTAATTTTCAGTTAAACGTATTACCGGTTACTTCGCAAAATTCTAATGAAAGTTTACTTCTTTGTGATCTAGGTTTCAATCAAGCTTATTTTGATATTACCGAAATTGAAAATCAAATTAATTTGACAAGTTCTCAAACAATTGAGGGGTATTATTTAAGTGAAGAAGACGCAAGCTTTCAGCAAAATCCAATCAACAGTCCGGAATATTACCGGAATACTGCAGCTCCACAAACAATTTATATGAGGATTGAGGAAGATGGAAAATGTTATCAAATTTTAAGTTTTTCAATTTCCGTAGAAAACTGCCCGCCCATTATTCCCGATGGCTATTCTCCTAATGGAGACGGTATGAATGATACTTTTGAAATTAAAGGACTCTACGATATTTTTGAAAATTTTGAATTAAAGATTTTCAATCGTTACGGCACTCTAATTTACCAAGGAAATAACAATACTCCTGAATGGGATGGCACTAGTACTGAAGGAATAAATAATGTAGGAAGTCAACTCCCAAGTGGTACTTATTTCTATATCCTAAATTTAAACGATGCTAATTACAATCTTTACAGAGGTTGGGTCTATTTAAACAGATAAGTTAAGAAATCAATAATATTCAAGGTAATAAAGGCATATTTTTTGAGGATTGTGTAAATTTGCAACCCCAAAAATTTTGCTTTGAAAAGACTTTTGCAATTTGTTCTTCTAATAGTTTGTTTTTCAACATATTCTCAAAATATTTCTGTTGACGCAAACACTTATTCCCCACAAGAACTCGTAGAAAATATTCTTATTAATAGCGGCTGTATTGATAACATAAATGTAACCGGAGTCATAGGCGGAAACTTCAATAATGATAAGAGCTACGGCTATTTTGAAAGAAATGGAAGTAATTTCCCTTTTGAAAACGGTATAGTAATGGCGACCGGAAAACTAAGTAATGTTCCTGGACCAAATAATTTCACAAGTAGTGATGATGCTTCCGGTTGGGGCCCGGACCAAGATTTAGAACAAGTCTTAGGAATCGATGATACCCATAATGCAACCGTAATTGAATTTGATTTTACTCCTAATGCGAACTCGATTCAGTTTCGTTATATTTTTGCTTCAGAAGAATACCGGGAAGGTAACATCACTACCTGTAGATTTTCCGACGTGTTTGGCTTTCTAATAAAGCCATTAGGAGGCAGCTATGAAAATATCGCTGTAGTTCCCGGTACCAATACCCCAGTGAAAGTAACTACTGTTCATCCTACAATACCCGGAGGTTGTAATGCGGAAAATGAACAATACTTCGGCTCTTTCAACGGCAGCAATCACCCTATTAATTTTAATGGAGAAACAAGACCTCTTATAGCTCAAACCAATGTGAATGCGGGCACCACCTATCATATTAAATTAGTCATCGCAGATGACTACAATTATCAATTTGATTCTGCGGTATTTCTAGAAGGAAATAGTTTTAATATCGGGGCCAATCTAGGAGGAGATCTCACTGGAAATCAAGCTTTATGTGAAGGGGAAACCTATCAATTAAATGTGAACAATAACGGAAATACCCCAACTAATCACGAATGGTTTTTAGTAAATAACGACGGAAGCGAAACTTTACTAGCTTCAGGAGCTTCAGAAAATACTTACGAAGTAAACAGTCCGGGAACTTATAAAGTAGTGGTTACCTATGGCCCCAATTGTTCAGCAGATGATACTATTGAAATTGAATACGTAGATTTCACCACACTTACCGATGAAACACTCACTGAATGTGATACTGACAATGACGGTTTAAGCATTTTCAATTTAAATAATGCCAATCAAAATTTAACCAATAGCAATCAGAACTTTACGGTAACCAATTACTTCCTTACCGAAGCTGAAGCTGAAGCTAATACCGATCCTATCAACAATCCGGGAAGTTTTTCTAACAGCTCCGCCAACCAACAAGTGTTTGCTAGAATTCAATCCACTTCCGGATGCACTACTGTAAGAAGCTTAACCTTAAGTACTTCTTTCGCAAGTTATGATCCTGTTTATTTGGTAGAATGTTTCCAGGTTGAAGACAATTCAATTTCATATCTATTAAATGATTCTCAAGGCGCTATCGCCAGCGAGACAGGGCTCAGTTCTTTTAGTGCTACTTATTATCCTACTGAAAATGAAGCACTAGCTGAAACAAATGTTTTGGGCAATAATTTTCAAGTTCAAATAACCAACCTCCCAACTTCGGTCTTTGCCCAAATTTCAACCAGTTCCGGTTGCCAAGGAATCATAGAAATTATCTTAGAAAGTATTCAGTCTCCCGAAATCAATTCTAACTACCAAGCTCCGTTTCTTTGTACCGAAAACGAAAACGGAATTACCATTGAAGCCGGAATCACCGAAAATCCTTCCACATTTACTTTTCAGTGGAATACAGGGGAAACATCTCCATCTATTCAAGTAGATAGCATAGGAACTTACGAAGTGAACATTACGAGAACGTTGAATTTCGCAGGAGAAGATTATAGCTGTACTTCCACCAATCAAATTACTGTTTTAGGCTCTGAAAAAGCGCAAATTGATTATGAAATTGTTGGGAATTTTGACAATTACCAAGCAATCATCACTGCATCAGGAACCGGGGATTATGTTTATTCTTTGGACGATCAGTTTGGAGAATATCAAACGACTAACACTTTTCCTGTTGGTGCCGGATCCCATAAAATTTTCGTAAAAGACCAAAATGGTTGTGGTATTAGCGTAAAAGAATTTAAAGTGTTAGGCTATCCTAGGTTTTTCACTCCCAACCAAGATGGGATTAATGATTATTGGCGATTAATCGGGGTGGAAAAATTCAACCCAAAAATTAAATCGGTTTATATTTTTGATCGCTTCGGGAAATTAATCACAGGCCTAAAACCCGAACAACGCTGGGATGGAAGTTTTAATGGAAAAAACCTCCCTTCCAATGATTATTGGTTTTTGGTGAATTTTATAGACGACTCTAATTTTAAGGGACATTTCACATTAAAGCGCTAGCAAATTGCTACTTTAGAAGTTGTAATCCTTCGGAAGCAATTCCGACAGAAACACTCATGATTTCTACTAACTGATGTAGAGAATTCAACTAAAGTTTTATACTGAATGAAATTCAAAATAAATTCTGAATACCAACCTACAGGCGACCAACCAAAAGCCATTAAACAACTCCGCCAAGGAATAGACCAAGGAGAACGTTACCAAACCCTACTTGGAGTTACTGGTTCCGGGAAAACCTTTACAATGGCCAATGTAATTGAAAAAGTAGAACGTCCTACATTGATCTTAGCTCACAATAAAACCTTGGCTGCCCAACTTTATAATGAGTTTAAAAGCTTTTTTCCCGATAACGCAGTAGAATATTTTGTATCTTATTACGATTACTACCAACCTGAAGCTTTTATCCCTTCATCAGGAACTTATATCGAAAAAGATTTATCGATTAATGAAGAGATTGAAAAACTTCGCTTAAGCACTACGTCTTCCCTACTTTCGGGACGTCGGGATGTTTTGGTAGTAGCCTCTGTAAGTTGTTTGTACGGTATTGGTAACCCAATTGAATTTCAAAAAAATGTGATTTCCATTGAACAGGATATGACCATTTCCAGAACCAAATTGTTACACCGATTGGTGCAAAGTTTATACTCGAGAACCGAAAGTGAATTTAATCATGGAAATTTCAGAATTAAAGGCGATACTGTCGATGTCTATCCTGGGTATGCTGATGATGCCTTTCGGATTCATTTTTTTGGAGATGAAATTGAAGAAATTGAAGCCTTCGACCCGCAAACAAATGAAGTTATTGAAAAATATGAGCGTTTGAATATTTATCCTGCGAATATGTTCGTGACTTCACCAGATATTTTAAATAACGCCATTGACCAGATCACCTTAGACTTAGGAAAGCAAGTCAACTATTTCCAAGAGATTGGAAAACCTTTAGAAGCAAAACGTTTGGAAGAACGCACCAATTTTGACTTAGAAATGATCAAAGAATTGGGCTATTGTTCCGGTATCGAGAACTATTCACGCTATTTAGATGGAAGGCAACCTGGTTCTCGACCTTTCTGCTTGTTAGATTATTTTCCAGACGATTTTCTCATGTTTGTTGACGAAAGTCACGTTACCATTCCTCAGGTCGGGGCAATGTATGGTGGCGACAGAAGTAGAAAAGAAAATTTAGTCGAATATGGCTTTAGACTTCCTGCAGCGATGGATAACCGTCCACTAAAGTTTGAAGAATTTGAAACGCTTCAAAATCAAGTGGTTTATGTCAGTGCGACTCCTGCCGATTATGAGATGAACAAAACCGGCGGTGTTTACGTAGAACAAGTGATTCGCCCTACAGGATTATTAGATCCGATTATTGAAGTTCGCCCGAGTTTAAATCAGATTGATGACTTAATTGAAGAAATTCAAGAACGGGTAGATAAAGACCAACGGACTTTAGTTACCACGCTTACCAAACGTATGGCGGAAGAATTGACCAAATACTTATCCCGAATAGATATTAGATGCCGCTATATTCATAGTGATATCGATACCTTAGAAAGAGTTGAAATTATGCAAGATTTGCGTAAAGGTCTTTTTGATGTACTGGTTGGTGTAAACCTTTTAAGAGAAGGATTGGATTTACCTGAAGTTTCGCTCGTAGCGATTTTAGATGCCGATAAAGAAGGATTTTTACGCAGCCAGCGTTCACTTACCCAAACCATTGGTCGGGCAGCCCGTCACTTAGAAGGAAAAGCAATTATGTATGCTGACAAGATTACAGACAGTATGCAAAAAACGATAGATGAAACCGAATACCGTCGTGAAAAACAGATGGCTTACAATACAGAGCACAACATCACACCAACAGCGCTTAAAAAATCCTTAGATAATACTTTAGCAGGAAGAAAAGCCGAACCTTATGAATTTGAACCGGCTCCCAACTTAAAAGCTGCGGAAGAGGAAGTGACTTATTTTAGTGAAAACCAACTGGAAGAACGAATGCGAATGATTCGGAAGAAAATGGAAGGTGCCGCAAAAGATTTAGATTTTATGTCGGCAGCGCGTTACCGTGACGAACTAAAAATGCTTCAAGAAAAATTAAAAGACAAGAAAGTATAAGTTGAGTTGTTAAATTGAAAAAATACCATAAAACGTTTGTTATTCATACAAACCAACAAGTACGCACCTTTCAATTTAAGCCAAACTCATACATAAAAAACGCCCGGAATAATCCGGGCGCTTTCAACTAACTAATCAAATCAAACTACGCATTATGAAATCTCAATCATTCGTTTAGCTTGCACTTTTGCTTCTTCTTTTTTAGGAAGGTTAATCAATAATACTCCATTTTCGTAGGAAGCATTTATTTTAGTACTATCTACAGTTTCCGGTAGACTAAATGCTCTTTTAAAAGTACTGTAGCTAAATTCCCTTCTGGTGAATTTTCCTTTTTCTTCTTCTTTATTTTCTTTTTTAGTTTCAGAAGAAATGGTTAACACATCCTTATCCAACTCAATATTAAAATCTTCTTTAGTTTTTCCCGGAGCAGCTACTTCTACTAAAAAGTTCTCTTCAGTTTCTTGAATATTTACTGCCGGAATGCTCACTCCAATATTATTTACATTCGAAGTTCCGCCTAACCAATCTGTTTTAAACATATCATCAAAAATAGATGGTAACCAATTGTCTGCTGCTGTTCTTTTTACTAAACTCATAACTTTTTATTTTTTGTTATTATTATCAATTTTATATTCTGTAAATAGCAATTTAAATACCAACACTATTTTTATGACTTTTTGACACATAACCACAATCAATTAATGACAAAATGGCGCTTTTTACGGTTAAAGAATGGTTAAAAAGTCAGTTTTACTTAATAAGAGTTCTATTTTAGCCTAGCTAACTCCACATAAATGAAATATTTATTTAATAAGTTCTACAGTTTTTTCAATACCATTGAAGGAAAGATTGCATTCTACCCTACTCTTTTCGCTTTTTTCGGACTCATATTTTCTTTAATTTCATTATCACTCGAAAACACGGGAATCTCAGATTGGTTAGCTTCAATTTATGACGGATTTATCATAGAGAGTGGCGACACAGCAAGAACGATCTTGAGCTATTTAACCGGCGGACTAATTTCCTTAATGGTTTTCAGTTTTTCCATGGTGATGGTTATGCTTAATCAAGCTTCCTCTAATTATTCCCCAAGGGTTTTACCAGGACTTATTTCTAACAAAAACCACCAATACGTTTTAGGGATCTATCTCGGGACGATTATTTACAATGTTTTTATTACCATAGCCATCAAAGCACCGGAAAATAATAACATACGCATCCCCAGCTTTTCTATTTTTATAACTGTTTTACTGAGCATCTTATGCTTAGGAGCTTTCATTTATTTTATTCATTCTATTTCCCAATCCATTCAGGTAAATAATATTTTATCTAATGAATATAAAAAAGCAAGAAAGAGACTAAAACACATTATTGAAATACAAAAAGAAGAACCCGAACTCACCTTCCCCAATACCGACAATTGGAAAAGTTATAAAAGTCAAAAAACAGGGTATTTTCAAAATGTTTCTATTAATAACTTAAAAGAGCTTTGTAAAGAAAATGAATTAAAACTTTCCATTTTACCGATAAAAGGAAGTTTTATTGCTGAAAATTCTGATATTATAAAAACCAACAAAGAGATTGACGACGAGTTAGCTTTAAAAATCTTAAGCAATTTTAATTTCGCGGAAGGTGAGTTTGTAAAAGACAATTATGTTTTAGGTTTTAAACACATCACAGAAATAGGTATCCGTGCAATTTCTCCTGCAATCAACGATCCTTCCACCACCATCAATACGATCGATTATCTTACCAATCTTTTAGCTTTACGATTGCTCAAAAAAGAAGACGAAATTGTTATCCTTGAAGACAAACAAGCTTGTATCTGGCTTTCAACCACTTGCTTTGATGAATTGCTTTATCAAATAATTCTTCCCTACCGCACTTACTGTAAAAATGATTTTAGTTGTATTCAGAAATTATTCTTGATGTTTTCATTTTTACTAAAACAAAAAACGGTTAACGACAATTACTATAAAGCCATACGGAAAGAAGCTAAGAATTTATATGATGATGTAAAATATGTACTTAAAAACGAAAGAGATTTAGAAAGATTGGAAGCAATCTATGGACAAATTGCTTAAATGTGCTTATATTTTTTAAATTTGCAGTCAATTCTAAAAAACTTATGGGATTAAACAATAACGACATCTTTAAAAAATTACGGGTAGCTCACAAACTTCGTGATACCGATATTATAGAAATCTTCGCTTTGGTAGATTTTAAAGTCACTAAAAGTGAACTGGGAGCTATTTTCAGAAAAGAGGGACATCCCAATTATCAAGAATGCGGCGATCAATTTCTTAGGAATTTTTTAAACGGTCTCATCATTCATTTAAGAGGCCCGATGCCGCCGAAAAAAAAATAATTTTACATATATTGTTTATATTGTAAATCTAACTTCATTTTTACGTCTTATTTAAGAGAACCCAAATTTGGTTTATGAACGAAATCACTGTTAAGAAAAGAGTTTTTACAGAAGAAGAGATAAAAGCCCTCAATAAAAAATACAAACCCCTTTCTATTGAAGAACGAATAAAAGAACTCTATAAAGACTTTGATGTTACCGAAGTGATGCTTACCAGCTCCTTTGCAGCAACTTCTGCTTTTTTACTGAAGCTTTTTTCTGATGTCAACAAAAAACAGAAAGTTTTCTTTATTGATACAGGTTACCATTTTGATGAAACTCTTAACTACAAAAAGGAACTGACCAAGAAATACGGGCTAAACGTAAAATCGATAAGTGCCATTAAAGAAGAACACGAGTTTACCACAAAAGATGAAACTTGGCGAAAAAATCCTGATTTTTGTTGTTCTATTAATAAAGTAAGACCGTTAGAAACCATTAAAAAGAATTATTCGGTTTGGGTAAGCGGTTTAATGGAATGGCAAAGTGATCATCGTTCTACTTTAAATATTTTTGAAGAACGTGGGGAGATTTTAAAATTCTATCCATTATTAGATGTCACCAAAGAAGAGCGAGATAAGTTTATAGAAGAACACCAATTACCTTTTCATCCATTAGTAGCAAAAGACTACAATTCTATTGGTTGTACACATTGTACGGTTCCAGGTGAAGACCGCTCAGGACGTTGGAATAATAATCCAAAAACTGAGTGTGGACTGCATTTATAAAAAACTGGATTCTATTTTTATAGTTTACGTTACTCTATTTGCCGAATAATATCTTTTATTCCACTTACACTAATAGGTTTGACCACATAGTTTTTTATGGCCGAAAACTCTTTGGCTTTCTCCCGATCTTCCGGAGTTTCTGAAGAACTAACTACAAAAATCTTCAATTTTGCAGGAATATCGATTTTAGTGATCTTTTCAAGAAATTGCCATCCATTCATAATAGGCATATTGATATCCAAGAAGATCACATCCGGCAACGTTTCTTTTTCCCTTAAAATTGCACTTAAGTGATCGTAGGCTTCTTTACCATTTTTAAAGATTAAAAAAGTATCACAATACCCCGAATATTCTAGCATTTTCTTTGTTCCGAAAATAAAAATGGGATCATCATCAATAATGCAAGCTAAGTTTATTTTATTTTTCATCTTAAAAACTTTAAAGGGAAGAGACCTTTTTCCTTCATTTTTAACTTCTACACCATCCATTAGGATTTCAGTTCAGTTAAGGATGATAACTAAATGTAATTTTGGTATTTCACCTATTGGAATAAAAAATCCTGTCCAAAATGAACAGGATTTTTATTTAGAAAAATTATTATCTAAGACAATACTTCGTGTACTTTATCTGCTGCTTCTTTAAATTGCACAGCACTTTCTACATTAAGTCCACTATTATCTATTAATTCTTTTGCTTTATCTGCATTTGTTCCTTGTAAACGAACAATAATTGGTACATTAATATCGTCACCCATATTTTTATAAGCATCTACAATACCCTGCGCCACACGATCACAACGTACAATACCTCCAAAAATATTCACCAAAATAGCTTCTACTTTATCGTCTTTTAAGATAAGACGGAAAGCTTCTTCTACACGCTTAGCATCTGCGGTACCCCCAACATCTAAGAAGTTAGCCGGCTCACCTCCTGCTTGCTTAATTAAATCCATTGTAGCCATGGCAAGACCAGCACCATTTACCATACAACCTACATTTCCATCTAAATCTACATAGTTTAAACCTGCTTTTTTAGCTTCAACTTCAGTTGGGTTTTCTTCACGCTCATCACGCATTTCTGCGTAATCTTTGTGACGGAAAAGTGCATTATCATCTAAAGTTACCTTTGCGTCTACCGCCATAATTTTATCATCACTTGTTTTTAACACCGGGTTAATTTCAAATAATGAAGAATCAGACTTATCATACGCAGTATAAAGTGCGGTAACAAATTTTGTCATTTCTTTAAAAGCAGCTCCAGACAATCCTAAGTTAAAAGCTATTTTTCTTGCTTGGAAAGGTAAAATTCCGGTAGCAGGATCAATTTCTTCTGTAAAGATTAAATGTGGAGTTTCTTCTGCAACTGTTTCAATATCCATTCCTCCTTCGGTAGAATACATAATCATGTTTTTTCCGTTCGCACGGTTTAATAACACAGACATATAATATTCTTCCGGCTCATTATCTCCTGGATAATAAACATCTTCAGCAACTAAAACCTGATTTACTTTTTTACCTTCAGCAGAAGTTTGAGGCGTCACCAAATTCATCCCGATAATTTCACCGGAAATTTTCTCTACCTCTTGTAAGTTTTTAGCCAACTTTACTCCACCACCTTTTCCTCGACCTCCTGCATGTACTTGTGCTTTAATCACGTGCCATCCAGTTCCGGTTTCTTCGGTTAGTTTTTTAGCCGCTTCTACTGCAGCTTCAGGAGTATTGGCAACAATACCTCGTTGAATTCTAACTCCAAAGCTATTTAATATTTCTTTTCCTTGATATTCGTGTAAATTCATAATCAGGTTTTTCTACTAGTTCTAATTTTGGTTCACAAAAGTAACAAATGTAATATTTAGTAGCAATATTTTTTAGGTTTTAAAACACTTTATTCAAATAAAAAAAGCTTTGTTTTAAATTGAATATGAAGTAAGTTTGGTTTTTATGCTGAATCCTGAAGAATTATTAAAACTCGCCTACGCCAAAATGTATTTTGGCAAGTATAAAGATTGGTACTTATCTGATGTTCCTGAACCTTATTTTGTTTGGTTCAATAAAAAAGGCTTTCCTCCGGGGAAAACCGGTGAACAAATGCGGGCTGTTTTTGAACTCAAAATTAACGGATTAGAATACTTGCTAAAAGAAATTAGGAGAAAGTATCCTGACCCCAAGAAAAAATAGCGTACAAAAAACGGGTTTATAGTAATAAAATAAATTGTTATTTGTACTTTTGCGCTCCGTATAGACAACAATTAAACAACCCAAAATGGCCGATACCAAGTATATTTTTGTTACCGGTGGTGTTTCTTCGTCTCTCGGGAAAGGAATTATCGCAGCTTCATTAGCAAAACTTCTTCAAGCACGTGGTTATAAAACCACTATTCAAAAATTAGACCCTTACATTAATGTAGATCCGGGTACGTTAAACCCTTATGAACACGGAGAGTGCTTTGTTACCGAAGATGGTGCAGAAACCGATTTGGATTTAGGTCATTACGAGCGTTTTTTGAATGTGAATACTTCACAGGCCAATAATGTCACTACAGGTAGAATTTACCAAAGTGTAATTGAAAAAGAGCGCCGTGGTGAATTTTTAGGAAAAACCGTTCAAGTAGTTCCGCATATCACCAATGAAATTAAACGTAGAATTCAATTGCTAGGGAAAAATGGCGATTATGACATCGTGATTACAGAAATTGGCGGAACCGTTGGTGATATTGAGTCTTTACCTTATATCGAATCGGTAAGACAGTTAAAATGGGAATTGGGAGAACACAATTCATTAGTGATTCACTTAACCTTAATTCCTTATTTATCGGCTGCCAAAGAATTAAAAACTAAACCAACCCAACATAGTGTAAAAACCTTAATGGAAAGCGGAATTAGCGCTGATATTTTGGTTTGTAGAACCGAGCACGAAATTGGCGATGACCTTCGTGAAAAACTAGCATTATTCTGTAATGTGAAAAAAGAAGCCGTGATTCAATCTATCGATGCTTCTACCATTTACGATGTACCTAACTTAATGTTGGAAGAAGGTTTAGATACCATTACCCTAGAAAAATTAGCCTTAACCAACAATACAACTCCAAATCTTACCAATTGGAATAAGTTTGTTAACCGCCATAAAAATCCAAAATCTGAAGTAACCATTGGTTTAATTGGGAAATATGTAGAATTGCAGGATTCCTATAAGTCAATTTTAGAATCATTTATTCATGCCGGAGCTGAAAATGAAGTAAAGGTGAATATTAAAAGTATTCATTCTGAATTCATCGACATCGACAGCAAGAAAAAAGTAGAAGATTTAGATGGTATTCTTGTGGCTCCCGGTTTTGGAGAACGTGGGATTGAAGGAAAAATTGAAGCCGTTAAATATGCCAGGGAAAACAAATTACCCTTCTTTGGGATTTGCCTAGGAATGCAAATGGCTGTCATTGAATATGCGCGAAATATCTTGAAGATTGAAGACGCCAATTCTACCGAGATGGACGAGCAGACCAAAAATCCGGTCATCGATATCATGGAAAGCCAGAAAAACATTACCCAAATGGGCGGTACGATGCGTTTAGGAGCTTGGGATTGTGAATTAGTAGAGGGTTCTTTAATCCATCAAGTTTACGGAAAAACAAAAATTAGTGAAAGACACCGTCACCGTTACGAATACAACAATAAGTTTAAAGAGCGTTTAGAAGAAGCCGGATTAGTGAATTCTGGAATTAATCCGCAAACAGGATTAGTGGAAGTAGTTGAGTTGCCTAACCACCCTTGGTTTATAGGAGTTCAATACCATCCGGAATATAAAAGCACGGTGAAATCTCCGCATCCTTTATTTATAAGTTTTGTAAAAGCTGCCAAAGAATACGCTAAAAAGCGTAAAAAATAATGTCATCTTGGCATTTATGCTATAATGGCTACTTTTTTGACTAACAAAAAGTTGAAATCTTATATGGTTTTTTAAGTTGAAATCAAGACTTTTGCAAACCTTAAATTATAAAAATTACCTTGTTCCCTATTTATGGAAAATAAAAAATTTGATCTAAATTCAATAATTGGATTTTTATTGATTGGTGCCATCCTTATTTGGATGCTATACACTAACCAAGACCAAGAAACAAAAACAACTGAAGCCGGAACCCCGGAAAATCAAGAAGAAGTGATCATCAACAGCGAAGATAATGCTGCGATTACTACAACTGAAAATAACAAACCCGCCACCGATTCGCTAACACAAGCGCAAGCAAAAAGTGAATTAGGAGCATTTGCTTATTCTGCGGGATTACCTTCAGCAACCAATAACACAACTACCCTAGAAAACGATGTTCTTGAATTAAAAGTAAGTAATAAAGGTGGGCAGATTGTTGAAGCAAAACTAAAAAACGAAACTACTTATACTGGAGAAAATGTTTATTTGGTGAGAGACGGAAATGCTTCTTTCAACCTTCAACTGAACACTTCAGACAACCGGGTCTTAGAAACCAAAAATTTATTTTTTGAGCCTAAATTAACTGAAAGTGGAGAGAATACCGTTCTTTCGATGAAGTTAAAAGCTGCAGACAATAAATATTTAGAATACATTTACACCTTAAAACCGGGCAATTATATGATGGATTTTGCGATCCGTTCGCAAGGTTTAAACAATGTAATTAATAGTGGCCAAGATGTACTTTTAGATTGGCAACTGAAAGCTTACCGTCATTCAAAAAGTATTTCTTACGAAAATAGATATACTGAATTACAATGGATGTACGAAGGTGACAACGATGATTCTTCAGGACAAGGTAGCTTAGAAGAAGATGAAGATGTAGATATTGACTGGATAGCTTTTAGACAACACTTCTTCACCTCTATTTTATTAACCGATGCTCCTTTTGAAAAAGCAAAATTCACTTCTGAAAACTTAGTAAAAGATGAAGATGTAGACACCACTTACCTAAAGAGTTTTGCTGCCAATATTCCCTTAAAATTAAAAGGAGGCGAATTAAATGAAAACTTAAACTGGTATTACGGTCCTACCGACTATAAAATATTAAACGATTACGATCGTGATCTTGATGAAATTGTTCCCTTAGGTTGGGGAATCTTTGGATGGATCAATAAAGGATTGATTATCCCATTCTTTAATTTCCTAATCAGCTTTTTACCTGCCGGAATTGCGATTATCTTTTTAACGATTTCCGTAAAACTATTATTATCTCCCGTACAGTACAAGCAATACGTTTCTCAGGCTAAAATGAAAGTATTACGACCTGAGATTAACGAGATCAACGAGAAGTACAAAGATAATGCGATGAAGAAGCAGCAAGAAACGATGAAGCTGTATAGCAAAGCTGGAGCCAGTCCTATGAGTGGTTGTTTACCTGCCTTAATGCAGATTCCTGTGTTCTATGCTTTATTTAACTTTTTCCCAAGTGTTTTTGAACTTCGACAAAAAGGATTTTTATGGGCAGACGATTTATCGAGCTACGATGTAATTGCTGAATTACCTTTTAAAATTCCTTTTTACGGCGACCACATTAGTTTATTCCCAATTTTGGCCTCAGTAGCTATCTTTATTTATATGACGATGACTACCGGGCAAAGCATGCAACAAGCTCAACAACCGGGAATGCCGAACATGAAATTTATTATGTACCTATCGCCATTATTTATGTTGGTATTCTTTAATAACTACGCTAGTGGACTTTCGCTGTATTACTTCACTTCTAACTTAATTACTATTGGGATTATGTTAGTGATCAAGAATTTTATTATTGATGAAGATAAAATTCACGCGAAGATTCAAGAGAATAAGAAAAAACCTAAGAAAAAAGGGAAGTTCGCACGTAAATTCCAAGAAATGATGGAACAAGCCGAACAACAAAAGAACAAAAAATAATTCAACCTATATTTTTAATTTTAGAATCCCTGAAAAGAAATATTTCAGGGATTTTTTTGTTACTTGAAACACCGCAAAAACAATAATTCAAATGAAATTTTCAACTTGCTTTTTAATTTTATTAAGCCTACTTACCTCCTGCGAAAGTGAAGAGGACATTTCAACAGAAATAGATCAACAGGAAGATAATTTTATTTCGGCAGTAGATATTTCCAGCTTTCCAGAAATAGAAAGCACCCACCCCCTATTTTATGATAGGAATGGTGAAGAAACAGATTTTTTAAGCATTCTTAAGAAAAATGGAGTTAATACCATCAGGTTAAGATTATGGGTAAATCCTGTCCATCAACATTCCACCTACCAAGAAGTAAAAACATTTACAGAAAGGCTTCGTCATTTAGGTTTCAAAATATGGCTAACGCTTCACTATTCAGACACTTGGGCAGATCCTGCTCAACAAGAAACACCTTTAGCCTGGCAAGAGTTGAGCTATAAGCAATTGAAAAATAAAGTTTCAACTTATACTAAAACTATTGCTGAAGAAATACAGCCTGACTTCATTCAAATAGGAAATGAAATCAACTCCGGTTTTTTACATCCCAAGGGAAATCTAACCGATTATCCTACTCAATTTAAAGAATTAATGACCTTGGCAATTGCAGAAGTAAGAGATAATTCACCCAATTCTAAAATCATTATTCATTACGCCGGATTAAACCAAGTAAATGAATTTTACAGTGAATTAAATAACTTGGATTACGACATCATTGGTTTATCGTATTATCCTATTTGGCATGGAAAAGAACTCCTTCAATTAGATGAAACCTTGAAGAGTTTAAGTAACAATTTCAACAACAAAAAAATAATCATTGCTGAAACTGCTTATCCTTTTACTTTAGATTGGAACGATTGGACCAACAATATTCTAGGACAAGAAGACCAACTTATTTTACCGGAATATCCTGCAACTCCACAGGGACAAGCACAATTCATTAATACCCTTAAAAACATCGTTGCTAAAACTCCAAACGGAATTGGGTTCTGTTATTGGGGTGCAGAGTTAATTGCTTGGAAAGGGGAAGAAGCAGAAGATGCATCTTCTTGGGAAAACCAAGCTTTATTCGATTTTGAAAACCAAGCGCTTCCTGTAATTAAAGAATTTAAATAGTTTATTAGGGCAACAATACGGTATCTATTTTAAACAAACTACCATTCATGGCTTGTGCACGTTTATCTAAAATATTAGAAGTACGTTGATTGCTATCCATTAAACTTGGTGATTCAGTATCGATAGAAATATCTCCTCCTAATGTAGTTATAGTAGAAGAATTATAATTGTTCAATTCTAAATCCAGATTGGGAGCGATATGTAAGTTTAATATAGAAATTAAATTCGCTTCAGAAAGTTCTTCTAAAGACGCATTTTGTTCAGGATAGAGTTCTATTAATACATCTTCAAAAGCTTCATTAATGGGAGCAAAAACTGTATAAGGCGTTTGGGAATCATTCATAGTTGCCAATCTTCCCAAATAATCTTCACTCACTATATCTTCCCTATTAAATGCTTCTACTAAAGTGTTTAAATCATTATCGGCATTAATAAAATCGGTTAATGTTGGTAGTGTCAATACATCGCTCAACGCATGAATCACCCCATTAGTAGTCACAATATCTTGCACGGTAATCGATGCAGTTCCATTGAGCAATAAACCTACTTCTTTATTCACATATAAACTAAGAGCTTTCTCTTCGTTATTAATGTTTAGTGTGGCTAACGTATTGGTATATCCTGTTTTTAATCGGGAAGTAATCATTAAACCATCCAGCGCATGATAACTAAAAAACTGATTGATTTCATCAGAACTCAAATTAGCATTCTCCCAATAAGTCGTGAACAAATCAGCTGAAGGAATGAAAAGCGTCTTATTTTCTTCGGAAGTAAATTCGTTTATAATTTCAGCATTATTTTGAAGTGCAGCTTCATAAAATGGGCTTAAGTTAATATCGGCTTCCAAAAAAGTTTCCAAGGTAGGCAAACCTAAAACACCATTAATTTCGTGGAATAATCCGTTATCAACTTCAATATCAGTTTGTGTAAATTCTACATTTCCATTAAACCTAACATTATCTTCTTGAGCGTTTATCAATAAATTCAAATTAGTTTCAGTACTATCAGTAAGCGGAACTGCAGAAAGTGTTTTTAGATATCCAGTTACAAAATTCTCTTCGTAAGTAATGGTTTCCAATAAATGATACCTTACCAAACTAAAAGCTTCGGCTTCTGTAATTTCTTCGATTCCTGAAATATTATTCGCTTGAAAATAGGTTTCCATGGCTTCATTATTAGGAGCAAGAATAGTTAAACTCCCTGAATTCCCATCTAAAGCAGCATCGTAATTCGCTTTTTCAATTAATTGTTGAAACAAACTATACTCCGGGTTCTTAGCTATATATTCAATGATAGAATTATTTCCCTCAATTACATTCCCATTATCGTCATCATCAACACAACTTACCATCAATAGGAGAAATAAAAATAAAGGAACTATTTTTGTTACTTTTAAAATAATTTTATTCATCATTACGTTTTAAAATTTCTAAACAAAGTGCCAATATACAAAAAACAACAGCTTATGTCTGCTAAGATCTTCAACGGTTTTTTTGTGCTTTTTATTTTAAATCCTTTATTGCTTTTTTCTCAGGAAAACCTTAATCAACTTGATGCAGAGGGCAAGCGACACGGAAAATGGATGAAAAAATTTGAAGGAACCGATCAAATCCGTTACGAAGGTGAATTTAATCACGGAAAAGAAGTAGGAACGTTTAAATTTTATGAAAAAGGAAATGAAGATCATCCCCATGCCACCAAAACCTATTCTTCCAATAGTGACATCGTTGATGCAAAATTTTACACTAAAAAAGGAAAACTACTAACGGAAGGGCATTTTAAAGATAGAAAAAGAACGGGAAAATGGACTTACTATCACAAAAAAAAAGAGGTAGTAATGATGATTGAAAATTACCAAAACGGACAACTAAACGGCGAAAAATCTATCTTCTACGAAAATGGTAAAATTTCTGAAAAGCAACATTACCTCAACGGAGTTCAACAAGGCGAACATTTAGTGTACGGCGCTAATGGGAAATTACTTCAATATTATACCTATAAAGACGGACAACTTCAAGGACTCTCTAAAATATACAACACAGAAGGTCAATTAATTAAAGAAGGAAACTACAAAAATGGACTTCGGGATGGCATTTGGAAAACCTATGAAAATGGAAAACTAACCGAAACCGAAAAATTCCCTAAAGAAAAACCTTCTGTAAGCAAGGGAAAATAAAACGACAAAATCACTAATTTTGTAAAAAATTTCTGTAGTCGTGAAAAACAAAAAAGTTGTCGTTGGCCTTAGTGGAGGTGTAGATTCTAGTGTAACAGCCTATCTTTTAAAAGAACAGGGATACGAAGTAATTGGTCTTTTTATGAAAAACTGGCACGATGATTCTGTTACTATTAGTGATGAATGCCCTTGGCTGGACGATAGCAACGACGCCATGCTAGTGGCAGACAAACTTGGAATCCCTTTTCAAACCATAGATTTAAGCGAACAATACAAAGAACGTATTGTAGATTATATGTTTAATGAATATGAAAGAGGAAGAACCCCAAATCCTGACGTGCTTTGCAACCGTGAAATAAAATTTGATGTGTTTATGAAAATTGCTCTTTCATTGGGAGCAGACTACGTAGCTACAGGACATTATTGCCGAAAAGGGGAAATCGAAATCAACGGAAAAACCGTTTACCAATTACTAGCAGGAAAAGACAAAAATAAAGACCAGTCCTATTTTTTATGCCAACTTTCACAGGAGCAACTCTCTAAAACCCTTTTCCCCATTGGGGAACTACAAAAAAGTGAAGTAAGAAAAATTGCAGCTGAACAAAATTTAGTAACAGCCGAGAAAAAAGATTCCCAAGGACTTTGTTTTATCGGAAAAGTTCGCTTGCCTGATTTTCTTCAACAAAAACTTCAGCCTAAAGATGGAGTCATTGTTGAAATTCCTGCAGGAGAAACTATTTATCAAACAGAAACTCCTACTTTCAATAACAAAGAAGAAAAATTAAGTTTCTTTAGTAAAAAATATACCTACCAAAAAGAGTTGGGCAAAGAAGTAGGAAAACATAATGGAGCTCATTATTTTACCAAAGGGCAACGTAAAGGTTTAGCTGTTGGCGGAACTCCAGAACCTCTTTTTGTCATTGAAACCGATGTAAAAGATAACATCATTTATACCGGACAAGGAAAAAACCACCCTGGTTTATTACGTAAAGGTTTGTTTGTAAATCAAGATGAAGTGCATTGGGTTCGAGAAGATCTAAGCTTACAACAAGACGAAGAAATGGAGGTAATGGCCCGAATCAGGTATAGACAACCTCTAGAGAAAGCCAAACTTTATCAAACTGAGAATGGTTTATATATCATTTTTGAAAATGAACAGACTGCCATCACCGAAGGGCAATTTGTAGCTTGGTACCACAAAGAAGAATTATTAGGATCGGGAGTAATTTCGTAACTTGTAGCTGAAAATTCAGCTATGAAAAAGTTATACTTATTTATCTTACTTTTAGTTTTCAGTAAAGTTATTCAAGCGCAAGAACAAGCTTGGGTTTACTTTACCGATAAAGAAAATGTAGCGGCAGCTATTGCCAATCCTATCACTATTCTTTCACAAGAAGCCATCGATAGAAAAAATCTGCACAACACACCAATTGATGCCCGCGATGTTCCGGTAAATGAAAATTATATTGCGACGATTAAAAATCAGCAAGGCATTAGCGTGATGGCCAAATCGAAATGGTTCAATTGTGTACACGTCATAGGAAGTATTTCAGCGATCAACGCTTTGGAAAATCTAAATTTTGTAGATCATATAGATTTTGCCGACAAGAGTTTAAATTCCAGACCGGCAACTGCTGATCAAATTTCCGAAGAAAAAGAAAGCCTTGAAATGTTAGAAGATTTCAACTACGGAATTAGTGGAATTCAAGTAGAAATGATTCGTGTAGACTACCTACACGAAAATGATTTTACCGGTGACGGAATGGTCGTCGCAGTGATGGATTCTGGTTTTCCAGAAGTTAACTCTTTAGGGGCATTTAACCGATTGGTAACTAACAATGGATTATTGGGAGGCTATGATTTTGTAAACAGAACGGAAGATTACGATGCTTTTACAGGGAACGATCACGGCACCAAAGTACTTTCTACCATGGCCGGTTTTGTAGATAATGAATTAGTAGGCACTGCTCCTGACGCTAATTATTATCTATTCAGAACAGAAGATGTTGCTTCCGAAACGCCAGTTGAAGAAAGTTACTGGGTCGAAGCTGCTGAAAGAGCAGACAGTTTAGGCGTTGATGTTATTAATACTTCATTAGGTTATCAGGATTACGATAATCCCAATTACAGTTACACTCCTGCTGATATGGATGGCAATACTGCATTTATTACTAGAGGAGCCAATATTGCGGTAGAAAAAGGGATTTTAGTAGTTGTTTCTGCGGGAAATTCAGGTAATAATGAAAATTTTCCAATTATTGGAGCTCCTGCCGATGGTGACGCTTTTACAGTTGGAGCGGTAAATGGAGAAGAAGAGTATGTTTCTTTTAGTTCTATTGGCCCCAATGCCAACGGAACTATTAAACCCGACGTAATGGCGATGGGTTATTTCTCTACAGTAATCAATACCGAAAATGAAGTAAGTTTTGCTAACGGCACTTCTTTCTCCTCTCCTATTATGGCTGGAGCAGTAACCAGTTTTTGGCAAATTGATCCTTCCAAAACCAATCTTGAAATTATGCAATTGGTAAGGGAATCGGCTTCACTTTATAACAATCCCACGAATGAAATGGGCTATGGTATTCCTAATTTCCAGTTAGCTTTTAATAGTCTTGATTCAACTGAGAATAATTTTCTGCAACTAAAAATTTACCCTAATCCTGTTCAAAATAAATTCTTTTTTGCCAATCGGGGAACTGAAAAAATTCAACTAGAACTTTATAATTTATTGGGACAATTAATTTTTAAACGAGAAAATATTTCTTCTGAAGTTGATATATCCCATTTATCCAGCGGAATTTATATAACGAAACTTCAATCTAATCAACAAGAAAAAACGATAAAAATCATTAAACAGTAATGACAAAAAATAGAATCACTTCACTTTTCAATATTGAATATCCACTTATACAAGCCGGTATGATTTGGGCCAGCGGTTGGAAACTTGCCAGTTCGGTAAGCAATGCCGGTGGACTTGGAATTATTGGCGCAGGATCTATGTATCCTGAGGTATTAAAAGAACACATCAAAAAATGCAAACAAGCGACTGATAAACCTTTTGCGGTAAACGTGCCGATGCTTTATCCTAATATAGAAGAAATTATGGATATTATCATGGAGGAAGAAGTTGAAATTGTGTTTACCTCCGCAGGAAATCCAAAAACATGGACGCCTATTTTAAAAGAAAAAGGAATAAAAGTAGTTCACGTGGTGAGCAGCGTAAAATTTGCCTTAAAGTCGGAAGCTGCTGGAGTTGATGCCGTTGTTGCCGAAGGTTTTGAAGCCGGCGGACATAATGGTCGAGAGGAAACAACTACGTTTACTTTAATCCCTATGGTGAAGCAAAAACTGCAAATTCCGTTAATTGCTGCCGGTGGGATCGCTACCGGAAGAGGAATGCTTGCTGCTATGATTTTAGGTGCTGATGGAGTGCAAATAGGAAGTAGATTTGTAGCTAGTAATGAAGCTTCTTCACATCAAAACTTTAAGCAAATGATAGTGGATGCTGAAGAAGGCAACACCCAACTTACTTTAAAAGAACTAGCTCCTGTTCGTTTATTGAAAAATAAATTCTTTAATGATGTTACAGAACTTTACACCAAAAACCCAAGTAAAGAACAACTGATAGAATTGTTAGGAAGAGCTCGCGCTAAAAAAGGAATGTTCGAAGGAGATTTAGAAGAAGGTGAATTAGAAATAGGTCAGATTAGTGGCTTGATCAATGAAATAAAGCCCGCTGCAGAAATTGTAGAAGAAATTATTGATGAGTTTAAAGAAGCACAACAAGCGCTTCCTATTTTTTAGAAATTTTGAAACCTCTGATTTTACTATTGTAATTTCATGAAGATTAATAACCTAACTCAAATTGTCAGGTTAAGCGGGATCAAAATCTATTGAATAGTTTTCGATCCCGCTCGACTTGACTTAGTAAGTTAATTTTCAGAAAAAAGCTTTGCTGTATTAATAACCTCCAGACTCCATCGATCCTAATCCGAATGCAGCTAGGCCAAATAAGGAGAAGAATAGGATACTTAAGATTATTCCTATTACGTATAATAATAACATTCCTTTTGCCCAGTTTCTACGAATGATATTTCCATCGTTTCCAAAACCCCATACTAAAAGCATGATTAAGCCAATAAGTGGCAAACTTGATACAAAAATGTATAAAGCCCATTTTCCCGGCGTAATTGAACTTGTTTGATTTTCCATAATTAATTAGTTAGTTGAAATTAATTTTAAATATAATGAATTTTTAGTTAAAAAATTAACAAAACTTATATCTAACTAAATTAAAATCTATAATCAGAGAGTTTCTCTAATGCGGTATCAACAAATTTTTGCCATTTTTCTTGGGCTGTAGGAATCATTCCGTGGTTGGTTTCTTTATCGTAAAGTTCTTGAGTTTTTACCCTTTCCCGTTCAATGCTACGATGAAGTTTATTTAAAGATGATTTGATTTGAGTAATTGAAGTTGAAACTTGAAAACCCGCTAAAGCTTTTCTCATTTTCCGAGCATATAGTTCTGATATATCAAAATGTAATTGCTCGTGTGCTAATAGTTGCTGGGAAGCTTTTTTATCTTTCACCCAAGATTCTTCAGGGTAAAAGTAACTTTTCACTTCATAAACAAATTCAGGTTGATCATTTACCGTTTTAACCGACCATTTGTAAGAAAAGCCTGAATTTGCATTGGCTTTAAACGGACTAGACCTTAAAGGTTTTCCTTTAAAATCTTCCCAAGTAAGTTTGTTTGACGACCATGCAACCCTCTCCTGAGCTTTTCCGATGAAAACCATACTGAAAAACAAAAAAGAAAGTAGTAGGATTTTATTCATCTAAATAAAAAAACTTAACTATTTTTTCTATATCAGGATGTAAACTATAATGTACCGGACAGGTTTCTGCGGTATGTTCGATGATTTTCTTCGTCTTATCATCGTATGATTTTGGAAAAGTAAGATTGACTTCTAGCTTAGAAATCCTACGCGGATTGGAAGCCATCGTCTTAATGACTTCTGCATAAGCACCATCAATCATAAACCCAGATTGATTGGCTTTTATTCCTATTACGGTAAGCATACAACTAGCTAAAGCGGTGGCAACTGTATCTGTTGGGGAGAATGCTTCTCCTTTTCCATTATTATCGGTTGGCGCATCGGTAATAAAAGTATTTCCACTTTTAAGATGTTCACATTCTGTTCTTAAACTCCCCTTATAAGTTACTTTAGAAGTCATATTAATTTACTACTTTAAGTTTTAGCCCTTCTTCATATTGAATGATGTAAACGGCATCATTATAATACCCGCCAATCATTTTTTTATGGTAATCAAACTTATTTTCCACATACTCAGTACTTCCTTTTAGCTCTAAGGCTTCGTATAAATCTTCAGCCATCGCCAATCTTAACAGCAAATCGTAAGTAACATCAAATCCTCTAACCGCATATTTATTAGGAATAATTCCGTAATCTTCTTCGTAATTTTTCACGAATGTATTTTCCTTGATGTTTTCACATTCTTTAGCAATCGAAGCGTACGTAAAGTTTAAATTACTTAAATATTCATTAGGAATTTCATCTTCATAAGGTTCACTTTTATCAGAAGTAAATATTCTTATTTTGTATTCAGGAACTTTAGCATTTAGATAAGAAATAGCATTACTGATCAATTCCATATCATCAGATTCTAAAATAATCCAGTTTTCCTGTTCTTTGGATAAAACGGAAATCAAATCTGAAGGTTGTAAATATTCTTCTTTAGCTTGCGTTACCACACGAGCATTAGGGAAGGTATAAGACAACTTATTTTTTAGATAGTTATGTTTCTTATCAGCTAAAATCAACAGGTTTTTTCCTTGCTTTAAACTATCAATATAAGTGATCAGGGTTTTTTCCATCATTAAATTAGATGGTCTTGTCTGTAATAAATTATCGTCACCTTTTAGGTCGGCATCAATTAATGGGGAAAGCACCGGAATTTGATTTCTATTGAAAAATCTGGAGGCACTTTCAACATTCTTAGTCAATAATGGACCTATAATAGCATCGTAGTTTTCAAAATCATTACTTCTTAAAATATCATCTAAGACAGAAGCACTTTTTTGGGTATCAAAAACCTTTGCTTTTACAGGAATGCCTAATCTTTCTACAGAATCTATAGCTGCGATTACTCCGCTATAAAAGTCTAAGGAAATTCTTAGTACACGATCATCTTTTAACAAAGCTTCTTTATCTACACTGTCATTTTCAAACTGCCGAAGTGAAAATGGGAGCATAATACCAATTTTCTTTTGTCTGCGATTGGTAATCATTTCTTCCAGTTGTATTCTTTTAGAAGAACCCATTACCAAGGTATCATTCACCATACTTGAAGGTTTTGGAATCTTCAAAGTCATTCCTGCTTTCAAACCTTCTCCTGCTAACATTGGATTATACTTGATTAAAGAATCTTTAGAAATATTAAACCGCTTGGTTAACCGGTAGTAATTTTCCTTTGGTTTTACTTCATAAGAAATAAAATCATCAGCGTTTTCTTGATTGGCTTTTGTATCTCTATTTTGCGGATTAATTACGTTTAAAACTTGTCCAGGCTGTAAAGTTTCTACACCTGGGTTCAACGCATTCAACTGTTCAATGGTCATTCCGTATTTTTTTGCAATCCCAAACTTTCCTTCTTTTGGCATCACAATGTGTTTTAAATTCTCAAACGTTGAATTTTGAACGGAACTATTGATGTTGATGGTGTCTTTTTTAGTAAAAATAGGAATTCTAATTAAGTCTCCTTTTCCTAATTCTTCTTGATAAAGATACTGGTTGTATTGCTTTAAATCGTCTACCGTAATATGGTATTCTCTAGCAATGCTATAAAGCGTTTCCCGCTTTTTTACTCTGTATTCTTTAAAATTTAAAACTGAAGGTTTTTCTAAGTTTCTTCCATCTTCAGACTTTCCAACTGGAATCACTAATACCGTTCCCGTTAAATTTCCTCGACGGGCATCTGGATTGTATTTAAAAATACTACTTTCTGAAACCTTATATTTTTTTGCAATTGAGGCTATATCCTCACCTCGTTTTACTTTGTGCGTTTCAAACTTTTGTGCAAAAGATTGAAGTGTAAACAGGCCTATCAGTAAAAAAAATAAGCAATTCTTTTTCATTCAGTTTAAATTATTCCCACTCAATAGTAGCGGGTGGTTTAGAGCTAATATCGTACACTACTCTATTAACGCCTTTAACTCGGTTTATAATGGTATTAGAAGTTTTCTGTAAAAAGTCGTAAGGTAAGTTTACCCAGTCTGCCGTCATTCCGTCGGTCGATTCAACGGCACGAAGGGCTACCACTTTTTCATAAGTTCGCTCATCTCCCATTACCCCAACAGAACTTACCGGAAGTAAAATGGCTCCGGCTTGCCAAACTTTATCGTAAAGTTTCCAGTCTTTTAGACCTTGAATAAAAACGTGATCTACTTCTTGTAAAATCCTTACTTTTTCAGCAGTAATATCACCTAGAATTCTAATTGCCAAACCAGGACCGGGAAAAGGGTGTCTTCCTAATAATTCAGGATCAATTCCCATTTCGGCTCCTACGCGACGTACTTCATCTTTAAATAACATGCGTAAAGGCTCCACCACTTTCAGCTTCATAAAATCGGGTAATCCTCCAACATTATGATGTGATTTAATGGTTGCTGAAGGACCGTTTACAGAAATTGATTCAATTACATCAGGATAAATAGTTCCTTGTGCTAGAAACTTTACATCGGTAAGTAAATGAGCTTCATCATCAAAAACTTCAATGAACACACGACCAATGGTTTTTCTTTTTTCTTCCGGGTCGCTAATACCTTGAAGGGCATCCAAGAAACGTGCCGAAGAATCAACTCCTTTCACGTTAAGGCCCATATCTTTATATTGGTGCAATACGCTTTCAAACTCATTCTTGCGTAAAAGCCCGTTATTTACGAATATACAATAAAGATTATCGCCAATAGCTTTATTTAACAAAACGGCTGCAACTGTACTATCTACTCCACCACTTAAGCCTAAGACCACTTTATCGTTACCTATTTGCTTTTTAAGATCTTCTACGGTCATATCTACAAAAGCTTCCGGTGTCCATTCTTGTTCAACACCAGAAATTTTCACTAAGAAATTCTCCAGTAATTGCTTTCCATCTGTAGAATGATAAACTTCCGGATGAAATTGAATAGCAAAGGTTTCTTCTCCATCAATTCGATAAGCGGCGTTTAAAACATCATGTGTACTTGCTAAACGAACCCCATTTTCAGGTAATTCTTTTATGGTATCACTATGAGACATCCATACTTGAGAATTTTCTGTAATCTCATCAAACAATAATTCTTTATCTTTTATTACTGAAAGATTTGCCCTACCATATTCTCGGGTTTTAGAAGGTTCTACTTTTCCTCCATGAAAATGAGCCAAGTATTGCGCACCGTAACAAACGGCCAACATGGGAACTTTGCCCCTGATTTTGGATAAATCTGGATGTGGCGCATCTTCTGCTCTTACAGAAAATGGACTTCCCGATAGTATCACGGCTTTAAACTCTTCTAAATTTTCCGGTAGTTTGTTAAACGGATGGATTTCACAGTAAATATTTAGTTCCCTAACTCTTCGCGCGATAAGCTGCGTATACTGTGAACCGAAATCTAATATAAGTACGTTATTTTGCATAGGCAAAAGTAAGAATTTGAGGTAAAATTCAAATTGAATCTTAGATTAATTTATTAAAGTTAATTGGGTTTTGATTTTTATTCCATCGAAGCTAGAATCTCTGCGATATCTTCTTCAGTTGTATCTGGATTTATAAAACAGAAACGGGAAATGGTTTCTACTTTTTCCTTGCCTCCTGTTTGGCTTGCAGGTTTGGTCCATTTGGTAGGCGTTACCAAAGCAAAACCTGATTGGTGGTTTTTATACGTCCAATCTCTATAATCTTCGGCATCCCAACCAATCCTTTTAAACAATACACAAGACAGGCTTGGTGCTCGTACTAATTCTAAATGTTTAGCTGCTTCAATTTGTTTTGCCGCATTAAGTGCTAAAGAAAGTCCACGTTCAATAGCTTGGGTATATTTCTCTGTTCCGTGCATCGCCAATGAAAACCAAAGCGGCAAACCTCTTAATCTTCTCGTCAATTGAATTTGATAATCGGCCGGATTAAAACCTTGCGCACCTTTATCTTTAAAAATATCGAGATAAGCTCCTTTTTGCGAATGTGCATTTCTAGCCAATTCCATATTTTTATAAATCACCGCTCCACAATCGTAAGGAGAAAACATCCATTTATGTGGGTCGATAGTGATGCTATCTGCTCTTTCTATTCCGTTGAATAAATGCCTTACAGAAGGAGCCGCTAACGCACCACCGCCATAAGCTGCATCTACGTGAAACCATAAGTCTTCTTGCTCACAAACATCGGCTACACTTTCTAAATCGTCGATAATTCCGGCATTGGTAGTTCCTCCGGTGGCTACAACGGCAAATAAACGCTTACGGTCAATTTCACTCAAACCGTCTATTTTTTGCTGAAGCCATTTTCCGTTTAATTTATCTTCCTCATCATCGTCAACCAAAATAATATCGGCATCAATTACTTTTGCCATTGATTTTACAGAAGAATGTGCTCCATTAGAAGTAATTAACAAGGCCTTATAAGCTTTATTTTCTTCATTTTTATCACGCCAAGCTTCCCGTGCAGCAATCATTGCGGAAAGGTTGGCTGAAGTTCCGCCGCTGGTAAACACACCAAAAGCACCTTCGGGCAATCCGGTAAGTTGCACTAACCATTTCATCGCTTGATTTTCACAGAAAATTCCGCCAGCACCGGTCATCCAATAAGCTCCATGAATACTCGCTGCCGAGGTCACCAAATCAAATAAAATGGCAGCTCTGGTTGGTGCGGCCGGAACAAACGCTAAATGTCGCGGATGATCTACGGGAACGGTTGCTTTTACCAAAACATCTTTAAAAAGTTCGAAAGCTTTTTCCCCACCTATCCCTTCTTTGGTTACAGTTTCTCCCACCAAATCCATCAAATCTTGTTCTTGCTTGGGCGAACCCATTTCTGGTGAAGTATTCGAAATTCTATTAATAGCGTATTTCATGATATCTAGCGTCATTTCAACGGTATCGATATCTATGGAGTGCATGCTTTTCATTTTATTCGTTTAACAATGAGACCTCTCGACTCCCCTTTCCTTTTGGCTGACAAGCTCGAGGTGACAATTAATTTTATAAATAGATGATAGAAAATTCTTGTTGAAGGGGTTTTAGTTCTTGTTTTAATTGCTGAATAAGTCCTTTCCCATAAACTTCATAAAACTCACTAAAATTTCTATTGCGTTCTTGCAGACTTTGCTTCGGAAACAATTGATCTTGCAGATTGGTTAATCGCTCTAATTCGTCTTTCAACTTTCTTTTTTGAGCTTTCAACAAACGTTTTTCCAGATGGTCAAGTCCATTGATTTGTTTTTGTTCCTGTGCTGCAACTGCTCCGATAAAAGATTTATCGGTTTTTTCTGCTAATTGATATAAATTTTTAAACTGCTGTTCTAAATGCTTTTTTTGCGGACTAAAATCGATTTCTATATTCGATATTTCCTGTGTTCTTTTGGTTCTTAAATCGGATTGTTTTAAAAATAAATCCTCCATCAAAACGTCTAGGTTGCCGAGTTTCTTTTTTTGTTTTTCTGAAACCAACAAGGCAGAATTACGCAATAATAAAATAGGAAACGGAATTTGCTGACTTTCAAAATAAGCTTTCAACTCAAACCAATAGGCTAATTCTCCTCCGCCACCGATATAACATAAATTAGGAAGAATTGCTTCTTGATATAACGGTCGCATAATAACATTGGGTGAAAAACGCTCGGGATGGTTTTCTAATTCTTCTAAAATTTCAGCTTCAGTAAAACGTAAATCGGTTTCATGAACGATATACACCTCTTCTTCCTTAATGATGCGTTCGCGAATTCCTTCAGCTAAATAAAAAAGATTTATCTCCCTTGGGTTTACTTGAACTTTATAGCCTTTAGCAGCTAATTTATCTGCAGAAGAAGTTACTTTTTCAGAAGAGGTTTGTTGGAGTAATTCTTCTTTTACAAATGGCTTAAAAAGTGTTTTTAACTGAGCATCGTTGCCATCTACAATTACCAATCCATCATCTAAAAAGAGTTGATTGGCGATGTATCTGGTAGCTTCGGTAAGATTTTGATGGGTGAGATAAGCTTCTTGAAATAGCTGAATAAGCTCTTCGGCAGCATCAGAATTACTTAATTGTTCTCGAAATTGAGTCAAGACTTCTTCTAAACCTTCAGTAGAAAACTCTCCTACTGCTCCGGTTTGCGTACTATCCCATTTTATTTTTTCTTTTTTAAAATTGAAGTAATTAATTTCTTCAAAATCGTGATCTTCGGAAGCCATCCAATAAATAGGCACAAAATTGTATTCAGGATAGGTTTCCTTTAATTCTTTAGCTAAGTTAATGGCTGAAATAATTTTATAGAGAAAATATAAAGGTCCAGTAAATAAGTTTAATTGGTGTCCGGTGGTTACGGTAAAAGTATTTTCTTCTGTTAAAGATTGGATATTTTCTTGAGTTGCTTCAGAGACTTCAACATTCTCATATTGCAATTGAAGTGATTTAACCAATACTTTTCGATGTTCTAAAGTGAAAGAATTTTGTTTGGTTTCAACTTGCTTTTTGAAATTTTCTAGTAGCGGGAACTGACTGTAAAATTCACGAAGATTTTCTTTTTCTTCTAAGTAATCTAATAGTAATTCTGAAAAATAATTCGTGTTTCGGTAAGAAATACAGTCGGCCATAAATTAAATTCTCTTAAAATGGCAAAGATACGTTAAGTGCTTATTTTATCTGCTAATTTTTAGTTAAAGACTTATAACCAAACTTTCGTTTAAATTTTATATATAATTAATCTAAATAAATTTTGCCATTAAATTCATGCCTACTATTTTTGCTCAAAATTTAATTGTATTCAATCTAAATAAAAGAAAAATGAATAGATTTTTGTTCTCATTACTAATTATTGGTATTAGTGTTTTTTCTGTAAATGCTCAAACTGGAAACAGTAAAATTACTGGAAAAGTAATAGATGCTAATCACAACCCAGTTCTAGGGGCCAATGTTACTTTAATAAACACGAAGTTTGGAAATGTAACGAATGAAGAGGGTGATTTTCAATTATTGAATGTTCCCACAGGGCCTTACAGTTTAAAAGTTTCTTATGTAGGATTTCAGAATTATACCCAAGAAATTAGTGTTAATTATAATGAAGAGCTTGAACTGGGAAATATAGTACTATCTCACAACGAAGAATCACTGCAAACCGTTTTAATAGAAGGAAACAAAGTAAATAAGTTTTCCCGCGAAAAAAGTTTTTATGTTTCTAAACTTCCTTTAAAAGATATAGAGAACCCTCAAGTTTACAATACGATTACTTCAGAATTAATGGAAAGTCAAGTAATCACCAATTTTGATGATGCATTAAAAAATGCACCAGGTATTTATAAGTTATGGGAATCTACCGGACGTGGAAATGATGGAGCCGGTTATTATTCGATTCGTGGTTTTGCGGTTCAGCCCAGTTTAACCAATGGATTACCTGCATTAACTAACGGCAGCCCTGATCCTGCCAATATAGAACGTATAGAAATTATGAAAGGCCCTTCCGGAACCTTATATGGAAGTAGTCTTATTTCTTATGGAGGTCTAATAAATATAGTTACTAAACAGCCTTATAATTCTTTTGGAGGAAATGTTTCTTATACTACCGGAAGTTATGGATTAAATAGGATTACCGCAGATATTAACGCTCCTTTAAAAGAAGGAGTCGCATTAAGAGTAAATACTGCTTACCACACTCAGAATAGTTTTCAGGATGCCGGATTTAGAAAGTCTTTTTATATAGCTCCATCTTTATCCTATAAAGTTAACGACAAACTTTCTTTCTTGATAAATACCGAATTTTATAATGGGGAAAGCACCAATCCAACCATGTTATTTTTTGACAGAGGTCATGAATTAGCTGTACATAACATGGATGAATTTGCTTACGATAATAAAAAATCTTACACATCAGATGACATTACTATAGAAAACCCGACTTATAGTTTACAAGGACAAATGAATTATAAAATCTCTAATGAATGGACTTCACAAACTGCTATATCTAGAAGTGTAAGTAAATCTAATGGATTATATTCATATTTATATGAAACCACCTCTAATTTCTCTACTACTGATGAAGAAAATGGATATCCTGTAAATGGGGTTTTGCTTGATGAAGGAGTAGTTTTTAGCCGACTGATGAATCATCAAAACTCTACATCCTTAGCTACAGATATTCAACAAAATTTTATTGGTGACTTTAAAATCGGTAATATGAGAAATCGTGTAGTTGCAGGGTTGGATTATTTACAACGCGAAGTAAGAAATAGTAGCAGTGATTATGTTTCTAATGGGCTCATCTATATTGGTAATGCTAGCCAAGCCAATATTAATAATGCTGTGTATGGAAATTCTAATGAAAGCGCTTACATCTCTAATTATGATACCGGAATATTATCTGAGAATGGTATAGACGATTTGCTTTCTTCAAGTCCGGTGACTCCTACCAAAGTAAAGCAAGAAACTTATAGTGCATATGTTTCAGATGTTTTAAATATTCTCCCAGAACTTTCTGTAATGGCGAGTTTACGAATAGACCAATTTGAAAGTGATGAGAATAGCCAAACCGCACTTTCACCAAAATTTGGTTTAGTTTATCAACCTATTTTAAATAAAGTTTCCCTTTTTGCTAATTACATGAACGGTTTCTCCAATGTAGATCCGGTAGTAGGAATGGATAACGAAGGTATTAGCCGAACATTAGAATTTGATCCTGAGCACGCCGAGCAACTTGAAGTAGGAACAAAATTAAACCTTATAAATCGTAAGCTATCAGCTACTTTATCTTACTATGATATTCAAGTAAAAAATATAGTTGTACAAACTGGTGTTGGCGTGTATAATCAAGGAGGAGAGCAATACAGTAAAGGTTTTGAAGCTTATTTAACTGCCAATCCTGTTGATGGGTTAAATATTAATGCCGGTTATAGCTATAATGATAGTAAACTAGAAAAAGGTGCAGCAGACTTTGAAGGTAAAAGACCAGAAAGCGCAGGTCCAAAAAACCTAGCTAACATTTGGGCAACTTATCAAGTGATGCAAGGTTCTTTAGAAGGGTTTGGTTTAGGTTTTGGCGGAAATCACGTAGGAGAAAACTTAATTTTCAATCGCAATCTAGCAGGAACATTCACCATTGATTCATATACTACCTTAGATGCATCTTTATTCTATAAAACAGACAAGTTTGGTATTACTTTAAAATTAAACAACCTTGCAGATAAAGAGTATTATACCGGTTGGTCTACGGTAAACCCTCAAATTGGTAGAAACTTAACTGCAAATTTCACCTATAAGTTTTAACCATATTTAATAATATAAATAAAAATAGCCGGTTTGTTTAAACCGGCTATTTTTATTTTCATTATTATGAAAAGCTTATTATTCAACTATTGGTTCCCCATGCAAATCGAAATCTGCGGCTTCATTAATTTTAATATTGGCAAATTCTCCGGTTTTCAGATAGAATTTTTCGGCATCAATCAATACTTCGTTATCTACATCGGGTGAATCAAATTCGGTTCTTCCTATAAAATAATTTCCCTCTTTACGGTCGATCACACATTTAAAGGTTTTCCCTATTTTCTGCTGATTAAGCTCCCACGAAATTTGTGATTGAATTTCCATAATTTCATTAGCTCGCTCTTGCTTTACTTCTTCAGGAACATCATCTTCTAAATTGTAAGCATGCGTATTCTCTTCATGAGAATAGGTAAAACAACCTAAACGCTCAAAACGCATTTCTTTCACCCACTCTTTTAATTCTTGAAAATGAGCTTCGGTTTCTCCGGGATAACCTACAATTAGCGTAGTTCTAATAGCCATTTGAGGAACAATCTCTCTGAATTTATAAATAAGATCGGTTGTCTTTTTATGGGTGGTTCCGCGACGCATTGATTTTAATAAATCGTCTGAAATATGCTGAAGTGGAATATCTAAATAGTTACAAACTTTTGGTTCATTATTAATAACCTCTAATACATCTAAAGGGAAACCTGTAGGAAAAGCGTAATGTAATCTTATCCATTCAATCCCTTCTACTTTCACTAACTCTTTCAGTAAATCGGCTAATGCACGTTTTTTGTATAAGTCTAAACCGTAATAGGTTAAATCCTGAGCAATAAGGATTAACTCCTTTACGCCTTCCTTGGCTAAATTTTCAGCTTCCTTTACCAAGTTTTCAATAGGGGTAGATTTGTGTCCACCACGCATTAATGGGATAGCACAAAATGAACATGGACGATCACAGCCTTCAGCAATTTTCAAAAAGGCATAATTTTTAGGTGTGGTTGTTAAGCGCTCCCCAATAAGTTCATGTTTATAATCAGCTCCCAGTGCTTTTAGTAAAGAAGGCAATTCAGTAGTTCCAAAATACTGATCAACATTAGGGATTTCGTTTTGTAAATCGGGTTTATAACGCTCAGATAAACAACCGGTCACAAAAACCTTATCAACCAAACCTTCTTCTTTTTGCTGAACAAAGTCTAAAATGGTATTTACCGACTGTTCTTTCGCATTATCAATAAAGCCACAGGTATTAATCACCACTACATTACCCTCCTGCTCATGAACAACTTCTTTGTTATTAGCTTTTAGCTGTCCCATCAATACTTCAGAATCGTAAATATTCTTACTACAACCTAAAGTAACTACATTAATCTTATTCTTCTTTAAAGACTTTGTTCTCATATTAATTTTTAAAATGATGGCAAAGATAAAAAGTATTAAAGAAAGTAACGTGAATTAGGCAACATGATTTAAACTTGATACAAAAAACAAAACCTTACACATAGTAGTTATAATAATGACTATAAACTTCTAAATTTAGATATAATGACATATTTTAAGTAAGTTAACTCTACCATATCTAAAAAATAATACACTTAATCAATATTAAACACCTGTTTATCGATATTTTTTGATATATAATTAATTTTTGTAGAGATTTGTCTTGGTCATTTAACATGAATATTACTTAAATGTCACCTATATCTTATTAACACACAATTTACTTAAGAACCAATACTTTATTATAAATGTATTTAATATTTTAAAATGGAAATTTTTGATTTTTTTGTTAATCTATACTATGAAATAAGGACATTTGCTCCTATTACCCAAATAGTAGTAATTTCAATTTTATTTAGTTCGAGTCTTATCATAACATTGTTTATTTACCTCAGCATGATGAGGTACTATTATAAAAAATTCTCTAAGCATCAGGAAAAACTAAAGCCACAAATTAAAAACCTATTTAAAGAAATACTTTTTGGTGATAGAATTTATACAGAATCTGAGATTGAAAATGATTATGTTAAAATAGTAAAGAAACTTAACCGTGAAAATATAACCTTGGCCATAGATATTTTATTGGAAATAAAGTTCAGGTCTAAGAAAAAATCTGATAGGTATTCGAAAATTGTAGATGCCCTAGAGTTTGATAATTATTTAGAAAAGAAATTGAATTTTTCTAAAAACAGTACGAAAGTAAAAACATTACAAAAATTACAATTATTGGACTTAAAGGAACTGGATGCTAAAGTTATTCCTTTGGCCTACAGTAAAAATAAAGAACTAAGGCGTGAAGCAAGATTTTCTCATCTTCATTTAAGCACGAACGATCCTTACCGTTTTTTAGATGAAATTAAAGGTGACTTAAGTTACTGGGATGAAATTAACTTAATGAAGCTTCTAAAAATCCATAAAGAAAAGAATCAATTAAATAATTTGGGGAAATGGATTAATTATTCTGATAATATTTCTTTGATTATATTTTTAATTAAAGCAGCTGGTAATTTCAAACAAGAAGATACCAAAGAAATATTATTCAACAAACTAAAACATACCAACTATAAAGTTAGGAAGGAAAGCTATAAGAGTTTAGGGAAAATTAAAGCAATAGAATACGAAGAGTATTTAATGAATCATTTTTTTACAGAACATGAGGAATGCCAATTAGCAATTATAGAAAGTATTGGTGATATGAATACAGGAAATGCTGTTGATTTCTTACGAAGAGCTTATGAAGATGCCAAAAGTGTTCATTTAAAAAAAGAAATTGCATTGGTTACCTATAACTATAAAGCTAAATACAATCTTTTTGAAGATTTAAAGTCTGGACAAACCGGTTTTGATAAGACTATATTTAATCATATAGAAACCCAATTAATTAAATTCAAATAAACTAAATACCTTTATGGCTGGAGAATATTTTTTTGAGTACTTTATTTTCTTTTACAGTACTATTCTCATCGCCAGCTATTTAATGCTCGCGATTTTCTCTATTATTTCTATTATAAAATACAAAAGTTATAATTCTAATCTAGACGACGAGACTTTATATAATTCTGACATAGCTCCCGGAATATCGGTAGTCGCTCCAGCTTACAATGAAGAAAAAACAATTATTACCAACGTTCACTCTTTACTTACTTTAGAATATCCTTTGTTTGAAGTAGTAATTGTTAATGATGGGAGTAAAGATAAAACTTTAGAAAAGCTTATCGAAGAATTCGAATTGGTAGAAGTACCTTATGCTTACATAGAAAGAATTAAAACAAAACCTTTTAAACGTATTTTTAAATCTACCAATCCAGAGTTTGATAAACTTACCATTGTAGATAAAGAAAATGGTGGCACCAAAGCAGATGCTTCCAATGCAGGTATTAATGCTTCTGTATTCCCTTACTTTTTATGTACAGATGTAGATTGTATTCTTGCAAGGAATACTCTATTAAAAATGATTAAACCCGTTCTTGTTGAAAAGAAAAAAGTAATTGCCGTGGGTGCTACTTTAAGGATGGTTAATAGTTGTGAAGTAAAAAAAGGAAGAATAACAAGGGTTAGGCCTCCTAGAGATCTTATCCCAAGATTTCAAGAACTTGAATACATTCGCGCCTATTTATTAAGTAAGATGGGATGGTCACTTGTTAACTGCGTACCCAATGTTTCTGGAGGTTTAGGAATGTTTGATAAAGATGTAGCAATTAGATCTGGTGGTTATGATGGAAGGTCACACGCAGAAGATATGGACCTTATTACTCGAATGGTCAGCTATATGATTAATAATAAATTAAAATACAAGATAGGTTATATTCCCTTATCTTGTTGTTGGACAGAAGGCCCTCCCAATGCCAAAATTTTATCTACACAGCGCACTAGATGGGCTGCCGGATTAATTCAATTATTTGTAGTTCACCGTAAAATATTATTCAACCCAAAGTTTAAAAGAATGGGACTCATTGTTTTCCCCTATGCTTTTGTGTTTGAATTTTTAGCTCCTATCATTGAAGTTTGTGGTGTTATTTCTATTATTTATTTAATCCTTTTCGGGAAAATAAACTGGGATTTAGCAGGATTGGTTTTTCTATACTCCTATAGTTTTGCAGTCATGATTTCAATTTTAGTAGTCATTTGGGACAACATTACTTTTAAATATTATAGAAACTTTTCTGAAGTACTAAAACTCATACTCGTAGCATTTTTGGAACCTTTTTTGTATCATCCAATGATTACTTTTTTCGGGATAACAGGTTATTTTAAATTTCTATCGTCTCGAGAATTAGCTTGGGGAACCATGACAAGAAAAGGAGTTGAATCATAGAATAGCTTTTATTTTAAAGTATAGTATATCTTTTATAAATGAAAAAAAAAATTCAAATACTTAAATTCATACTACCGGTATTTATTTTATTGGCTACTTTAGAAGTAAATGCTCAAAAAATAAAAACCTCATCAGACAGTCTATACGATATAGCTAAAGATTGGGGACAAAATCGAGGCAATTATGTAAAAGCCTTAGAAGCGATAAAACTTGCCCATAAAAAAGCCCCAAAAGATATTGATATTCAAGAATATTTAGGTAAATGCTATTTAGAACTTAAGCAATACGATAAAGCCAGATACATCCTACGTAAAGCAGCAGACGCACGTTTGCAAAATTATACCGCCCTACTCTATTTGTTAAATGTTGAGCATCAAACCAAACGTTATTCTTCAGCGATTTGTTATGTTAACGAAATGCTTGAACAAACACCCTACGAAAAAGGCTTGTGGATAAAAAAAATGAACCTCTATAAGGAAATGGGCAACGAGGTAGAAGCCTTACGAGAGCTAAAAAGAATAAAACAAATTTTCCCGGAAGACCACGACATACAAAGAGATTACATCTATATGCTTGAAGAGGAAGGTAGGGATATAAAAAATTCTGAAGATTATGATAAAATTAAAAATATCTATGAATCTATTTTAGAAGAAGATCCCGATAATAAGGAAGCTTATTTAATGCTTATTAAAAATGAGCTAGAAAATAAAGGAGATAAAACTGCAGCTTTAAATTATGCATCCATCGCGCTCAAAAAATTCCCTCAAGATCCTCAAATAATCAGGAAAAATATTGGTCTCATGGAAGAATTAGGTCAATATAATAATGCCATGACCTTACTTGATGATAAAAAGCAACATTTAAAATTAAATGAGTATAGTGAGCTAAATACGTACCTTCAAACGCGGGCTGCCAATTATTATGAAAATACCGATCCTTACCTTATCTACAAAAGAATATATGCAGAAAACCCTGCTAATAGGGAAGCACTAAACTACATCATAAAAACAGCTTTAGCAAAAGGATATTATACAGATGCTGAGTACTATATAAATAAAGGTTTAAAAAGAACACCAACCTCCAAAGATTTACTCAGCAAAAAATTAGCATTGTATAAAGAATTGGAAGATGAAAATAAATACAATAAAACCTTAGAGGAACTTTATTCTTATTACCCAGAAGATGAAGAACTTCAGTACCTATACCAATTAAATAAATTTGAAAAAGCTAAAAGTTATTTAGAGCAAGGTCAACTTTATGAAGCCAAATCTGCATTTTTATTATTAAGAACCGAACCAGAATGGGAAATCTTGGCTAACGAACAACTCTATAATATTGCCATGCAACAAGAAAAGTATGACAAAGCTATGGAGTATGCCATTTTTTTAATTGAAAGCTTCCCTGATAATTCCGATTACCAACTCAATAAAAGTAATATTTACTTTAAAACCCAACGTTATCCCGAAGGACTGGAAATCACAAGAAACCTCACAAAAGACTATCCTGACTCTGAAAAATATGAAGACATTCACCTTTATCAATTATCTATGTACGTAAATGATTTGATGAAGAATGAAGAATACGCCCAAGCTTTAGAGAAAGTAGACGAATTAATAGAGCAACACCCCAGTAAATCACTATACCTTTATAGCATGAATGCTGCGCTAGCTATGGAACATAAGAAAAAAGCAATTGATTTAGGGGAAAAAGCCATAGAAGCTTATCCAAATGATAAAGAGATAGCTTTAAAACTCGCAGATGCTTATTTATTAGACTATAAAACAGATTGGACCATTGCATTGTTGGAACCTTTTTACGAAAGGAATCCATACGATATGGACATAAAAAAAGCTATAGCTATTGCTTACTACAAAAGAGGTATGTATAAAAAAAGGGTAAGTCTTTATACAGCAGCATATGCAGATTTTACCAAATCTGTAGATTATATGCCTAAAGATAATCCGGCCGTTACCGAACTTGTTAGTGCTTATAAAAAAGCAGGAGAAAACTTAAGAGCTTTAACCTACTTAAATGGAAAAATCAAATCACATCCTTGGTTAGATAACCTAAAAGTTGCCAAAGGAAAAGTTTATGAGAACCTTAAAGAATTTGATTCTGCCCTCTATTACCAAAAATATTACAAACCCGATCCCGCAGAAGCAAAAGAATGGAAAAGGCATATAGAATATTTAACCAACAAAACTTACGATAATCAAATTGATGCAAGCTACATGCGATTTGATTCAGACTCCACTCTTTTCGTAAACAGAATGGCTACTTTACATTACACCAAATTCTACACCAATAACGCTTATGGGATTGGAGCCAATTATGTAGCAAGAGATAGAGGTGCCGGTGTTCAATTAACTATTGATTGGCAACATACTTTTAGTCCTACCGTTTATGGAAAGGCCAGTTATTTTTTGGGAACCAAATACTTCCCTAAACATCGTTTACAAGCTTCCATATTCAAGAACCTAGAAAATAATTGGGAGGTAGAATTAGGAGCTCGTTACGATCGTTTACAAGATAGCAGAAACTTAGTAACCGGTATAGTGGGGGCATCTACCACAGTAAATAATTTTTGGTTAAATGCAAGATTCCAATACCTAACAGACTTTGACGATAACTATACCAACTTGGTGGTAAGATCTAAATATAGTATAGAGAATAGGCGGTTTGTTCAACTTATAGCTTCTGTAGGTACAGCACCTTACGATCAAAAATTAGCTTTTCAATACGATACCTTTTTCGATTTTGTACATACAATGGTAGGAGCAGGCTATCAATGGCCGGTCAATAAAAATGTTGCTTTTGGTTTTTACGGTAACTGGTACAATTATAAGATCAGTGAAGATTATTTTCAAAATCAATATCAGCTTACCATGCTATGTGAAATTAAATTCTAATATGGAACAAGTAAAATTCACATACTGTCAGCTTGTTTTCGTATGCTGTTTTTGTTGTTTTACTATGAATTATTCTTCAGCACAAAATAAAACAGAATTCAGTTTTAAATATAGGGATACCTATTTTCCAATGGTTACTAATACTGAAGAATTTAAAGCTGAATATAAAAATACGCCCTTAGATGAAACTTGGGGACTCTGGGGACATAACTTACCCAAATGGATTCCATTTTATATTCCGCAAGATTCACCTGTTTATGCGTTAATAGATAATGATAGAAATAAAGAGCAATTCTGTTTTTCAAGTGAAGAATTAAAAGAAATCATCATTAAAAATATCAAGGACAGGAAAAAATCATATGATTATTATATGATTAACCCTAATGATAATGGTTTGGTGTGTCAATGTGATAAATGCAAAGCAGCGGGAAATACCCAAACCGATGCTAGTCCGGCATTATTTAATTTATTGGGAGAATTGGCCGAAAAATTCCCTAATCAAGAATTTTTCACCACTGCTTACATTAGTGTAAAAACCCCACCTAAGAAACAACAACCCAAAAATGTAGGTGTTTTTTTTAGTACCATTGAATATCAAAAAGGCAAACCCTATCGAGATTTTCCAGAAGCTGATGAATTAAAGAACCAGCTTAAAAATTGGAAAGAAAAGGTAAATGAAATTTTCGCTTGGGAATACGCCTTAAATTATGATGATTACTTCGATTTTTACCCTAACCTAAAAGTACTTCAGGAGAATTTAAAATTTCTAAAAGAAAACGGTATTACCGGAATTTTTATAAATGGTAGCGAAACCTATTCTGCTTTACAAGGAGTAAAAGCCGGCAGCATTGCCAGGCTTCTTATGAAAGTAGATTCAGATTTAAATGAAATTATTTCTGATGAAGTGGAAAAAAGATTTCCTTCCGACACTAATCAATTCATTTGTAATTATTATTTAGCCATTCAAGATGATTTTGCTGAATCTAAAAAACCGATGGGAATCTATAGTGGTATTGGAGAAGCCATAAAAAAATATATTGATTTTAAGAGGTTTAATGAATTTTATAAGCAATTAGAAAAAGCTTCTTCCTTAGAAGAAAATAATTTCAATCTCCAAGCATTGTTACTTTCAGCTACCTTTTTAAAGTTGGAACAAATGCGGTATTTAGGTATGCAACCTAATGGTTACGCTATTTTTAAAGATTTTGAAATTCAAGTTTTACCTGAAACTAAGAAACTACTTGAAAATTTGGCACTACTCGCTAAAAATACTGGCATAGATTATTATGATGAACCAAATGATAAAATTTCAGATTATATTCATCTGTGGAAAAAAGAAATAATCGAAAATGATAAGACCAATTATTTTATTCATCAAAAATTAAAATCCATTTCGCAATTAGATGAAGCCTATTCAAATATCAAAATACTAAATAATGGAACTTATGGGTTTCTAGATTACAACACCAATTGGCTAATCTGTACTGTTGAGAATTTGAAAATTCAAGTTCCTCATCAAGAAATTTATAAAAAAACAAACCAAATTAAAGTGGGTTTATTAAATGACCCTAAACATCAAATCTATTTTCCTACAGAAATAATCCTCCAGAATAATGGTCAGGAAAATAAAGTTACTATCAAGCCTTCTCTAAAAAAAGAAAAGAAAACAATAGAAATCCCTTTAGATTTTAATAAAATTGATGGAGATTTCACGCTAACATTTATACGGCCAAAAAATAAAAAAAGTAAAAATGCAATCGCTTGTGATGAAATTATAATTAATTAAAATGAAACTACTTCCCTACCTATTATTTTTATTTTTGATATACACTTTAATGAGTTGTGATTATTTCTCTGAAAGAGTTCAAAAAGCGATGCCCATTACCTCAATGAGTATTGAAGATCCCGTGAGGCGCTATTATCCAGTAGTTCGTGGAGACACCCTTAAGGTAAGCTATAAGTTTACCAATACCGGCAATTACCCTTTAGTTATAAGAGATGTACAAGCAGGCTGTGCTTGTATTACTATAGATGATTACAATCGTCCCATTAAACCCAACAAATCGGCGTACTTAAATTTTGAATACGACAGTTCTAAAAATATTGGTTATGTAGAGCACTATATTTTAATTATTGCTAATATTAAAGATACATTGACCAATGAAGTGAAATTTTCTACCAATGTAGTTCCAGACCCTTTGGTTATAAGGGATTATGAACAAATTTATCAAAGAAGGAAAGAAAAGTACAATATAAAAGAATTTGTAGATGGTGAAACTAAATTAATGTATTACATCCCTAAGGAAAAGTAATCAACTCATTAAATAATCATAAATCATCACTTCATAATATCGCATTGCCGAAACTATAAGTATTCCTAAAACTACATAAAACCAACTATACGTATTTTTTTTTACCTGAAAAAGTCCCCAAAGTGCCAAGAGTAAAAAAGGAATACTCAATATTAACGAAGCCTTTATAGGATAACCATTAAACACCGCGATAATTTTCATCACTACAAAAAAGACACTATAAAAGAAAACAATTTTAGAGATCGTGGCTTTTGTACGCTCTTTAGAAAAGGGTTTTGGCCTATTTTCTTGCATATCTTTAAATACTCTTTTTAAAAAAAGAATCTACAAACTCATTTTTATTGAATACCTGTAAATCTTCAATGCCTTCTCCTACTCCAATATATTTAACGGGAATTTGAAACTGATCGCTAATACCAATTACCACACCTCCTTTTGCCGTACCGTCCAATTTGGTTACTGCTAAAGAAGTAACTTCTGTAGCAGCTGTAAACTGTTTAGCTTGCTCAAAAGCGTTTTGCCCGGTAGAACCATCTAATACCAATAAAACTTCATCGGGAACGTTATCTACCACTTTCTGCATTACTCGTTTTACTTTAGAAAGCTCATTCATCAAATTTACTTTATTATGAAGCCTCCCTGCGGTATCGATAATCACTACATCTGCATCTTGTTTAATCGCACTTTGTACAGTATCAAAAGCTACACTGGCCGGATCACTTCCCATTTTTTGCTTTACGATGGGAACACCTACACGATCTGCCCAAATTTGTAACTGATCTATCGCTGCTGCCCTAAAAGTATCGCCCGCACCAAGCACCACTTTCTTACCTTGTTTTTTAAATTGATAGGCCAACTTACCAATGGTAGTAGTTTTCCCTACTCCATTTACGCCAACCACCATAATTACATAAGGCTTTTTAGAAGGAACTACAAAATCGGTTGCCTCTCCAGAACCGGTCTCACTTAAAAGTCCGGCAATTTCTTCCCGAAGTATTTTATCAAGTTCTGAAGTACCTAAGTATTTATCCCGAGCCACACGCTCTTCTATTCTATCTATAATCTTTATCGTGGTTTTTACCCCAACATCACTGGTTACCAAAACCTCTTCTAAATCGTCTAAAACTTCATCATCAACTTTAGACTTCCCGGCAACTGCTTTACTTAGCTTACCAAAGAAATTTTCTTTAGACTTTTCTAATCCTTTGTCTAACGTTTCTTTTTTTTCTTTTGAAAAAATCTTTTTAAAAAAACTCATAAGTATACTTTGGTTTGCGTTAGGGATGGAGGCATTTGTTGAAGCTCTTTAGAAATTACTGCATTGAGCAGGAATTGAGAAAAGCGACTGCCGACAGCCCGACCACGCCTTTGGCATGGGAACGCCATAATCATTAATTTTATGCAAATATACAAAAAACAAAAAGCCGCCTTGAAAATTATCAAAGCGGCTTATATATTTTTTTACTACGATTATTTTTCTTTGAAAAAATCGTTTACTTGATCTGGCGCCATAATCTGCTCTTCAAAAACATAAGCTCCAGATTTAGGAGACTTTTTCATTTTGATCGCCTTTGTAAGTCTTTTAGATCCTGTTTGTAACGATGCTACCGATTTCTTTGCCATAACTTATTACTTTATTTCTTTATGAACCGTCATTTTATTAAGAATTGGGTTAAATTTCTTTAACTCTATTCTATCCGGTGTATTCTTTTTATTTTTAGTGGTAATATATCTAGATGTACCTGGTTTCCCTGAGTTTTTATGCTCTGTACACTCTAAAATTACTTGAACTCTATTTCCTTTTTTTGCCATCTTTCTTTGTATTAAGGGTTAAAAGAGATTACTTGTTTAAGAATCCTTTTTCTCTTGCTTCTTTAATTACAGCAGAGATTCCTCTTTTGTTAATATTTTTTAAAGCAGAAGTAGATACTCTTAACGTAATCCATTTATCTTCTTCAGGGATGTAGAAACGCTTTTTTACCAAGTTAGCGTTAAATTTACGCTTGGTTTTATTCATTGCGTGAGAAACATTGTTTCCTACCATCGCTTTTTTTCCCGTAAGTTCACAAACTCTTGACATTTTTATAATCTTTTCTCGTTATTTCAAAACAGGCTGCAAATTAACGATTTTTTTACCCAACTTACAAATATAAAATACTTTATTTTTCTATTTCTTCTAAAATCATCCCTAAAGCTTTGTAAACAGCTTTCTCGGTTACTTTTTCACGCTGCTTCCCTAAATGGTTTTCTATCACTTCTACTCCGTTTGGGCTCGCAATAGCAATATAAACTGTTCCTATTTCGGCATCGCTATCTCCTTTGGCAGGACCTGCATTTCCTGTAGTGGCAATTGCATAATCCGTTCTAAATAAAGCTTTAGCTTTTATCGCCATTTCTTTGGTGATTTCTGGACTTACTACAGAATAGGTATTGATAATTTCTTCTGAAATCCCTAACACATAATTTTTGGTAGCAGTTTCATAAGTAATAATTCCTCCCCTAAAAAATTTGGAAGCTCCAGAAACTGAAGTTAACCTAGAAGCTATTCTCCCGCCTGTACAACTTTCTGCTGTAGTGATGGTTTTGCCTTTTTCTATAAACTTTTGGGCAATCTGCTCTTCTAAACTTCCTTCTCCTTCATAACCTTTTATGATATCGCCTATTAATAAATGAAGTTGCTCTAATTGATGGTCGAGTTCCTGTAACAAAACCTTTTCATCTTGCCCCCGTGCGGATAACCTTAACCTTACACGTCCTAAACTTGGTAAATAAGCCAAGCGAATAAATGGAGGCAAATTACTTTCCCAGTCTTCGATTTTTTGGGCAATAGTACTCTCGCCCATTCCATAGGTGAGTACGGTTTTATGAATTATATAAGGTCTTAGAAAACGTTCTTGAAGTTTAGAAATCACTTCATTTTCCATGAGTGCTTTCATTTCGAAAGGAACACCTGGAAGTGATATATAAACTACTTCACCTTCTTCTATCCACATTCCCGGAGCAGTACCGTGCCTATTAAATAACGCGGTCGCTTTTGATGGAATATAAGCTTGACCTCTGTTTAAATCTGAAATGGGGTCTTTAACATATTTCCTAAAAAGTTCTTCTACATTCTGAAGGACTTCTTCATTTTTCACTAACTCATCGTTAAAGTATTTGCAGAAAGTTTTTTTAGTAATATCGTCCTTAGTAGGCCCTAAACCTCCAGTAACAATTACAATGGAAGCTCTTTGTGAAGCTTCTTTTAGAGTAGTTAGAATATGGTTTTCTTCATCTTGTACAGAAGTAATTTGCTGTACATCAATTCCTATTTTATTGAGTTCTTTGGCTATAAAAGCTGAATTGCTATCTACTATTTGACCGATTAGAATTTCATCGCCAATGGTAATAATTTCTGCTTTCATTACAGATTATAGTCGCGCTTTAATTCGTTACAAACCGTTAAAACAGTACTTTCTATCTCGCGTGCATCTTTCATTACATCATCTTTCTTTAGATCACTTTTAGACCAATGCTCCAACCTTTTTACATTTTCATCTAAATGAAGACCAAATATTTTCAAATTAGGCTTCATTTTGTGCGCTATTTGATATGTAAGTACCGCATTATGGTTATCGATAGCGTCATTCATAGCAGCTACATCTTCCGGCAATTCTTCTATAAAGGTTTTAAGCATTTCTTTTAAAAACACTTCATCTCCTTCTGCCATCTCCTTTAAATTATCTAAATTATAAATACTCATTATTTTACTTTTATTTCAAAAATATCTTTTTCTTCTATTTTCCCGGTCAATATATCTTCTGGATAAACTTTGCCTACACCTTTTGGAGTTCCTGTAAAAATAACATCACCTATTTTTAACGTAAAAAATTGCGAAACGTAAGCAATAATTTCATCTATTTTCCAGAGCATTTGTGATGTATTTCCTTGTTGAACAATCGCTCCGTTTTTTTCTAAAGAAAAATTCATATTTTGAAGGTCAGAAATTTTTTCTTTAGAAATCCATTTTTCTCCAATAACAGCCGACCCATCAAAAGCTTTGGCTTTTTCCCACGGCAATCCTTTTTCTTTTAATTGGTTTTGCACATCTCTTGCCGTAAAATCTATACCTAAGCCAATTTCATTATAATACTTATTGGCAAATTTAGACTGAATATATTTACCAACTTTATTAATCTTTACCAAAACTTCAACTTCATATTGTAAATCTTCTGAGAATTCTGGTATAAAAAACGGTTGTTTTTTTAAAAGTACAGAAGTATCTGGTTTTAAAAAAATTACAGGGTCTTTTGGTTTTTCATTTTGAAGCTCCTCAATATGATCTGTATAATTTCTACCTATACAAATTATCTTCATTTTTAATTAAGTTTATCGGTAAGCTTTCTTAATTTAATGGCCGTTAATACTTTTTTGGTATAAAGTGGAAAATCTGCATTTTGAATCCAATTATAATAGCCAGGTTCTTCTTCTAAAACTTGTTCAACCAACTTACCACGGTTTTTACCAAAAGAAAACACTTCTTCTCCTTTTTTATTGTATGAAATAAAACCTGCAAAATCTGCATGTTTTTTATGTGCACTAAATTCGGCTAACCACTTGGTATCATTTTCTAAGTCTGGGTAATGATCCAATTGTGATTCTAACACTTCAAAAGTAGCATTGGTATCTGCTTCGGCACTATGGGCATCGGTTAAATCTTTATCGCAGTAAAACTTATAGGCCGCTTCTAAAGTTCGCTTTTCTTTTTTATGAAAAATAGTCTGCACATCAATAGCTACAGCATTTTTAATATCAAAATCTACTTCTGCCCGTAAAAATTCTTCTGCCAACAGAGGTATATCAAAGCGATTGCTATTGTAGCCTCCTAAATCGCAACCTTTAATAATGCTGAATATTTTTTTTGAAAGCTCTTTGAAAGTGGGCTCATTCGCCACATCTTCATCTGAAATCCCATGAATTTTTGTAGTTTCAGCAGGAATGGCTACTTCTGGGTTTACCAACCAACGGTAACTTTCTTTATTTCCGTTGGGAAAAACTTTTAAAATAGCTATTTCTACAATTTTATCTTTCGCAATATTGGTTCCGGTAGTTTCTAAATCAAAAAAACAAATAGGCTTATTGAGATTGAGCTTCATAAATTAATTTTTTGCAAAGATATACGTGATGACTTTCTAAAAAAAATTCTATTCTGTAATTATTTTTTTGAATATAAAACAAAAAAGCGTCTGCTTAAAACAGACGCTTTTTTATTCTTATTTGCTACATTATTATTTAGCTATATTTACTGCTCTAGTTTCTCTAATCACAGTAACTTTTACCTGACCGGGATAAGTCATATCTGTTTGTATTTTTTGAGAAATCTCGAAAGACAAGTTGCTTGCTTTTTCATCATTTACTTTTTCGCTTTCTACAATGACACGCAATTCCCTACCAGCTTGAATGGCATAAGCTTTCTTAACGCCACCAAAACCAAAAGCTATTTCTTCTAGGTCTTTTAAACGTTGAATGTATGAATCCAAGACTTGACGTCTTGCGCCAGGTCTCGCTCCACTAATAGCATCACAAACCTGAACGATAGGTGAAAGCAACGAAGTCATTTCTACCTCGTCGTGGTGAGCTCCAATAGCATTACACACATCTGGTTTCTCCCCATACTTTTCTGCCCATTGCATTCCTAAAATAGCGTGAGGAACTTCAGTTTCTGTTTCCGGTACTTTACCAATATCGTGCAATAATCCTGCACGTTTCGCCAATTTAGGATTTAAACCAAGTTCTGCTGCCATTACTCCACAAAGTTTTGCTACTTCCCTAGAGTGTTGTAATAAGTTTTGACCATAGGAAGAACGATACTTCATTCTACCAATGGTTTTTATCAATTCAGGATGAAGCCCGTGAATACCTAAATCGATCACGGTACGTTTACCAATTTCAATGATCTCTTCATCGATCTGTTTACGGGTTTTTTTAACGACTTCTTCAATTCTCGCTGGGTGAATCCTTCCATCGGTAACCAATTTATGCAAAGACAACCTTGCAATTTCCCTTCTTACAGAATCGAAACAAGATAGTATAATCGCTTCTGGAGTATCGTCTACAATAATTTCTACACCGGTCGCGGCTTCAATAGCGCGAATATTTCTTCCTTCACGCCCGATTATTCTACCTTTTACATCATCACTTTCCAAGTTAAATACAGAGACACAATTTTCCACCGCTTCTTCTGTACCTATACGTTGTATAGTATTGATGATTATTTTCTTGGCTTCTTGCTGCGCCGTCATTTTAGCTTCCTCAATCGTATCTTGAATAAGCGCCATGGCTTCTGTTTTGGCAGATTCTTTTAAGGATTCTACCAATTGATCTTTAGCTTCTTCAGCACTAATACCACTAATCACTTCTAATTGTTGTACTTGACGCTGATGTACTTTATCAATCTCTTCCTGTTTTTTCTCCAGGTATTCATTTCGATAATTGTAATCTTTTACCTTATCTTCCAGTTCTTTATTGAGTTTCTTGTTTTTTGAAAGTTCACTAGAAACTTGGGATTCTTTATCTTTGGTACGTTTTTCTGCGTCGGCAATTTTCTTATCACGGGAAAGGATTACCTTTTCATGTTCAGATTTTAATTCTATGAACTTTTCTTTTGCCTGAAGGATTTTATCTTTTTTCTTGCTTTCCCCGTCTGCGGTAGCTTCCTTAATTATCGATTTTGCTTCTTTTTCAGCTTCATTGATAATGGAATTGGCCCTTTTCTTGTCAGCTGATTTTGAGACAAAAAAGCCAACTGCCAATCCAACAATTAACGCTACGACTCCTATTATTACTATTTCCATAATTTAATTTATATATATAAAAAAAGCCTGTATTAGCATAGAATTATGTCTAAACTCCGTTTAAACAGGTTTAGGGCTAACTAGCTGATCAAGGATCCGTTCAAAGACGGCTTGCTTTTACAACTATGACTCACCCTTTTTAATGATAACATGTTGAGTTTATCAAATTGTGATGACTAATACAGGCAGTAAACCTAATTTATTTTAATGAACGTATGGCTAACCTAAGTATTCTTGCAAAAGCTGATTTAAACTTTCCAGTTTTTCTTCTGCTTTCATGACTTGGTTACTATTATCTATTGTTTTTTGTTCGCTTTTTGCTGCAAATTGCAAAGCACACATTGCCAATACATCTTGCTTATCACGAACAGCATAACTCTGCTCAAATTGCTTAATTACCTTCTCTATCTCTTTTGCAGCTTTACGCAATCCTTCTTCTTGATGAGGAAAAACGGTGAGCGGATACACCCGATCTGCAATAGATATTTTAATTTTCAACTTTTCATTCTTCATAAAGAAGATTATTCAGAGAGTTGAACAATACATTGATCTATCTCTCTTATTAAGCTGTTTATTTTGAGTTTCGTTTCTCTTTTATATTCGTTACTGCCCAGCATTGCGTTGGCAGTTTTAAGCATTTGGGTTTGATTCTCGAGAGAACTTATTTTAGAAGTGAGTTGTGTACTATTTTGTTTTTCAGCTTTTAATTCTTCTTGTAACTGTTGGTTTTCCTGCTCTAAAGCCTTGTATTTATATAGTAACTTACTAATCTTTTGTTCTAGTGAATCAACTTTTTCTACCAATTTACTCATCTACCATTCACGTAATACTTACGCACAAAGTTAACATGCCTTTATTAATATGCCAATAGTTTTTTCTGTAATTTTTATACTAAACTTGCTATTTTTCCAGTTTTTGTTATTAAAAAGAAGTTTTTATATTTAAACCCAGCCCCTTAACAATTTTACAATTCAGTTTATGAGAACCGCATTTTTGTTTGTATCTTTTTTATGTTTATTTCTCAAAAGTTTTTCCCAAGAGGACATTCCACAAGATTACTTTGAAAGTCCGTTGGAAATCCCCTTAATTTTATCGGGGACTTTCGGTGAATTACGCTCCAATCACTTTCATAGTGGTATGGATATTAAAACACATCAGCAAACCGGTTTAAATGTATTAGCTTCTGCTTCAGGATATGTAAGTAGAATAAAAGTTTCTCATTTTGGCTACGGAAAAGCGTTATATGTTCAACATCCCAATGGATACACTTCTGTTTACGCTCATTTAAAAGAATTTGCCCCAGAAATTGAAGCATACATAAAAGAACGCCAATACGCTAAAGAAAGTTATGAAATCGAAGTTTTCCCAGAGGCTGATGAACTCCCTGTTAAACAAGGTGAGGTAATCGCTTATAGCGGAAACAGCGGTGGTAGCGGCGGACCTCATCTTCATTTTGAAATCAGGGATAGTCAAGCCAGTCCTATGAACCCAATGCTATTTGGCATTGCTATTAAAGACACCCATTATCCGATGGTAAAAGGTATTTTCGCTTATCCAGTGTCAGAAAATGCACATATTAACAACAAAGGTTCGCGCGATAAACTTCGAGTAATTCCATTAGGAAATAACGAATACAAAACAGAAGACATCAAAGCTTTTGGGAAAATTGGTTTTGGCGTAAACACTGTCGATTTACTGGATTATGCCGCTAATAGAAACGGAGTGAATTTAATTGAAACATTTTTGAATGGGAAAAAACTCCTTGCTATTGATTTTAATAAATTTTCATTTGCCGAATCTCGTTACATCAACGATTTTATTGATTATGCTTATTATGAAACCAACCACGACAGATTTCAAAAATTATTTATTGAGAATAACAATCCGTTAAGTATTTTTAAATGGAAAGAAGATGACGGCTACATTAACATCACCAATGATAGTTTAGATTACGATTATAAAATAAAAATTCAGGATTATGAAGGGAATACTGCCACTATTCGAATTCCTATCATTCCTAAGGAAATTCCTTCCGAAGAAATTATAAAACCAGAAGAAAAAGTTACTGATTACTACGTAAATGCAAATGAAGCCACCGCTTTTGATGAAGATGGCTTTGATATATATATCCCAAGGAATGCACTCTATAAAAGTGAATATTTAGATATTAAATCTAATGGGGAAAGTATTAGTGTACATCACCCTGAAACTGCTCTTCACAAAAACATTACCATTGGTTTTGACGTAAGCCGATATAGTGATAAAGACAAAGAGAAACTTTATATTGCTAGAATGAGCGATTGGGGCCGTCCCTACTACTCTACTACATACAAAAAGCAAAACCGCTTTACGACAAGAACAAAAACGTTTGGTACTTATAAATTAGCTGTAGATGACACACCACCTTTGGTAAAACCTGTAAATTTTAGAGAAGGAAAATGGATGAGCAATTACCGTTACCTAAAATTTAAAATTAGTGATAACCTCTCGGGAATTAGTAGCTACAGGGCAACCATCAACGGTAAGTTCATTTTAATGGAATACGATTATAAAACCAATAGTTTGGTTTACGATTTTAATGATCATGTAATTACTGATGCCACAGAAAATAATTTAAAGCTCATCGTTGTTGATAATGTAGGAAATAGTACTACATTTGAAGGCACATTTTTCAGAAAAAATTAAAGTATATCCCTTGAAAAATTTTTCATATTTACCCCTACTGTTTTTGCTTTTTTCCTTAACCGGTTTTGCTCAAGAAGCTACTTTAGAAGGAATAATTTTAGATGAATACGATGTTCCCGTTCCCGGTGCTAATTTGGGTTACCGTGGTGGAGGGACACAAACTAATGAAAACGGATATTATTCCATTCAAATCCCTGCAAATAAAGAGATTCAATTAGAAATCACTTATGTAGGCTTTAAAAGAATTCGAGTAAGTATTCCCGAATTAGAAGCAGGCACAAAAAAAGAATTCAACTTTGTTTTAAAAACCGGAGTCGAGCAAATAGGAACGGTAGTCATTACAGGCAATCGAAATTCCCGTGTAGAAGGCGTTACCACAATTAGCCCGGAAACAGTACGTAAAATTCCCGGAGCCAATGCCGGTGTAGAAAATCTTTTAAAAACTCTACCGGGAGTTACTTCTAATAACGAATTAAGTACGCAATATGCAGTTAGAGGCGGAAACTATGATGAAAACTTGGTGTATGTAAACGATATTCAAGTATATCGGCCTTTTTTAATCCGTTCCGGACAACAGGAAGGATTAAGTTTTGTAAATACCGATATGGTAAGAAATGTTGAATTTTCTGCCGGAGGTTTTCAAGCCAAGTACGGAGACAAGCTTTCTTCTGTATTAGATATCACCTATCGCCGTCCTGTAGATTTTGGAGCTTCGTTAAATTTAAGTTTATTGGGCGGAAGTGTTTCTGTTGAAGACATGTCTGAAAACGGTAAACTCTCCGGAATTTTAGGAATTCGCTATCGCGATAATTCCCTTTTTGTAAATGCAAAAGAAACCGAAACCAACTTTAGGCCTCGATTTGCCGATGCGCAAACCTATTTAACCTATCAATTCAATAATAAATTTGAATTGAGTTTTTTGGGAAATGTAGCCATTAACAAATATGATTACGAACCTATTACCCGGCAAACCAACTTCGGAACGATTACTGACCCTAAAGCGCTTTTAATTTATTACGAAGGACAAGAAAAAGATCAATATGAAACTTATTTTGGCGCATTAAAAGCAACTTATAAAGTTTCTGAAAACTATTCAGCAAAATTTATTGCTTCGACCTACAACACGCAAGAACAAGAACATTTTGATATTTTAGCCCAATACCGTTTAGGAGATGTGAATACTGATATTGGAGGTGAGAATTTAGGGGAAGTTGAATTTAGTGAAGGAATTGGTTCACAACTCACTCACGCCAGAAATGATTTAGATGCCTTAATCATTAACCTTCAACATCTAGGAACTTTAAAAAAAGATGATCATCAAATAGATTACGGAGTAAAATATACCCATGAAGATATTCGGGATCGGGTTCGGGAATATGAAATTATAGATTCTGCAGGCTTCTCTATTCGCCCACCATTAGATGGATTTCAGAATAATCAACCTTATGAAGCTTACGACGCCCCTATTGCTCCTTTCAATAACATCCGAGCAATTAATAAAACTCAGGTTAACCGTTTTCAGGCATTTGCACAATGGAGCTACAAAACCTTAATTGGCGATGCTGAAGCTTGGCTAAATGCAGGAATTAGAACCCAGGCTTGGGAAGTTAGCGGTGAAAACATAGAACGTAAAACGCATCAAGTTTGGAGTCCACGTGGGCAATTTGCGATTAAACCCGATTGGGATACCGATATGATTTTCAGAATTTCCGGCGGTTGGTATCATCAACCTCCTTTTTATAGAGCTTTACGGGATTCTACAGGAACAGTTCGACCAGAAGTGGAAGCGCAACAATCTATCCATGTGGTTTTAGGAAATGATTACAGTTTTAAACTTGGTGGCAGGCCTTTTAAACTGGTTTCTGAAGCATATTATAAAAACCTCACCAATGTAAATCCGTATACCCTAGAAAATGTAAGGATCAGATACCGCGCCAGAAATAATGCGGTTGCTTATGCTTACGGATTGGATTTACGTTTGAATGGAGAGTTTGTACCGGGAACAGAAAGTTGGGTTAGTTTTGGGTATTTAAAAACAGAAGAAAATATAAATGATCGTGGTTATATCTCGCGCCCAACAGATCAACGATTAAAGTTTGCGGTACTTTTTCAAGATTATGTTCCAGCCATACCAGATATCAAGTTTTACTTGAATATGGTTTACAATACGGGCTTACCGGGAGGTTCTCCTAGTTATGCAGATCCGTACGAGTACCAAACCAGACTAAGGGATTACCGCCGTGCCGATGCCGGATTTTCTTATGTCTTGGTTGATAAAAACAAAGAACATCCTAAAGGACATTGGCTTCATCGCTTTAAAGAATTGAGTATTGGTTTTGAAATTTTCAACTTATTTGATAACCAAAACTCAATTACCAATACGTTTGTACGGGACGTTTATACTAAAAGTTTATACGCCGTACCTAACTATTTATCGCCAAGGGTTTTTAATGTAAAGCTAGGAATGCGGTTTTAAGCATTCACTTGAATAAATTCTTTTAAAACATCTACCACATAATCTAACTCTTCTTTTGTATTGTAACGAGAGAAAGAAAATCTAATGGATGGTTTTTTAAGATCTTCTTCAGAAAGGAACTCTGCTAATACGTGCGAACCTTGATCACTTCCGCTTTGGCATGCACTTCCTTTGGAGCAAGCAATTCCTTTTAAATCTAATTGAAATAAAAGCATCGTCGCTTCTTCTTCAGAAATTGGCAAACAAACATTTACCAAGGTGTACGTACTTTTCTCAAAATTGGCACATTCACCATTAAATTTAATACCGGGCAATTCACTTTGAAGTTGTTCTATAAAATGTTTTTTTAACGCAGAAGTATGTTGTTTTTCTTCTTCTAAATTATCATAGGTTAACTTAATGGCTTCTTCTAAACCTACAATATTATGTACCGACTCGGTTCCTGCCCTAACACCGCGTTCTTGACCTCCACCAAAAATCAAAGACCTTAATCCGCTATTGCTTTTCACATAAGCAAAACCAACGCCTTTAGGTCCGTGAAATTTATGTGCACTCACGGCCGCAAAATCTACAGGAAGTTCATTTAAATCTAAATTAAAATGACCAATGGACTGAACGGTATCACTATGAAATAAAGCATTATATTGTTTACAAAGATTTCCGGTTTTTTCAATATCCAGCATATTCCCTACTTCATTATTTACATGCATCAAACTCACCAAAGTCTTTTTATCGGAATCCTTCAATAGTTCTTCTAAATGAAGAAGGTCTATATTTCCTTTTTCATCTAATTTCACGAATTCAATTTCAACATCAAAACAATCTTGTAATTGAGTGACACATTGCAGAACGGCTTTGTGTTCAATTTTTGAAGTAATAATCCTTTCTACTTTTAAATCTCTAACTGCACTATTCAAGATAAGGTTATCAGCTTCAGTTCCGCCGGAAGTAAAAATGATTTCTTTAGCGGCAACATTTAGATATTTCGCAACGGTTTTACGAGCATTCTCTATTAAAGATTTAGCTGTCCTACCAAAGGTATGTGTAGAAGAAGGGTTCCCATAAACGCTCATTACTTCAGCCATTCTATCAATAACTTCTTGTCTTATTTGAGTGGTTGCTGCGCTATCTAAATATATATTGTTCATAAAAAACTGTTTCTGTTAAATGCTTGCAAAAATAAAACTTTTAAAATTATTTTAAGGATGAAGCGTTATAAATACGTAATTCAATTATTTTTGTTGAAAATTGTAGCAATGATTAAAAATTTATCGATACTTTTTATTGGAATCTTTCTATTAACCGCTTGTGATGATGGAGATATTATTGTAACTACTTTTGATTATGATAACGAAACAGATTTAAGGACTTGCAGTGGTGATTTAGATCCTAATTCTGATAATCAAACTGCAATTATTTATAATATCAACAATGAAACTTACGAAACAATCGCCCTAGCTTTTACACGAAATGGCTTTGATGGAACTTTTGTAAGAATTAGTGATGAAGACAGTAATATTGTACAAGATTCTACGGTAACCATAAATTTATCTACCACCAATCGTATTATTTACAGAACCTATAACAATCAACTCCCTAACGATTATTTTTGCCAGAGCATCCCCCCCAGTTCTCCACAAGTAAACCAAGAATACATTAGTGCTGATGGAGGTTATGTAGAATTTATAACAACTATTATCGAACAAGATGATAATGATGGTGTTCCCACTGAAGCAAATGCAGAGGATAATTATAACGGACCTTATGAAACAACCGATCCTTTAGATGAAAATTACGACACAGATGGTGATGGGATTCCTAATTTTTTAGATACTGATGACGATAATGATAATGTTTTAACTAGAAACGAACTAAACGCTGAAGATCTCCAAACTCCAGTAGACCCCATCACAGGACTTGCAGACACCGATCAAGATGGAATTCCTAATTATTTAGATGAAGATGATGATGGAGACGGGACGTTAACCAGAAACGAAGATTTAAATGCGAGAGACGAATTAAATGAAGATGGTGAACCTTTTTTAAATCCTCAAGACGATGTGAACGAAAATGATTTACCCAATTTTTTAAATCCCAACATTTCTGAATCTATCGATCCTCCATTAGAAGAATTAAGAGATAATAATATTTCAAGACGATTTAGAACCATTGTCATTGCCAAAAACATCACCCTAAACAAGACCAATTCTGACGAACAGATTACGTTAGAAACCTTGGAATTAGGTAGGTTTGAAGTGACTGTAAATCAAACTCTAATAGTGGTATTAGAATAAAGTCACTAATAATTCTGAAAAACATAAACTTCTGTAGCACCGACTCCGTACTGCCGAAAATCAGCGTCATAGAACTTAACATTTTCATACCTGCTAAAAAGGGTTTCTAGTTCGGCTTTTAAAACACCTTCGCCTACACCGTGGATAAAAACAATTTTCTGAATTCTCTTTTTTATAGCAAATTCCAATTGACTTCTAGCGGTATCTAATTGAAGGTTGAGCATTTCAAAATTAGACATCTGTTTAGCCCGATCTGTTAAGTGATGAATATGCAAATCTACTTCCATGGGTGGAATAGATTTTTGCTTTTTGGACGTTTGTGGAACCACTCTCTTTTTAACTGTTTTTACCAAAAGTGCTTCCATAAGTTCATCGTCTTTTACTTTAATTTCATTTTCAGCAGAAACTTTGACAAGCTCATCATCATTAAAAATCATTTCAAACTCATCTTCTGTTTTTATGATGATTTTATCACTTTCAACCTTTAACACTTCTCCTCGAATACTATCATCGAGCACTTCAACTTTATCGCCTTTTTTAAATTTCATCATCCTTTTCGTTATCTTGTTTATTATCTTCCACCCAGACTCTTGTAGAGCTGTAAAGTCCAAACATTAAAACAATTATACCAACAATTTTTATATATACATTTGTGTTTTCTGCAATCATCCCATAGATTAAAAGTACAGCACCTAAAAGGATAAATAAGCTAGAAAAAAGCTGTTTTTTCGTATTCATTATATATTTTATTACAAAATTAAAGCGTTATAAAAAACTAATAATCAGTGTTTTTTTGTGTTTTTCAGTACAAAAGTATTATTTTTGTATAAAATTTATGCAGATGAAAAAGATATACTCTTATTTATTATTTTTTGTAGCGACCGCAAGTTTCGCTCAATTGTCCGTAAAACCTAGTACAGACAAAGATAATTATATGTATGTAAAGGGTACTGTTCTTTATGTAGGTGAAGATATTAACATTTCTGAAAATACTGATCCAGATGTTGCCAGTATTTATTTAAGAAATGAAGGACAATTGCTTCAAGGTAGAACTGATACTTCTCTAAATACGGGAAGCGGTAAAATTTCAGTCTTTCAAGAAGGTACTGCCAATGCCTACGCATACAATTATTGGTCTAGTCCAGTAAGTAATCCCGGTGACGGAACTACAGATGGCAATCGCCAATTTTCTGTGGCTTTATTAGGTGCTCCTACCTCATCCCTTTTAAGTAAAAGCGCTAATATGGTTAACGGATATAATGGTTCAAGTGAAGACGGAGGGATATTAAATATTGCTAAATATTGGATTTATAAATATGCAAGTGCTGATGGAAGTTATGCCAATTGGTCTCAAGTAAGAGATAACGAGACTATTAATGCTGGTGAAGGCTTTACAATGAAAGGTGTAAATGGAACAGACAGCACTACTGTTGATGGTGTTCAAAACAATCCAGGTAGTAATCAACGTTATGATTTTAGAGGAAGACCTAATGATGGTTTAATCACTGTTAATGTGGCAGGTGTGAATGATGTAGTCTTAATAGGGAACCCTTATCCATCTGCTTTAGATTTAAATTATTTTTTACTTGAAAATTCCGAAGGTAATCCTGAAGATGATCCTATTGATTGTAATTCTGAAAGTGTTGAAAGAAGAAACGCTACCACAGGTATTGCCTATTTTTGGGATAGTGACCATTCTATAAATTCTCATTATTTAGCAGATTATTCTGCAGGATATGCAAGTTATTCTCCTAATGGAAATTGCTCATCTATCGGAGTATATACGCCAGCCACATTTTATCACTATAATTCGAATGGAGAACCTATTGATGGTTCTGGCATACTACAAGAAGAGGACGAAAAAAAGCATCGTAGATATTTACCTATTGGTCAAGGTTTCTTTGTACAAGCTCCATCTGAAGGAACAATTGAAAACATCCAATTTAAAAACACTCATCGTAAATATGTAAAAGAAGGCGTTGATAATGAATCTGTGTTTGGAAGAAACGCTGATTTTGTAAATCAATCTAATTATACCACTACACAAGAAGAAAATGCAATTCCTAAAATTAGGTTTAACATAGCTTTTAATGACGATTACACAAGACAAATTGCCCTAGCTTTTGATGAAGAAGCTACTACAGGAGTAGATCCTGCGAGAGATGCTTCAAATTTTGATCAAATTAGTTCAGATGCCGGATTTTTAATAGGTGCAAAAGATTACGTTATTGATATTCGTCCTTTTAATATTGAAGATAGATTACCGCTTTACTTAAATTTAAGTTCACAAAAAGATATTGCTATAAATGTAAATAATTTTGAAAATTTCGATACCGATAATGTTTACATCTATGATAAAGATACTGGAGAATATCACCCTATAAAAGATAATTATTTTTACATTACGCTTCCTGCAGGAAATTATTCTGAAAGATTTGAAATTACTTTTCAAAATGGTGAAGAAAATTTAGCAGTGGCCGATGAAATCGCAGAAAGCTTTACGGTTTTTCAAGATAATAGATTAGCTCAATTACAAATTTTGAACCCTAAAGGAATTGATTTAAAAAATGTAAGTGTTTTTGACATGTCAGGAAAACAAGTCATCAACAATTTTAATTTAGGAGCTAATAATAAGTATACTTTCTCTACAGCTAATTTAGCTGAAGCAGTATATGTGGTTAGAATAGTAACTAACGATAATATTGTTACCACGAAAAAAATTAGCATTTTAAACAGAGGCTAATTATGGAAGAATACATGATCCCGTGCTTACATAAAAAACTGTTTGGTTTTGATTGTCCGGGATGTGGAGGTCAAAGAGCTTTGGTACTTCTCTTAAAAGGAGAGTTTACCGAAGCTTTTTTTATGTATCCAGCTATTTATCCATTATTTATTTTAGGCTTAAGTATCTTAGCTAATTTAGTTTACCCTTATAAGTTTTATTCTAAAACAGTTTCATTATTAACGGTTATAAGCATAACTACTATAGTAATCAGTTATATTTTTAAACAATTCATTCTATAAGTTTATTATATTTGGCAAACTAACTTAATTTAATTACTTATGGAACAACAAAAATTACCCAACACTACTATTTCGCTTATTTTAGCTATAGTAGCATTTTTAGGATGTTGCTGTCTAGGTATTGGTGGTATTATACCCTCAGCCATAGCCCTAGTTTTAGCAAACAAAGACAAAAAGAAATACGAAGAAAATCCTGAACTTTACAGTAACTACAAACAAGCCAATACAGCCAGAACAATAGCCATAGTTGCTTTAGTCTTATCGAGTGCCTTTTTTGTCTATTGTTTAGTTAGATATTTATTTTTTGGAGGACCAGAAGCTGTTGATGTTTTTTGGGAAGAATACCAAAAACAATTAGAAATTCAATCACAGTCATAAAACAAAAAATCCCGATGAAAATTTCATCGGGATTTTTTATTCTTCTATGTTTAAATATTCTTCAACTTAGAATTTATCCTCAAATGTTTCTAAAGTTTTAGTAATAATAGAAATACAATCCATTATTTGCTCTTCTGTAATTACTAAAGGTGGTGTGAATCTAATAATATTTCCATGGGTAGGTTTTGCTAAAAGTCCGTTTTCTTTTAAAGCCACACAAATATCCCAAGCAGTAGAACTATCTTCGGTATCGTTAATAATAATTGCATTCATTAAACCTTTTCCTCTAACACGATTAACTACTTTAGAACTCCTTATATAGCCATTCAATTCCCTGCGGAATAAATTCCCAAGCTTTTCAGAATTTTCGGCTAATTTTTCATCCCGCACTACTTCTAAAGAAGCTATGGCTACTGCTGCTGCAACAGGGTTACCTCCAAACGTAGAGCCGTGCTGCCCAGGTTTAATCACCTCCATCACTTCATCATTGGCTAATACCGCAGAAACTGGGTAAACACCTCCGGAAATCGCTTTTCCTAACGTAATCATATCAGGTTTAACCCCTTCATGATCGACCGCTAAAAGTTTTCCGGTTCTAGCAATACCACTCTGTATTTCATCTGCAATAAAAAGCACATTATGCTTTTTACAAAGTTCTTTAGCACGTTTCAGATATCCTTCAGAAGGGACATAAACTCCGGCTTCCCCTTGAATTGGTTCTACTAAAAATCCGGCAATATTACTGTTCTCTTCTAAAACTTTTTCTAAAGCTTCGGTATTATCGTAAGGTATTTTTATAAATCCGGGAGTATATGGACCAAAATTCTTACGGGCATCTTCATCATTACTAAATGAAATAATAGTGGTTGTTCTTCCGTGAAAATTATTTTCACATACTACTATTTCTGCTTCCGTTTCTTTTATTCCTTTTTTCTCGTAAGCCCATTTTCTACAGATTTTGATAGCAGTTTCTACCGCTTCTGCACCCGTATTCATAGGCAGCAATTTATCATAACCAAAATATTCACAAGCAAACTTCTCGAATTTCCCCAACATATCGTTATGAAATGCTCTAGAGGTTAGCGACAAAGTTTCTGCCTGCTTTTTCATAGCATCTACAATCTTAGGATGACAGTGTCCTTGGTTTACGGCAGAATAAGCAGCTAAAAAATCATAATATTTTTTACCTTCTACATCCCACATAAAAACACCTTCTCCTCGGTTTAATACTGCAGGAAGTGGATGATAGTTATGGGCTCCGTATTTATCTTCTAATTTAATGGCTTCTTCCGAAGAAGAAATTTCTAAAACTGACATTGATTTTTTCTTTTTCTATTTTACTTTTATGATTCCTTCTTAAGGGAGAGAAATCATCCCATTTACGCTTGTTGGCAAAATAAGAAATCTTTGTTGAAATCTAAACTCTTCAACTTATAAAATCTTGTTACTTTTGCAGCTATGGCAAGAAAAAATAAAAAGAAAGTATTTCACGAATTAGAAGTGATCGATGCAGGAGCAAAAGGAAAAGCAATAGCTAAAGCTCCAGATGGCAAAGTAGTATTTATAGATAATGCAGTACCCGGTGATATCGCAGATATTCAGACTTATAAGAAGCGAAAATCGTATTATTACGGAAAGGTCTCCAACTATATTTCATATTCAGATAAAAGAACAGAACCCGTTTGCCAACATTTTGGAACCTGTGGAGGTTGCAAATGGCAAAATATGGATTATAAATATCAACTTTTTTACAAGCAGCAAGAAGTTGAAAATAACCTTCGCCGCTTAGGTAAAATTGAATTGCCGGAGACTACCCCTATTTCTGGAAGTGAAAACATTTACTTCTACCGAAATAAAATGGAATTTTCTTTTAGTGATAGCCGATGGTTAACTTTAGATGAAATTAATAGCGGAGAGGATATTGAAGATAAAAATGCCCTAGGTTTTCATATTCCCGGAATGTGGGACAAAATCCTGAATATTAAAAAATGTCACTTACAAGAAGATCCCAGTAATGCTATTAGAAATGAAGTTCGGGATTTTGCCACCAAAAATGATATTTCTTTTTTTAATGCCAGAAATCAAGAAGGTTTATTAAGGACTTTAATGATCAGGACTTCTTCTACCGGAGAAATTATGGTATTGGTTCAGTTTTTTTACGAAGCTAAAGAGCAACGCGAATTATTAATGAATTTTATTGCTGAACGTTTCCCAGAGATTACTTCACTTCAATATGTGGTCAATGAAAAAGGAAATGATACCATCTACGATCAAGAAGTAATTTGTTTTAAAGGAAGAGATCATATTTTTGAAGAAATGGAAGGCTTAAAGTTTAAGATTAATGCCAAGTCTTTTTACCAAACCAATTCTGCCCAAGCTTATGAACTATATAAAATCACCCGCGATTTTGCTGAATTAGATCAAAACGATTTGGTTTACGATCTTTACACAGGAACTGGAACCATTGCCCAATTTGTAGCCAAACAAGCTAAAAAAGTTATTGGAGTTGAAGCCGTTCCTGAAGCAATTGAAGATGCCAAAAAGAATGCACAATTAAACCACATTAATAACGTTGAATTCTTTGTAGGTGATATGAAAAAAGTATTCACCCAGGATTTTATAAACAACCACGGTCAACCTGATGTGATTATTACCGATCCGCCACGAGATGGAATGCATAAAGATGTAGTGGCACAAATTATCAACATCTTGCCTAAAAAAATAGTTTATGTAAGTTGCAATTCAGCTACGCAAGCAAGGGACTTAGCTTTGTTAGATGAATATTATCAAGTAAGCAAGGTACAACCGGTAGATATGTTTCCACAAACCCATCATGTGGAGAACGTGGTTCGATTAGATTTAAGAAAATGAAAAGATATTTTGCACTAAGCTTTTTGGTTTGTTTGCTCTGCATTAGCAGTTGTCAACGGGACGATATTTGCCCAGAAACTACTCAAACCACTCCCAAATTGGTCATTGAGTTTTTTAATTTTGAAGATGTAGATCAGCCTAAAGATGTACGGAGGCTAAATGTAGTTGCTGAAGGTGATACCATTGCTTTTTTTGATGAAACCACTTCAAATAAAAATAAAATTTCAATTCCGTTAAGAACTGATCAAGACTTCACAAATTATACCTTTTACAGAAATTACGATTTATCTGAAGAGGAAGAAGACGAGTACACGACAAACGGAGATAAGATTCAATTTTCTTATGCGGTAAATGAAGAATACGTAAGTAGAGCTTGTGGCTACAAAGCAGAATTCTTAGATTTTGATGCAGATCTAGTTAGCGAAGAAAATAATGGCAATTGGATTAAAAATATAGAAGTACAACAACCTAACGACATTTTAAATGAACAAATTACCCATTTATATATTTACCATTAGTTTTTTGTTCTTAAGTTTTACTTCTTTTGCTCAAGAAGAACAATCTGATGAAGAATCTATTGATACCATTATTGCATTTAAAGAAAAATATGGTTTAAGAGTAGGTATAGATTTAGTGAAATTGGTAAGATCATTTACGGATGATGATTATAGAGGACTTGAAGTTCAAGGAGATTTTAGAATTTATAAAAAATACTATCTAGCTGCAGAAATAGGTAACGAAGATTACACTTACGATGAACCCAATTTATTAATAAACACAAAAGGAAGCTATGTCAAAATTGGAGGGAATTACAATGCCTACAGCAATTGGGCAGGAATGCAAAATGAATTATTTGTAGGCTTACGTTATGGGTTTGCAAGTTTTAGCCATACCTTAGAAAAATATAAAATTTATACAAGCGATACTTATTTTGCCCCTGATATTCGGGAAGTAAACCGGGATTATGATGGACTAACAGGAAGCTGGATTGAACTTCAATTTGGTATAAAAACCGAAATTTTTAATAATCTTTTTTTAAGTGCCCACGTACAATTAAAATCTTACCTAAGCGATAAATCTCTTAATGATTTTGAAACGCTTTATGTACCAGGGTTTCATAGAACTTACCAAGATAGCAGTATTGGTGTTGGTTGGGGATATTCTATTTCTTACCTAATCCCTATCTTCAAAAAAGATAAAGAGCAAGAGGTGAGCAATTAATATTTGGATCATCCATTATTGCAGCAATTACAGAAATTTTCATCATTCCAGACTTTATGCGAACTCATAAAGCCATTATAAGAAAAATAGATTGTTAGCCCCCGAATAAAGTAAGCCTACCAGAAGATAAGTTCAGATGAAAATGAAGTAAAATATGTTATGAATCAGCTCAGGTAAATTAGGAAGCTAAATTTCAGTTCCAATAAGCTAATACTTATTTTAACTTATGAAGCTTTTTAGTGCCTTCATAAATTTCATATTTCACCAATCTAGATTCTAGCTTCCCATTAAACAATTTAATTTTACGAGAAGGTTTTAAGCCTACATTTTTAATCGCTTCCATATTAGAAACAATAAACCAAGCTTGCGTACCGGGATAATTTTGTTTCAATGTATCCCCTATTTTACTATAGAATTCTTCTAGATTTTTCAACTCTAAACGTTCACCATAGGGCGGATTAAACAACATATGCAAATGTCCCTCTGTTGTTTTCTCTGAAGCAAAAAAATCTTCCTCTTCAATAGAAACAAATTCGTCCAAATTAGCATTTCTAATATTCTCTTTTGCCTTTCTAAGAACTGAGGGAGAAACATCTGATCCCATGATTTTATACTCAAAACCTCGAATTTTATTCAAGGCAGAAGCTTCAATCTTTTCAAATAAATCTACATCCCAATCTTTCCATTTTTCAAAACCAAATTCAGGAATATTTAAGTTAGGAGGAATATTACAGGCTATCATGGCTGCTTCGGCTAAAATAGTTCCGCTTCCACACATTGGATCCAGAAAGTTCGAACGTCCATCCCAACCCGATAACAATAACATTCCAGCCGCCAATACTTCATTTACCGGTGCTAAATTGGTAGCAACCCTATAGCCTCTTTTAAACAAAGCAACATTAGAACTATCTAAAGCCACCGAACATTTATCGTGTTCAATATGAATATTCACGCGTAAATCTGGATGCTTTAAATCTATATTAGGTCGGTTTCCCGTGGTATTCCTAAAATAATCCACAATCGCATCTTTACTTTTCAAAGCAATAAATTTACTGTGGGTAAACTTTTGAGAATGTACTGTACTATCGATAGCCAACGTACCTTTTGGACTTAGGTATTCATTCCAGTCCATCGAGTAAATTTTCTTATAGAGATCTTCTTCAGAAAAAACCTTAAAGCTCTTAATGGGTTTTAAAATTTTAATGGCTGTACGCAAACATAAATTACATTTATACATAAACCCTTTATCACCATAAAAGCTCACGCTCCTAATACCTTCTTTTACATCTATTGCACCAAGATCACGTAATTCTTTTGCCAAAACAGACTCTAATCCGTAAAGGGTTTTAGCGATCATCAAATAATTATTTCCCATAGTCAAAGTTCTCTTACCCGCAAAAATACATTAATTTTGCGGCCTATGACAAAACTGGAAACAAAATGGTATGCAGAATGGTTCAACACCAAGTATTACCATATTTTATATAAAGATCGGGATTATAAAGAAGCACAGTTTTTCATGAAAAATCTCGTAAAGTATTTACAATTAGCCCCCAAATCAAAAATCTTGGATTTAGCTTGTGGAAGAGGAAGGCACTCTATCTATTTACATAAAATGGGGTTTGAAGTTATAGGTACAGATTTATCTAAAAACAGTATTGATTTAGCCAAAAAACACGAACAACCCGGACTTAGCTTTAAAGTTCAGGATATGAGTAAAGCTTTAGGCCTTGAGTTTGATGCTGTTTTTAATTTGTTTACCAGTTTTGGATATTTTGAAAAAGAAGAAAACAATTTAAATACCATAAAAGCAATTAAAGCTGAATTGAAATCTGACGGTTTTGGCGTGATTGATTTTATGAATACAAAGAAGGTGATTAACAATTTGGTTTCCCGAGATGCTAAAACCGTTGAAGGAATTGAATTTCATCAGGAACGTTGGGTAGAAAATAATTTTATCTTTAAACAAATTGATTTTGAAGATCATAGCGTAGAATATTCGTTTACCGAACGTGTAAATGCTTTAACCTTGAAAGATTTTCAGAATTATTTCGACCAAGCAGGCATTCAACTTTTAAGTGTTTTTGGAGACTATCATCTTCACGAGTTTGATGAAGAAAAATCTGATAGGCTTATTTTAATTTTTCAGTAATTAATGAGTTTACTTTTACCTATCATTGCCGTTATTGTTGGTTTTATCATTGCTTATTTTATAAAGGCAAGCAGTAATGCTATTAAATTATTGCTATCGTTTAGCGGGGCTTTTTTACTCTCTATTACCGTTTTTGAATTTCTACCGGAAGTATATAAACATTACAATCGATGGATTGGTTTGTTGATTATGGCTGGAATATTACTTCAAATATTCTTGGAATTTTTATCTAAAGGAGCAGAACATGGACATTTACACTACAATAAAGAACAATCAAATTTTCCGATTACGTTATTTATAAGTTTATGTATTCACTCACTTTTAGAAGGTTATCCTATTGAAGAAAACCACCATTTGCTTATAGGTGTGGTGATTCATAAAATACCAATTGCCATTATTATTTCTTCTTTTTTACTCACTTCAAAATTAAGTAAGGTAAAAATTGGTTTATTCTTATTGCTATTCGCATTCATGACTCCCTTAGGCAGTTTTTTACAGCAACATGTTACTGTTCTAGCTTCTGTAGAAAAGTATATTTTTGCGCTCGTTATTGGAATATTTTTACATGTTTCAACCATTATTTTGTTTGAATCTTCTAAAAATCATCAATTCAATTTTTCAAAAATATTAGTAATTATTTTGGGTGTTTTCGCCGCATACCTTCTATAAATGTTTAGCAGAGAAGAATCAAAAAGAATACGACAAGAATTTTGGACAGAGTTTGGTAAACAAAGTCCAAAAAAATGGATACTCTACCATACAAAAATTAAGGAAATTAATTTAAAATTTCATTTTGATACGAAAAAAGCAAGTTTGGGAATTGCTATTGATACCGATGATGAAATTTTAAAACCTTATTATTTTGAAAAATTTGAAAGTTTAAAGCTTTTAATGAAAGAAGAGATAAGCGGAGATTTAATTTTCGATTACAATCACGAAACCGAATCTGGTAAAATAATAGCCTATATTTTCTTGTTCAAAGAAAAAGTAAGCATTCATAACAAAAAAACTTGGTCGGATATTTTTAGTTTTTTCAATGAAAATATGCTGAAATTTGAAGCTTTCTTTTTAGAATACAAAGATTTTATTGAAGCTTAAGCTTTTCTTGAGAAGACTCTCTGAAATGTAATTGAGATTCTAAAATAATCTCCTTTTTATCTAAAGGATTTTTAGCATCAATTTCTTCTAAAATAATTTCTAAAAGTGCCTCACCCATTTTTTGAATAGGTTGCTCAACTGCTGATATGGAAGGTGTAAAAAGTTTAAATAAAATATCATCATCATAAGAAAAAATCCCTTTAGAATGAAGATAAGCAGGAAATTGATCTTTCATAACTTCTAAACCCAACCGGCCTAAATAACCAGTAGTAAAGAATATCGCGTCAAAATTATCTTCAGATAAACGTTTTTTAAGATTTTTCCTTCGAGCCTCAACTTCTTCTTCGATTAAATTAATAGAAAAAATATGTTCTTCTAAATTAAATTCCCGCACAGCATCTTTATAAGCATTTATCCTAGCTAAAATCTGTGTTTGTTCAGAGTCTGGAGTTATAAGAAGAATATTGCGATAAGCATTTTGCTTTAAACACTTCATCACTTTTGTAGATGCTTGATAATTATCACTAATTACTTTATGGTTGGAAAGATCAGAAAAATAACGATCAAATAATACAATGGGAAATTGCTCTTTTTGAAGTTTTTCGATTTCGTCTTTAATCCCAGGGGAAGGAGCTATAATAAAACCATCTACTTTTCTGTCCCTAAACAGGCTGATTAGCTTTTTTGATTTTACATCGTCATTATTATTGCTACAAAACAGTACTTGGTAACCTTTTTTATAGGCCAATTCTTCTATTACCCTGGCTAATTTTGAATAAATATCCTCCACAATAACTACCAAAATCATTGATTTCCCGGTACGCAAACTTTTGGCTAAAGCATTAGGTCTATAATCTATTTCTTTACAATAGGCCTCTACTTTATCTATCATTCTTTTTGAAATCCCTTTTTCTCTACCTTTTCCATTCAGTATAAAAGAAATAGTAGCAATCGATACTTCCATTTCTTTGGCTATACTTTTAATAGTATGCTTTTTTCTTTTCATAAAGATTTCAATTTTATAACTATAGGTGAATTTCTACATAAGCAAGCATACGTAGCATCCCACAATAATACATTTTCAGATTTTAAAATTCACCAGCCAAGTAATTCTATAGGATTTCTGCTCTAGAATAAAAAAGCCACCAAGATTTGGTGACTTTTTTTGAATTTAAATTTTATTCCTTAAGCAGAAACTTCTTCTTCGCTTTCTACAGTAGCTAAGTAACGCTCTGCATCTAAGGCTGCCATACAGCCGGTTCCTGCTGCTGTTACTGCCTGTCTGTATTCTTTATCTTGTACATCTCCGCTTGCAAAAACTCCGGGGATATTGGTTTTGGTAGATTTACCTTTAGTAATTAAATAACCATCATCATGCATATCTAACTGACCTTTAAAAATATCTGTATTTGGTTTATGCCCGATGGCAATAAAAAGACCAGTAATACTAATATCTTCTTTCTCTCCAGTTTCATTATTCACGATACGAAGTCCTTCTACTACTTGGTCTCCTAAAACTTCATCAACTTCAGAATTATAGCGTAAATCTATATTTTTAGTACTAGTTACACGATGTTGCATAGCTTTAGACGCCCTCATTTCATCTTTTCTTACCAACATCGTCACTTTTGAACAGATATTTGCTAAGTAAGTAGCTTCTTCTGCAGCAGTGTCTCCACCACCAACAATGGCGACTTCTTGACCTTTATAAAAGAAACCATCGCAAACCGCACAGGCTGAAACCCCTCCTCCACGTAAACGCTGTTCACTAGGTAATCCCAAATACTTAGCAGTTGCACCGGTAGAAATAATTATGGTTTCTGCTTCTACCCACTTCGAGTTATCAATACATGCTTTATGAATACCGCCTACTTCTTTTGCAAAGTCAACTTCAGTAACCATTCCTATTCTTACATCGGTACCAAAACGTTCTGCTTGCTGTTGAAGTTGAACCATCATTGTAGGTCCATCGATTCCTTCTGGATAACCTGGAAAGTTATCTACTTCAGTAGTGGTAGTTAGTTGCCCGCCAGGCTCCATCCCAGTGTACATTACCGGTTTTAAATCTGCCCTAGAAGCATAAATCGCCGCTGTATATCCTGCAGGTCCAGAACCAATAATTAAACATTTTATTCTTTCTATTTTATCTTCTGCCATAATTTTCTATTTAAAGAATTGTAAAAGTAGTAAGTTTCTTAAAAAACTTCCAACAAAAGTTATGAAGAGTTTTGATTTAAGTATAAATAAAAGACATAAAAAAAGCTGCCAAAATATGGCAGCTTTTTATGAAAAAGTATAATAAAATTATTAATACAGAATACCATTTGTACCTATACTAATAGAAGAATCCTCATTACTAATTAAATAAAATACAGGACCTCCATTATAAAATGTTCCAGTAGGAGCAACTCTCAAACCTTGACTATTAAATAATACATCATGGAATCCATCTAACGTATTACCAAAAGATTCCCCTGTAGCATTTTGCCAACCACCATCTTGTAAAGTTAAGGTTCCGGTAGAATCATCTACACTATAATTACTAATCAACCTATTTGGTCTTGTATCATTTCCGGCGTCATCAAGAAAGATATATTGTATGAAACCAAAATCAGGTACAATGAAAAAACCATATAATTCAAGACCTGTTTCAGCTGAAGCTAGTTCTCTTGCTTCAAGAAATATATCAATAAAAGCATCTGAAGATTCATTTATTGGATGGCCAGAAGCAGCAAGTGCGCCAAAATAGTAATCATTTACTACATCACTAACAAGTATAGGATCACCTAAAATAATTTTTACATAATCACCGTTTTCAAGTTCAGAAATAAACCAATTATTTTCTGAATCATAAACTAAATCTGTAACTAACTTATCACCAACAGGAATTGGTTTTATAACTTTTAAATTCTCTTCTTTGTAACCTACACCAAAAGATAAATCAGTACTGTCTATATTTGTTGCATATCTAGTAGCAGGACTAAATGCTAAATCATAAACATTAATTTCTCCATTATTGCTAATTTCTAATTGCAATTCTCCTGATGATTGTAATATAACTTCTGTTTCTATATTTTCTGAAATATTTTCCCAATCTTCCGCAGTAGCTTTTTGAAAACGAATTTCAATTTGAAATCTGTTAGATCTAAAAATTAAATCTTCTCCTTCTTGACCGTAGTAAAGGAACTCAAAATCCCCTTTATATCCCTTACCTGTTAAAGAAGAAGAAGGAGCATTATTTGCATCGGAAAGATCATGAATATAATTTTTTGTTGAAAATGATAACTTTATGGTAGAACCTAATTTTATATTATATTCACTTTCATTTGGCGTTAATGTCTGATTAGAAAAATCTGACACCATAACTACATGTGAATTATCTACAAAATCAAATATAAAAGTCCATCCTCCCAACTGTTGATCATTATTGGTATATCGAGGATCATCAGTGAAATATGTCATCTTCCATCCATATTCAGAAGATTGTAAAAGCTCACTCAGTTCTTTTTCTTGTTCATTTAATCTCTCTGTTGAGTCTTTTTCAAAAATATCTTCAGGATCATTATTGTCCTCACAGGATATAAGGAAAAAAACTAACGGTAAGAGAATAAAAGTATATTTATATATATATTTCATTGTACTTTTTTTAATATTATTAAATAACTTCATCAGTATGTTCTTGAACTATGGCTTGTAGCTCATAAACATCAATACCAAATGCTTGATTAAAATATTCTGCCATCATAGATTCTTTAGCTCTAATATCTTGTCTAGCTTGTGGATTTGATATATTATCAATAAAATCATTCCACCCATCATTATCATATTTTAAGAAAGTGGCAACCATTTCAGCAAAATCTTCTATTATTGAAGAACTAGCGTATGCAGTTACAAATCCCTCTTCATTAGCAGCTGAATCTGTCTCTTCATACCAGTTAGGATTATAGCTGGTAGGTGTTATTTCTCCAAAAGCTTGTTCGTTAAAAGGCTTTGTTTGATTTAATATATGTGTATATTCATGTTGAATAGTATTTAAAAATCTTTGAATATTTTCTCTACTACTATAGTCTATAAAATCAACATTAAATAACACTATTTTTTTTCCACCTTCTGCAAAACCTAAGGTTATAGTACCTTCTGGATTTGTATTAAACCCGCCAGAAAGAGCTAATTGTCTTGGTGCAATATTTTTTACAAAATCTTCACCTCCAACTTCTGTATAGCTATCTATCCAAATATGTTTCACCACCTCTAAAGCAGGCTGAACATTTTCTTTAGTTGCAGGATATAAATATCGCTCAATAGAAAATTCATATTCGCTCCACTCATATATAACTTCTATGTTATAAGGATTTACATATTCCTGTCTTATCCATTGATCTAACTCAGATAATTCTGGAGTTGCAGTATCTAAAATACTTTTATCATTTATTTCATCATCTTCACTACAGCTAATGAAAGCTGTAATAGATAACAGTAATAATATTTTATACATGTTAATTTTCATAATAATTTATTTTATCTTGGGTTTTGTTGTAATCCGAACGATACTGCACTAGGCGGAATCTGTAACAGCCTTCTGTTATCATTGTCTGTTAAAATATCAGTTGGCTTATCTATAAAATCGTGAGTAACTGGAATATGGAAACGTTTTATATCAAACCAACGTAATCCTTCCATATAAAATTCTCTTCTTCTCATTTCTGCTATAAATTTAACAAAAGATGCTTGATTTTCAGTAAGTGAGTAATAAGGATTATACTCTTCAGCATTTGGATATTCATTTAAAATATCCTCTTCAGTTAATTGATCTGTAACAGGATTATAATTTCTTGTTTTATTAGACAAAAACGCATTAATATCTTGAACAGCAGCCGCAAAATCATTTTTCATAGCATATGCTTCTGCTCTTGCTAACAAACTTTCATCGTGAGTTAATAATGCTACAGAAGTTCTTCTATAACCAATACCCGCAGTGATATCTGTATATTCAAAAATAAAATCATATTTATTTATAGTATTGGTTAAACCACCATTAGAAAAGAAAACTACTTGATACGCCCAGTCTTTTCCATAGGGGTTAGATGCATCAAATAATTCTTCTTTTTTATTTTCTGTTAATCCAAATCTATTAATTGCAAAATCTTCATATATATTAGATACAGGAACAACTATAAGTAGATTTGAAGGCTCACTTGGGCTCATAACCTCAGCTCCTATTTGACTAATTTGTAAATTATCTACATAGTATTCCCAATCTCTTATTCTCTCATCAGCATTATTTAAAATTTCAGAAGAATATTCGATCACTTTATCCCAGTCTCCTTTATACAAATAAAATCTGGAAGCAAAAGCAAAACCTGCTGCCGGAGTAAAATGATAGTCTGGTTGAGAATAATCATTTTCCAATAAAGGTAACCCTTCTTCTATATCCTTCTCAATCAAATTATAAACTTCTTCTACTGTAGCTCTTGAATATTGCTTTATTGCTTCAGTTTCTGGTTCTAAAACATATGGAATTGCTAAATTAGATGCTGCTGTTTGAGGATCGTAATGTTCACCCCAAATATTTGCAAGCATAAAATGACCATAAGCTCTTGCTAATAAACCCTCTCCTTTTTCACCACTTAAATCTGATTCTCCACCTTCTAATTCAGATATAGATGCTAATGCTTGGTTAGCTTGAGCAATCGCTGAATAAGTCTCTGACCAAAAACCAATAGGAGTATCCTGTTGATCATTGATTACCGGTTCCCAAGAATAGGATTTTAAATAATCATCTGTTGTTTCCTCTAAATTTCCTTTATCACCATAGTTATCTGTCATTGGTTCTAAAAATGGTGCGTATGCGTTAGTAGGATAAGCCCCAACTAATAGTTCTTTTATTTTTTCTTCACTATCAATTACGGTACGATTATCTGGAGTTTCTGAGAGATAATCTTCGCAAGATGTCAGAAGTATCAGTCCAATTAATGGAAAAATTAATTTTATGTTTTTCATATTTTTATTTCAATTTTTTTTAAATACTTAAATTTAAGCTCAGTGTATATTGTTTTAAAATAGGATAAGCTACACCTCCAGAAAGGAAAAACTCTGGATCTTGACCGTTCAATTTATCATCAGAATAAATTAAAAATGGGTTTGTAGTTAATAACTTCAATGAAAATGTATTTACTCCTAATTTATCTAACAATTCTGATGGGAAGTTATATGATAGAGAAATATTTTTCATCCTAACAAATCCTCCGTCTGCAACTCGTTGCGTAGAATAGTTGTATGCATTATAAGCTCTGTTTAAGTTCGGATTTTGTTCAACTAAACGTCTGTCCGCTATTACAGGAATATTGGTACTATTTTCGTCGCCCGGCAATAACCAACGGTTTGCATAATCCTTAGTAAATACATCTAAATCTGAATAAGTACTACTATAAGTAGGCTTTAAACGAATTTTATTACCCCAAGATGATGATATAAAGAAATTTAAACTCCAATTTTTATAATTAAAAGTATTAGATAATCCGGCAGAATGATTAGGTTCTACAGAACCTTCATATATTAAATAATCTGTAATATTCTCATTATCCTGAAAATTAGCACCTGTAATTTTATTATTACCTGGAATATTAAATGTTGGAAGACCTTGACTATTTAGCCCCTCAAAATCAAAAGAGAATAAAGAGTTTCTAGGATAGCCAATTACATTACCACCAGTTAAATCAACTAAATCCAAAACATCTGGTCTATCTTGAAGTTTAGTAATTTCTTGATCGAATACAGAAAAATTCACAGTAGTATTCCAACTAAAATTATCAGTTTGAATATTAGTAGTGTTCAAAGATATCTCAAGACCTTCTGTTGTCATATCAGCATTATTTATTGCTTTAACATATTGTCCACCTATACCAGAAGTTGTAACATAATCTATCAAATCAAAACCTTTTCTTCTATAAACGTCAGTACTTATATTAACTCTGTTTTTAAACAAACCAATATCTAAACCAATATTTGTTTCATATTGTTTTTCCCAAGTTAAGTCATTATTCTGAAGATCAGTAATATTCAAAACATTTTCACGTTGAGAAACTAACTTTCTAAATATAACATCACTTTGAAATATCGCCAAAGAATTAGTCGCAGGACCTGCTGTTGCTGTCAAACCATATGATGGTCTAAGTTGTAAATTACTAATAATTGATGAGTCATCCAAAAAGTCCTCATTAGTAATGTTCCATTTACCGGAAACAGACCAAGTAGGTAACCATCTTGAACTATTAGATCTACCTTGTCTATTAGACCCATCATAACGCCCTGTAGCCGCAAAAACATACCTATTATCGTAAGCATATGTTGCTTTACCAAAGAAACTTACAGTTCTCTCTCTCTCTACATTTTTACCAAAATACTGACCACTTTCACCGATATATTTATCAAAAAAGTCTGGATCTAAATTTGGAACATATCCACGATTATATTGTATTCCATATCCCTCAAAATACGTTTGAGTTCTATCTACATACCTTAAATCTTGTCCTACAAAAACAATTAAATCATGAATATCATTGAATTTTGTTTTATAATTCAAAGTATTTCTTAGATAATAGCTTTCTAAAGTATTATCTCTCTTAATATAAATCCCTCCATAAGGCAAAACTGATCTTGGTTGAGCAGTAGGATCTGCAGGATCTTCATAAAGAAACGGGTTATTATCTCGAATAATAGTAGTACCCATAGAACGATAAGCTTCAGCTGCATTTGCGTCTTCTGTAACATTATGCTCATTAGTACTTTTAACATATCGACCTGATGCTGTTAAATTATAAGTAATTTTATCTGTAATATCATAATCCGCATTTATTTGAAATAAAAAGTCAAGAACTTCAAGATCTATATAATTATTTCTTAATTCATTGATTATGTTAAAGTCAGAATAGTTATCCCAAACATATTCTAAATTACCATTATTATCATATGGTCGTATGGTTCTGTTTGTATTTAATGCATAACTAAATGGGTTAATATCAAAATCTCTACTTACCGTACCACTAACTACATTATCAGACTGCGCATATGTACCTGGCGCATCTTGTGTTCTTCTTGAAGCTTTAGAAGATAAGGTTAAATTAAATCTATCAGAAAAATTAAAAGTATTCTTAAAATTAGTTGTTAACCTAGTTACTCCATCAGCAATTGTAAGGCCTGGATCATTGTAAAAACTTACAGAAGCATAGTATTGATTGCTTTTACCACCTCCCCTAAAACTTAAAGAATGGTTTTGAGTTAAAGATTGTTCAAATAAAGTATTAAACCAATCAGTATTAGCCATTTCATATTGCTGTAAATATCTATTTCTATATTCTGGTTTATTGGTTACTTCAAAACCATTATCAGAGTATGCAGATCTATAATCGTTCGATATAAAATTATTAATCTTATTATACATTCCGTAATAAACACCTCCAGATCTAGATTGAACTACACCAGCTTGTGTTAAAAACCCTTTTTGCTCTAATTCTTTGAATATACTCATTGTTTCTTGTGAATCAAGTATATCATATTGCGAGTAAGTAGGGGTAGCCCTAACAGTCTGCTCTAAAGTATAGGTAATAGTAGTTGGAGTTTCTTTTAAACCTGATTTAGTAGTAATAACCACCACTCCATTTAATGCTCTAGCACCGTATAAAGCGGTAGCTGATGCATCTTTTAAAATTTCAATATTCTTAATATCATTTGCATTTAAACCAGCAATTGAAGAACCTATCAATGTAGTAGCATCTCCAGAAGCTAATTGAGAAAAGTCAAGATTAATTATATCTTCCTGTACTACTCCATCAATTACAAATAAAGGCTTTGTATCTCCAAAAATTGAAGACGCCCCTCTAATTGAGATTTTCGGAGCAGCTCCAAATGTTCCAGTTACGTTTTGAACATTAACACCAGCAGCTTTATTCTCCAACATTCTAGAAACATCCACGACACCATCAACTTTTAAAGTTTTAGCATCAATTGTTGAGTTAGCACCTGTAAACAAACGTTTTTCTACATTATCAAAACCAGTAATTACCACTTCATCTAATGTTGAAACATCTGTCTTTAAAGATATTTGATATTCATTTTTAGCATCTACCGGAACTTCTTTTGTAGCCATTCCTATAGCAGAAATCACTAAAATATCTCCGCTACTTGCTTCAATGGTAAACTCCCCATCAAAATTAGTATAAGTACCTTGTTGAGGATTATCTTTTAAGGTGACATTTGCAGAAGGTAAAGGCATACCTTGGTCATCGCTAACCACTCCCGTTATTGTTTTTTGCTGTGCGAACACTGAAAATCCGCATAAAAGAAATAATAAAGAAGCTAGTAATTTTTCTTTAATCATGTGAAACTTTTATTTAAACGTTAATAATACTTTAAAAATTTGCTAAAAATAGCCAACTTTTTCAATGTACCAAAATAATACTCTTCAATTTATAACCTCCATGCTAATATTAACAACATACACTATAAAATCATTAAAAAACAAATCAATAACCCTGCCAATAAACAACAATATATCTATTAATTTAACTTAAATACTAAAAATACAATAAATATCATAAGTTTTAAACATTTTTAAAATTATCCTTTTACTAATCATTTTGTTTGTTCATTTTATTATTTTGTTAAATTTGCTACAAATACATTTATAAATGAATAAGGACGAATTAATTTCTAAACTTGAAGAAAAATACAACAAGCTCGGCGAAAATCCCGAAACCTATTTAAAAGGACTTCTTCAAGCAAAACCCCTAAATTACTGGGATTATATTGAAGTTGATTCGTTGCTGTCTTTACAAAAACCGAGAACCGATTATCCGGATGAAGAAATTTTCATCATGTATCATCAAATTACCGAATTGGTCTTAAAACTGATGATTCACGAGCTTAAACAACTTACCGGAGACAACCTACCTACCGAAGAAATTATTATCGACAAAGTATACCGACTGCGAAGGTATACCAATATGCTCATGACCTCTTTTGATGTGATGCGCTTCGGAATGGATTACGATGAGTATAACATTTTCAGGTCTACCTTAGCACCTGCGAGTGGTTTCCAAAGTGCCCAATTTAGGTATCTCGAGATTTTCACAACACCCTTAATTAATTTAATTAATGAAGATGGAAAAACACGTTTAAGTGAGAATCCTACCATTGAAGAATATTTTGATAATATTTATTGGCGTGATGCCGGTTATAACCGTAAAACAGGAAAAAGCACCTTAACCCTTCGGCATTTTGAAGAAAAGTACCTAGAAAGTTTTATTCAATTAGCCAAAAAACTAGAAGGAAAAACCTTGGCAGATAAATTTGCTTCGTTTAAAAACCCCTCTGAAGATTTAAAAAACGCTATGCGGGATTTCGATCATTACTATAATGTAGAGTGGCCTTTAGTTCACTTAAAAACCGCACAACATTACTTAGACAAAAAAGGGGAAAACAAGGCCGCCACCGGTGGTTCACAATGGAAAAAATACCTACACCCAAAATTTCAACAACGAAAATTCTTCCCTATGCTATGGACTGAACAAGACATTATCGATTGGGGAAAAGATAGTGAATAAGCTTTAATGGTTACTGTTTTCATTTTCGAAATATAATTATATTCGATAATAAGACTCCATCAAATTTCATATTTATTTAACAGCTAAGCGTTTGTCAATTGTTTAAATTGAAAAGAAAATAAACGCTTAAACCCAACTTCATGAGTTTTGATGAAAACCTGCAAATAAAATCTTTCGTCAATTATAAAAAAGCCTACCAAGAAAGCTTAAAAAACCCTGAAAAATTTTGGGATAAAGTAGCTAATCATTTCATTTGGAAATCAAAATGGAACAAAACCTTAACTTGGGATTTTAAAAAACCGGAAGTAAAATGGTTTGAAGGTGGAAAATTAAATATCACCGAAAACTGTTTAGACAGACATCTAGAAAAGCAACCCAACAAAGACGCAATCATCTGGGAACCTAACGACCCAAATGAAGAGTCAAGGCATATTACTTACAAACAACTCTATTTAAAAGTTTGTCAATTTGCCAATGTTTTAAAAAATAACGGAATAAAAAAAGGAGATCGGGTTTGCATTTATATGCCTATGATTCCTGAACTTACTGTTGCAATGTTGGCCTGTGCTAGAATTGGTGCCATTCATTCTATTGTGTTTGCTGGTTTTTCGAGCGAAGCAATTGCTAGCAGAATTAACGATGCAACATGTAAAATACTTATTACCGCAAACAATTATTACCGTGGAAGAAAATCTGTCGAGCTAAAAGCAATTTGTGATCAGGCTCTAAAAAACACTCCTTCTATTGAAACCGTAATTGTTTACCGAAGAACCGTCAACCCAACTCCCATGAAAGAGGGACGCGATAAATTCTGGTTTGATGAATTGCAAAAAGTACCTACTCAAAATGAAGCTGAAGAAATGGATTCGGAGGATCCATTATTTATTTTATATACTTCCGGCTCTACTGGAAAACCCAAAGGAATGGTACACACTACCGGTGGTTATTTAATAGGCACTGCTTTCAGCTTTCAAAACGTATTTCAGCCCAGTAAAAATGATATTTATTGGTGTTCTGCCGATATAGGTTGGATCACCGGACATTCTTACATTGTTTACGGACCTTTAGCTGCAGGAGTGACTACTGTAATGTTTGAAGGGGTTCCTAGCTATCCCGATTATAATCGCTTTTGGGAAATTATTGAGAAATATAAAATCACCCAATTTTATACCGCTCCAACCGCCATTCGAGCACTAGCAAAACAATCCATTACTCACGTAGAAAAGCACGATTTAAGTTCCTTAAAAGTATTAGGATCAGTGGGAGAACCCATTAATGAAGAAGCTTGGCATTGGTTTAACGACAACATCGGAAAAGGAAATTGCCCCATTGTCGATACGTGGTGGCAAACTGAAACCGGATCGATTATGATTTCACCGCTGGCCGGAATCACCGCTACCAGACCTACTTTTGCTACCTTACCCTTACCAGGCGTACAGCCTGCATTGATGAATGAAGATGGAAAGGAAATTGAATTTAATAACCAAAAAGCAGAAGGAATATTGACCATAAAAGCACCTTGGCCGGCTATTGCGCGAACCGTTTGGGGTGATCACGAACGTTATAAAAACACCTACTTTTCTACTTATAAAGGTAAATATTTTACCGGAGATGCTGCCTATCGGGATGCTTCAGGAAATTATAGAATTACTGGTCGTGTAGATGATGTGATCATTGTTTCTGGGCATAATCTAGGAACCGCGCCTATTGAAAACGCTATCAACGAACATGAAAAAGTAGCAGAAAGTGCTATTGTAGGTTTTCCACACGAAGTAAAAGGAAAATCCCTGTATGCCTTTGTGATTTTATACCACGAGGAAGATGCTTCAGAAGAATTAAAAGAAGAAATTAAAAAACAAGTAGCTAACGTAATCGGACCTATTGCTAAACCAGAAAGAATTCAGTTTGTCCCAGAACTGCCCAAAACTAGAAGCGGTAAGATTATGCGTCGAATTTTACGAAAAATTGCTGCTCACAAAACAGACGACTTAGGTGACATTTCAACCCTAGAAAATGACGATATAGTCAAAAAAATTATCGATAAAGCCATTTTAGATTAATTTTGCCAAGCTGAATAACAATTTTTCAGCATATTGAAAATGAATATTTTATAAAAATGGCAATAAAAAAATCTAAGCGATTACTACAAATCGCCCTCTTAGTTTCGACTGTAATTTCTCTATTCTTTGTGCCTTGGGTATTGGTTTTTGCTTGGCTAAAACCTTTACCAGATACGGTACAGGAACAAGTTGAAGAAGCTACAGCTCAAAATTTTGATGGTATCATTGTTTATGTAAATCAAGCAAATCAACCTTCTAGATTTTATGCTGCCGGCTGGCATAACCGAGCACAAAAAATTCCTGCCAAACCCGATGCCTTATTTAAAATCGCAAGTGTAGGAAAGTTATATGATGCTGTTGCAATTACCAAATTGGTAAACAAAAACAAATTATCTTTAGATGAAACCTTAGCTACTTATTTTCCTGAATTAGCTCATCGAATTGAAAATTCTGATAAGATTACTTTAAGAATGCTAGTGCAGCACCGCAGCGGAATTCCCAATTACACCAGTGTACCTAATTTTTGGGTCAACCCTCCTGAAACAAATCAAGAAATCCTTGAACTTGTTTTAGATCAACCTGCCAATTTTCCACCTGATGAAGATTACGAATACTCTAACACCAATTATTTATTGATCAATGAACTGATTGAAAAAACGGTAGGCTACTCTAAATTTCAATTCATTAAAGAAGAAATATTGAATCCGCTACAGCTTAGGAATACCTATGGTTCTCTTCAGCAAATAGACATGAATCGCTTGATGAGTGGTTATTACGTAGGTGTGGAAGAAGACATAAAAACCACCGATTATGGATCTATGATTGCCAAAGCGGAAGATGTTGGGATATTTTTACGAGCTTTAAATGACGGTTCTTTATTTAAAGAAAGGGAAGCTAAAATTTATGCTTCCCTCTATACCTATAATCACACGGGTTTAATCCCCGGTTATCAAACTATTGCTGAATACCACAAAGATCTTGATGCGGTAGTTATACAGTTTACCAACACGACTAATTTTAATGGTTACGAGTGGAACTTATCTGAAATTTATTACAACCGAATCATTAAAATTTTAAAACAAGAAAAAAGAGATTAGCTTATATAGCTAAATCTCCTTTTCCTTCTCTTATCACTTCGGGTTCGCCTTCGGTAAGATCGATCACGGTAGAAGCAACATTATCACCATACCCCCCATCTACCACAATATCGACTAATTTGTCCCATTTTTCAGCAATTAGTTCAGGATCTGTAGTGTATTCAATCACCTCATCATCATCTTTAATGGAAGTAGAAACAATGGGGTTTCCTAGCTTACTGACAATGGCTTGACAAATGGCATTATCTGGAACACGAATTCCTACGGTTTTTTTCTTTTTAAAAACTGTAGGTAAATTATTACCTCCCGGAAGAATAAATGTATAGGGACCGGGCAAGTTTCGCTTTAAAATTTTAAAGGTGCTATTATCAATTTGTTTTGCGTACTCTGATAGATTGCTTAAATCTTTACAAATAAACGAGAAATTAGCTTTATCTAACTTCACGCCTTTAATCTTTGCAATTTTTTCTAATGCTGCATTATTGGTGATATCGCATCCTAAACCATACACCGTATCTGTAGGGTAAATTACTAATCCACCGTTTTTAAGCACTTCTACAACTTTTGCTATTTCTTTTGGGTTAGGGTTTTCTTCGTAAATCTTAATGAGTTCTGCCATGACAATTAGTTTTTAAATGAAAAAATACAAAAAATAACGAAGCTATGTTATACTTCTGTTTATAAATTCAACCTAAGGTTTTCAAATAATGTGGTAGCTGCTTTAAAGTAATCGTTTTGAATTTTGTTCTGCTTCAATTGAGAATCAATCAATTTATTTTCCCTAGAATTGATCAAAAAAATAGAACTCTCCCCTAGCTCAAACAATCGCTTTTCTGAAGTGACCATCACTTGACTCTCTTCCACAATGTTTGCTATAATTTCCAACTGATCTTGCAAGCTGATAATCTCTCTTTCGGTGGCTTGAATTTTATTCTTTAAATTCCATTCTTTCTGATCGAATTTATACTCTGTATTTTCCCGTTTCACTTTTGCCAAACGTAAATCTCCACGTTCTTTCCGAAGGAATAAAGGGAATTTTACTTTTATCCCCGCTTTATAGTCGCTAGTGTTTAAATAGCTTGGTTCGTCTAGCTGTTCAGTTAAGAAGTTATATTCCACATCAACCGTAGGCAAAAGGTTGTTTTTGCGAAGTCTAATATCTAAATCATAAGATTGCAAATCGAATTCCAGTGAACGCAATTCCGGGTGATTTGATAAGTCTTCGGCATTTCCCAAAAAATTTTCAATACCTAAACTTTCCAAAATACTTTCTTTTGAAATCTGCGGTATTAATTGATCTTCCAATTCCACGGGTACTTCATCAACCCATAAATAATTGGATAAATTCAATTTCGCTTTCTGAAGTTTTAAGTTAGCTTGTTCGAGATCTAACTTTCTGTTTCGTAAGAAAATTTTAGTCTCTACCGTATCGATGGCTCTGGTTTCTCCTAACTCACTTGTTCTAGAAACACCGTCAAACCTAATTTGTGCATTTTCTAAAAAATCTTCATATACTTCTTTATTATCGTAATATAATTTCCAATCGGTATAGGCTTTAGTTGCCTCTGCAAGAATTGAATTTACTAGAATATCACGTTCCAATTCATTTTTATTCTGAAGTATTTTCGCCTGTTTTACCGCATTCATCCGTTCATTGTAGAGTAAACCTCTTAATAAGCTTACGCTAATACCAGCACTAAAGATTCCATCTTCTGGAGTGGTGTTTTGACCATTTAGGTAATAACCGTCGTTTTGTTCGTAATCTGCTTTTAAATCGATTCCATACCAAGTAGGAATTTTAAAACTCCCCTTAAACAATGAATAATATTCGGTTCCATTATAGTTTTTCTCTTTCATTCCCCCTTCGAGCTTCGGGTCAAAAGCTCCACGGGCTTTTAATAGTTTTGCTTCGGCTTCAGAAAGTTTTAATTCAGCTTGCGCTACCACGGGATGGTGTTTCTTTACCATCGCCAAAAATTCTTCCAACGAAAAAACATTTTCCTCTTGGATTAAGGTTTCTTCTGCTATCACCGGTTCTTCTTGTGCAAAGCTAAAAACCGGCAAGGCGATCCATAAAAGTAAATGAATTAACTTTTTCATGATTATTTTGCTTTTTCGCCGGAATTTTTTTGTTGCGTTTTTGGGTAATAATTAGGAGGGAAACCATTTAGCTTACGCCAGATTTCATACCAAATGGGTACATCTTCCAGTAAGGCTAAGGTCCTAGCTCCTGAACCCACCCGTAATGCATCGGGCCACGGGTGTTCACTATCGGGATCTGGTGCTAATAAAAGTCTATATTTACCATTATCGCTAATAAAATTTTCAATAGCTACCACTTCCGCTCCATAGGTACCGTAAGAAGCGTTAGGCCAACCGCTAAAAACAATTGCCGGCCAACCGTCAAACTGTACCCGAATATGATCACCAATACCAATTAATGGTAAATCTATAGGATCTATATAGGTTTCTACTGCAATTTCATAGCTTTTCGGCATAATATTTACAAGTTTTTCTCCCTCTTTAAAGGTTTCGCCAATACCTGAAATTATTGCCTTATTAATGTAACCATCTAGCGGAGCTCGAACAAAATACAAACCACGACGTATAGAGTAATTACTTAACGAGTTCTCCAGTTTGCTTACTTGCACTTCGGTATCTAATCGCGTAGAAATAGTAGTTGAAATATCACTTTCTATTTTGCTGATTTTATTGGCATATTCAGCTTCAATACGATTGATCTCCATTTTTGCATTGAGCAATTCATTTTTACTGGTAAGCAATTTACTTTCTAAATCAATTACTTTTGCTTGCGTTTCCTGAAGTTTAGATTGTTTAGTTTCAAAATCGAGTCTCGACTTTAAGCCTTCTTCATACAATTCTTCAATACGATTATATTGGCGTTTAGCAATACTAAGGTTAACCTCTTCTGCTTCGAGAGATATACTGTCACTTACAATTTTTAATTTTGCTTGCTTGAGTTTATTTCGGGTTTGTTCTAACTTTAAAACTCGTTCTTTTTTTGCCGAGGTCAATTGGTTTCTCAAAGCTTCAGTCTTTTGCCCGTAAGCTATGACCGAGTTGGCTTTTGAATTAATCTGATCGCCAGTTCTTTCTAACAACATAGGATCAAAATATTGATCTTTTACTTCAGAAATTCTTAAAATCGTATCCCCTTTTTTTACATAATCCCCTTCTTTCACGTACCATTGTTCAATTTTACCGGGAATGGGTGATTGAAGAGTTTGTGGCCGTTGTCCAGGTTTTAAGGTAGTAACATAACCTTTGCTTTGTATGGTTTGCGTCCACGGAAAAAATAATAAAATAAACAAAAAGATTGCAGTTCCTAATAATATTCTGGATAATAACCGATGTATGCTTCTGTTGACAATAGAAGAATAAGCTTTAAACTTCGAAAAGTTTACATTTCCGTCGGTTTCACTATTTGATAAATTTAACATTGTAATTTTTTAGTTTAATTTTACATCCTTCAACCTACTGCTCATTTTCTCTTTACTTGCTAAAAGCACGCTCATATGGTGTCGCTTTGCAAAATTCATTAAGGCTTCAATATCTTCATCAGAGAAAATAAACTCTTCTTCTATAAGTAATAATTCAGGAGATTTTAATAGTACTCGTATCAAACAAATTTTCTGTGTTAATACATGACTTAGCATTTTAGTACCTGGAAAGACATAGGTATTAATCGTTTCCGGCAGGTGTTTTATTTCATTTAAAACTCCAAAATTTTCTAATAAATCATATACTTCTTTTTCTGATATCGAAGGACTGTTAAGGGTTAAATTTTGCCAAATGCTACCTTCAAACAAATAATTAGAGTTTAATACTAAACCTATTTTGCTACGGTAAACATCAAGGTTGATACTTGAAATTTCTTTACGATCTAAGTAAATTTTACCGTGGGTAATTCTTTTCATTCCACCTAAAAAATGAAAGAGATCATATATTTGCAAATGATCACCTACAATGTTTAAAAGTTCACCTTTTTCAACCCTTATGTTATTAATGCTTTTATAATTAATTTCAAGATCTTCTGTTTCTATAGGGAAAATTGTAATATCTGTTGTATTTACCGGAGCTTTACGATCAATTTTCTTAGAACTTACTTCATCGATTTTTTCAACAGCTGTGACTACATCATAAATGGTTTCTAAACTGAAGCCAATTTTATCAATTGAATTAATAATAAGTACAATAATAATTTCTGAAGCGACAAATTGACCAATATTCATTTGCTGGTTTAACACCAATAAACCTCCTATTAGAAGTAAACCTAAAGTAAGTATCACCTTAAAAGCTACCAATTGCTTAAATTGATTTTTTACGATTTTAAAGTGCTTTTGACGATACTTTAGATACTTTTCTACGTATTCGTTATTGCGCTCTTGTTCGTATTCGTTTGGTGTATTTTTAAAGGTTTTAAAATTGGCAGCAACCTGCTGGATCCAAAAAGCAGTTTGGTATTTTGCTTTTGACTCCATAATACTGGTATCTACTGCTTTTTCTAAACTTATTTTGAAAAATATGTATAGTAAAATGACCAATACGATACCTAAACCTATAAAAAACGGATGGTACAGAGAGAGTAAAATTAACCCAAATACAATTTGTATAACTGCTGCGGGAAAATCTAGAAGTAATTTTTCCATTCCTTTTTGAAGCGCTATTACATCAAAAAACCGATTAGACAGTTCTGGCGGATACTTACCTTCTAATTCACTTACCCTGATTTTAGGGAACTTATAAATAAATTCGAAAGAAGCTCTCGCAAATATTTTTTCTTGAATATTTTCTACTATATCTAATTGAAGTAATTGTAAAACACCAAAAAAAGCAACAGCTAAGGTCACCAAAACAGTTAATAAAATCCAAGAAGTAGAAACTTGTGCTCCTTGAATTAAATTTATAATCGCTTGAATACCTAGCGGAAGTGTTAAGCTTATTATACCTGCAAAAACTGCGTAATACAAGACTTGAAGTATATCTCTTCTTTCTAATTTAAGTAAATTAAAAAGTTTGGTCCAGGGAGAAATATTATTATTTGAACTCATATAGGTTTAACTGAGTGATTTAAAGGTTAAATGCTGAAAAAACTGGGTGATAGGTTCATCATCAGATTCTTTAAAATCTGATAGTTGTTTAAAATGACGATGTAAAAAATTCTGTTTTAAAGAACCTTGAACAATTGTATTTGCCAATGTTAATGGATAAGAATAATTGGGATTGTATGCAGAGATAATCTTGCTTAAACGCTCTACTAATCTTCGATAAATCACAAAATACCCGTTTTTGTTTTCTTCATCAACATCAATAGTATGAAAAGCTTTTGACGATTCTTGAACGATGATATGATGTAATTCTTCCTCATTAATAAAACCAAAGGTTTCATCTTTTCGCGGAGTTTCTGTAATTGCTGTTATCGCACGTTTTAGAACTTTCTCTTTACATTCTATATTATTAATTCTAAAAACAAGCTTATATTCTAACCAAGCCCAATACCAAGAATTCAAGTAAAGCATCAACATATGCTTATTCTCAAAATAACGATAAACAGAGCTTTCGTTAGAGCCAATCTCGTCGGCTAACTTCTTGAATGTAAATTTCTCTAAACCTTCTTTCCGAATGATTTGAATTGAATATTCTAAAATCCTTCTTCCCAATTTAGAAGACTGCGGATCTTTAATATAAATATTCTCCGGAATGGTTAAAGTTAAATTTGAAAGTAGTGTGCCCATTTATAAAATATTTACTCACAAGGTTAAAAGTAATACTTTCATTTTAAATAAAGAGCTAAAAAAAATAGCTTTTAATTATTTTAACATAAAAGCTATTTATTTAGAACGAAAATCTTTATTTTTTCTCTACCTCATCTTCTAATTTTAAGACAGAACTTCCATCATCTTGTTTGATAAATAGAGCCTTATTACCTTCTTCTCCTTTTCGTGTAATTTCACTACCATTAATGGTTTTGGTCACTTCTTTGGTATAAGTTTTTTCTACTTTACCGGTCGCAGTTCCGTTACCCCATTTCCATTTCACTTCGCTTCCTTCTTTTATCATCGCTTTTTTTAGCTAAAGATAAATTGAATGTAAATTCTAAAGAAACTCGCTAACAGTATTTTAACGCCTTAAGAAAGTATTTTCAGCTTCGCAAAACGAAGCAGTAATTTCTTCATCCCTCCGGTTTCAAAATCAATTTCGGCTTTTTTATCCTGCCCGGCACCTTCTATATTCAATACTTTTCCCTTACCAAAACGCATATGTTCTACCATTTGTCCAGTCTCTAGTTGAATTGGCAAATCGGCTTTTGTAGGGGTGGAAGCATCGGCAGGCCTCAACCTTCTTAGTTTCCGTAATTCTTCTTCGGTGGGTTTATGAGCAGGTGGCGGAGTTCCACGCTGAGGCTTGTTTTGTCGTAATTTACTTTTATCAACTTCTCCAAAAATATCACGATCTACCAAAGGTTTGTATTTATAATCATCTTGCGGAATCATATAATCTAAATACTGATCGTCTATTTCTTCTATAAATCGACTAGGTTCTGCGTCGATTAATTTTCCCCAACGAAAACGGGACTGTACATAGGTTAAATAAGCTTGTTTTTCAGCTCGGGTTAAAGCCACATAAAATAATCTACGTTCTTCTTCTAATTCAGAACGGGTATTCATACTCATTCCTGAAGGGAACAAATCTTCTTCTAAACCAACAATATAAACATAAGGGAATTCCAATCCTTTAGCTAAGTGAATGGTCATTAAAGCCACCCGATCTTCATCTGGGGTTTCTTGGTCTAAATCGGTCATTAAAGCGACATCCTCTAAAAATTCTCCCAACGAACCATCAGCATCGGCCAATTCTTTTTGTCCATCTACAAAATCCTGAATACCGTTTAACAATTCCTCTACATTCTCAATACGGGCAACCCCTTCCGGCGTTCCATCTTTCTTCAATTCTTGTACTAAGCCTGTTTTTTTGGCAACGGTTTCTGCAACAGTAAAGGCATTTTCATTACTGGCCATAATCTGAAAACTTTTAACCATATTGGTAAAGTTTTTCAGCTTGGTCTGCGTGCCTTTATTAATTTTTAAATCTATTCTTTCAATATTTTCAATTACTTCAAAAATAGAACGTTTGTAATGATTGGAAGCCAAAGTAAGCTTATCCATCGTTGTTGATCCAATCCCACGGGCCGGAAAGTTAATAACACGTTTGAGCGCTTCTTCATCTTTAGGGTTAACAATTAGACGTAAATACGCCAAAACATCTTTAATTTCCTTACGTTGATAGAAAGAAAGTCCTCCATAAATTCGATATGGAATATCTTTTTTTCGTAAAGCATCTTCCATCGCACGACTTTGCGCATTGGTTCTATATAAAATAGCAAAATCACCATTTTTTAGTTGGTGTTCCATCTTATTTTCAAAAATAGAACTCGCTACAAATCTCCCCTCTTCCCCATCGTTAATCAATCGGTTGACAACAATTTTAGGTCCGTCATCATTGGCTGTCCAAACAACCTTTTCCAATTTGGTTTTATTTTTATCGATGATTGAATTCGCTGCTTCAACAATATTTTTGGTAGAACGATAATTCTGCTCCAATCGGTACATTTCAACCCCTTCATAATCCCGTTGAAAGTTGAGAATGTTATTGATATTTGCTCCACGAAACGCATAAATACTTTGCGCATCATCACCCACCACACATATATTTTGAAATTTATCACTCAGTGCCCTTACAATTAAATACTGCGAATGGTTGGTATCTTGGTACTCATCAACCAAAATGTAACGAAAACGGTTTTGATATTTTTGCAGCACATCTGGAAAACGATTTAAAAGCTCATTGGTTTTCAGTAGTAAATCATCAAAATCCATCGCTCCGGCTTTAAAACAACGGTCAACGTATTCTTTATAAATTTCACCTAAACGAGGTCGTTTGGCCATAGCATCGGCCTCTTGTAATTCCCCATCTTGAAAATAAGCTTTTACAGTAATCAAGCTGTTTTTAAATGAAGATATTCGGGAATAGACCTGCTTATATTTATAAACATCTTTATCTAACCCCATTTCTTTTATAATCGCCCTTAAAACACTTTGTGAATCTTGCGTATCGTAAATGGTAAAATTGGAAGGATATCCTAATTTACTGGCTTCCATCCTTAAAATTTTAGCAAAAATGGAATGGAATGTACCCATCCATAAATTTTTAGCTTCACTACTTCCTACAATACTAGAGATACGATGTTTCATCTCTCTCGCCGCTTTGTTGGTAAAAGTGAGCGATAAGATATTAAACGGATCTACCCCTTGACTCATCAAGTAAGCAATACGATAAGTAAGTACCCTAGTTTTACCGGAGCCCGCACCAGCAATGACAATCATAGGCCCGTCTTTTTGTAAAACCGGGGCCCGTTGGGCGTCATTCAATTCAGCTAAATAATTTTCCAAATCCTCTACAATTTTAGGGGGTGAATTTACCAAAAATAGATAAAAACCGATGTCCAAATCAAAGGTTAATTATAAACAAAAAGTTCTTAAATTCTTATTCCCTCCCTATAAAATTGAATAACTTAGTATCGTAAAAATTCATTTTTTAATTTTATGGACGCCTTTCTTAGTTTTTTGTCAGCAGTCTCTTGGTGGCAATGGGTTTTAATCGTCATTATTCTTATTGCGATTAAAGATATTTTCTTCAATAAACATCACACCATTAAACATAATTTTCCCGTGGTAGGGAATTTTAGGTATATGTTAGAAAGCATTGGTCCAGAACTACGGCAATATATTGTTGCTAACAACCGTGAAGAACTTCCTTTTAACCGAATTGAGCGGGGTTGGGTATATGCTTCTGCCAAAAATGAAAATAATTATGAAGGTTTTGGTACCGATCAGGATATTTACCAAACCAATTATATTTTTATCCATAATGCGATGATTCCTTTTAAATTACCCAAGAATCATCCAAATGCGGAAGACCCATACTTTCTTCCTTGTGCAAAAATTTTCGGAGCCTATCACAAGCGAAGAAAACCATATAGGCCAGCTTCAGTTATTAATGTTTCAGCCATGAGTTTTGGGAGTCTTTCTGCCCGTGCAATTCAATCCTTAAACTTGGGTGTAAAAAAAGCCTATGCATATCACAACACAGGAGAAGGCGGGTTATCCCCATACCACAAGCAAGGTGGAGATATTATTTTTCAAATAGGTACGGGTTATTTTGGAGTTCGCGATAATGAAGGAAATTTTTCGTTGGAAAATTTAGCCCAATTAGTAGAAGAAAACCCGTGCATTAGAGCTATTGAAATAAAACTTTCCCAAGGTGCAAAACCCGGAAAAGGTGGTGTTTTACCAGCTTCTAAAATCACTAAAGAAATTGCTGAAATAAGAAGAGTTGAAGTAGGCAAAGACGTGGTCTCACCACCTTATCATACTGCTTTTGATGGAAATCAAGGCCTGATAGATTTTATTGAAAAAATTGCTGACCGAACAGGTTTACCGGTAGGAATTAAAGCTGCTGTAGGAAAATTAAAAGACTGGGAGAATTTTGCCCAACTTATGAAGCAACAAAACAAAGGCCCCGATTTTATAACCATTGATGGTGGTGAAGGTGGAACAGGTGCTGCACCGCCAAGTTTTGCTGATCATGTTTCCTTACCATGGATGTTTGCCTTCAGAAATATTTACAAGATTTTTAAACATAATGACCTTAGTGAGAAAATTGTATTTATTGGAAGTGGTAAACTTGGCTTCCCTTCCAAAGCTGCGATGGCTTTTGCCATGGGAGTAGATTGTATAAATGTAGCGCGGGAAGCTATGTTGAGCGTAGGTTGTATTCAAGCTAAATCTTGCCATACCAACACTTGCCCCACAGGAGTAGCTACACAAAGCAAATGGTTACAAGCCGGAATTAATGTAAAAGATAAAGGAGAACGCGTTAACTATTATTTTAAGAATTTTAGAAAAGAATTATTGGAAGTTACCCATGCGTCAGGATACGAGCATCCTTGCCAATTTACTATGGACGATATAGAACTTAACCTTAGCGATCAAGATTTCACCAAGTCTTTGGCAGATTCTTTTGAATACCATAAAGTAAAAGTTCCTTTTGAAGGAGTTTCTTCTTTGCAAAAATGTGAGTATCTTGGCGGAAATTATAATTATAAAGAATCTAAGGATTCTTTTGAAAAGGAAGACGTACGCTACTAATTATGGAGAATATCAATTTTTTACAAGTTTTCTTTAACCTATTACCGGCTGTGGTTATTGGCCTTATTGGGTTTTATTATTTTAACAGCTACTTGACCGATGAAAATAAACGTCGAATTTTTGAGCTGAAAAGAGAAAGTTCTAAAAACACTATTCCGCACCGCTTACAGGCTATGGAACGAATGACTTTATTTTTAGAGCGAATTAATCCCGGCAGTTTATTAATTCGGGTGAAACCTTACAACGATAGCAAACACGATTACGAAAATTTACTTATTAGAAATATCGAACAGGAATTTGAACACAACTTGGCTCAACAAATTTATGTAAGCAATAAATGTTGGAATGCAATTAAAGCTACCAAAAATGCTACTATTTCGATGATTAGACAAGCGAATATGAGCGAAAAGGTAGATTCTCCAGAAAAATTGAGAGAAGTAATTTTAACGGAATTACTCGATAAAAAAGCACCTAGCGAAACAGGATTGGCTTTTCTTAAAAATGAAGTACACCAACTTTGGTAACCCCTCTGACTTAAAGATTACTCTTAGATACTATTGGAGTTAGTGAATATTTGAATTTTCGTCATTCCAGTGCTTGACATCTAGTCTCATCCAGTAGCATCAATCAAAATAGGTAAAACGAACCGCTCAATCAACCCAGTCTGCCGGACGTACAGGTTAGTTCAGGGTGGTCATGCTACCCCTCCCTACCTATCTTTCAATTCATTTTCCTTTAAATTAAGAGCTTTATCGTTAGCATATTTAAAGCCTTGCTCCCACCAGCTTGTCATAAGTTTTTTATCGAAAATCAAAGAATTTTCAGTGAGTTTACTAGGGGTATAATATAAATTGAGAACTACATTTCTATTGGTGGCAGCCAGTTTTCCTTCAATAATATTGCTGCGTTCTACTTGATCCAATACAAAACCAAAAAGATTAATCATTAATGAGAATGGGTTTTTACCGAGCACTTTATTGTATTCCATATTTTCAGATTCCAGAATTATGGCATCTATTTCTGTAGCTCCACGACGAATAGCTTCCCGAATGGGAACCATACTACCAAAACCGCCATCGGCATATTCATAGCCATCTTTTTTCACCAAACTCATGAAGGGAATATAATTGCAGGAAATCCAGATCCAATCGCAGAATTCTTCGTAGCTAAACTCTTTAATAGACTTGTATTCTACATTATTTTTGGTAAGGTTAGAAACGGTAATTACAATGTCTTTTCCACTTTTCTTGGCCCGTAGAAAATCATCTTTGGTAATTTTTTGTTGAATTAATTTCCGGAGGTTTTTACTTTCACCGAAAGTCCGTTTTTTCTTAATAAACTGAAGAATGGTAGTTAAGTAATTAATGCTTACATATTCCCGATTGTCTTTCTTTTTAATCTTAAACGGATTTAAACTGAAAATACTTTTTTGGTTCACATTGGTATAGACTCGGTGAAGTTTATCTATTTCTCCAATCGCCAAATGTGTTAACAGTAAACTTCCTGTGGAAGCACCTACAAAAATATCGTAATCTCGGTTTTGAACTTTCATCAAATGGGAAGCTACACCACCGGCATAAGCCCCTTTACTCCCTCCTCCTGAAATAACCAATGCTTTCATTCTTCTAAAATTTTATTGAGCACTTTTTGTTGCTTTTCTGGAGCTTTATCTTTTATACTGTACAAAATGGCCCGTTGTTGTGGTTTTGAAGCTAACTCAGCTAATAATTCCCTACAAAAATTTCTAAAACGCCAAACCGGATGCACCGATCCTTGCATTAAATCTAAATAGTTTTGCTCGGTAAATGATTCTATTTGATAAAGATATCCAAACGCATTTTGTCGAATTTCATAAGCATATTTTGGACTCGTATAACCAGAAAGTTCTTGATAGAATTTGCTATTATTCTCGGGTTGATATGTAGGAGTAACCAAACTTAAAGTCAACCACATTAACCTGATGTTTTTATTACTAAAACCTTCTAAGTTTTTGGTGGCTTCTAAATATTTAGATTGACTTTCGGGGAAATTTTGCCATAGACTAAACAGGGCCTGCTCGATGGTTAAATAAGACTGGTCGTTGAGCAAACTTTCATAATCTTTTTTTAAGCGCTGCGGAATTTCTTTTAAATAAGTTGAAATAGCTTGACGGACAAAAATATTATTTGTGCCGAAAGCTTTTTTATACAGTTGAAGTACTTCTTCTACGTTTTCTTTTGCTAATTGGGCAACCGCTTCCTGTCCCAAATATTCGTTTACGGGAAAATCTAAAGCTTTATTCAATTGCTCATATTTATCTTTGAGAGGAATACTTCGTAAAGCAATTAAGGATAAATAGTTATTGATAAAAGTAGATTTCTTTAAACTTTCTAATGCCTGACTTGCTTTAAAAGCAGATTGTTCCAGCCAATCGGTTTGAAATTGGGTAAGATCCATTCCGCTGGCTTTTTCCATTTCAGTTATAAAATCTTCGGTTTCTACATTTTGATAAGCGTATTTGTTCAAATAAGCTTTTATTCCTTTTTTAAAAGCTTCGTCGCCTACTTTCTCATGTAACACATGTAATGCCCAAGCTCCTTTTTGATAAAAAGTAAGTGAACTGGCTTTGGCATTTTTTAAAGCTTCCCCTTTTCCGGAATCGCTTAATTCTTTTAACTTTTCAGCATTTTGATAGAGTTTAAAATAAAAATAATCCTCTCCAAAAATTTCGCGTTCTGCCAGCAATGCATAGTAAGTAGCAAAACCTTCCTGTAACCAGTGGTGGGTTCCTGATTTTTCGGTCACGAAATCACCAAACCATTGATGCGCCAATTCGTGCGCATTTACATTTACGTAATTCCTATCTACAAACCCGATTTTATCTACCATAAACATATCAGAAAAAATAGTTGCCGTGGTATTTTCCATCCCGGCATAAAGAAAATCACGCACCGGAATTTGTTTATAGTTCTGCCACGGGAACGCAACACCGATTTCTTGCTCAAAGAAATCGAATATCTTTTTTGAATATTTATACGTCCACTCTACTTTATCTTCATCTTGTGGTTCGTAGTAAAGTTTTATAGGAATTCCGCTTGCCGCAGTAATGTCTTCAGCCTCATAAATTCCTACCGCCACAGCCACAAGGTAACTGCTCATCGGGTGATTCATATTAAACTCCCAAAGCTTTTCTTTTCCTTTTTTTTCAGTAGCAATTAATTTTCCATTGGCAATTACTTGATATTCTTGTGGAACTTGATAGGAAAGGTCAAACTCAATTTTATCATTCATATCGTCTAAACTCGGCAACCAATGAGAAGTATATTTACCTTGCCCTTGCGTCCAGATTTGGTTGCTACCACCATTATCCCAACCTAAAAAGTATAAAGCCTGCTTAGGTTTTGCTTCATAAGAAAATTCAACCTGGTAAGTTTTACCGGCTTTAAAATTTTCAACAAAATAAATTTTATTTTCTGCAGAAAAAACTTCAGGTTTAAATTTCGATTTTTTAGATAATTCAACCTTCATCTTTACCGCATCTAAGTAAATGGTATCCGTAGCTTGTAAAACTTTAAATTCTATTTGAAGCTTTCCTTTTACGCTTTCCGTTTCCGGTAGTAAATGAACAATTCCAGAAATTCGTTGAATATCTAACTTTTCAGTTTGTTGGGCTTGTATAAAAAATGGACTTGCTAAAAGAAGCAGCCAAAGTATTTTTTGCATAAGTACTTTTAATTATCACTTCGAAAATACGAAAAAAGAGTAACTACAAATAGAGTAATTTTCAATATTTACTATCTTCGTTTTTATGAATTCCAATCCATTGCACACTCCTATCGATTATTTAAAAGGCGTTGGGCCTAATCGTGCCGATTTACTTCGGAAAGAATTGGGGATTCATACTTACCAAGATCTGCTCAACTTTTTCCCTTATCGGTATATTGATAAGACCCATTATTATAAGATTAATGAAGTACAACGTAATTCGGCAGAAATTCAAGTGGTGGGTAAAATTGTTCACCTAAAAACGGTTGCTCAAAAACGTGGCAAACGTTTGGTGGCCGATTTTGTAGATGAAACCGGTAAAATGGAACTGGTTTGGTTTCGTGGCCATAAATGGATTAAAGAAAGTATAAAACTTAACGAACCTTATGTAATCTTTGGGAAAGTAAACTGGTACAACGGCGTTTTCTCCATGCCCCACCCTGAAATGGAATTACTAAAAGAACACGAAAAGCAAATGCGTGTGACTATGCAACCCATGTATAGTTCTACAGAAACTTTGAGTAAACGTGGAATTACCAATAGATTGGTTACCAAAATGATTCAGCAACTTTTTTTGGAAAACAAAAAAGGCTTTCTGGAAACTTTACCCGATTACCTTCGGAAAGAACTAAAGCTTATTTCTAAATCGGAAGCGCTTTTTAATATCCACTTTCCACAATCCACTGAAAAACTGGCAAAAGCTCAATTTCGATTAAAATTTGAAGAACTGTTTTACATTCAGCTTCAACTGTTAATTAAAAATATGCTGCGGAAGCAAAAAATCAAAGGTTTTGTTTTTGATCAGGTAGGTACTTATTTCAACGATTTTTACAAAAACCATCTTCCGTTCGATTTAACCAATGCTCAAAAAAGGGTTATCAAAGAGATTAGGAACGATATGGGTTCCGGTGCTCAAATGAACCGCTTATTACAAGGTGATGTAGGATCAGGAAAAACGATTGTGGCTTTAATGACAGCTTTATTAGCTAAAGACAACGAATTTCAAGCATGTTTAATGGCTCCCACAGAAATCTTAGCTACACAACATTTCAATGGGCTTAGTGAGCTCTGTGAAAAAACAGACTTACAACTGGCCTTACTTACCGGGTCCAGTAAAACTTCAGAAAGAAAAATTATTCACGAACGCTTGGAGAATGGCGAACTGGATATTCTTATTGGGACGCACGCCTTGCTGGAAGATAAAGTTCAGTTTAAAAATTTAGGATTAGCTATTATTGATGAGCAACATCGTTTTGGGGTTGCGCAACGTGCTAAATTGTGGAAGAAAAATGTTATCCCACCACATATTTTGGTCATGACGGCAACGCCTATTCCCAGAACTTTAGCGATGAGCTTATATGGTGATTTAGACATCTCTGTTATTGATGAACTTCCACCGGGAAGAAAACCGGTTAAAACAGTACACCGCTATGACAATAACCGGTTAAAAGTATTCGCTTTTATTCGGGATGAAATAAAAAAAGGCAGGCAAGTTTATGTGGTTTATCCATTAATTCAAGAATCGGAAACAATGGATTATAAAGATTTGATGGATGGTTACGAAAGTATTGCCAGGGATTTCCCACAACCTGAGTTTCAAATTTCCATTGTTCACGGTCAAATGAAACCTGCTGATAAAGATTACGAAATGAATCGGTTTGCCAATGGCGAAACACAAATTATGGTCGCTACTACCGTAATTGAAGTAGGTGTAAACGTGCCCAACGCCAGTGTAATGATTATTGAAAGTGCCGAACGTTTTGGACTTTCGCAATTGCACCAATTGCGTGGACGTGTAGGTCGTGGTGCCGAGCAGAGTTTTTGTATTTTAATGACTGGCCACAAACTTTCTAATGACAGTAAAACCCGATTAGAAACGATGACGCAAACCAACGATGGTTTTCAAATTGCAGAAGTAGATTTAAAGCTCCGCGGACCGGGTGATCTCATGGGAACACAGCAAAGTGGGGTACTCAATTTAAAAATCGCAGATATTGTAAAAGATAATGATATTCTAAAAACAGCACGTTTTTATGCCATGCAATTGCTAAAAAATGATCCGAAGTTACAAATGGAAGAAAATAGGGTTGTTAACTACACTTATCAGCAAATTGCCAAAAATAAAACGCTTTGGAATTACATTAGTTAATGAATAATTTTATACTTATTGGCCTTGCCATTTTGGCTGGGGTTGCTGCCCGAAAATTTAAAAGATTACCAGAAAATAGCTATGTAACAGTCAATTTCTGGGTGATATATATTGCCTTACCGGCAATCGCTTTAAAATACATTCCACAAATTGAATGGAATACAGAGCTGGTGATTCCCTTTGTGATGCCACTTGTGGTTTTTGGATTCAGTTTTATTTTTGTTGAAATCATTTCGCGTTTCATTCAGCTTAATGCCGCAACAAAAGCGGTACTGATTCTGTTAAGTGGTTTTGGGAACACTTCCTTTTTAGGTTTCCCACTTACCGAAGCTTATTATGGAAAAGATGGATTAGAGATAGCTATTCTCTGCGACCAAAGTTGTTTTTTAATCGTTTCCACCTTAGGCGTGATTACAGCTGTAAAAGCAAGTACAGAAGGTAAATTTCATGTTTTAGCTATGATAAAAAAAGTATTTAGCTTCCCTCCTTTTCTAGCGTTTATTGCGGCATTTGTACTTCCACAGTTTTTAGACTTAAGTCCACTAGATTCCCTATTAGAAGCATTAAGTGTTACGTTAGTTCCGATGGCTTTATTTTCGGTAGGTTTACAACTTCAGCTAAAAGAATGGAAAAGCGATGTAAAACTTTTGAGTTTATCGTTAATGTATAAATTAGTATTAGCCCCACTAATAATTTTCAGCATTTTATATCTATTGAATATTAATTCACTCACGGGAAAAGTAGCTGTTTTTGAAGCTTCCATGTCACCTATGGTTACTCCTACCATTATTGCTACTCAATATGGACTAAATCCGAAATTGGCGAATTTAATTCTAAGTATTGGAATAATTCTAGGTTTCTTTTCAACTTTTATTTGGTCTGAGATAATTCAGTTTTTATAATTTTTATTCTTTCTCAAAAATAAAATCGATTGAATTTTCATCATCAGCAATAGTCGCTTTTAGCTGTTCATCTATTAATTCATAAGAAATAACTTTCGGAAATTCATTGGAAAGGTTTTCTACAGTAAAACTTTTTGATGTTTGATTGCTAAGGGAAAATTTAACTACATCGTCGTGAACACCTCTAACGGTTAAATTCCATTTTCCTTCTTCCTTAAGCAAGCTTAGGTTTTCTTTAAAAACGGTATCTTTTTTAACCAAAGTAAAGCCTAAACCTTCATACTTTTCAGCTGAAATTTTTTGCCATTGCTCATAGGTTTGCTCTGAGGCTTTTCCGTTGGTTCTTATCCAGTCCCCAACAAGCCAGTCGAAATTCCTTGAAGTATCCCCACAACTATATAGAAATAAACAGCAACTTATTATTAATAAATGTTTTTTCATAGGCTTCTAGTATACCTGAAATTTACATAAAATCTTTATAAGTTACTATTTTAAGAATCTTAGATTTTGCCAAATTAATAGTATCTTTGCCGCTTTATAAAGAAAAAGCGCATTGTTTTTCTATTGAAAAAATAAATTTTAATGAAGATTTCTTATAACTGGTTAAAGCAGTTTATTAAAACCGATTGGGAAGCAGAAAAAACCGGAGAACTTTTAACAGATCTTGGTTTAGAAGTTGAGGGAATAGACACTTTTGAGTCGGTTAAAGGTGGTTTAGAAGGAATTGTGGTAGGTCACGTGCTTACCTGTGATAAACATCCTAACGCAGATCGTTTAAATATCACTACTGTTGATATAGGCGATGGAAATCCTGTACAAATTGTTTGCGGGGCTCCCAATGTGGCTGCAGGACAAAAAGTCCCTGTAGCGACGGTTGGTACTACTCTTTATGATGATAAGCAAGAGCCTTGGAAGATTAAGAAAGGAAAGATTCGTGGTGAAGTAAGTAACGGAATGATTTGCGCCGAAGACGAATTAGGTCTTGGTAAAAGTCATGACGGTATTATGGTTCTGGCGGAAGATTTAAAGCCAGGAACGCCAGTTAAAGAAGTTTTCGATGTAGAATCTGATCAGGTTTTCGAAATTGGCTTAACCCCTAATCGGGCAGATGCAATGAGTCATTATGGAGTAGCAAGGGATTTAAAAGCAGGTTTACTTCAGCAGGAAATAAATACTCCCTTAGATACACCATCGGTAAGTAATTTTCACGTTGAAAATAGAAGCAGAAGAATCGCTATCGAAGTGGAAAATTATGATTTGGCACCACGCTATTGCGGCGTGACCATTTCTGGAGTTAAAGTAGCAGCTTCTCCGGCTTGGCTTCAAAACAGATTAAAAGCAATTGGAATTACGCCTAAAAACAATGTAGTAGATGTCACCAATTATGTGTTACATGAACTAGGGCAACCTTTACATGCTTTTGATGCCGATTATATTACCGATAATAAAATTAAGGTGAAAACACTTCCTAAAGGGACAAAATTCACCACCTTAGATGAAGTTGAACGAGAGCTTCACGAAGAAGATTTAATGATTTGTGATGCTGAAAAACCACTTTGCATCGCTGGTGTTTTCGGAGGACTGCATTCCGGAGTCACCCAAAAAACGAGTACCGTATTTTTAGAAAGTGCTTATTTTAATCCGGTGAGTGTTCGTAAAACCGCAAAACGCCACGGTTTAAATACTGATGCCTCATTTAGGTTTGAAAGAGGAATCGACCCTAACATCACTAAATATGCTTTACGTAGAGCGGCTTTATTAATTCAAAAAACAGCCGGTGGAGTTGTCACTAGTGACATTGATGATGTTTATCCAAAGAAAATTGAAGACTTTCAAGTATTCTTAACTTTCGACAGAATTAATAGCCTAATTGGGCAAGAGATCCAACCGGAAATAATCAAGTCAATATTAGCTTCGTTAGATATTCGAGTAAATAATGTAACTGAAAGCGGTATGGGACTTACTATTCCTGCTTATCGGGTAGATGTACAACGCGAAGTAGATGTAATTGAAGAAATTCTTCGTGTATATGGATACAATAATATAGAATTCAATGAGAAGTTAAATGCTTCCATTTCAAATTCAAGCAGATTCGAAGATTACCGTTTACAGAATATCATTGCTGATCAATTAGTAGGGCAAGGTTTCTATGAAACGATGGCCAACTCTTTAACTACAAAAGACTATATTGAACTTAGTGATGGATTGCAAGAAACGCATAATGTACAAATGCTTAACCCACTAAGTCAAGATTTAGCAGTAATGCGCCAATCATTGTTATTTAGTGGTTTAGAAGCTATAGCTTATAACATTAACAGAAAAAATAATAATCTCAAGTTTTTTGAATTTGGGAAAACCTATCATCATTTTCCTTCTGGAAGAGAAGAACAAAAACATTTATCCCTCCTCATCAGTGGAAATAGAAATACTGAACGTTGGAATTCTATTCCTAAGAAAAGTGATTTCTTTTTTGCTAAGGGTACGGTCTCTTCAGTTTTACAGAAGTTAGGCTTAAATCAGCTTCAATATACACCTACCACTAGTGACTTATTTTCAGAAGGTTTAAGCATTTCTACCAGAAAAAAGAAAATCGTAGATTTTGGAGTGGTTAAAAAAGCAATTTTAAAGAAATTTGATATTGAGCAAGAAGTTATCTATGCCGATTTTAACTGGGATTTGATTATTGAATTTGTTCAACAACATAAAACCGAATTCAGGGATATTCCTAAATATCCTTCAGTAAGAAGAGACTTTGCTTTGCTATTAGATGAAAAAGTAAGTTTTAGTGATATTTATGATATTGCAACAAAAGCAGAAAGAAAAGTTTTAAAAGATGTTGAATTATTTGATGTTTATCAAGGAAAAAACCTTCCAGAAGGAAAGAAAAGTTACGCAGTGAGCTTTACTTTTTTAGATGAAAACAAAACCTTAACAGATAAACAAGTAGATAAAATAATGAGTAAACTTCAGCAACAATTTGAAAAACAATTAGGAGCTAGTTTACGATAGTTTTATTTAATATTTTTTTTTAAAACCGGATACTTTATAGTATTCGGTTTTTTTATTTTATAAATCTCGCTAACTTTAGATTTAAATTTCTTAAAATGAATAAAGAAGCTATAAAGAAAATTGCTGAAGAGCTTATCCCTGTTCATAAATTTCTCGGTCTAAAAATAATTGAACTTCAAAAAGGTTATGTAAAAGTAAAAGTACCCTACAGGCCTGAAGTAGTAGGAGATTTTAGAAACAACTACTGGCACGGCGGTATGCTTGCCACGGTGATGGACTCAGTTGGGGGAATTGTAGGTAGCACCTATAGTAGTTCTACCAAAGATAAAATGGCCACTATTGATTTACGCGTAGATTACCTTACTGCTGCAAAAAGTAAAACCATTATTGTAGAAGGTGAATTAGTGAGGCTCGGAAAACGGATTATGGTAACCCGAATGAAAACTTATATAGAAGGGGAAGATCAATTGATTGCCGAAGGAAAAGGGGTTTATAGTTTTATAAGAACTAAAAAAATTGAATAAAAAAAGCCGACAAATTTCTTCGCCGGCAATATTTTAATATAAAGTAAAATTTTCTTTTTATCGGTTTCTTGCGGGTAATAGCACTTTATCTATTTTATGATAAATAACATTTCCTTGAGATAAGTCTGGCTCAGAAACGCTTGCTACCCTTCCTAAATTATCTACTACAAAGATATCACCATTTGAATTCTCAGAGACAGTTAATGTTGTTCCTTCTAGAGTTTTTAACATGGCTCTTCCTCCTTTTTCTTTTATCAAGGCTTTTAAGTCACTTGATTTCAAATTACCTTGTACTACATGATAATAAACTGTTGATCTTAATTTTGAATCTGAAGGCATTTCCACATACTTTTCAGTACTCAAATTTTCGAAAGCCGCATTCGTAGGTGTGAAAACAGTCAATTTATCACCATTAAAGAAATCACCTGTATTTACACTCATCGCTTTAGAAAATGTTTCTAAATCATTTCCTTCAAAAACAGATGATTTTGCATCCGACTGTGCTTGAGAAGAGTAACTAATAAATAATATCGCTATCAAGCTAATTTTAAAAAAGTAGTTTAATGTTTTCATAATTGGGTTTTGGGTTATCAATTTAACGAATTTAATAATTTTAATGAAACATTCTTAATTTTTTTCTAAAATATATTTGACTAACACTTTTGTTAAACTTTAATTCATAGCAAATTAGCTTTTAATTATTATTTATTTTAGTGAAAAAGAATGAGATGAATTGGGCTAAAATTAATGTAGAAAAACAGCTAATTAAAGCTAGAAATAAAAAAATTACAGAAGAAGGTTTACTCCATCAAGTAAAGAAAATCCTAGAGCAGGATGAAAAAAAAGAAAACGAAATTCTTAAAAAAATCGAAGAAAATGATGGGCAGTCTATCAGTAATGATTTTAATTTTGAATTATTAGAAAGTGATAAAATTTATCACATAGAGCAGATTAAAAATATTTGCATTACTTACCGGCTACGTTTTTTAAATTCTCATTACTTTAAAGCAGAATTACCTTATGAAGCAATTCAACAAATAAAACAACTTCAAAAAAAGCATCAAATTACCCTATCGGGACTAAAAATTATTGCTCCCTCAAAATCCTTTCGACTTGAAAACGCAGACGATCCACTTCTCTTCGCTCCTATTGGTAACGATTATTACTATCTCATCCATAAATGGGGAAACGATCTGCATCCACTAAGAAAATTATATGCTTGGCCATTTAAAAGTTTAGAAAATTTAATCCTCTTAATTATAGCTTTAAGTATTGGCATTACTGCTCTTTTACCTGATGATCTTTTTTCTAAAAACCAAACTACCGCGGAGTTTATCATGATAGCCTTTTTTATGGTAAAATGGATTGGCGGAATGGCCATTTTCTACGGTTTTAAAAAAGGAAAAAACTTTAACAGTGCCATTTGGAACAGTAAATACTATAACGCTTAACATAAAATAGTTATTAAAAAGAGGAACAATATAGATTGCCAATTTTTTATTCGCTTTGAAATAAATGACTTTATCAATTTAAAACTCTCAAAAAAATTAAAAAAGTGAGTATTTTCGCATTTTTAAAATTCTATAGATTAATCCTATTTACGAATGAAAAACAAAGACCTTTTACAGATTTCAAAAGATTTTGGTAGTCCAGTTTATGTATATGATAGCGAAAAAATTGTTGCTCAATATAAACGCTTAACCAATGCTTTTAAACAGGTAAAGAAGGTCAAAATAAATTATGCGGTAAAAGCGCTTTCAAACATTAGCATTCTTAAATTACTTACTAAATGCGGGAGTGGTTTAGACACCGTTTCTATTCAAGAAGTGAAATTGGGATTAAGAACGGGGATCGCTCCTGAAAAAATTATTTTCACACCCAACGGGGTTTCTATTCAAGAAATTGAAGAAGCCGTAAAATTAGGAGTACAGATAAATATAGATAACCTTTCTGTTTTAGAAAAATTTGGAACTATTCATCCTAAAGTTCCGGTTTGTATCCGAATAAACCCCCATGTAATGGCGGGTGGAAACACTAATATTTCCGTAGGTCATATTGATTCTAAATTTGGTATTTCAATTCATCAAATGCCTCATTTATTAAGAATCGTAGAAAACACAGGAATGAATATTAACGGTATTCACATGCATACCGGAAGTGATATTCTAGATGTAGAAGTTTTCTTATACGCTTCTGAAATTTTATTTGAAGCTGCCGAAAATTTTAAAAATCTAGAATTTATAGATTTTGGTAGTGGTTTTAAAGTTCCTTACCATGAAAACGATATTGAAACGAATATTGAAGAATTTGGCAAAAAATTAAGTAAACGCTTTAATGAATTCTGCAAAAAATACGGCAAAGAATTAACCCTTTCTTTTGAACCTGGAAAATTCTTAGTGAGTGAATCAGGGTATTTTTTAGTGAAAGTGAATTCTGTAAAACAAACGACTTCTACTGTTTTTGCACAAGTTGATTCTGGATTTAACCACTTTATTAGACCTATGTTTTACGGTTCTAAACACGAAGTTATAAATATTAGCCACCCTACTAAACACAAACGTTTCTATTCGGTGGTAGGTTACATTTGTGAAACCGATACCTTTGCCAATAACAAACGTATTGCAGAGATAAGTGAAGGGGATATTTTAGCTTTTAAAAATGCTGGGGCTTATTGTTTCTCGATGGCCAGTAACTACAATTCAAGATTTAGACCTGCTGAGGTATTATGGCATAATGGAGAAGCTAAATTGATTAGAAAACGGGAAACATTTGAAGATTTAATTGCAAATCAAGTGGAAATTGAACTTTAGTTAATTTCAGCATAAATGAATTAACTTTTTAAATTGAAAGATGTATTTTTAGGATAAAATTATAAGTCATGAGTACAGAAAATTCAACCTATCAAAATGTTTATACCGGCTCAGAAGTCAATGTACAATATTTACAAGAATTATTTCATAAAGCAGGTATAGACTCTATTTCTAAAAATAATTTTGAATCTGGTTTACGCGCAGGATTTGGTGGAGGTTTACCAGGACAAGTTCAATTACAGGCAAAAAAATCACATTATGATGAAGCCTTAAGAATTGTGGAAGCTACTTTTCCTGAACATACAGAAAAATAGAAAAAAAAGTCCATAAAAAAACCGGAATTAATTCCGGTTTTTTTATGGACTTTTTTTTGTGATTAACTTTGAAAATTAGTCACTCCAAACTTTCTTGCTTCTGCTTTTGCTCCCGCGGCCCATTGCTGTAAATTATTAATTCTTGTATCGTTAGATGGGTGAGTACTTAAAAATTCAGGTTGTGATTGTCCTCCACTTTTTGCCTTCATTCTTTTCCATAATTTAGCGGCTTCATCAGGATCGTATCCCGCAATGGCCATTAAAGTTAATCCTATTTTATCGGCTTCAGTTTCGTGACTTCTACTAAATGGAAGCATTACCCCAACTTGTGTCCCTAGTCCATAAGCAGTTTGAAATAGTTGTTGGTTTTCATTACTAATAGCTGCAGCTCCTACAGCCGCTCCTACTTGTTGTAATTGTCCTGCACTCATTCTTTGCTGCCCATGATTTGCCAGCGCATGAGCTACCTCATGTCCCATAACCACAGCTAATCCAGCTTCATCTTGCGCAATAGGCATTAAACCAGTATATACAACAATTTTACCTCCGGGCATACACCACGCATTTACTGCATCATCCTTAACTAAGTTATATTCCCACTTATAATCCTTTAAATAACCTTGGTAACCATTTGCATTTAAATAACGCTCAGCTGCCGTAGCTATTTTTTGCCCCACTTCTTTTACCATTCTAGCATCAGGAGTACCTGTTACTACTTGGTGTTCCTTTAAGAATTGGTCGTATTGTTCAAATGCCATTGGTAGGATTTGTGAATTGGGCACTAAGGCCAAAGTATTTTTTCCGGTAAAAGGATTTTGATTACAAGATACAAATACGAATAACATCGCTAATACTATACTATAATTTCTAATTTTCATGGTTAATCACTTTTAATAGTTAAAACTACGAAATTGATAATCTTAAAAAATAAAGTTTATCATCGCTTTAACAATTTGCCGATTTAATAAACGGCACAAACTTTGTAGATTTAGAAAAAAAATAAATATGAAAAGCTCTTTTTACTTTCTTATAGCTATCTGTTTCGCTTTTGTAAGTTGTAATGGAAACGCACAGAAAAAACCTAAAAGTGAACAATTTGAAATTCAGAAAACAGATGCCGAATGGAAAAAAGAACTTTCAGCAGAAGAATATTACATTTTAAGACAAGCAGGAACCGAGAAACCTTTTTCAAGTGATTTAAATAATGTCAAAGAAGCAGGGACTTTTGTTTGTGCTGCTTGTAAAAACCCGCTCTTTAAAACTAAACATAAGTTTGATAGCGGTACGGGGTGGCCTAGTTTTGATCAACCAATTGAGGGTGGAGTCTTTTATTCAACAGATAATAAATTGGGCTATAGCAGAAATGAAGTTCTTTGTGCCAAGTGCGGTGGACATTTAGGACATGTTTTTAACGATGGACCTCCAGAAACCACAGGAAAAAGGTATTGTATGAATGGTGATGCCATGAATTTTATTCCTGCAGAAAAATAAACAGTTAGAAATGAAAAAATATAAAATAGAAAAGTCTGAACAAGAGTGGAAAGAACAACTCTCTGAAGAACAATATAAAATCTTAAGAAAAAAAGGGACGGAAGCTCCACATACCGGGAAATATAATCTTCATTTTGAAGACGGAAAATACAAGTGTGCTGCTTGTGGAAACGTACTTTTTGAAAGTGAAGCTAAATTTAAAAGTAATTGCGGTTGGCCTAGTTTTGACCAGTCGGTAGAAGGCAGTATTGAATACGTAAAAGATACCACCTTCGGAATGATTAGAACTGAAATTTTATGTAGTAATTGTGGTGGACATATTGGTCATGTTTTTGACGATGGCCCTACTGAAACCGGACAGCGTTACTGTGTAAATTCAGCTAGTATAGAGTTTAACCAATAACATAGAAAATGATGAACAAAATAAAAATTTTAGCAATAGCATTAGTAGTAATTATGGGTTTAAATAGTTGTGAAGGAGACCGTGGCCCACAAGGACCTCCGGGACAAGATGGTATGACTTTATTAGGGACTACCATTGATTTGAATGGTGTTAACCTAGATAATAATGGAGAATTTCAATATGTATTTGCAGATGATGGCATTGAGGTTTTTGAAGATGACGCTGTTCTTGTTTACCATTCTACAGATTTTATCGAAAACCCTGATGGAGATATAAATATTTGGAAATTAATGCCTCAAACTATTTATTATGACCCTAATGGTATGGGACAGGTTGTTTATAATTTTGATCATACTTTTAATGACGTGCTTATATTCCTTCAAAGTAATTTTGATCTTAATGAACTCTCTATCGAAGAATACAACAGTCTTACAAAAGACCAATATTTTAGAATTGTAGTAGTTCCGTCGGCCTTTGCTAACGATCCAAATAATAATTTAGAAACTTACCAAAGTTTACTAAATGAAGTTAATAATCAAGGTTACGAAATACAAATGAAGAAATAACATAGCTCCCTACTTTGTTATTATTTACCCATAACTAAAAGTAATACTTAACTAAGTCTATACTTTTAGTTATGGGTATTATTGTTTAAATTCGCAATTCATTTCAGCTTAAAAAATAGAACTATGAGTAAATACGATATTATTGTTTTAGGTAGTGGCCCGGGAGGTTATGTAACTGCCATCCGCGCTTCACAATTAGGTTTTAAAACTGCTATAATAGAGAAAGAAAGCCTAGGTGGAGTTTGTTTAAATTGGGGATGTATCCCTACGAAAGCACTTTTAAAAAGTGCTGAAGTTTTTAACTACCTCAACCATGCTGAAGATTATGGTTTAAAAGCCGAAAAAGTTGATAAAGATTTTGATGCTGTAGTAAAGAGAAGTCGTGATGTAGCCGGTGGAATGAGCAAAGGGGTTCAATTTTTAATGAAAAAGAATAAAATTGATGTTATTAATGGCTTTGGAAAATTAAAATCCGGTAAAAAAATAGAAGTAAAAGATAAAGATGGTAATACAAAAGATTACCAAGCAGATCATATTGTTGTAGCAACGGGAGCAAGATCTAGAGAATTACCTAATTTACCTCAAGATGGTGAAAAAGTAATTGGCTACCGCGAGGCTATGAGTTTAAAGAAACAACCTAAAAAAATGATTGTGGTTGGTTCTGGAGCCATCGGTGTTGAATTTGCTCATTTTTATAACACCATGGGTACAGAAGTTACTATTGTTGAATTTCTACCAAATTTAGTTCCGCTAGAAGACGAAGAGGTTTCTAAACAATTTGAGAAGTCTTTCAAAAAATCAGGAATTAAGGTAATGACCAATTCTTCTGTAGAAAGTGTAGATACTTCTGGTGATGGCGTGAAAGCAAAAGTAAAAACCAAAAAAGGAGAAGAAACCTTAGAAGCAGATATAGTACTTTCAGCTGTTGGAATTAAAACAAATATTGAAAAAATCGGTTTAGAAGATTTAGGCATCAAAACCGATAAAGATAAAATTGTCGTAAATGAATGGTACCAAACCAATGTGCCTGGTATTTATGCGATTGGTGATGTTGTTGCCGGTCCTGCTTTAGCTCACGTTGCTTCAGCAGAAGGCATTATTTGCGTTGAAAAAATCAAAGGAATGAAAGTAGAAGCTTTAGACTACGGTAACATTCCTGGATGTACTTACGCAACTCCTGAAATTGCCAGTGTTGGTCTAACTGAAAAACAAGCCAAAGAACAAGGTTACGATATTAAAATTGGTAAATTTCCATTCTCTGCTTCTGGTAAAGCAAGTGCTGCCGGTAAAAAAGAAGGCTTTGTAAAAGTAATTTATGATGCTAAATACGGGGAATGGCTAGGTTGCCACATGATTGGTGCCGGTGTAACCGATATGATTGCTGAAGCTGTGGTTGCTAGAAAATTGGAAACCACTGGTCACGAAATCTTAAAAGCAGTTCACCCTCACCCCACAATGAGTGAAGCCGTAATGGAAGCTACTGCTGCTGCTTATGATGAAGTAATTCATATTTAGAACTTAAAAATTTTATTCATAAAAAAAGTCCCATAGTTAATTCTGGGACTTTTTTTATAAGCTATATAATCTTGGTATTCCCTACAATGAAGGATCTATTTTTGCATCAAATTCCATATCTAAACGAACTTCTAGATTATTAGCATCTTCAGTACTTTCAAACTTAATAACTAACTTTAAACTTTCTGATTTCGCATAATCGTCTAAATACTCATCTGTTGTAGAGAGTTCTATCGTTGTTTGACCAGTAGGTACTTCATCTAAATGTGCTATTTCCTTATACGTTAACTCATCGGTACGTACCCCTAAAGTTACAGAATTTACAAAATCAAAATTTTCCTGATCATCAGCACTTACTAAGGTGATGTCTAAATCATCTAATTCTATATCTTCAACTTGATCAATTGTTTCGTCAGTTCCTGTTTCATCTTCAAGAGCTTGACGCAAGTTTACATCAGTTTCAATAGGAATTTCAAATAGATTTATAGGTAAATAGTCTACACTAGCTGTTTCGCTAACCGGAATATCATCTATTGTCCGAATTCTATCTACCACTTCTTCTACATCATCATCGCTACAAGATCCTAGAAAGAGTCCTAAAAATAAAATTGGTAATAAAAAAAATTTCTTGTTCATAATTATAGTTTTTATTTTAAGCAAATGAAATAAAAACCTAACCAATCAAGCGTTAAAAGAGAATTAAAAAGAAATAAAGAAAAACTAATTTTTTGGTACATTTCCCAACTATTGTTAACCTAATAACTCGACATACCAAAATTGATGATCCCAAGACAGAGGTTCTTGATGGCAATCATCTTCATTAGAAGGTGAATAATCCCGTAGTACTTTGTCACCCAATTCAAAATCAATAGGAGAAGTAAATAAAGGTCCGTCGAAAACAAAGCTGTGGAATTCTCCGTTCTCGCCACACGGATCTACTGTTAAAGGTAAATCTGCTAAAAATTGATGGTCAATAATTCTTCCACAAAAAGATTCACCCAAATAATTAGCATTAGTACAAACCACAACCGCTTTGTAACCCATATCAATAAATTCCTTTACCAAGCTTCGAGAATCTTTTTTCCATAATGGAAAAATCGCTTGAAGTTCAACCTTACTTAATTGTTCTTCACGATAAGTTTTTAAATCTTCCAAGAAGATATCTCCAAAAACTGAATGGCTAAAACCTTCTTTTTTTAAGTAAGAAACGTGTTTTTGCATGGTTTCATTATAAACTTTCATCGACACATTTCCACTTAATGGAATTTGATATAATGGTAATTGTAAACGTTCTGCTTGTTTTTCTAATAGAGAAATAGCTAAACCATGCATAGAAACCCGGTTAAAATCTGTATTAACCGTAGTCACTAATTTTTCGACTGATAATTCCGCCGAAGATTGAAGTTGATGCAAAGCTAGCATTGCATCTTTCCCACTACTCCAATTCAAGTAAGCTTTATGTTTCTTACTCATCAATCTCCATAAAACTTAACACGGAAAGTTCATAACTTTTAAGTCCGAATCCTGCGATAACACCTTTAGCATTGGGAGCTATAAAAGAGGTATGCCTAAATTTTTCCCTTGCCGAAGTATTGGAAATATGTACCTCCACCACTGGAATTTGAATGGCTTTTACAGCATCTGCTATAGCTATGGAAGTATGCGTGTAAGCAGCTGCATTTAAAATTACTCCATCAAAATCATCTTGTGCTTGATGAAGTTGATCTATTATTTCGCCTTCATGGTTAGATTGAAAATGCGATAATTCTACCTCCCTAAATTTAAACTGAAGGGAAGAAAAGTAATCTTCAAAAGTAGAGCCCCCATAAATTTCAGGCTCTCGAGAACCTAATAAGTTTAAATTTGGACCATTTATAATAAGTATTTTCATAATTTATAGACCTATAGCAAGACCAACCATAAAGGTATTAAAATCTGCGGAAGAAAAAGTTTCGCTTTGCTGAGCTATTTTAAAACCATAACGAGCTCTTACATAGATATTATGCAAAATATCATAGCCTACCCCTACACCAAGATCTAAGCCCAATTGATCTTTAAATGCTACATCATCGTTATTGGAACTATTGAAAATATAAGTGGCTTGTGGTCCTACCTGAATATTTACATCTGAACCACCCACATAATATTTTAACATCAAGGGCAAATACAATAAACTTTCATCTCCAGCATTACCATACAGCAATTCTGGTTGAAACTTGAAAGAATTGCTCAAAGAAAATTCAGCATAAAACCCACCATAAAAACCAGATTGCCCATCATCAGCTCCCTCGGCTTTTACATTTAAGTAACCTCCAGTAATCCCCGTTTCTATTTGAGAGAAAGAAGCATGGGCTGTAAAAAGTAGTAAGGCCAGTATTAAAATATTTTTCATATAAATAGCTATTGCTCTTTGTTACTACAAACTTAGCAAATATGTTTAAAATAAATACCCCACCGAAAACTGAATTACATTTTGCTTAACTTCTTGCTCTATAAATGGGGATTTTACATCATAAATATCATACAGTCCTAAATAATAATTGGCATTTACTATTATTCCATTGGGAAATTCGTAACCTAAACCGCCATTTAAACCTAAATCAATATCCGTATAATATTCTTTCATATCAAACTTTACATTTTTTTCTTCAGCTTTAGCATTAATTAAGTAACCTAACTGCGGACCTAAATTTACAAAAAGACCTTCCTTAAAATAGTATTTTGCTAAAATAGGAAGATTAATATAGTTGAGCATAGTTGTTGCTTCTACAGTTATGCCATTAGGAGGACCAATAAATGGATCACCTGGATTGGAACCATAAAGCATAACGTTTTCTAACTGGGTTTTAACTCCTTGTTGAGAATACAATAGCTGCGATTCTAAAGCAAATTTCTCACTAAGCTTATATTGAAAAATTCCACCTATATGAAATCCTGGTTTCAACTTAAAATTGATTGGTGGTTCTGGATCATAACGCAAACTTGATAAGTTAAGTCCGGCTTTTACACCGAATTTTAATTCTTGGCCTTTTAATGTACCAGCATATACTACTAATAATAAAAAAATAATTTTTCTCATTTTCATTAAATTTATAACATGTAACCTACGGAAATCTGAATTACTTCTTGCTTAATACCTATTTTTTGGTTGCTTATATCACTTGAGCCATAATAATAATTAGCACTAAAAAATAAACCACTATTTAACTGATAGCCTAAACCGCCCATAAAACCATAATCAAAATTTTTAAAATCATAATTTTCTTTATCGGAAACTAAAAAGCAAAATTGCGGACCTAAAAAAACATTAAATCCATCTATAATATAAATTTTAGCTAGAATAGGTAAATTTAAATAACCGAGTTGATAATCTATTTCTAAATCTTCTTCAAATACTGGTTCTGAACCTCTACTATCTGATTGTCTAAAAGCAGATAATTTTATTTCTAAAACTGAATTTTGTTGTGAATACAAAAGCTGAGTTTCAATAGCAAAAAGCTTTGATACTTTCATTTCTCCAACACCTCCTATATGAAAACCAGACTTCATTTTAGAATCAACTAACACATTATCTTTAATTCTTAGATAAGATAAATTTAATCCTGCTTTAACACCATAACTAATTTCTTGTGCTTGTAGAGTAGCTGTTATAAATAAGACAATAAGGAGTAATAGTTTTTTCATTTTTATAATTGATCTAAATGTCTTGAATTAATTAAATCTCTACGTATTTAAAAAAAGCAAGAACTTTTGTCCTTGCTTTTTATATAAAATAGGTATATAGTTTAAAAATAAATATTAAAACCAATCCCCGCCCCAATAGTATTATTTTTTATTTTATAATTATCATCTTCATCACTTACTAGAGATGTGTGCAAATAGTCTACTAAAAAATCCACTGATACGTTTTTACTAATAAAATATGCTAAGCCAGCTTCAGCCCCATAGGCTAAACCTCCAAATTTAGATTCGGTATAATCAATATCTGTCGATGTTGAAATATAGTCTGTTTTTCTACTAAAGTAACCTATTTTGGCCCCTATAAACGGTGCTAATTGGCCATTCTTAAAATAATAAGAAATTTGCGGTAGTATCCCCCAATTATTCTGTTTAATTTCTAATTCACCATCAAAAATATCTTGTGTATTTTTAGTACCCGTATAAACTAATTGCATACCTACAGCCAAATTTTCAATAACAAAATAATTAGCATCTGTAGCAAAAGATAAGGTAGTCATCTTATAATCAGATTCTGATTCTTCTCCATCATATTCGGGTGTTTGTTTATTTGAAGTAAAAGAAAATGTTGAAGCTCCCCCAAACATCCAATTTCCTTTTTCAGTTTGTGCATTTACAGTAAATGAACCACAAACTGCTACTAAAGTAATAAATAATAATTTTTTCATTTTTTAATTAGTTTTAGAAATTTTTGGCAAATATAATTTTATTTATATTATACCGTCATTTTTTTATAAAAAAAACGAGAACCGAAGTTCCCGCTTGAATATTATTTTCCAAAAAAACTAGAATTTATAACCTATCCCTACAAATAAAGTATTGAATCTACCAGAAACATCATATTCTCCACCATCCTTTATTCTATTAGTAAGTTCAAAGCTATACCTAGCTTCAACGAAAAAATGTTCATCAATATCATAAGCAACTCCAAACGTTAAATCCAATCCAAAATTGTTAATTCCTTCCATCGCTTCTTCCAAAACTATATTAGCTTGTGGCCCAGCCATAACTTGAAATCCTGAATCACTAATATAATATTTAGCCAACACAGGGATATAAAGAAAACTTGTTTCTTCTGCATTAGCATAATTAACCTCAGGTTGAATATGAAAACTTTCACTCATAGTAATATCAGCCAAAGCCCCCAAATAAAAACCAGATTCTGAAATGGAAGCAGAAACATCTTGATATTTTTCCTTGGCCGATATATTCACATACCCAGCTTTTAAACCAAATTTTGCTGTTTGTGCATTTACAGTAAATGCCCCACAAATTGCTACTAAAGCAATAAATAATAATTTTTTCATTTTTAATTAGTTTTAGAAATTTTTGGCAAATATAATTTTATTTATATTATACCGTCATTTTTTTATAAAAAAAACGAGAACCAAAGTTCTCGTTTAAAATTATATCTCTAAGAAGTGATTAGAACTTAAAAGCAACACCTAAACCTACTGAAGAAGCGGTACCTCCACCAGTTGAAGTAGTAACTTCCACATCACCAAAACTTTGTGTTGTTTCTTCATCAGAAATACTGATTCCTTTGTAGAATGCATATACATCTATTGACTCACTAGACCATCCAAATTTAGGTTGGTATAAAAATCCTCCATTTCCATCACCTTCTCCTACATATACAGCATAACCAATATCAGCTCCTAAGAACCACATTTCACCAAAGGTGTATTGTGCTGTAGCTGCAATTGGAATAAAACCTGCATCTACACTTTCTACTTCAATGGTCACTCCATTTAAAGTTTCGTCCATATCTTCTCCAAAATATCTTAAATATCCTGTAGTAGCACCAACTTGGAAACCATCTCCTACTTCCCAAGTATAAGCTACATCTAACCCAACTTGTAATGAGTATGCATCGCCTGCATCTCCAATAGGATACCCAACATTGGCACCAACTTTAAACCCTTGTGCATTTGCACTAAAAATACCACAAACAGCGAATGCTGCAACTAGTAAAAATTTTTTCATAATGTTAATTATTTTAAGATTTAAAACAAATATATATACATTTTACCAATAACCGTTAAACATAAAGCAAAAAAAATATAAAAAAATCATAATTAATTTATTAATCAACTTAAAATCAATTAATTAAAAAACAAGATTCAATATTTCTTTAATCACTTACCATATTATTTTGTAGATTTTAAATGACTAATTCAATAAAACAATAACAATAAAAGGTATTTTTATATTACCTATAAATACCTACCTGATTCTTAATATTTGGTGGGCTTAGCAATAATTATTATGACCTAAGTGAAATAATTATATTATATAGGATTAATGGTATTTATAGTAATATTTTTCTTATCAGAACAATTCATTATTTGGGTTAAGCTTGCGAAATTGAATATTCTACTTCCAGTATAAACGATAGCGATCAAAAATAAAATCACTTTCTATAAATCTTAATTTAATGAAATAAAAAAACCGACTTTAGATAAGTCGGCTTCTTGTTTTTTTGGTCAGTTACTATCTTCTCTTTCTAATTAAAACATAAACCCTACACCTACTTGGAAAACAGAGTTATGCACATCATAATCTTTAATTAATTCAGTAAATCCATAATTATATCTTCCCTGAATAAAGAAACCACCATCAAATTTATATTCAACACCGGCTGCTAAGCTAATATCGATATCTTCTGTTTCATCAAGATCAAAATCTCCGGCATCATCGTTAGGTTGATAATCAATTTCTTCATTAATTTTAAAACCAATTTGCGGTCCTGCTTGAACATTTAAACCTTTCACTAAATAAATTTTAGCCAAAATAGGAATTTGAATGTAATCTAACTGGTATTCTACATTCTCATCATTATCTAAAAAATTGTCCTGATCAAATCGTTTTACATCAAAACCTTGCCCAGAATATAAAACCTCTGGTTGAATTGAAAATCGTTCACTAAAAGGAATTTCTGCTACAAAACCAGCATTAAAACTAGTACGGGAATCGGGGCTTTCAAAACCATCACCTGTTACAGTAGCAAAATTCACCCCACCTTTTACACCAATTTGAACTAATTCTGAATCTGCTTGAGCATTGGCGCCAATAATCGCAAATAAACCTAATAAATAACTTAAAATTACTTTTTTCATAACACTATATTTGTTTTTTTGTTTGACGCAAATGTAGCCTAGCATTTCCCAAAAAATTCTCAAGCAAAAACTAAAATATACTTAAATATTAAGCTTGAAATCTTTATTTTTAACGCGTGAAATGGCAACAGGCACTTACCGATTATCAACATTACCTTCGCATAGAGAGAGGCTTATCTGCCAATTCTATCGAAAATTACCAGTACGATATTGTTAAACTCATCAGTTACCTTGAAGAAAACAAAATCGAAGCTTCTCCTATAAAAATTTCCGAAGAAAAGATTCAGGAATTTATTTATCAGGTTTCAAAAACGATGAGCGAACGATCACAATCTAGAATAATTTCGGGACTAAGAAGTTTTTTCGATTATTTGGTTTTTGAAGATCTGCGTAAAGACAATCCACTAGAACTTATTGAATCTCCAAAAATCGGCAGGAAATTACCCGACACCCTTTCAACAGAAGAAATAGATCAGCTCATAGAAAGTATAGATTTAAGTCATGCACAAGGAGAGCGCAATCGCTGTATTTTAGAAACTTTGTACAGTTGTGGTTTACGGGTTTCAGAATTAATTACTTTAAAACTTTCCGATCTTTATTTTGAAGAAGGTTTTATCAGGGTTTCAGGAAAAGGTAACAAGCAACGTTTGGTTCCTATAAGTCCATTAACCATGAAATACATCAATCTCTACCAAAATAAAATTCGAGTACATATCCCTATTCAAAAAGGTTTTGAAGATACGCTTTTTTTAAATCGACGAGGAAAACAACTTACCCGAGCCATGATTTTCACGATTGTAAAACAAACCGCAGTAAAAGCAGGAATTAAGAAGAAAATAAGTCCGCATACCTTTCGACATTCTTTTGCGACGCATTTATTGGAAAACGGAGCCGATTTACGAAGCATTCAGCAAATGTTAGGTCATGAAAGCATTATCACCACCGAAATTTACATGCACCTAGACCGTTCTCATCTTAAAGAAGTGTTAGAGAAATTTCATCCTAGAAAGTAATAAATTGAGCTGTGTTAAGCTAACTTATTAAAGTTCTGCTAAAGTAAGTTCAATTCTTTTATAACTCTCATTCTTCTTATATATTGAACAAAAAAAAGAACTAATACTATGAGAACTTTAAAATTTAAAAACGGAGATCAAATGCCAGCTGTTGGTTTAGGAACTTGGAAATCTAAACCTAAAATGGTAGAAAACGCCGTGGAACATGCTTTAAAAAACGGTTACAGACATATAGATTGTGCAGCTATTTACGGAAATGAAAATGAAGTAGGTAATGCGTTTAAAAAAGTATTTGATAGTGGAGAAGTAAAACGTGAGGAAGTTTGGGTAACTTCTAAACTTTGGAATAACGCTCATAAAAAAGAAGACGTAATTCCTGCTTTAAAACAAACCTTAAAAGATTTACAGTTAGATTACCTAGATTTATACTTAATGCACTGGCCAGTAGCATTTAGACCTGATGTAAAATTCCCAGAAAAAGATGAAGAATTTTTATCGCTAGAAGAAGTTCCATTAAGTGAAACTTGGGAGGCGATGCTTGAAGCTAAAAAGCAAGGCTTGGTGAAGCACGTAGGGGTTTCTAATTTTAGTTCAACAAAACTGGAAAACCTTAGAAAAGAAACTACAGAAATGCCGGAAATGAATCAGGTTGAATTACATCCGTACTTACAACAAAATGATTTATTAGAATATTGCAGCGAACACGGAATAAACCTTACGGCATATTCTCCTTTAGGAAGCGGCGATCGTACGGAAGAAATGAAAGCTGATGACGAACCTGTTTTGCTAGAAAATGAAGTTATTCAAAAGATTGCTAAAAAACATAACGCAAGTCCAGCACAAATTTTAATTAAATGGGCAGAATTACGCGGAACTGCCGTTATTCCTAAGTCAACTAATGAAGGAAGAATAGAACAAAACCTTCAAAGCGTAGGTTACGAATTAGATAAAGAAGATTTTGAAGAAATTGCCAAACTAGACAAACATTATCGTTACGTAAAAGGTGATAAACAATTCGCAACCGAAGGGAATTCTTACGAGAATATCTTTGATGAATAGTTGAGTAGACGTGAGTGATGAGATTTGAGTCGTGAGATTATTTCACTAACTATAAAAACCTCCAAGAGAATTAACTTTCTTGGAGGTTTTTTTCATCAAGCTGTTTAAAAATTTTCCTTTTTTATTTCTTTGGTATATGCTGAAGTACTTCTTTTAAAAATGCCCAGAATTTTTGAGTAGAAGAAATACTAGCTCTCTCATCTGGAGAGTGTGCTCCACGAATGGTAGGTCCAAAAGAAATCATATCCATTTTAGGATAATGGCTGCCTATAATTCCGCATTCCAATCCAGCGTGGCAAGCGGCAATATTCGCTTTCTCTCCGGTTTGTTTTTGGTATAACTCATCTAAAACTTTTAAAATAGCTGAATCCGGATTTGGAGCCCAACCTGGGTAATCTCCACTAAAATCAACTTCGAAACCGGCCAACTCAAAACCAGCACGCAAGCTATAGGCTAAATCCCATTTTCCAGATTCTACGGAAGATCTTGTTAAACAAGAAACCTCAGCTTTTCCGTTGGCAATACTTACTTTAGCTACGTTATTAGAAGTTTCTACCAAATCTTCTATATCAGGACTCATTCTAAAAACTCCATTATGCGCAGTATACAGTGCTTTCAATACTTCAGCCTGTGCTTCTTTGGTCATTACTTTTTCAGGAGTTGATATTACTTCTTTAGTAATGCTTAAGTTTTTTTCTAAAGATTTAAATTCAGTTTCAATAGAAGTTTTTATAAATTCAAAAGCTTTCTCAAATTCCGACTTGTTTTCTTTACCAATTACAACACTAGCTGTACTTTCACGTGGAATCGCATTTCTTAATCCACCACCATTTACTTCAGCAATTCTACTATCAGCTTCCCTAAAACAATTATAAAGAATGCGGTTCATCAGTTTATTGGCATTCCCTAGACCTTTAATAATATCCATTCCTGAATGCCCACCATTTAAACCTTTCACCGTAATTTGAACTGCTTCAACTTCACCACTCACCTGCTCTTCTTCGTAAGATTTGGTAGCAGTAATATCTACCCCTCCGGCGCAACCAATACCAATTTCATCATCTTCTTCGGTATCAAGATTCAGTAAAATCTCTCCTTCTAAAACTGAATTATCTAAATTCTTAGCTCCCGTCATTCCGGTTTCTTCATCAATAGTAAATAAAGCTTCTATTGCAGGATGCTCCATATCGGTACTTTCTAAAATAGCCATTGCTGCTGCAGCGCCTAAACCATTATCGGCACCAAGTGTAGTACCTTTTGCGCGAACCCAATCACCATCAACATACATATCAATGCCTTGCGTAGCAAAATCAAAATCGGTATCATTATTTTTTTGATGAACCATATCTAAATGTGATTGCAAAACAATCTTTGATCGATCTTCCATTCCAGCAGTAGCCGGTTTTTTTATAATCACATTTCCTGCTTCATCAACAATGGTTTCCAAACCTAAGTTTTCTCCAAAAGCTTTCATAAAAGCAATGACCTTTTCTTCTTTTTTAGAAGGGCGTGGTACTGCATTTAAATCGGCAAATTTATTCCAAACCGCTTTGGGTTCTAAATTTCTTATTTCTTGACTCATATTCTGTTTTTATAATATTTACAAAAATTATGATTAAAGTAAGTTATCGTCACCCTGAACTTGATTCAGGGTCTCCTATCAATTTTGAAATGTATGATGAGATGCTGAAACAAGTTCAGCATGACGTTTTAAACATAAAATTTTCAATTTTCACAAAGGTATTGTTTCTCTAAGCAATTATAAAATTTGCAGTAAAAGCTTTAGTTTGTATTTTTAGCTCGTGAAACAACGCAGTCATTTTATACTTGCCCTTTTATTGCCGCTTCAAATTGCATTAGTTTCTATTGCGGCTCGCTTTCCTCAGTTTATTGAGACTTATTACAGCAATGGCATTTATCCATACATCTCCAAATTTGAACGCTACGCTTTGGGCTGGTTACCTTTTTCTTTTGGGGATATCTTGTATAGTATTCTGGTGATTGGTTTAATCCGTTGGATTTATTTACGAATTAAAACCAAATTCAAAAAACCTAAACATTGGATATTAGAAGGCCTAGCCACACTTTCTATTGTTTACTTTTGCTTTCATGCATTTTGGGGAATGAATTATTACCGACTTCCGCTCCACCAATCCTTAGAAATCAATAACAAATATTCGCAAGAACAATTGGTTGCGTTCACGAAAAAATTGGCAAAAAGAGCTAATGAACTTCAGTTAAATTTAGTGGGAAACGATACGTTGAAAGTTGATTTTCCCTTTAAAAATTCAGCCATCAGAAAAATGGCGATTGAAGGCTATCATCACATTGAAAGTGAATATCCCGAATTAAGTTACCAAGGAAATAGTGTAAAACCTTCATTATTCAGTATTCCATTAACCTATATGGGATTTAACGGCTATTTGAATCCACTTACCAATGAAGCACAAGTTAATAACCGAATTCCAAAATTTAAATTACCAAGCACTACCAGTCACGAAATGGGACATCAAATAGGTTTCGCTAAAGAAAACGAAGCTAATTTTATGGCGTGCTTAACGACCATGAATCACCCCAATCCTTATTTTAAATATGGCGGATATACCTTTGCGCTTAAATATTGTATAGGCGAAGTTTATGTAACCGATCCCTGCGAAGCTGAAAATATTATAGCCATGCTAAATTTAGGTATCCGAAAGAATTATCAGGAAGTTCAGCAATTTTGGGAAGCGCATGAAAATCCTTTTGAACCTTTTTTCAAAATCTTTTACGGAGGTTACCTAAAAGCAAACAACCAACCGCAAGGCATTAAAAGCTATAACTATGTGGTGGCTTTGTTGGTAAATTATTTTGAAGGCGAACATCAATTGTAAAATTATTGAATTTCCATAATAAATCATAATGATAACGCCACCTTGAATTGTCACATTGAGCGGAGTCGAAATGTTAATTCAGGATCATTCCCGGCTGCCGAACGGGCAGGTCTGGAATAACGAAAATATCAATTGTTATAAATTAAGAATAATCAATTATTATCTCGTTTTCTAAATTCCCTTGATTACCTAAAAATTGCTTATTTTGCCCGCTAGATTAAAAATGTATGCGAAAGCAAATTAGCAGTACTCAAAATAAAACGGTCAAACAAATCCTTCAGCTTCAAGAAAAGTCACGAAACCGAAGAAAAGAAGGACTTTTTGTCATCGAAGGAATTCGAGAAATTCAATTGGCCCAAAAAGCGAATTACGAATTTGAAGCCGTTCATATTTGTCCAGAAGTTTTTACGGAAGATAAATTAAAAAATTTCACTTTTTCAGAAGATCAACTTACAGAAATCACGCAAGAAGTTTACCAAAAAATCGCCTACCGAAGTAGTACCGAAGGTATTTTAGCTGTTGCTAAAATCAAAACACACGCCTTAGAAGACATTCAATTTCACAGCGAAAACCCTTTAATTTTAGTAGCCGAAGCTCCTGAAAAGCCAGGAAATATTGGAGCCATCTTACGAACAGCAGATGCTGCCAATGTAGATACTGTGATTATTGCCAACCCAAAAACAGATTTATACAACCCCAATATTATTCGTTCGAGTGTAGGTTGCGTGTTTACCAACCAAATTGCTACGGGAAGCACTTCAGAAATTATTCAATTTTTAAAAGAAAAAGAGATTGCGATTTATTCAGCGATTTTACAGGAATCTGACCTCTACACCAAACAAGATTTCACAAAAGCCACGGCGATTGTAGTAGGAACGGAAGCCGATGGTTTAAGCGAAGAATGGCGAGTTAACTCCACCCAAAATATTCACATTCCTATGCAAGGTGAAATCGATTCGATGAACGTTTCGGTAGCCGCAGGCATTCTCATTTTTGAAGCGAAAAGACAAAGAGGTTTTTAATAATGAAATAGGATTCTGAAAACAAGAAAAATCTTTTGATTCGTCATGCAGAACCTAACTGCCGGACAGAAAAGCTTGCTTCAGCATCTCATACAGAAATAAAAAAACTATATAGTAAAAAATCACTTATTAAAAATATGACTCCAACAACCGTTTTTTATATCATTATTGCCATTTTAGTAATCGATTTTATATTCGACCAAGTATTGGATGCTTTAAATGCCAAACATTTTGAGGACAATTTACCTCCAGAGCTTCAAGATGTATATAAAGATGAAGAATACGAACGTTCTCAAGCTTATAAAAAAACACGCTATAAATTCGGTATCCTTACTTCTACTTTTTCATTGGTGTTAACTTTAGCCTTTCTCTTTTTAGATGGTTTTGCTTGGGTAGATGCAATAGCCCGATCAATTGCAGATAATGAAATTTTAATAGCCCTTATTTTCTTCGGAATAATTATGGTTGGTAGCGATATATTAACAACACCATTTTCATATTACAGCACCTTTGTGATTGAAGAAAAATTCGGTTTCAACAAAACCACAAAAAAAACCTTCTTTTTAGATAAAATCAAAGGTTGGTTGATGATGGCTATTATTGGTGGTGGAATTTTATCCCTTATCATTTGGTTCTACGAATTTGCAGGTAAAAACTTCTGGATCTATGCTTGGGCATTGGTCTCCATCTTTTCTGTACTAATGAATATGTTTTACAGTAAACTTATCGTGCCCCTTTTTAACAAGCAAACCCCTTTGGAAGAAGGCAGTCTGCGTACCAAAATTGAAACGTATGCCAAAACTGTAGGCTTCACGCTAGATAAAATTTTTATTATCGATGGCTCTAAACGAAGTACCAAAGCTAATGCCTATTTTTCAGGATTTGGAAGCGAAAAAAGAATCACGCTTTTTGATACTTTGGTGAATGATTTAGAAGAAGATGAAATTGTAGCGGTTTTAGCTCATGAGGTTGGTCATTATAAGAAGAAACATATTATTTATAATCTTTTTGCCGGAATTATCACCACCGGTTTTACGCTTTGGTTACTATCTCTTTTTGTAAGTAGTCCGTTACTTTCTCAAGCTTTGGGGGTTGAAGAAACGAGTTTTCATATAGGTTTAATCGCTTTCGGAATTTTATATTCCCCTATTTCTGAAATAACAGGATTATTGATGAATTTATTAAGTAGAAAGTTTGAATATCAAGCTGATGATTACGCAAAGAAAACTTTTGGAAGTGCACCACTTATTAGCAGCCTTAAAAAACTATCCAGCAATAGTTTAAGCAATCTAACACCGCACCCAACCTATGTTTTCTTTCATTATTCACATCCAACACTTTTACAACGAATTCAGAATTTAAAGCTGAAATAATCGCATACTTTAGTATATTAGTCGTATGGTTTTGACGGAAGAAGAAATAGAAAAAGAAAACAAAAGAATTGCCAAGCAATACAAAGAATTGCTTCGCATAAGCTATCGCAGCTTAACCGATGATGATAAAACACTTATCAGGCAAGCTTTTGAAACCGCTGTAGATGCGCACAAAGAACAACGCAGAAAATCTGGGGAAGCATATATTTTTCACCCCATTGCGGTGGCAAAAATTGTAGCTTCAGAAATTGGATTAGATGCTACTTCTATTGCTGCTGCATTATTGCATGATGTGGTTGAAGACACCGATTACACCTTAAACGACATTGAACAAATGTTTGGTGAAACTGTGGCGAGAATTGTAGATGGGCTCACGAAAATAAGTCATTTAAAACCTGAACGTGATGTTTCGCTACAAGCGGAGAACTTCCGTAAAATGTTGTTGACGCTAAATGATGATGTTCGTGTGATTATCATCAAAATTGCAGATCGTCTTCACAATATGCAAACCATGGACGCGATGCGTGCCGATAAGCAAGTAAAAATTGCTTCAGAAACGCTTTATATCTATGCCCCACTTGCACACAGAATCGGTCTTTACAATATTAAAACCGAGTTAGAAGATTTGAGTTTAAAATATACCGAACCGGAAGTGTACAAGGATATTTTAACCAAAATGAAAGAGAGTAAGGAAGATCAAGATATCTATATTCGAGATTTTACTAAAATTATTTCTGACTCTTTAGACAAAGAAAAATTAGATTACGAAATTAAAGGAAGACCAAAATCGGTTTTCTCTATTCGTAAAAAAATCCTCAAGCAAAATATCACTTTTGATGAAGTGTATGACAAATTTGCCATCAGGATTATTTATAAAAGCTCACCGGAAGACGAGAAGTTTTTAGCGTGGAAAATTTATTCTATCGTTACCGACCACTTCCGCCCAAATCCAACCCGATTACGTGACTGGATTTCTTCACCTAAATCTACAGGTTACGAGGCGCTTCATATTACGGTGATGGGCCCTAAGGGACGTTGGGTTGAGGTCCAGATTAGAAGTGAACGAATGAACGAAATTGCTGAAAAAGGTTATGCTGCACACTATAAATATAAAAATGAAGGAGAGCAAGAAGACCAAAATTTAGATCAGTGGCTCAATAAATTACAGGAAGCTTTAGAGAATAACGAAGTAAATGCCGTAGATTTTGTTGAACAATTCAAACTGAATCTCTACGCCAAAGAAATTTTTGTATTCACGCCTAAAGGAGATTTAAAATCGCTACCTAAAGGAGCCACTCCACTGGATTTTGCTTTCAGTATTCATACAGAAATCGGTTTAAAAACCAGAGGAGCCCGGGTAAATGGAAAACTGGTTCCATTAAGTCACGAGCTAAAAAGTGGCGATCAAGTAGATATTATCACTTCCGAGAAAACGAAACCTACCAATAACTGGCTAGATTACGCAAATACAGCAAGAGCTCGTTCAAAAATTAAATCATCGCTAAAAGATGAAAAAAGGCAAATTGCCGAAGAAGGTAAAGCCATTTTAACCCGAAAGTTAAAAGCGCAAAAAATACAATTCAACGACAAAACTATTGCTCAATTAGTAAAATATTTCAAGCTCAAAACAAGTTTAGATTTATTTTACAGAGTAGGTATAGGTACGATTGACAACATCAAATTAAAAGATTTTGCCGCTTCCAGAAGCAATGCTTTTGTTTCATTCTTCAAAAATAAAATCAGAAAACCAAGTATCCCACAGGATATTGACAAGGAAGAGATTACACATAATTATGACCAATTGGTTTTTGGTAAGGATGAAGAAAAACTAGAATACAAATTTGCCAATTGTTGCAATCCCATTCCAGGTGACCCTGTTTTCGGCTTTATCACCGTAAACGACGGGATGAAAGTTCATAAAAAAGATTGCCCCAATGCCATTCAGCTTCAAAGTAATTACGCTTACCGGATTATTCAGGCAAAATGGATAGATTCTTCACAACAAGAATTTAGTGCGGTGATCCACCTTAACGGTTTAGACAACCTTGGATTGGTAAGTGAAATCACTAAAGAAATCTCCAACAACCTTCATGTAGACATGCGGAAGATTTCTTTTGAAAGCCACGACAGCGTTTTTAAAGGTCAAATTACAGTAGTGGTTAAAAATAAATCCATTCTGAAAAAATTAATGGATAGACTGAAAAAAATAAACGGAATTGATAAGGTTACCCGTGAATAAAGTTTAAATTTGCAGGCAGAATTATGGAAGAAACAGAAAAACAAAAAAATGACCAGGCCGTAGTTAAAAACGTATTTACGAAGTTTTTAGAGGAAAAAAAACACCGTAAAACACCAGAGCGTTTTGCTATTCTTCAGGAAATATATGATAGTGACGAACATTTTGATATTGAGTCGCTTTATATCACAATGAAGAACAAAAACTACCGCGTAAGTCGTGCTACTTTATATAATACGATTGAACTTTTACTGGAATGTGGTTTGGTGAGGAAACATCAGTTTGGTAAGAACCAAGCTCAGTACGAAAAATCTTATTTTGACCGCCAACACGATCACGTTATTTTAACCGATACCGGTGAAGTAATCGAATTTTGTGATCCCAGAATTCAATCAATCAAACAAACTATTGAAGAGGTTTTTGATATCGAAATCAGCAACCATTCATTATACTTTTACGGAACCAAAAAATCATCCAAATAAATTATTTATATGGCAGTAGATTTGCTATTAGGACTACAGTGGGGAGACGAAGGAAAAGGTAAAATTGTTGACGTACTCACCGCTAACTATAACATTATTGCTCGCTTTCAAGGAGGACCAAACGCAGGACACACCTTAGAATTTGATGGTATAAAACACGTATTGCATACTATTCCTTCAGGGATTTTTCATAAAGATGCGATTAACCTTGTAGGAAACGGTGTCGTGATAGACCCGGTCATCTTCAAAAAGGAATTAGATAACCTTAAAAAGTTTGATTTAGATTATAAATCTAAGCTACTCATTTCCAGAAAAGCACATATTATTCTGCCTACGCATCGGTTATTAGATGCGGCTTCAGAAACAGCCAAAGGAAAAGCTAAAATAGGTTCTACCCTAAAAGGTATAGGTCCTACTTATATGGACAAAACCGGCCGTAATGGGTTACGTATTGGCGATTTAGAAATGAATGACTGGAAAGAGAAATATCGAAATTTGGCTAACAAGCACGAATCGATGATTTCTCACTATGGCGTAGATATTCAATACAGTCTAAAGGAATTGGAAAGAGAATTTTTTGAAGCTGTTGAAGTTCTAAAAAGTCTTACTTTTATTGATTCTGAAGAATATTTGCACCGCGCCCAAAACGATAAAAAAACAATCTTAGCAGAAGGCGCTCAAGGTTCTTTATTGGATATCGATTTTGGAACTTATCCTTTTGTTACTTCAAGTAATACTACTGCTGCCGGTGCTTGTACCGGTTTAGGAATTGCTCCTAACCAAATTAGCGAGGTTTTCGGAATTTTTAAAGCATACACCACTCGTGTAGGTAGCGGACCTTTCCCTACCGAATTATTTGATGAAGATGGTAAAAGAATGGCAAAAATCGGGAACGAATTTGGCGCTACCACCGGAAGACCAAGAAGATGTGGTTGGTTAGATTTGGTAGCTTTAAAATATGCCGTACAAGTAAACGGTGTTACCCAATTAATGATGATGAAAGGAGATGTTTTAAGTGGTTTTGATACGCTTAAAGTTTGTGTAGGTTATAAATATAAGGGAGAAGAAATTTCGCATTTACCTTATAACATAGAAGAAGACAACCTCACTCCTATTTACAAAGAATTAAAAGGCTGGAAAGAAGACCTCACCAAAATGAGTGAAGAAGCTCAATTCCCTAAAGCTTTTAAAGAGTATATCGCATTTATTGAAGAAGAAATGCAGGTTCCTATTAAAATTGTTTCAGTAGGACCAGATAGAAAGCAAACTATTATGCGATAATTTCTTCAATTGAAATTAAAAAACATTTTTTACGCTTCAATTTTTTTGGAGCGTTTTTTGATTAAAAGCCTTTCAGAAAAAACATTTCTTTATTTTTGAATAAAACTTAACTTTTTGAAAAATATAATTCGGTACACATTTTTAATTAGTTGCTTGCTATTTGTTGGCTTGGGTTTTTCCCAAACCAAAAAAATAGATTATACCAGTGACCGTTCCTATAAAGATGAACAAAAATATCCTGGAGCATTTATATTAAGCAAAGTCAATAATCAAGTATATTTTAATCACGAAGGTATTGAAGTTTGGTGCGACCAAGCCATTTTTTACGAAAAAGACGACTTTTTTAAAGCCTACGGAAATGTAAGAATGAAACAAGGCGACACCGTAAATATGACCAGTAGTTATGCTGAATATAATGGACAGACTAAATTCGCATTTGCCAGTACTGATGTACGCCTTACCACACCAAGTAACACCCTCACTACAGACACTCTATTTTTTAACCGAATAAAACAGGAATCATTTTACAGAAGCGGTGGTAAAGTTAAAGATACCGCGAGTACCATTACCAGTGTTGTAGGAAGGTATTTTATGGAGCAAGAAAAGTTTTCCTTCAATACAAACGTAGTCGTAACTAATCCAGATTACGTTATTAACTCCCAGCAATTGGATTTTTATTCAGAAACCGGAAATGCCTACCTCTACGGACCTTCTACTATCACTAGCGAAACCAGTAAAATCTACTGTGAACGAGGCTATTACGACACTCGAAATGACAAGGGCTATTTTGTAAAAAATTCAACTGTTTATTACGAAAACAGAAAATTGCAAGGCGACAGTATTTATTTCAATAGAAATGAGAGTTTTGCTTCAGCCACTAATAATATTAAAGTTACCGATACCGCCAACCAATCGGTTATTCGGGGACATTATGCCGAAGTTTTTCGAGACCGGGATTCGCTTTTTATCACTAAAAGAGCCTTAGCTTCTATGAAGCAAGAACAGGACTCCATTCATATCCATAGTGATACCCTAATGATTACCGGCAAACCTGAAAACAGGATTATCCGAGGATTTTATCATTCCAAAATGTATAAAAGTGATATGAGTGGAAAATGTGATTCGATTCATATTAACGAAAAAACAGGTTTAACGCAAATGATCGGCAACCCTGTAGTTTGGTCAGCAAATAGTCAGATGACAGGTGATAGCATTCATTTAATTAACGACCCAACCACCGAAAAAATGGATTCTTTAAAAGTATTCAACAATGCTTTTATGATTCAGAAAGATAGTATTGAAGGCTATAATCAGGTGAAAGGAAAAGAAATGTATGGCTTATTCAGTGATGATAACCAGCTCGAGGAAGCAAATTTCATTAAAAACACAGAAACCATTTACTACAGTAGAAATGAAGACGGTTCATTAATTGGGATTGACAAGGCTATTTCTTCTTCCATCAAAATTTTATTTGAAGAAAAAGGGATTTCAGATATTTACTATTATACAGATGTAGAAAGTACGCTTTATCAAGAAAGTGATTTTCCTAAAAATGCAAGAAGGTTAAAAAACTTCAATTGGCGTGGCGATGAAAAACTAACCCGTAAAGAAGATTTATTTGCCGAGGATGGCCCCATCGATTTACCCAAAATAAAAGGAATTCCTTTACCTAAAGACGAAAATTTCTTTGATGAAAGAAAAGAAGAAGACCCGCAATTGCTTAATGAAAATTCAAGGTTAACACCTGATATCTTAGAACATCGGGAAACCGATACCATTACAAAAGATAGCATTCCGCCAACTAGAAATAAGAATAGAAAGCGGTTACCATTTAAAAAAATAAAAACCGATCATTAACATTGAATAAAGATTTTCTAACATATCAAGCACAAACTACACCGCACCCCTTAGGATTGGAAGTAAAAAAAGCTAAAGGAAGCTATATTTACACCACCGATGGTAAGGCACACCTAGATTTTGTAGCTGGAGTTTCGGCATGTAGTTTGGGGCATTGCCATCCGAAAGTGGTTGAAGCAATTCAAAAGCAAACCAAAAATTACTTGCACGTGATGGTTTATGGTGAATATGCGCAAAGCCCGGCGGTAGAATACACGAAGCTATTAAGTGAAAACATAACCATTCCCAATGCTAAAACTTATTTGGTAAACAGCGGAACTGAAGCCATTGAAGGGGCTTTAAAGCTTGCTAGGCGCTATACCGGTAAAAAAGAAATAATTGCAGCGCACAACGCCTATCATGGCAATACCATGGGTTCTCTTAGTTTGATGGATTTTGAAGAACGTAAAAAACCTTTTGAACCTTTATTACCTGAAATTTCGTTCTTAGATTTTAATCAAGAAACTTCTATTGAAAAAATAACACCCCAAACCGCAGCGGTAATTTTAGAAACCATACAGGGAGGCGCAGGATTTATTCAACCTCAACATGATTTTCTAAAAAAAGTAAAACAGAAATGTGAAGAAGTAGGTGCCTTGCTCATTTTAGATGAAATTCAACCGGGATTTGGACGCACAGGAAAACTTTTCGCCTATGAACACTACGGAATAGTTCCCGATATTTTAGTGATTGGTAAAGGAATGGCAGGCGGTATGCCGGCCGGAGCATTTATAGCTTCCGCAAAACTCATGGATTCACTTAGCGATAATCCTAAAATGGGACACATCACGACCTTTGGCGGAAATCCGGTGGTTGCGGCAGCCTCCTTAGCTACTTTAAAAGAAATTACTTCTACTACGTTAATAGAAGAAACTCTTCAAAAAGAAAAATTATTCAGAAAGCTTTTAGTACATCCACTAATCAAAGAAATTAGAGGAAAAGGATTAATGTTAGCTCCTATACTTTATTCCGACAAAATAGCCAATGAATTAATTTTAAGAGCTAAAGAAAAAGAGCTGATTCTTTTTTGGCTATTATTTGAAAAAAGAGCCGTAAGAATAACCCCACCTTTAACTATTTCAGAAACAGAAATAAAGAAAGGCTGTTCCATCATCTTGGACATTTTAAATGAGATTCAGTAAAAAGCAAACTGTTAATTACTTTGTTAACAACAAAAGTACGAATCAAGCAAAACATTCGTTATACATAGTAACTTTAATACAGTAGAAATAAGTAAAATTTCGTGTATGCATCTAAGTCAAAACGAAGACGACAATTTCTCTCTTACCAAATTCGAATCCATGCTCAAAACGAACGATGTTTTGTTCTTTGATTCCAATGAGTTTGAAGCTATTATTTTTCACTACTTGGAAAGTGGCAAGTTTGCTTTAGCCAAAAAAGCTGTAAAACTAGGATTAGAACAACATCCGCATGCGAGTGTGCTTCAACTTTTTAAAGTGGAGATTTTAATTTTTGAAAATAAACTTACAGAGGCAGACTCACTTTTAAACAGCTTACACGATTTAGAACCATCTAACGAAGAAGTTTATATACAAAAAGCCAATATTTTCTCTAAGCGCGATAACCACAAAATGGCCATTCAAACTTTAGAAACCGCCTTAGATTTTGCGCCTGATGCTGCTGAAATATATTCCTTGATTGCTATGGAATATATGTTTATGGAAGATTACGACAACGCAAAATACAACTTCATGAAGTGCTTAGAATTGGAAGAAGAAGATTTTGCGGCACTTTACAATATTATTTACTGTTTCGATTTTTTAGAACAACACCAAGAAGCTATTGATTACCTCAATATGTTTTTAAATAAACATCCATATTGCGAGGTGGCTTGGCTTCAAATAGGAAAAGAATATTTCAATTTAAAAGATTACGAAAAAGCCTTAACCGCTTTCGATTTTGCGATTATTTCAGATGAATATTTCGTAGGTGCCTACATGGAGAAGGGTAAAGTGCTGGAGAAGCTAAAAAGACATCAAGAAGCCATTGAAAATTACATGGTAACCTTGGAGTTAGACGATCCCATGGCATATGCCTACCTAAGAATTGGAAAATGCTACGAAAAGCTTAAACTGCAAAAAGAGGCGTTAGCTTTTTATGAAAAAGCTGTTGATGAAGATCCACTTTTAGATAAAGCCTGGATTGCTATTACCGATTTTCACCTAAGAAAACTAGACTACCAAAACGCTTTATATTACATCAACAAAGCGATTAGTATTGATAGTGAAAACGTATTATACTGGAAGCGTTACGCTAAGATCAATAACCGATTAAATTTTGTTGAAGAAGCAGAGAAAGGTTATCGTAAAACCTTAGAATTAGGCAATTACGAACTAGAAACCTGGATTACCCGTTGTGATTTATTGATTAATCTAGGCGAATACGAAACTGCACTCGACGTACTTTTTCAAGCTATCGAGTTTTATCCTGACACCGCAGAAATTGAATACCGCGTGGCTGGACTTTACTTTAGTTTAAATGAAGGCGAAAAAGGCTACTATCATTTAAGAAGGGCTTTAAAAATAGATGTAGAATATTCAATTATTGTAGAAGAACTTTTCCCGATGATTTTCAGAAGAAATAGCGTTCAAAACCTTATCGAAAAGTATTCCCAATAAACTATTCAAGTCCTTATAAATCATATATAAATTGCTACTTTTGTCTTTTTAACAAACATTATGCAAAGAAGTTTTAAAGACTATTTAACCATCGCCTTAAAAGGTGTAGCTATGGGAGCTGCAGATACCGTTCCCGGTGTCTCTGGTGGAACCATCGCTTTTATTTCAGGGATTTACGAAGAATTAATTACCACCATTGGAAATATAGATTTGTCCCTTTTTTCCACTTGGAAAAAACACGGTTTTAAAAGTTTCTGGGAAAAATTAAACGGTAATTTTATTGTAGCCCTCATCGTCGGGATTTTATTCAGCGTATTTACTTTTATGCGTTTGGCCAATTACCTATTGCAAGAACATCCCATCCTTATTTGGTCTTTTTTCTTTGGATTAGTAATCGCCAGTATTTGGTTTGTTGCCAAGCAAATTGAAAAATGGAAAATTCCAACCATCATTGCTGCAATTTTGGGAGCAGTAATAGCTTATTACCTTACTTCTCTTCCTCCGGCAGCATCATCTAACAGTAATTTATACCTCTTACTTTGTGGAGCTTTAGCCGTTTGTGCTATGATATTACCAGGAATTTCAGGAGCTTTCATCTTAGTATTGCTAGGAGCATATCGAAATATTACCCAAGCTGTTCACGATTTTGATTTTAAAAAAATTGCCTTGGTTGCTTTAGGCGCTATAGTTGGTTTGCTTACCTTTTCTAAAATTTTGAAATGGTTATTTAAACACTATAGAAATTTAACTTTAGCTATATTAACAGGTTTTATTACCGGTTCTTTAAATAAAATCTGGCCTTGGAAAGAAGTGTTGGAAAGTACAAAAATTGAAGAAAAAATAATCGTATTAAAAGATAAATCTGTTTTACCATGGAATTACGATGGAGAGTCCAATTTACTTTTTGCCACTTTATTAATGCTTGCCGGATTCTTTTTAATTATTATCTTGGAAAAATTAGCAGACCAGAAGCCAGACGGAGATGCAGCAAACCCGGACGTTTAAAGATAAAATATTTTTAGTATTAAAAGGGCTCGCCATGGGAGCTGCCAATAAAGTTCCCGGAGTTTCAGGCGGAGTCGTAGCTTTTGTTGCCGGCTTCTACGAAGAATTTATTTATTCGCTTCAAAAAGTAAACTATAAAGCCTTTTTATTACTCATCAACGGCAGGTTTAAAAGTCTCTACCACTATGTGAATGGAAAATTTTTAGGACTGCTTATTTTGGGAATGGTCATAAGTTATTTTAGCATTTCTAAAATATTGGATTTTCTTATTGTTCATTTTGAATTATATGTTTGGGCTTCTTTCTTCGGAATGATTATAGGGTCTATTTATTACATTTCCAAAGACTTCAGGCTCAAGTCAGCCAAAAATTTAATGTTCATCGCATTAGGTATTATCGCAGGTGTCGGAATAAGTTTAATGGAACCTGCTACCGAAAACAACAACCTCTGGTTTGTATTTGTATGTGGGATTATAGGTGTATCTGGAATGACCCTTCCGGGACTTTCCGGTTCTTTCATTTTAATTCTGATAGGAAACTATGTGTTATTATTGGTTGATTCTGTAAACGCGCTCTTTAATACCTTAACAGATATTGCGAGATGGGATTTTTCATTTACCAATGATGTAGAAAGAATGAGCCTATTAAAAGTTTTAGCTTCGTTCACCTTGGGTTCTGTGGTTGGCATGGTAACCTTATCTCACATTTTAGGCTTTGTACTTAAGCATTATAAAAACATAACCTATGCCATTATTATTGGTTTTATCACCGGTTCGCTAGGAGTAGTTTGGCCTTGGAAAGAAAAAATTTTTAAAGTAAATTCAGCAGGTGAATATCTTAAAGATGCTAACGGAAATCTGATTTTGGACAATTACGATAGATATTTACCTCATTTAACCGATGCTTCCACGTGGATAGCCATTTTTTTCATAATTTTAGGAATCTTAATCGTGTTCGGTTTAGAACGCTACGGAAATAAAAACGCCAATACCAATGGATAAATACGGATTAGTAGGAAAAAATATCTCTTATTCGTTTTCTAAGAGTTACTTCGAAAAAAAGTTTGCTGCAGAAGGGATTCACGCTTCATACCAAAATTTCGACCTCCCCTCGCTCTCCGGTTTTCGTGAAATAATAGCTCTTGAAAAAAATTTAAAAGGATTAAGCGTAACCATTCCCTATAAAGAAGCTATTTTACCTTTTTTAGATCAATTGGATGAACAAGCGGCCAAAATTGGTGCGGTAAATACCATTCAGATAAAAAATAAAAAACTTGTAGGCTACAATACCGATTGTTTCGGTTTTATGAAATCTTTGTTTCCCCTGTTAGAGAAACAACATACAGAAGCTTTAATTTTAGGAACAGGCGGCGCCTCAAAAGCAATAGCTCATGCTTTACGATCATTGGGCATTGAATACCATTTTGTTTCTAGAAACCCAACTAAAAACGATTTCCCTTACGAAGGCGTCACTAAAGAAGTATTAGAAAAGCATTTTTTAATTATCAATTGTACTCCGTTGGGCACTCATCCCAATTTAGATGAAGCACCTAACATCCCTTACGAACATTTAGACCATCGCCATCTATTATATGATTTGGTTTACAACCCACCCTTAACTACCTTTTTAGCCAACGGAAAAGTACGCGGCTGCAAGCTTTATAATGGTCAGAAAATGTTAGAATTTCAAGCAGAACGTGCGTGGGAGATCTGGAACGAGGCCTAAACCTTCATTCTACTTCATGACAAGATTTTTTTCTTTTTTTTGCAGAGTAGCCTAGGAGTTACTATCTTTCAAAACTAAATAATGACGAACTTAACATTGAAAGATATGTCTGAAAAGGAAAAATCTCAAAACCAGGAAGAAGAGCAAAATCAAGCCCCAATCCCTTCAGAGAATAAAGAAGATCAAGAAACTACAGAAAGTCCTAATTCTGAAGCAGAACAATCCATGATTGATGAATCTGAGAAGAAACCCGTTGATAATAATAACGAGCAACTTAATACAGAAGGATCTATAGATGAAGAGGAGGAGGCTGAAGAAAATTCTGAAGTAAAAGAAAATAAAGACGAAGATTCTTCCCATCAAGATGAATTAGACGATGCCATTGCTGAAGATAGCGAAGATGAAGACTCTCACGAGCGCCACGGCATAGAAATGAAAGACTATCATTCTATGAACATGCAGGAGTTGGTGAAGGAACTTTCCAAGCTTATCAAAGATGAAAAAGTTCATCACATACGTGAACACGTTCAAGAAATAAAAACTGAATTTGATGCGAAGTTTGAAGAGGAAATGGAGCAGAAAAAAGAGGAGTTTTTAGAAGAAGGCGGTAATATTATAGACTTCCACTACTCCACTCCCCTTAAAAAAGAATTCAATTCAGTTTACTTCGACTATAAAGAAAAACGCAACAATTATTACCAACAGCTAAAGAAAAACCTTCAAAAAAACTTAGAAGATCGTTTAGCAATTATTGAAGAGTTAAAAGGTATGATTGGTGCAGGCGCAGATATGAACGCCAATTTCAATCAATTTAAAGAACTTCAAGAGCGTTGGAAAAAAGCAGGACCGGTTCCTCGCGAGAGCTATAAAGATATTTGGAGAACTTACCATCACCACGTAGAACATTTTTACGATTTCTTACACTTAGACCGTGAGTTTAGGGATATGGATTTTAAACATAACCTAGAACAGAAATTAAAAATGATTGCCCGTGCCGAAGAGTTAGCAGAAGAAAAAGACATTAACCGTGCGTTTAGGGAGTTACAAATGCTCCATAAAATGTGGAAAGAAGATGTAGGCCCGGTTGCTAAAGAATACCGTGAAGATATATGGGAAAAATTTAGCGATGCCACTAAAAAAATTCACGAAAATCGTCAGGATCACTTCGCAGAACTGGATAAAGAAAAAGAAAAAAACCTAGAAGTCAAGAAAGACATTATTGAGCAAATTAAAGTAATTGCAGATGATGAAATTACTTCTCACAATCAAGCTCAACAACGCATTAAACTTGTTGAAGAATTACGGGAAAAATTCTTTAAAGCAGGGAAAGTACCTAGAAATGTAAATGAAGAAACTTGGCAATCTTTCAAACAAACGGTTAGAACTTTTAACCGTAAGAAAAATGCCTTCTACAAAAACCTTAAAAAAGAGCAATATAATAATCTACAGAAAAAGCTTGAATTAATTGAAATTGCCGAAGCTAATAAAGACAACGAGGACTTTAAAATCACAACGCCGGTAATGAAAAAAGTTCAATCTGAATGGAAGAAAATTGGTCACGTTCCCAGAAAAGACAGCGATAAGATTTGGAAACGTTTTAAGGCTGCATGTAATCACTATTTTGACAGATTGCATTCGGTAAGAAACGAAGAAAATAAAGAAGAAAACGAAGCTTTTGATAAAAAGAAAGAACTTTTAGATGCAGTAAGAGACTTAGAGCTTTCAGGAGATCCAAAAGAAGATATCAAAATTATCAAAGCTAAAATCTCAGAATGGAAAGAAGTAGGTCGCGTACCTTACAACCGTCGCTATATTGAAGGAAAATTCAATAAAGTACTCGATAAACTTTTTGAACAAGTAGATATTGGTAGAAAAGAGGCTGAAATGATGAAATACGAAAATCGTGTTCAGGCCCTAGATGAAGCTGATGATGATCGAAAAATTGAAAAAGAAGAAAATTTCTTACGTAAGAAAATATCAGATACCAAGGCAGAAATAAATCAATTAGAAAATAATTTACAATTTTTCTCTAATGTAGATGAAACCAATCCAATGGTAAGAGAGGTTCTTAAAAATATAGAAAGACATAAAGTACAATTGGAAACTTGGAAAGCCAAACTAAAAAAAGTAAGATCACTTTAATTACAGGAGATCTATAAAATTTATAAGCCTTTCTATTTAACGAAAGGCTTTTTTATACAAACTATAATTCCCCTAAATGATATAAACCTAAACTTAATCGTTAATAACCTTCAGAATAGAACAAATGCTCGTAGATAATATTCCTGATATATTTATTCCGGAAATAGAGAATTCACCAGAAATCTTAGTTCACGATTTTAGGATGACTACCGATAATGTAAAAAGTAAAGTAAACTTGCGTATGCATATGTTCAGCTTTTTGCAGATAGGAAAAAAGGAAGTTCATTTTGCAGAAACTTCGGTAAGGGTAGACAAAAACCAATCGATATTAACTACTAAAGGAAACTGTTTATGGACAGAGCTTTTAGATACTGAAAATAGTTATTACTGTAAACTTTTCTTTTTTTCTGAAAAAGTCCTGAAAGATTTTCTGAAAAAACATCCAATCTCTTCTAAAGAAAGAGCACAAGAAAATCCATTTTTTATTATTGAAAACGACAATTTTATTTCAGCTTTTATCGATTCCCTTTCTGCAATTGGTAACAATCAGCTTCATCAAAATGAGTCTTTAATTAAGGTGAAGTTTGAAGAAATCCTACTTTATCTTTCAGGTAAATACGGCAATCAATTCAGTTCTTTTCTTCAATCTTTAATTCAAGAAAAAAACTCAACTTTTCGTGATGTGGTAGAACGTCATGTTTACTCTAATTTAAAAGTAGAGGAAATTGCTTTTTTATGCAATATGAGCCTTTCAACCTTTAAAAGGCATTTTAAGGAAGAGTTTCAGGCTTCACCAGGAAAATGGTTGTTAGATCAACGCTTAGAAAAAGCTAAAATCTTAATGGAACAACGTGACGTTAAAGCTTCAGAGGTGTATTTAGAAATTGGCTACAATAACTTATCTAACTTTAGTACAGCCTTTAAGAACAAGTTCGGAATTAGTCCAAAAGAGCTTTCTTGCAATTAAAATAGTTCAATTATATCCATATTGAACCAAATTCATAACTAATTGACTTCTTTTAATAAATAGCCAAGCGTCGTTCTCCTTTAGTTTTGCAGATGTAATTAAAAATGAAAAATTATGTCTCAAGTACAAAAACCTACTTTTAAAGAAAAGTACGACAACTTTATAAACGGTGAATTTGTAGCACCGGTTAAAGGAGAATATTTTGATAATGTTTCTCCGGTAGATGGAAAAATATTTACCAAAGCGGCAAGATCTTCTGAAGAAGATGTCAACCTTGCGTTAGATGCTGCTCACGCTGCATTCCCAACTTGGAGTACTACTTCTGCAACCGAGCGTAGCAATATGTTATTAAAAATTGCGCAGGTGATGGAAGATAATTTCGAATACCTAGCCACTTTAGAAACTATCGATAACGGGAAACCTATTCGTGAAGCAAGAGCGGCAGATATACCTTACTGTATTGATCACTTCAGGTATTTTGCCGGAGTAATTCGCGCTGATGAGGGAACTATCTCAGAACATGATAAAGACACCGTAAGCATTGCTCTTCACGAGCCGGTTGGTGTTGTAGGAGAAATTATTCCTTGGAACTTCCCATTATTAATGTTGGCTTGGAAAGTTGCTCCGGCATTAGCTGCAGGCTGTACAGCTGTTGTAAAACCAGCTGAACAAACTCCTACCAGTGTGATGTGTTTTATGGAGTTAATTAAAGACGTTTTACCAAAAGGTGTATTAAATATTGTTACCGGTTTTGGTGCAGAAGCTGGTGAAGCTTTAGCAACTTCTAAACGTGTGGCCAAACTTTCGTTCACAGGTTCTACAGAAACCGGTCGTAAAGTAATGCACAATGCAGCAGAGAACATTATTCCGCTAACTTTAGAGTTAGGTGGTAAATCTCCAAACGTATTCTTTAGTTCTGTAGCAGATCAAGACGATAACTTCTTCGACAAAGCTATAGAAGGAGCATTAATGTTTGCCTTAAACCAAGGTGAGATCTGTACTTCCCCTTCTAGAATTTTAGTACAAGAAGATATCGCAGACAAGTTTATCGAAAAAATGCAAGAGCGTTTAGCCGCTGTAAAAACTGGTCATCCGTTAGATCCTGAAACGATGATTGGTTCTCAAGTTTCTAAAGCTCAATTCGAAAAAATCATGAACTACATTAAAATTGGTCGTGAAGAAGGAGCTGAAGTTCTTGCAGGTGGTGAAGCTGGTAACTATGAAGGTGAAATTAAAGACGGTTACTACATTCAACCAACGGTATTAAAAGGTAAAAATGATATGCGTGTTTTCCAAGAAGAGATTTTTGGTCCTGTAGTATCATTAACCACCTTTAAAACCGTGGAAGAAGCTATTGAACTTGCTAACGATACTGCTTACGGTTTAGGAGCCGGAGTTTGGAGTAGAGATGCGCACGAACTTTACCAAGTACCAAGAGCTATCCAAGCCGGTAGAGTTTGGGTAAACCAATACCATACCTACCCTGCTCACGCACCATTTGGTGGAGTAAAAGAATCTGGTTTTGGTCGTGAAAACCATAAAATGGCATTAGATCACTACCGTGTGGTTAAAAACATGCTTATTTCTTACAGTAAAGATGCTGTAGGATTATTCTAAGCATTGCAATACACTGTGTAAAAGCCTCAGAATAATCTGAGGCTTTTTTTATACTACAAACTGACAGCTTTACAAAATGGTATTTTTTTTGATAGATGATTTTTTAAAAATAAAATATCATGAAAAAGTTAGCATTAATAACATTGAGTTTGGGCTTTTTCTGGTCTTGTTCTTCACAAACTGAAAAAGCCGAAACTTCTAAGAATTATGAGGATATAAAAGGTGAAAGTCCTCAAGGAAATTGGGAAGTTCATAAAGAATTTGATGAACACGGAAATTTAGTTCGAAAAGACTCTACTTATTCTTACAGTTGGTCATCTGTAAATGGTAGAGAAGTGAATCCGCAAGAGATGGATAGCTTAATGGCAAATGCCCGAAAGATGATGCAATCGCATATGAATAGTTTTAATATTTCTGGTTTTGAAAGTTCTTTTGGAGATGATTTTTTTGGGGAATCAATGATGAGCATGAACCCTGATGAGATTAGTCAAAAAATGATGAAACGAATGCAAGAAATGCAAGCGCAGTTTTTTAGTAATCAAAATTTCCCGGAAGAATCAGAAGAAATGGTAAGCCCAGGAAACAGTTCTAATTCTACAGAAACAGAAGCCGAAAAAACTTCTTATACCACTTCGAGTCAACAAATTTAATTCTATAAGAGTTAAATTCTAATACATAAATATCCTACAAGGTCTTATTGATTTTGTGGGATATTTTATTTAGTATTGATTTAAAAAACAATGAGTTTTTATAATTCTTCTAAAAGTTTAAAATTCATTAATATCAAATTTAATACTGTTAGGGATGGTAGTGAAAAAGCTCGACTTGAATAGAAAAAAGTAGACTATTTTTTAGTAAACAGTAGGTAATGATCCATTGGCAGTGGGCAGTAATTAGTAGTTGATCAGTTAATAGTTAATAATAGATCGTTGAAAGCTGATTACTAAGATTAAAAACTTCGATAAGCTCTGTGTGATCAATGGAAGTATAAAAAAATCCCTTCCGGTGAACCGAAAGGGATTTGATTTATTGGATAGATTTTCCAGAAATTATTTTCCTTCCATTCTATCTTTTAAAGCTTGAAGATCTGCGTTAGCATCACCTAATGTAGGTTTGTTATCTTCTTGTGCTTTTTTGGCAGCTTGCTTAACAATTTTTGCCTCTTCTTCTTTGTGAATTGACATATGTGAAGCTACTACTCTTTTGAATTCTTTATTGAACTCAATGATTATAAATTCTGCTTCTTCACCTTTTCCTAGTTTAGAACCATCCTCTTTTTCTAAGTGACGAGTTGGAACAAATGCAGTGATATCATCGTTAAATTTGATGGTTGCACCTTTGTCTACCATTTCATCGATAGTTGCGGTATGTTTTGTACCTACTGCAAATTCGCTTTCGTACTTATCCCAAGGGTTTTCTTCTGTTTGTTTGTGACCTAAGCTTAGTTTACGTCCTTCAACATCAAGTTCAAGAACTACAACGTCTAACTTATCTCCAACGTTACAGAATTCTGATGGGTGCTTAATTTTCTTAGTCCAAGAAAGGTCTGAGATATAAATTAAACCATCGATACCTTCTTCTAATTCTACGAATACACCAAAGTTAGTAAAGTTTCTTACTACTCCTGTGTGACGAGAACCAACTGGGTATTTAGAGGTAATGTCTGTCCAAGGGTCTGGTGTTAATTGCTTAATACCAAGTGACATTTTGCGCTCTTCTCTATCTAAAGTTAAGATTTGAGCTTCAACTTCATCACCAACATTTACGAAATCTTGAGCTGAACGTAAGTGAGTACTCCAAGACATTTCTGAAACGTGGATTAACCCTTCTACTCCTTCTGCAACTTCGATAAATGCACCGTAATCTGCGATTACAACTACTTTACCTTTTACTTTATCTCCAACTTTTAATTCGTTGTCAAGAGCTTCCCAAGGATGCTTGCTTAATTGCTTAAGACCTAATTGGATTCTTGTTTTAGCTTCATCAAAGTCTAAGATTACTACATTTAATTTCTGGTCTAATTCAACAATCTCATTTGGATGGTTGATTCTTGACCAAGAAAGATCTGTAATGTGAACTAATCCGTCAACTCCACCAAGATCAACAAACACACCGTAAGAAGTAATATTCTTTACAGTACCTTCTAATACTTGACCTTTTTCTAATTGACCGATAATTTCTTTCTTCTGCTCTTCGATATCTGCCTCGATAAGTGCTTTGTGAGAAACTACTACGTTCTTGAATTCGTGGTTAATTTTCACCACTTTAAATTCCATTGTTTTACCAACGTAAGCATCGTAATCTCTAATTGGCTTCACATCTATTTGTGAACCTGGTAAGAAAGCTTCGATACCAAATACGTCTACAATCATACCACCTTTAGTACGACATTTTACGTAACCGTTAACGATAGTACCTTCATCATGGGCAGCGTTCACACGATCCCAAGCTTTGATTACACGAGCTTTTCGGTGAGAAAGAACTAATTGTCCTGTTGCATCTTCACGAACATCAATAAGTACTTCTACTTTGTCACCTTCTTTTAAATCTGGATTGTAACGAAATTCGTTAAGCGAGATAACTCCTTCACTTTTTGCATTGATATCGATAATAGCATCGCGATCTGTAATATTGATTACAGTACCTTCTACTACTTCATCATCTAATGTATCTACGAAGTTTTCTGCTACTAATTTTTCGAATTCTTCTAGCTTATCCTCATCAATAGGGTCAATCCCTTCTTCATAATTGTGCCAGTTGAATTCTTTAAGGAATTTCTCAGGATTTTCTTGTTGATTCTCTGCCTCTGGTTGAGAATCTGTAGACATTCCTGCTACGTCTTTTACTTCTAAATCTTTGTTTTCTTCAGCCATAGTGCTGATTTAAATATTTGTATTCTATATTTTTTTGGAAAAATTATCTGGCAAAAACATAGAAGAATTAAAAATTATTTTTCTTATATTCCCTTCTCTTCTCCAATAAAGCCATGAAAAGGGCTGCAAAAATACAACTTATTTTTTGATATTCAAACAATTAGAAGTAGATAAAATTTAATTTTAAAAAGTAATTATTTAAAAAGTAACTCTTAGTAAATCAAAAAGTTAGAGATTATCCGTTTTTTTGTTTAAAAATTAAATGCACTAAAAGAATTAAAATCGTGTATATTAAACCTAAGCTTGCCACTCCTTCCCATTGAAACCATTGCCAAGCATAAGCTCCGGTAGTGGTCCCCAAAGCACCACCGATAAAATAACCTACCATATAAATGGTATTGATTCTATTTCTAGCTTCAGGATTTTTAGAAAAAATAATATTCTGGTTGGTAATATGAAGCGACTGCAATCCCATATCTATAAAAACTACGCCGATCACTAAACCTACAATCGACTCTCCTGAAAATTCAAAAACACCCCAAGCTAAAATCATTACTAAGGTAGCGATCGTAATCAATCTATTTTTGTTCATTTTATCGCTTAGCTTTCCTGCCCAAGTAGCAGCTAAAGCTCCGGCAATACCTAAAATACCGAACAGACCGGTAATGCCACTTCCGTAGTTAAAGTTATCTTCCATTAAAAAAACAAGCGTCGTCCAGAAAGCACTAAAACCGGCAAATCCTAAACCACCACGCACAGCGGCTAAACGAACGGAACTTTCGCTTTTAAAATAAGTCCACAACGATTGCATTAACTTACTGTAACTTCCTTTAAAATCTGAACTTAATGAAGGTAATTGAAAGACCAACACAATTGCATAAACCAACATTATTCCACTAGCGATAAAATACATATTTCGCCATCCTAAATATTCTCCTACATAACCGCTAACCGACCGACTACCTAAAATACCTATCAACAAACCACTCATAACAATCCCTATCGCCCGGCCTTTATTTTTTGGATTGGCCAGTTGTGCAGCCATAGGCACAAATAATTGTGGTACTACAGAAGAAAAACCAATACAAAAACTAGCGATGGTCAATAGTAATAGAGAAGGAGAAATGGCAGCTACCAAAAGTGAACCAATAATGGCTATAAAATCAATTAGAATTAATTTTTTCCTATTGAATTTATCCCCTAACGGAATAATAAACAACAATCCAAACGCATACCCAAGTTGAGTAAACAAGGGGATATTGCTCACCTCGGCTTCTGAAACTTGAAAAGTTTTTGCCATTAAATTTAACAAAGGCTGATTGTAGTAGTTATTTGCAACCACTAAACCGGCACCAATCGCCATAACATATAACAGAGAACCAGAGAGTTTGTTCTCGGCCATATTAAGCTTTTTCTATAGAGTTTTTTGCTAGGGAAAGGATTTTTTCAAATTGTTCATCCAAACTCATTTCAGAATTATCAATTACTACCGCATCTTTAGCTTTGATTAATGGAGAATCTTTTCTGGAAGTATCTATTTGATCCCTAGATTTTACGTTTTGTAACACCTCATCAAAAGTCACGTTCTCTCCCTTCTGCTGAAGTTCTTCAAATCTTCTTTGCGCACGGGTTTGGGCAGAAGCGGTCATAAATAATTTTAATTCGGCGTTTGGGAAAACCACTGTCCCTATGTCTCGCCCATCCATAACGATTCCTTTTTCTTTTCCTAATTCATGTTGTTGCTGTACTTGCTTTTTTCTTACTTCAGGTATGGTAGCTACTTGACTTACAAAATTAGAAACCTCCATCGTCCTAATTTCCTGTTCTACATTTTCACCGTTCAGGTACATTTCAGCAAAACCTTTTTCGGCATTAAAATGAAAATTAAGCTGAACATCAGCTAAACTCTCGATCAATTTTTCTTTCTGGAAAAAATCTTCACCAATAAACTGATTTCGCATCGCAAATAAAGTAACAGCACGATACATAGCCCCGGTATCTACATAAACATATCCAAGTGCTCTTGCTAATTGTTTGGCTACTGTACTTTTTCCTGTAGAAGAATAACCGTCGATGGCAATGATGATTTTTTTCATATTATTTTTTTGCTGAATTTTTGCTTAACGAATTTCAAACACACTAACCTATACCAAAAAACGTTATTCAAGTGATAACTTAGCCTTGCGAAAATATAAAAAAACCAACCAATTATTCCATTAAACTTTTCCTTATTCTTATGCAGAAAAAACTACTCTTCCTCCTACTGTTCTTAACAACATTGTCTTCTTTTGCTCAAAAAGAAATTTATGGTATGATTACCAACCAAGAAACGCAAGAACCACTTGCCTTTGTAAACATTATTCTAAAAAACAATCCTACACAAGGTACGATTAGTGATATTGACGGGAAGTTTTCTTTAAGTTTAGATAAAGAATTTACACAACTTCAATTAAGTTACATTGGTTTTGAAACTAAAACTATTGAAGTAACAAGCAACGATTCTTCCATATTCATTTCTTTAAAACCTTCTGAAGAAAAATTAGAAGAAGTCTTGTTAAATACAGGAAACCCTGCTATCCCAATTATAAAGAAAGTAATTGCTAAACGTGAGGAAAACCACCCTGAAAATTTACCTGAATTTACTCACGACTATTACAACAAGGTAATTTTTGATTTACAAAGTGATGGTAAAGAAATAGATTCTGCTTTTAATGCCGTTTTTAAAGGCGGACATATTTTGATGATGGAATCGATCACTAAAAAAGAATTTAAATATCCCAGATTGACCAATGAAACTGTTGTTGCCAATAAAGTTTCTGGTTTTAAAAACCCAATATTTACGGCCATCGCCACAAATATGCAGCCTTTTTCTTTTTATGATGAAGTGATCGAATTGCTGGATATGCATTTTTTAAATCCGATTAGTAAGGGTGCATTAAATAAATACGATTACAAATTAAAAGAAACACTCGTTCAAAATAACGACACGATTCATCTTATTTCTTTTGAACCTCAAGCAGGTAAAAACATTGAAGGCCTAAAAGGTTTACTCTACATTAACACCAAGAATTACGCAATACAAAATGTAATAGCTAGCCCAGCAGATGAAATGAAAATCGATTTAAAAATTCAGCAACAATATCAATATTTACCTGAAGAAGTTTGGTTTCCCGAACAATTAAATTACTCGTTAAAACTTTCTACCGATGTTGGCGGAAGTAATGATCTTATAATTGCTGAAGGAAAAAGCTACATTCGTAACGTTAACCTTCAGCCCAATTTAAGTAATAAAGATTTTTCTGCAACTGTTTTAAAAATTGATGATGAAGCTCCCAAAAAAGATAGTTTATACTGGCAAAACCATAGAGTTATCCCTTTAAACGAAAAAGAAAGTATTACTTATCGTGTAGTCGATAGTTTAGGAAAAGAATTTAAAGTCGATAAAATAATTTCTTATCTAAATAAACTTCCTCAAGGAAAAATACCCGTAGGAAAATTTGATCTCGATATCACTCATCTTATTCGGTATAATAAACACGAAGGCTACCGTTTAGGATTAGGACTTTATACCAACGAAAAATTGATTAAAGATGTAGAATTAGGCGGCTATTTTGGTTATGGTTTTAAGGATTACAAATGGAAATACGGTTTTAGTGCGAAATACATGATTTCTAAAAATGACGACATTTTTATAAAAGCCGCTTATCAAGACGATATTCAAGAAATTGGTAGTTATGGTTTATCGCTTTCTGAAGAAATATTTAATGGGCTACGTGATTTTATGATCGAAAAAGTAGACCATATTCAAAAATATAGCTTCTCCGGTGGTTTTAGGAGTTTTAAATACCTACTCACGGAAGTGCAATTGAATCAATCTAAAATTACACCGCTAAACAACTACGCTTTTAACTCTCCAGACTATAGTTCTAGTCCATTTCATCATACAAGCGCTTCGATAAAATTACGTTACGCATACGGCGAACGTTTGTTGCAAACACCATTTCAAAAAATAAGTTTAGGAACTAAATTCCCTGTTCTAACATTGCAATATACACGTGGTTTTGAGGATGTACTTGGCGGTGATTTTAACTACCAAAAAATTGAAGCGAGAATTGAGCAAAATGTTTTTCTAAAAAACTTCGGAAAAACGACTTATCGCCTTCAAGCAGGTTATATTGATCAAGTTATACCTCGAAGTCTATTATTTACAGGTGAAGGAAGTTATGACGATGATTTCCCGATAGTCGTTGAAAACACCTTTCAAACCATGTTACCTTACGAGTTCTTAAGCGATCGTTATATCGATGTATTTTTAAGCCATAATTTTGGGTCTTTACTTTTTAAGTCCGGAAAATTTAATCCTGAAATCATCTTACATCACAACACAGGCTGGGGAGGTTTAAGTGATAAGTATACGCTATATAACTTTAAAACTAAAGAAGATATTTATTTAGAAAGTGGATTAGAATTAGCAAGGGTTTTAAAGTTCAATTACCTTGATTTAGGATATATCACTTTCGGTGCGGGAGCATTTTATCGTTACGGAAGTTATGAGTTAGAAAGTTTTAACGACAATATAGCGTTCAAGTTGAATATAGGTTTTAGCTTTAATTAAGATCTAAATTCAATCCAAAAAAACTAGTACTAGAAGCACTATGATAGCGTGCATAGGTGTAGCTTAACCTTAACTTATTAAATTTCACGGAGAGCCCACCACTTACTCCGGCAAAGGAGCGTTGATCTAGAATCCTAAGTTCTTCTCCCCTTCTAAAACTATACCCCAATCTTAAATTAAAACCTCCTTCTGGAAAAATTTCTGCTCCTATAATAGTATGTCGCAATAGGTTGTTGAAAAAGCCGGGATCATCAGCAATTACATTTCCTTCTAAATCGGTTTCATCACGAGCAGTATTTCTAAAAGCCAAATTCCATTGTTGAAGGTTTTCAAAAGTAACATGCCAACGGATGGGTACCCCTTCTGCTAATTGAGATATTCCCAAATTTACTTCTAAAGGTAGTTTTTCGTAGATTTCATTATATGGAGTAAACTGGGTACCAATATTTCTTACTACTCCAGCAATTACTAAATCCCAATCTTCATATAAGTAAGTAATTCCCAAATCTATCGCGCCCCCTAAAGAATTATATTGTTCTAACTTAGAAGAAATTAACTTCACATTTGCCCCAACATGAAAATCTGTCCATGGAATATTATAAGCATAGCCTACTGACAAAGCTACTTCCCCTCCACTAAAATCTCCAGTAGATTCTCCAAATTCATTATACCCATCGAAGGTTCCATAATTCACATAAGTTATTCCTGCATGAACGACCTGTGTATGCCTATCGATTAAATAAGCATAGGAAGCGGTACCATAATTTACATCTCCTAGATAATTTACATAATTCAAGGATACATTATTATCCATTTGATAATTGATAGTCGATGGATTGTAAATTCCTGAAGTAGGATCGTAATCGTAAATAGTAATGTTTTTTCCGCCTAAAGCTGCTTGCCTTGGACTGGCTACTAAATTTAAAAACTGATAGGTACTTTTACCCCCTATTTGAGCATACATAGATGGGGTGACAAATATGAAAAAAAAGTAAATCCAATTTTTGGGCATAGGGGCAAAAGTAGTTATTTACATTTCTTAAACGGAATACTTACTTTATTATTTTCTGAACCGCAATGTTAATAATTCCTGATTTTAGAAGAAACTATTATCATTAATTTTTCAAAAGAAGCTGGTTATTAAAGTTACCAGATACAGATTTGATATTTTTAATACTCAAAAATTATATTTTTCATTTTTAAACCGAAATATTTTACGAAAACATTCAATCTCCCAAAACGTTAACAACTAAATTTCAAATACTTACAATTAATACTTATATTGCTTTCTTAACATTTTAACAAATTACACCCTAAAAAAATTAATTCATGAAGAAAAAAATCTACTTCATTGTTCTTGCTATTTTAGTGATTATTAACATGTTTAACGTACCCGGTTCTACTGAAGGTGCGACTGAAATTGACACCGGTGATACGGCCTGGATGTTGGTTTCTGCTGCCTTGGTACTTTTAATGACACCCGGCTTGGCTTTTTTCTACGGCGGAATGGTCAACAAAAAAAATATAATTTCTACCATGTTACAAAGCTTTGTGGCATTAGGTGTGGTGAGTATTCTTTGGGTAACAGTGGGGTTTAGTTTAGCTTTCGGGGAAAGTATTGGAGGAGTTATTGGTAACCCAATGACTTATTTTAATTTTAATGGAGTTTCCCTTGCCCCCAACCCAGATTTCTCTGAAACAATACCATTTTTGTTATTTGCTTTATTTCAATTAAAGTTTGCCATTATTACCCCTGCACTCATTACAGGAAGTTTTGCTGAACGGGTTAGGTTTAGGAGCTATATCTTATTTATGGTGATTTTTGTACTGTTCATTTATACCCCTCTAGCTCATATGACATGGCATCCCGACGGATTATTAAGAAATTGGGATGTATTGGATTTTGCCGGTGGTACTGTAGTACATATGTCGGCTGGATTTGCTGCTTTAGCCGGTGCGGTTTATTTAGGTAAAAGAAAAAGAAATGTACATAATCCATCACAAGTTCCTTATATTATTTTAGGTACTGCTTTATTATGGTTTGGGTGGTTTGGTTTTAATGCCGGTTCTGCACTGGGAGCCAATCTTGATGCAGTAAGTGCATTTGCCAACACGAATTTTGCCTCTGCTGCAGCCATGATTGCTTGGATTTTCTTTGATATGTTCAACAAAAAGAAAATGTCTGCTACCGGAGCTTGTATTGGAGCTGTAGTTGGTTTGGTTGCTATTACTCCTGCTGCCGGGTTTGTGACTATTGGGCAAAGTATTTTTATAGGTTTTATTTCGGCTTTAATCAGCTGGTATGCTGTACAGGTAAAAAACAAATCTGGCTTAGACGACACCTTAGATGTTTTTCCTTGCCATGGAATTGGTGGAGTTTCTGGAATGATTTTAACAGCTGTTTTCGCTAAAGATGTTGGATTGGTATATGGGGAAACAACAACTTTTTTACATCATATGGCAGCTTTAGTAGGAGTGAGTATTTTTACCTTCTTTGGTAGCTTATTACTTTATAAAATCACTGATTTGATTACTCCTATCCGCGTTATTGAAGAAAAAGAACTGGAAGGTTTAGATCTTTCACAACATGGCGAAAGCTTTGAATAAATTAACTTCATTCAAAAAAAACAAAAAGCCTGCTATTTATTTTAGCAGGCTTTTTGTTTTTCTAATATTCGGGTATTCTATTGTTGAATTGCGATATCAGGATCTAAATAATCGGGCGTCCCATCGTTATTAGTATCGGTGAAAATAATTTCATCCTCTGTAATTATTCCATCTCCATTGGCATCATTGACCTCAATTTCATCTATCGTTAATACACCATCACCATCATCATCAGGATCTAAGTAATTAGGTACTCCATCTCCATCGATATCCTCATCCTGTTCAAAATAGATTCCATCATTATCAATATCTTCCATATAAGAAGGAATCCCATCTCCATCGTGATCCATTTGTATGGCCGCAAGCATTTTAAACTTAAACATAATTGGCTCATATTCACTTGGATAACCATTAAAATAAGCCAATCCCGCAGGTACAAAAACCACTCCCATGCCAAAATCATCATTATAACTAACAGAACCATCCTCATTTTCCTCAAAACCGGAAGCTCCTTTAAATTCTATCAATGCTTCTGAAAATCCAGATATTAAACCAGGTCCCTGACTACCTAATATATTAAAGCTAACAGGCAAATTACTCCCATCAAACTCATTACCATTAAAATTCTCTCCAGCATAGGTTATAATTACCCGGTCTGCTTTGGTGGGTTGATAGCTTTCTTCCGCCCCTTTTCTAACCTGTATATAGTACAATTCATAAGTTATTTCTCCTTGTGTAACCTCCTTCATTTTCAAATCATCAGACTCCATAATGGAAGTTCTATCTGCATTTTCTCCCGCAATGGTATCTATAACGATCTCTTGTGTTAAGGGATTATCACCCGAAGCAGGAACAAGTTCAAAAAAGTGGGTAGAAAGATATTCCTCTATATCTTCTGCATTTTCTATATAGACTTCTTCTTCATCTCTTAAAGAAATGGAAGTATCATCATCACTATTACAACTTATGATAAAGGCAGAAAATATAATTAAGACCCCAAAAAATTTACAGTATTTCATCATTGCTTTAAATTTAGCCCGCAAGATACAATTTTCTTATATTTTTGTATAACGAAATAAATCCTCTTTTATGCGTGTAGATAAATATTTATGGTGCGTTCGATATTTTAAAACCCGAAGTATTGCTACTAATGCTTGTAAAAAAAGTCATGTAAAAGTAAATGGAGATGTGGTAAAACCTTCTCGGGAAGTTTACCCTACAGATAAAATTGAAATAAGAAAAAACCAAATTAATTATAAAATTGAAGTGTTAGATATTCCACCTTCAAGGGTTGGCGCTAAATTGGTAAATATTTATTTAACCGATATTACCCCTAAGGAAAATCTTGAAAAATTAGATTTGCTTAAATATTCTAAAGATTATTATAGAAAAAAAGGAACCGGAAGACCTACCAAAAAAGATAGAAGGGATATTGACGATTGGTTTGATATAGATCATAAAGATAAAGAAGAAATATAACTATGACTGCAAAAAAAACGCTCATACTCAATCATCAACAGATTGAGCACAAAATTAAAAGAATGGCTTATCAGGTTTATGAAAGCAATGTAAATGAAACTGAAATAATTATTGCCGGCATAGCGAAAAATGGTTTTGTTTTAGCTGAAAAATTAGCCGCTGCTTTACAGAATATTTCAGATTTAAAAATCGAATTATGCGAAGTAAAACTGGATAAAAAAAATCCTTTAGCGGGAGCCAATACCTCTCTTACTCCTGATGATTATAAAAATAAATCTATCATTTTGGTAGATGATGTACTTAACTCGGGTTCTACTCTTATTTACGGAGTAAAACATTTTTTAGAAGTTCCTTTAAAGAAATTCCAGACCGCTGTATTGGTCGATAGGAGTCATAAAAAATTCCCAGTAAAAGCAGATGTAAAAGGTATTTCTTTATCTACTTCCCTTAACGAAACAGTCAAGGTAAGCTTTGGTAAAAACAGTAAAGCAGAATTACTGGAGTAAATTTATAATTTCTTCAGTAAGTTCTTCTACGCTTTTGGCATTTGCATCTATCATAAAATCGCTTTGTAAATAATAGAACTGTCTTTCAAAAAGGTGTTTTCGTATATATTCTTCTAACTTTTCTTCTGTTTGAAGATGATTAATTAGAGGTCTTTTTTGCTTTTCATTAATTAATCGCGCTGTTAAGTTTTGCGGGGTCATTTTTAAATAGAAAAGCTTTACATGTTCATTACTTTTTAATAAATGTAAATTATTAGCATAACACGGTGTGCCTCCTCCCAGAGAAATTACTTCATTTTTTGAAGTTTTCAAAACCTCATTTAACACTATATTTTCTATTTTTCTGAAATAAATTTCTCCATTTTCTTGAAAAATATCAGTAATTGAAGAATTTTCTTTTTTCTCTATTTCTGTATCAATTTCTAGAAAATCTACATTTAATTTTTCCGATAACAATTGACCCACAGTACTTTTGCCACATCCCATATAACCACACAGAACTATTTTCATAAACTTTAATTTTATTCAAAAATCAGTAATTTTTAAGAAATTACAAATTTATCTAAAAATAGCCTTGGTAAATTGATAAAACACATTATATTTGCACCCGCATTCGCAAAACGAATGTTGGAGAGATCTGGTAGCTCAGTTGGTAGAGCATCTCCCTTTTAAGGAGAGGGTCCTGGGTTCGAGCCCCAGCCAGATCACTTTATTTTTTATGGTTTTAGAAAAAAAATCATAGTTCTTTTTTATAATGGATCTGGTAGCTCAGTTGGTAGAGCATCTCCCTTTTAAGGAGAGGGTCCTGGGTTCGAGCCCCAGCCAGATCACTTCTTCTTATTTTATAAGATATCCTTTTTATTGAGCCCAGGTGCTGGAATTGGTAGACAGGCATGGTTGAGGGCCATGTGTCCATTAGGGCGTATGGGTTCGACTCCCATCCTGGGCACTTTTAGTGATCATTAGTCACTATTTATTCTTTAATGATTATTTCGCACCTAATTTGCTACTTTACTGGAAATTTCTTACTATTTCTTCCATACGCATTACTTTTTCCCCTTTACAGTAAGGATAAGCACAAGAAGGTATTTCATAACAACTACCATTAAATCTATAATCTATTTCTCCAGATACTAACACACCAATCACTTTATTGGTATAAAAATTAAAAACCGGAGAACCAGAATTTCCTTGAAAACTATCTAAGGAAGTGTAGTAATAAAAATAATTCTCATTTTCTGTAATAGATGCATTTAAAGCTACTTTAATAGGTAAACCATTAGGATAACCAATACTGTATATTTCATTTTTCTCTTTATGAATAGCTGTGGATTTTTCCCATTCCAATATGGGACGATTAAAATTTCTATCTACACTAAATACAACAGCATCCATCTCTTCATTCTTTTTTGTTACTTCTTGTGGATAGTAAATATCATCTTTACTTATAAATGAGTCCACTACACCATACATAGAAATCACCTTATAATCAAAAATCACTGCGTAGTATTTTAATGGTCTTTGAAAAACGTGTAGCGCGGTTAGCATACTTTTTTTATCGAATATAAACGCCGTACCTTCACCTACACTGGGTTGATTATAAAAAGCAATCCCCTCACAGAGATTAAATTTCTCACCTAATTTCTGAGAGATATTTAATTTATATAGATCTTTCGATATTTGGTCTAATTTTTCAATTTCTACAATCATCCCCACGGACTGGCTTATGGTTAGGATATCATTTTGCCAAGGAGTAGACTGACTAAATTGGATAAGCTCAATTCGACTGTCATAATCAGAAGGTCCTTTAAGACGAGGTGTCCTTTCTTTACCATCTTTACTAATTGAATCTTTTCTATCACGCCAATCTTCAATTACACTTTTAGGACTAGCCTTTTGTTGATACAGAGTCTGACTATCAATCTCTTGAATATAAAAATCTTGGTTGCTTTCTAATAATTGAGATTGTCCTTTATTGCCTTGCTCTTCCTTTAAAATTTGTTCTTCGATAATTACTTCCTCAAAGACTTTTTGATCTTGAAAAGCATCCAAGTTTTGTTTTTGGAATTTGAATTTTTTAGCTGATTGCTTCTGCTTTACAGCAATACTATCCTGATCCTGGGCAGATACATTTATACTCCATACGATGAATAAGAGCGAAAAATAGCGCACCATAGCTTCTAATTTTTATAGTTGGAAGAAAGCGTCACCAGCGGGATATCTATAGTTATTCCTACCCCAACTCTATAAGATTCGACAGAAGTAAAATCAGATGAATTGTCATCTGTAGGGATATCCCTTAGTTTGGGTCCGTATTGAAAACCTAAGTTAAAAGCAAATGGAGAATTCTTAAACCCAAACACCACATAAGCTCCAGGGGAAAATATATCTTTAAACTCAAAATCAGAAAGGGTTTCAGTAGCATTAGAATCATCAAATCGAAACCGTACTGGAGCTGCAATGTCAATTACAGGAAAGTATATACCGAAAGTATTGAAGCAACCCAAAAATTCGCCTGAACCCCAAGGCTGTATGTAAAAACCTACGGGAGCTGTAAATCCCACAAATTCTGCATCTTCAAAATCATCACTTATCTCTTTCCCTCCCAAAATCCCCGGGAAAGCATTTATTGAATAATAGCTTTTTACGTTTTCTTTTAAACGAGAACTTCCTACCGGCAAAACAAAAGCTTCAATTGCTTTTTCATAGGCTTCAGGGCCATCGGCTACCGCCACATCATTTACAAAATGAATCAATTTAACGAGCTGTGGTTTTGATTTGACATTATCTGATTCTAACAATCCGGGTAAAAAGGCATTGTATGTCTCCCAAAGTTCCCTTTCAGCTTCTATCTTAGGTTCTTCTCCCAGCACCAGTTGATTAAATAATTCATCCTGATAAGCATCGAATTTATTATCAATATATACTTTAGTTAATGAATCTAAACTTTTATATGATTTAAGTTTTTGATATTTTTCTTTAAAAGCTTTGCTATCTATTCCAAAGTAATTCAACAATTTACCTTTATCATCACTAATAGCGTCAATTAAATTTTTTCTATTAGTGTTATAAGAATTCCAATCCCAATTACCATCTTTAAATCCTTTGATCAGATTATCAAGATTGGTGGCAATTGTATTTAATTCATCATTAGTTTTAAATTTTAAATGAAGTATTTCCAGCTGGTTTTTATTTTCATTCCAGATAGCTTCTTTTTCTTTATCATTTATAACTTTATTTAAGCTTAATACTTTAGTCAGAGAAATTAAATCATTATTAACCTTTAAAATAGATTGAAGACGGGTTGAATATATAGCCAGTTCTGAATTATTTGAACCACTCATCATTAAAGGAACTTCTAAAGTTTTCGTAATCGCATTGGTATAACGTTTTTCGTATAAATCTAAACTAATATCATTCGCCAGATAAGCGGTTTTAAAATAAGGTTCTAAATTTCGGGAGGTAAGCGTATCAGCACCTGCTTCTTCTAAAATCCAATCTGCAGCAATACTTACTTCCTCAGCAAAGCCTACTATATCTTCTATTAATTGATGTACCTCAGCGTATGCTAATTTTTCTTCATTTTTGTTTTTCTTTTTGATCTCTAAAAACTGGTCGTGCAAACGCTCGGCATGTTTTACCACCGGAATAACCTGATGATTTAAAAAGTTATGGATGGTATCGATTCTTTTAACATCATATACTAATGTGGCTAGCAAATTATCCTTAGCACCTTGTTTATCTTTAATGTGGTAGTAATTTTTATTTTGTTGATAGAGAAACCCAAAATACAGGTAACAAAAATCTTTTTGGCTACCATAATTCGCCATAAAATCGGTAGTAACAAACCTCACTTCTCCATTTTCTACGATGGTTAAACTATAAGCTAACATACTCGCCAGGTGCAATCCTTCTGCGATATCCTTTTTAGTTCCTGTCTCTGTTCTCCATCGGTTTAAGTTTCTACTATTGCTAACAATTTCAAAATAATCTACGGGACTTTTAATTTTAGTGACTTGATCTAAAATTTCCAATCCTTCAAAAGCAAAATCCAGTTCTGGATTGTTAGCAATCAACAAGCTCATTCTTGGCGTATATCTTAAATTGGCTGCATTGGGCACCAAATTGGCTAGATCTTGCTCTATATACTGTTTTAAATCGTCACTGAATTGCAGAAGCTGATTGGCATCAAAGTTGGCTAGGTAGGCAAAGGTGGTAGGCAATAATACCTCTAGCTCATAAAGTTCTGGATGTTCTTCTTTATTTTTTAGAAATTCCTGTATGTTTTGAATCGCATTTAAAGTGAGCTCTTCTTTAATGCGTTTTACCAAGAACCGGCTCAATCCGTCAATCCCATCTACCAGAATATCACCACCGGCAAAAGGCAAACTTTTTTGAATGGACTGTGCATTATTATTAATAGCATACGAATCGAACTTATTATCATTTAAAGTTTCATACTTCTTTTTAAATTTATCTATAATCGTATCTAAAAATTTATTTTTATTTAGGTGTTTTTTTATCTCATCGAAAACTTTATTGTCACCTGCGTATAGTGCTTTATAATAATAATTTTTATCAGTTGATAATTGAGTTTTTAATTCTTTTAAATTTTTAACTTCAGTTTCTTTTAAATCATCTCTTTTTATTTTTAAATTATAGGTTTCCAAACTTTTAGTATAGATTAGTCGAAAATCATTAAGTTTCAACATTGTATCCTTTCCTTTTTCTGTATCCTTTCCTTCTTTCTTATATTCATATGTAATTTCAGTATCAAAATCCTCTCCTAAATAAGTTTTAAAAATTGCAATCACCTGGCTACGGTCCCTGGCGATATCTTCCTGAAAAGTTTCCAGGTTAACTGTTTGGTAATCCTTATGTAAAAGATCGATTAATTTTGCGGCATCTCCGGCTATAGGAGCTGACTTTTGAGACCAAATTGATACTGAATAAATCAGCATAATAAATGTGATAAAATTTTTCATAATAATGGTTGGTTTAATAAAAAGGTTAATTTTTACTTAAATTACAAAAAAAACAGTATACCAAACACTATCGCATATCATTTTAATCACATAATAATCAACCTAATAGACCCAATTAAATAAATTAGTGTATTTTTTACTTAAATTAAATTCAGATACCTCTTTACTATTTAAAACCTAAAAAATTGAAATGAAACAGTCAACTACAGTAAATTTACTCGGTTACCCTAAAACTAAAAATCATTTTGTTTAACTATTTAACTTTATTTTTAAACAAAATAAAATTCTTTGTAGTAGGTTTGAAACCATAACCTAACGCAATGTCTTACATTAAGAAACAATTCAGTATTAAAGACCTTGAAGTTCTTAGCGGCATTAAAGCTCATACATTAAGAATGTGGGAAAAACGCTATAGTGTTTTAACACCAGAGCGCACCGAAACCAACATTAGATCCTACGGGTTAGATGATTTACAAAAATTATTGAATATTTCTTTCTTAAATGAAAATGGTTATAAAATTTCCCGTATTTCTAAATTAAAAGATGATGAAATTGCAAACTTGGTCAAGAATATTTCTTCAACCAACAACAGTAATGACCGAGCTATTAAGTCTTTTAAACTTTCGATGTACAATTTTGACCAAAACTTATTCTTTAAAACCTACAATAGCTTATTAAAGACAAAAAACTTCCGGGAAATTTTTCAGCAAGTATTTATTCCTTTATTAGAAAGTATTGGGATGTTATGGCAAACCAATTCTATACATCCAGTACACGAACATTTTATTTCTAATCTAATTAAACAAAAACTCTTGCTGAACATAGAAAAACTTCAACAGGAAAAACCAGCGAAAACCGATAAAAATTTTGTGCTTTTTTTACCTGAAGATGAAATGCACGACTTAGCCATTCTCTATGCGAACTATGAAATTTTATCACACGGTTATCCAACTATCTATCTGGGACAAAGCTTACCTATGGAAGATTTAACGTTTTTGGATAAAGTGTACGATAAGCTTCGGTTTATTAGTTATTTTACAATACAGCCTCAAGATCCGGATAAGTACTTAGAAGATTTTCATCATCAAATCATCAAAAAATTAGACTGTGAATTATGGGTTTTAGGCAAACGCTGCAATTCTACGGTTAAATTACCTTCAGAAAAAATCAAAGTGATGGATTCTATAGAGGAACTAGTAAGAAAATTATAAATGAAAAAAATAATCATCATAGGTTCAGGATTTTCTTCCATAGCATCATCTTGTTACCTGGCCCAACAAGGCCATAAAGTGGAAATTTTCGAAAAAAATGACACCATTGGCGGAAGGGCAAGACAATATAAAAAAGACGGTTTTACCTTCGACATTGGCCCTACTTGGTACTGGATGCCCGATGTTTTTGAACGCTTTTTTGCTGATTTTGGCAAAAAACCTTCTGATTATTACCAGCTTCTAAAACTGAGTCCAGCCTATCAAGTGTACTTTGGCGAAGAAGATAAAATTACCATTGGCGATACCTTAGAAAAAATCTATACTGAGTTTGATCGCATTGAACCCGGTAGCTCACAAAAGCTAAAAAAGTTTATCGATCAAGCAAAAGATAATTATGATATTGCCATTAAAGATTTGGTATATCGTCCCGGTGAATCTCCGTTAGAACTTGTGACTTTAGAAACTGCAAAAAAACTAGGACAATTTTTCAGTACTATTGCTAGAGAAGTACGCAAAGAATTTAAGAATAAAAAATTGGTTCAAGTACTTGAATTTCCAGTGCTATTTTTAGGAGCCAAACCCAGCGATACGCCCGCATTTTATAATTTCATGAACTTTGCCGATTTTGGTTTAGGTACGTGGCATCCCAAAGGCGGTATGTATCAAGTAATTTTAGGAATTCAGCGTTTAGCAGAATCACTAGGAGTAAAATTCAATACCCATCAAAATGTTGAAAAGATTTTGGTTGAAAACAAAACTGCTACCGGAATTATCGCCAATGGAACCGAACACCAAGCCGATATTGTGTTAAGTGGTGCAGATTATCACCATTCAGAAACCTTATTAGATCAACCTTATCGACAATATTCTGAAAGCTTTTGGGAAAAGAAAACTTTTGCACCTTCTTCCCTACTCTTTTATGTAGGTTTTGATAAGAAATTGAAAAATGTTGAACATCACTCCTTGTTTTTTGATGTCGATTTTGAAAAACATGCACACGCTATTTATGATGTAAGTGAATGGCCCGAAGACCCCCTCTTCTATGCAAGTTTCCCTTCAAAAACAGATGAAAATTCTGCCCCAGAAGGTAAAGAAGCAGGTATATTTCTCATTCCCTTAGCACCGGGAATAAAAGATGAACAAGCGTTAAGAGAACGTTATTTTGAAAAAATAATTACTCGTTTTGAAAAAATAACGCAACAAAAAATCAAAAAAAATATTATATTCAAAAAAAGCTTCTGTGTGAACGATTTTATTAAAGAATATAACTCTTATAAAGGGAATGCTTATGGTTTAGCCAATACGCTTTTACAGACCGCTTTTTTAAGACCAAAATTAAAAAGCAAAAAAGTAAAAGGCTTGTATTTTACAGGACAGCTAACCGTACCGGGACCGGGCGTTCCTCCTGCATTAATTTCAGGGAAATTAGTTTCGGACCTTATTAAAAAATATGAATAATACCATGAAATCTATTTTTGATTCTGTATCCAGGCAATGCAGCCAAACCGTTACCAATTCGTACAGTACTTCGTTTTCGGTAGCGACCAAATTATTGGCTCCCTCCATTAGGCAGGATATTTACAATATTTATGGCTTTGTCCGTTTTGCGGATGAAATAGTAGATACTTTTCACGATTACGATAAAGAAAAGCTTTTTAACGATTTTGAAATAGAAATGTATAAAGCTATTGAAAATAAAATTAGCTTGAATCCCATTTTAAATGCTTTTCAAGAAACCGTTCATACCTATAACATTCCAGCCGAATTATACGAGGCATTTATGAAAAGTATGCGGATGGACTTACATAAATCCACCTACCTAACCACCGAGGAATACGAAACTTATATCTATGGAAGTGCGGATGTAGTGGGGTTAATGTGTTTAAAAGTTTTTGTGAAAGGAGATCAAGAAAAGTACGATGAATTGAAAAGTGACGCTATGAAGCTTGGTTCGGCCTTTCAAAAAGTTAATTTCCTAAGAGACCTAAAAGCGGACTATGAAGATTTAAGCCGAAGTTATTTTCCCAATACCAATTTAGAACAATTGGATGAAGCTTCTAAACAAAAAATCATTCAAGAGATTGAAGATGATTTCGCCAAAGCTTTACGTGGAATTGCTAAACTTCCGGTAGAAGCAAAATTAGGAGTTTATACTGCATATGTTTACTTTTTTAAATTGTTGACAAAACTAAAAGCCGTACCTTCGTTAGAAATCAGAAAAAAACGCATAAGAGTCCCCAATTATGAAAAAGCAGGACTTTTAGCCAAATGTTATGTTTCTTACAGACTTAATTTAATATAAAAAATGATGACGATTATATTTTCCATTATATTCTTAGCATTTGTGATCACAATGCTGAAGTTCACGATTTCAATACCAAAGTTAAAAGTTGAACGTATTCGAGTACAAAAACGAAATTACCCTAAATTATAACTTAAGTTATGCACACCGTTTATTGGATACTTATTTTCTTAGGAACCTTCTTTTTTATGGAATTTATGGCGTGGTTTACCCATAAATACATTATGCACGGTTTTTTATGGTCTTTACATAAAGACCACCACCACAAAGATCACAGTAGCTGGTGGGAACGTAACGACCTCTTTTTTGTGTTTTATGCCTTGGTAAGTATTGGTTGTTTTTTACTTTGGCGTTACGAAGATGTTTGGTTTACCTTGCCTATTGGTTTAGGAATCCTAGCTTACGGAATGGCTTATTTTACCGTTCACGATATTTTTATCCATCAACGTTTTAAACTATTTAGAAATGCCAATAACTGGTATGCCCGTGGTATTCGAAGAGCGCATAAAATGCACCACAAACATTTAGGAAAAGACCACGGTGAAAACTTCGGAATGTTAATCGTGCCTTTTAAATATTTCAAAAAGTAAGCGTTACAATTCATTTTGGATGTTGATTAAACTTTAAAAATTAAAAGAAAATAGTGTTATCTAAAAAAACTAAATATGCTATTAATGCGCTTGTCTATATTGCAAAAAACAAACACGAACAACCCATATCGGTAAGTAAAATTTCTGAAGAACAAAATATTCCTCTCAAATTTCTAGAGTCAATCCTTACTGAACTCAAAAACGCTCGAATTCTCAATAGCAAAAAAGGAAAATACGGTGGTTATTCTCTAAATGGAACCACAGAAGAAATTCATATGGCGCAAGTCTTGCGATTATTTGATGGTGCAATTGCCTTACTCCCCTGTGTAACTTATAGATTTTATGAACGCTGTGAAGAATGTATTGATGAAGAAACCTGTGGTATTCGTCAAATAGCAATGGAAATACGTAATGAAACCGTAAAGCGATTGAAAGCTGCAACCCTTGAAGACATAATTGAAAGAGAGAAAATCCTTAAAAAATAATTTTTTTATTTTTATACCCTACTAATTTGGTAGGAATAATAGGTTTTAATATTTTCGTCAAATATTTTAGAAATTTCATGAAAGAATTTAAACTAATAGCCGCGAATATTTTTTTCATTTATGTTTTTTCAACGACTGCAATTGCACAAAAAAAAATTACCAAACAGCACCTTCTCTGGACCCGATATAGCTTAAAACTAAAAATTAGCAACAATTACCAAATAAGGCAGGAGTTAGAAGAAAGAACCTATTGGTTTCCTTGGCGCCAACATCAATTTGTATCAAGAACTTTTGCAGAAAGAAAACTTGGTAAAGGCTGGAATACAGGAGTTGGTTTTACTTATTTTATACAATCACTACCTCACGACCCAGAAATTAAAAATTTTAACAACCGAACCGAGTTACGTCCACAACTTGAAATAACATATAAACAGCAGCTATCTGAGAAAATAATTTTGCATCATCGCTATTGGAGTGAATTTCGATTTTTTGAACAACCTAATCACTCTTTTAAATTTGGTAATAACCGAACGCGTTATAAATTCGAAATAAGATATTTCCCTTCAAAAGATCTAACATTAAAAGCTTTTGAAGAAATACATATAAACATTGGCAAAAATATCGTCAACAACGTATTTGATCAAAATAGATACGGGACAAGTATTCAATATATACCTTTTAAAAATCTAGGCTTTGAATTAGGCTATCTAAATTGGTTTCAACAAAGAAAGTCAGGAACAGAATACTACAACCGTCAAATTGTAAGGTTAACTATTCACCATATCATAAATCTAAAAAATAACTAATCATGTCAGGACTGTTCAACATCTTAACTATTCCGTTTTTATTGGCTATGTTTCTCGCTATCAATATGGGTGGTAGTGGAACCGCACCTTCTTTTTCAGCTGCTTATGGAGCAAATGTTATAAAACGAACTGTAATTCCGGGGCTTTTCGGGATTATGGTGCTCGCAGGTGCATTAATTGCAGGGAAAGAAGTTTCTTTAACCTTGGGAAAAGGTTTATTAGATCATTCCTTTTTCACACCACTAAATACATCTGTAATTCTATTATCAATTGGGTTATCCTTACTCATCGCCAACTTAATTGGTGTTCCACAGTCAACAAGCCAGGCAACTGTGCTTTCAATAGCTGGTGCGGCAACAGCCTTAGATGGATTAAACCTAAATAAATTACTTTATGACATTATTCCTACTTGGATTATCTTACCCATCATCTCTTTCTTTATCGTTTTAATTCTTTCTAAATGGATTTTCCCCTTTATCAAAACCAAAATTTTAAAAAATAAATTTTCAGATTTAAATAAACATAAAGGTTTAAAGGCTGTTTTAATTTTATCATCACTTTACGTAGCATTTTCTATAGGTGCAAATAACGTTGCTAATGCTGCTGCCCCTATCGCTTCTTTAACAGCTAATGAAATAGGACAAGAGGCCATTAAAAATTTTCTACCAATTATAATTTTATCTGTTTTAATTGTCGCCCCTTGCTTTGCTATTGGCAGCTCGTTGTTTGGACATAAAGTGACAAAAAAAACAGGGAAACAAATTGTAAAAGTATCTCCATTTTACGCAACTGTAATTGCCTTAATCGTATCAAGTTTATTATTATTTGCTTCTGTAGCAAAAGGAATTCCCACTTCATTAGTTCAGTTAAATGGAGCAGCATTTATCGCTTTAAGTATTAGCAAAAATGGATTTAAGCATACATTTAAAAATAAAACTGTAAAGCAATTTTTCTCAGTGTGGGCAATAGCCCCTATTTTTGCTTATATTTTGACTTTTACGCTAATTACAATTTTAAAATAAAAGGAGTTTGTTTAGCTTTACCAAGCTATGAATAAAACGTACGATTATATTATTATAGGAAGTGGTTTAGCTGGACTCCAATTAGCCTTGGCATTTTCCAAAGATGAATATTTTCAGCATAAAAAAATTGCACTTCTCGATAAATCCACAAAAACTGAAAACGATAAAACCTGGTGCTTTTGGGAACAAGGAGAAGGGAATTGGAAACCAATCATTCATAAATCTTGGTCGGCCGGTGCAGTAATCACTTCATCAAAATATATTGAATTTCAATTAGCCCCCTACCAATACAAAATGGTGAGGTCAATTGATTTTTATGAGTTTGTTTTAGCTGAATTGAAAAATTCTGCAATTGAATTTATTCACGAAGAAGTTATTGAAACTGAAGAAAAAGAAAATTCTGTTAGCGTAATTACTTCAACCCAAACTTATCAAACTTCTTATGTTTTTGATAGTCGAATCCCGAAAGAGTATTTTAGTGAAAGAGAAAAATACATCCACATCTATCAACATTTTAAAGGCTGGATGATTGAAACGGAGCATCCTATTTTTGATGATGAAAAATTCACGATGATGGATTATCGCCTCAAGTGGAAAAACGCTACCAGTTTCACCTATATTTTACCTATTTCAGCAACCAAAGCTTTTGTAGAATATACTTTTTTTACGCCTTTTACTACCGATGGAAAAGTATATGATGAACAACTAAAAAAGTATATTGAAAAATACCTTCAGTTAAAAAATTATCAAATTACAGAAACGGAAATGGGAATCATTCCAATGACCAATTTTCCTTTTCAGAATTTCCATAGCCAGCGAATCACCAAAATAGGAACTGCGGGAGGCTGGGTAAAAGCTTCTACGGGTTATTCATTTAAACATACCGAGAAGAAAATTGAAAAACTAATAGAGAACCTCAAACAAAATAAGCTTCCATATCAAGGCTTATTAAATCCTAAATTTCAGTATTACGATAAAGTATTTTTAAAAGTCTTGGAACAGGAAAATGATAAAGGCGAATGGATTTTTGAAAATTTCTACCAGAAAAATTCTATTCAAGAAGTATTTCAATATTTAGATGAAGAAACCAACTTTCAGCAAGATTTAAAAATCATGGGCAGTTTATTTTCTTCTGCTTTTGTAAAAGCTTTTTTCAAAACTTTATAGTTATTCAGCAATCAATTTATCTAAAACCGTAGTAAATCGGTCACTGGTCCAGTTGGCCGTTCCGGTTTTGTCAAACACAATCTTTCCATTTTTAGAAATCACATAAGTAGTTGGCAAAGCATTAGAAGATAAAACATCCGGTGTTTTACTTGTCGAAAAATATATCGGGAAAGTATATTCATGCTTTTTCATAAAAATGCTTACTTTTTCAGGATCATCATTGGTCACAAAATAAAAATCTACTTGTGTTTTATAAGCTTGATAAAGTTCTTCTAAATCGGGCATTTCTGCAATACAGGGCGGACACCAAGTAGCCCAATAATTTATAAAAACCACTTTGTTTTTTGATTCTTCCAGATTTTTCCAACGACCATAAGGATCTTCTAACTTCCAATAATAATTTTCTAACTGTTTTTGATTTTTGGTAGCTACTTCTGCTGGTGTAGAAGCCAGAAGTTGGTTTACAAAAACCTGAATTTCTTTTCTAGTCTGCGGAATGGTAAGCAAGATAATCACTAAAACTATCAAGATATTGCTCCAGTATTTTCTTATAAATTTCATAGTTGCAAAATAAGGAAAGTGTTATTGATTTCAAGTCTTAATTATTTATTAAGTCTGAATGAATTTCAACTTCATCATAAATTTTCTTACTAATTTCAACTAAAATAAATTTTACTATGAAATATTACCACCTTAACAACCGAAATAAAATTCCAAGCATTGGTTTTGGCACTTATCAAGCGGAAGAAAAAGAAGGCATTGAAGCTGTAAAAAAAGCATTAAAAACAGGCTATCGATTAATTGATACTGCTGCCAAATATAAAAATGAAGAAGCCGTAGGAAAAGGAATTAAAGAAAGTAATGTACCACGTGAAGAAATTATGGTTACCACTAAATTGTGGCGAGAAAACTTGGGTTATGAAAATACAAAAAAGGCTTTTGAAACTTCACTTAAAAAACTTGATCTTGATTATATCGATTTATACTTGATCCATTGGCCGGCAAATGCCAAAAACTATGATGATTGGGAAAAAACCAATAATGAAACTTGGCAAGCCATGGAAGAACTCGTAAAAGAAGGAAAAATCAAGAATATTGGTGTCAGTAATTTTTGGCCGGAACATTTAGAACCTTTATTAAAAACCGCTAAAATCAAACCCGTTATTAATCAAATTGAATTTCATCCGGGCTATTGGCAACCAGAGGTAACTAACTATTGTAAAGAACACGATATTTTAGTAGAAGCTTGGTCTCCGTTAGCTAGAGGGAAAGTTTTTGAGAATGATGAAATCAAAGCTATTGCTAAAAAACACCAAAAATCTGTAGCGCAAATTTGTTTACGTTGGATTTTAGAACACGAAGTTGTGGTTATCCCTAAATCTTCAACACCCGAACGTATTGAAGATAACTTTAATGTTTTTGATTTTCAGCTTTCAGCAGAAGAAATAAAAACCATAGACAGTTTACCACAAATGGGGTTTAGTGGTGAACTTCCCAATCATTGGCCAGATAAGGTAAACTAATATCATAAAAAAACCTCTCCGGTCTTGACTTACCGGTGAGGTCTTTTCTATCTTTCTTCGTGCGTTACTTTGTTTCTTTTATTAGTTTTCCTTTAGCATCATAGACGACATCAATTTCATCGTTCCATTTTTCTAATTCTACTAAATAAGTAGTTTTTCCTTTTTCTTCACGAAGTTCACAATCATCAATACTGTAATCGCTATACCTATTTTTAATTGCACTTTTTATAGCGGTAGGCAATTCATTGGGCTTAATTTCTTTTTCTAGTTTTACCTGCTTTCCATTAGCTGCGTACCAAACTTCATAATCCATTCGGTCAATCTCAAATTCTACTTGATAATTATCCAATTTTTTTTCCCATTCAATATCTGTAGCGTTTTTATACGCTTTTTTAAATTGAGATTGAATAGCAGTTGGTACTTCAGAAGAAGCCATGTCTTGAGCATTCACAGTAAACCCAATAAATAGTAAAACGACTAAGCTTTTTAAAATTTTCATAGTATTTTATTTTTTAATTCGGTTCAAAAGAAAAACACAAATCTGAAATAAATTGGGAATGATTTATCGGTTTACTTTTCCCATTTCTTTCCAGTTTTGAAAGTATCTTTGCCTGAAATTAAATTTCCATGAAAGTTTTAATTATAGAAGATGAAGAAGAAATGCTTCAAAATATGAAGCAAACTTTAGAAAAAGAAGATTATCTAATAGAAACTGCCACCGATTATGATTCGGCTTTTTTAAAAATTGGTGTTTATGATTATGACTGCATTTTATTGGATATCTCACTTCCCGGTAAAAGCGGATTGGAAATTTTAAAAGAGCTTAAAAAGAGAGGGATTTCAGATGGAGTAATTATTGTTTCTGCTAAAAACTCTTTGGATGATAAATTGGAAGGGCTTCACTTAGGTGCCGACGACTATCTGCCCAAACCTTTTCATATGGCCGAATTGAATGCAAGGATCAAAGCTATTTTTAGAAGAAGAAATTTACAAGGTGATACTTTTATAGAAATTGAGAATCTAAAAATAGATATAGAAAACAGAATTGCTTTTATTGAGGGAGAAGAATTATTGTTGAACCGAAAAGAGTTTGATATTCTTTTTTACCTTGCTTCTAACAAAAACCGCTTGGTTAACAAAACTGCCTTAGCTGAACACGTTTGGGGCGATCATATTGATCAAACTGATAGTTTTGATTTTATTTATTCTCAAATTAAAAACCTGAGAAAAAAATTAAAAGATCACCAAGCGCAAGTAGAGGTGAAAGCTATTTATGGTATTGGCTACAAGTTAGTAAGTTTATGAAACTACTAAATTATACCACCAAATATTTTGCGGCGATTTTATTATTTGCCCTTTTAATATTTACCGTGATTTTCTATTTTCAGATGTTGGACGAGATTTATGATAGTCTAGACGATGGGCTTGAAAATCAAAAAATACTTGTCATCAATAGAGCCAAAAAAGATCCAACTATCCTCCATAAAACCAGTTTTGAAGATGGCTATTACACCATTCATCCTACCACCTATTCAGAAATCAGGAATGTAAAAGATTCTTATCGGGATACATTAATGTATATGTTAAACGAAAAAGATTATGAGCCGGTTAGACTTTTAGAAACTGCATTTAGACAAGGTGATCATTACTACAAATTAAAAGTAATTACTTCCATGGTAGAGGAAGATGACTTAATTGAAGACCTCCTCTATTCTATTTTATGGCTTTATATTGGATTGGTTGTTGGAGTCCTTTTATTGAACAATTGGGTTTTAAAAAGGTTATGGAGGCCGTTTTATTCGTTATTAAACAAACTCAAAAACTTCAATATTGAGAAAGAACAAAGTATTGATTTCGAAAAGACTAACATTGAAGAATTTCAATTACTGAACCTTCAGGTAGAAAAATTGCTTCAAAAATCTATTGATAGTTTTAAAGCTCAAAAACAATTTATAGAAAATGCTTCTCACGAATTGCAAACCCCTCTTGCCATTAGCATTAATAAATTAGAATTACTTGCTGAAAAAGAGGAGCTTTCTCCTAAGAATATCGCATTATTAGCTTCGGTATTAGAGAATTTAGAAAGAATGACCAGGCTTAATCAAGCACTGCTCTTACTCTCTAAAATTGATAATAAACAATTTGTAGAAGAAGAAAATTTAAATATCCCTGAAATTATAAATCAAATTGTCTATGATTTTTCAGATTTTGCGAAGCATAGAAATATAGAAATCAGTATTTCTTCGCAAGATGCTATTCAAAAATTCATGAATAAAGATTTGGCGGTTATTTTATTCACCAATCTCATCAAAAATGCAATAGTTCATGCTTCCCTAAATTCGATTATCAGAATTAAGATTAACGAGCAAAAAGTGAGTATTGAAAATGAATCTGAAACCGGAAAACTAGACCATCAAAAATTATTTTCCAGATTTTATAAAGTTAATACCCGTAAAAATTCAACAGGATTAGGACTCTCCATTGCAAAAGCAATAGCAGATAAATATGGGTTAGCGCTTACTTACACTTATGATCGTTACCACCTATTCATAGTAGATTTTACTAAAAATTCACAAGCCACCTAATTACTTTCCAAATTCTTTCCAGAATCGTTTCTGAATTTAGCACCAGGTTTAAAAACAGAAACGATGAAATTATTCTACTTCTTAAGCATATACCTTCTTCTAATAGCTTGCAAAGAAGAAGATGACCATTCTTTTACCACTGTACCGTCGGTAGTAGCAAGCACCTTTCAATCTAACTTTCAAAATACGATAGGATTGGAATGGGAAGTGGCAGGTAAAAATTTTGAAGCAGAATTTGAACTGGCCTCTATAGAGTACAAAGCACTTTTCAATAAAAAAGGAGAACTTTTAAAGTATAAAAAAGATTTCCACTATTCAAAACTCCCCAAGCATCTACAGCAAATTTTAAATGAAAATTTTGAATTGCACCAAATAGATAAAATTGAACAAATACATATCAAAGGGAAAAAATATTACCAACTAGAGATAGAACAGTCGTTCACTGAATTAAAAAAACTTTTTAACGAAAACGGAAATTTAATAAATACCATCCCTATCTGGGATTAAAAAACAACAACTATGAAAACTGAATTAAAAATTATTCTAGGACTCTTTCTACTTATCGGATTAACGGTATTCGCCTTTAGCAATAAAAAATGGGAACAACCCAAGAAAAACTATGAATATACCATTCTTAATCGTTGGGAACTTCCCAAAGTTTTAGAAGAAGTCTCCGGTATTTCTTGGATAGGAAATAATAAAGTTGCCTGTATTCAAGATGAAGAAGGGAGTATCTTTATTTACAATTTAAAAACCTCTCAACTAGAAGATACTATAGATTTTGCTAATAAAGGTGATTATGAAGATATTGTAAGCTTTCAGCAAGATGCTTATGTATTAAGAAGCGATGGGATTATTTTTGGTGTAGAAAATTACCTTACTGCTCCAAAGGTTACTGAGTATGCTACTTTTAATGATGATTCGAGAAATGTAGAAGGTTTAACCTTAGATAAAGTGCATAACCGATTATTACTTGCGGTAAAAGATGAAAAACACGAGGAGAAAGCCTTTAAAGGAATCTATGCCCTTGACCTAGCAACAAAGAAGTTCCAATTTTTACCGGAATATAAAATACATTTAAATGATGAAATTTTTAAAAACTTAGCGGTAAAGAAAACCCATAAACTTATGCGACCTTCTGCGCTAACCTTTACCAATGATGCAGAAGAAATCTATTACTTAGATGGGGCTCAACCTAAATTTCTAATTTCAGATAAAGAGGGAAACCTTAAAAAGCTCTATCACTTAAACGAAGAGGAGTTTAACCAACCGGAAGGAATTACCATAAGTCCCGATAATAGAATCTTTATTTCAAATGAAGGTAAAAAAGGGAAACCTAACATTTTAGAAGTTGAATTTCACTAAGCTTTATTTTCAACTACAAACAAAAAACTCCTGCTTTTCAGCAGGAGTTTTTATTTATCTAAAAAGAATAGATTATGCGTTTAACTTTTTAATTAAGTTAAGAGCAGATCCTTCTTTGTACCATTCAATTTGGTTTGAATTGTAAGTGTGATTGGTTTTAATCACATCTTTAGTTCCATCAGCGTGAACTATCTCAACTGTAAGAGGTTTTCCTTCTGCAAAATCTTCTAAATCAATAAAGTTGAAGGTATCATCTTCTTGAATTAGATCGTAATCATTTTCATTAGCAAAAGTAAGCCCTAACATTCCTTGTTTTTTCAAGTTAGTTTCGTGAATACGAGCAAAAGATTTTACGATTACTACCTTAACACCTAAGTGTCTTGGTTCCATCGCTGCGTGCTCACGAGAAGATCCCTCACCATAGTTATGATCTCCTACCACTACTGTTGGAATTCCTTTTTCTTTGTACTCACGTTGTGTGTCCGGTACTCCTCCATATTCTCCTGTTAACTGACTTTTCACAAAGTTTGTTTTCATATTGAAAGCGTTTACCGCTCCAATTAAACAGTTGTTAGAGATATTATCTAAGTGACCTCTGTAACGTAACCAAGGTCCAGCCATAGAAATATGGTCGGTAGTACATTTACCGTGAGCTTTAATTAATAATTTAGCTCCTAATAAGTTTTTACCATCCCAAGGTTCAAAAGGAGTAAGCAATTCTAAACGCTCACTATCTTCAGCTACCTTTATAGTAACTCCACTACCATCTTCAAAAGGAGCCACATAACCTGCATCTTCTACTTCAAAACCATTCGTTGGTAATTCTATTCCTTTAGGCTCGTCTAACATTACTTCTTCTCCATCCTCGTTTACTAATTTATCACGGGTAGGATCAAAATCTAAACGACCGGAGATAGCGATAGCCGCTACCATTTCTGGTGAACCTACAAATGCATGTGTATTTGGGTTACCATCGGCACGCTTCGAGAAGTTACGGTTAAAGGAGTGTACAATTGTATTTTTCTCATCACCTTTGCGGTCACTACGATCCCATTGACCGATACAAGGACCACAAGCATTGGTAAATACGGTAGCATCAAGATCTTCAAAAATCTTCAATAAACCGTCACGCTCTGCCGTGAATCGAATTTGCTCAGATCCTGGGTTAATACCAAAATCTGATTTTGGTTTTAATTTTTTATCTAAAGCTTGTTGTGCGATAGAAGCTGCTCTTGTTAAATCTTCGTAAGAAGAGTTAGTACAAGAACCGATTAATCCCCAATCTACGTTGATTGGCCAATCGTTTTCTTTCGCTTTTTTACTCATTTCTGAAATTGGCGTCGCTAAATCTGGCGTAAACGGTCCATTTAAGTGTGGACGTAATTCGGAAAGGTTAATTTCTATCACCTCATCAAAATATTGCTCTGGGTTAGCGTAAACTTCGTCGTCTCCTGTTAAGTGCTCACGTACTTCATTAGCAGCATCTGCCACATCATTACGATCTGTAGCTCTTAAGAAACGCTCCATAGAATCATCGTAACCAAAAGTAGAAGTGGTTGCACCTACTTCTGCTCCCATATTACAGATGGTTCCTTTACCGGTACAAGACATTGATCTTGCTCCTTCGCCAAAATATTCTATAATTGCCCCGGTTCCCCCTTTTACGGTTAAAATACCGGCTACTTTTAAGATTACATCTTTTGCAGCCGTCCAACCATTAAGACTACCGGTTAATTTTACACCTATTAATTTAGGGAATTTAAGTTCCCAAGGCATTCCTGCCATTACATCTACAGCATCTGCTCCTCCAACACCTACTGCAACCATTCCTAATCCACCAGCATTCACAGTGTGAGAATCGGTACCAATCATCATTCCTCCTGGAAATGCGTAATTCTCCAATACTACTTGGTGAATAATTCCTGCTCCAGGTTTCCAGAAACCAATACCATATTTATTAGATACAGAACCTAAAAAATCGAACACCTCGTTACTGGTTTCGTTAGCTCTTTTTAAATCTTTTGCAGCACCTTGTTTCGCTTGGATCAGGTGATCACAATGTACAGTGGTTGGTACTTCTACTTTTGGTTTTCCGGCTTGCATAAATTGAAGTAATGCCATCTGTGCGGTAGCATCTTGACAAGCAATTCTATCTGGAGAGAAGTTCACGTAGTCTTTACCACGCGCGTAAGCTTTTTCAGCTTCAACATCCCAAAGGTGGGAATAAAGAATTTTTTCTGAAAGCGTTAAAGGTTTACCCACAACTTCACGTGCTTTTTCCACACGTTCTGCCATTTGAGCATAAACCTTTTTGATCATATCAATATCGTATGCCATAGGTCTTGTTAATTTTTTGAACGTCTGCGAAAATACAGATTTTTAATGAATTTTGAAAATAATCACCTTTGGGCATCAATCACCTAAAAAAAATCAGTTAAAATGAAAATTCATTAATTATATTCAGAAAAAATAAGAAATGAGTTGAATATTTTAATGAATCGACAATCTTCAGGGTTAAAATTAAGATATTATCAAAATAGAGTAATGAATTTTCTTTATTTCAAAAACTAATCTCTATAACGTTATAGGAAATTAATATAATTTGATTTGAGTCTAAATAAGATTAGAGAAGTTCTGCAATGATTTTCTCTTCGGTTAAACCTTCTGCTTCAGCTTTGTAGTTTTTAATAATACGATGCCTTAAAATACCTTCAGCAACAGCTTGAACATCTTCTATATCGGGTGAAAATTTCCCTTTGGTGGCAGCATTAGCTTTTGCTGCTAGAATCAAGTTTTGCGAAGCTCTTGGACCGGCTCCCCAATCGACAAACTCTTTTATAATTTCTGGAGCATATTCTCCATTTGGTCGGGTTTTAGCTACCAATTTTACCGCGTATTCTATAACATTATCGGCTACTGGAACTTTCCTGATGAGCTTTTGAAAACTTACAATTTCTTCTGCAGTAAATAATGGATTGATCGTAACATCCTTATCTGCTGTGGTACTTTTTACTACATCTATTTCCTCCTGAAAAGTAGGATATTGTAAAAAGATGGAAAACATAAAACGGTCTAATTGAGCTTCTGGTAATGGATAAGTACCTTCTTGTTCAATTGGGTTTTGGGTAGCCAAAACAAAATAGGGTTTTGCCAATTGGTAATTATGCCCTGCAACGGTAACCGATTTTTCTTGCATTGCTTCTAACAAAGCTGCTTGAGTTTTAGGAGGTGTACGGTTAATTTCGTCTGCTAGGATGATGTTAGAAAAAACAGGGCCTTTGATGAATTTAAAATTTCTTTTTTCGTCTAAAATTTCAGAACCCAAAATATCACTAGGCATTAAATCTGGTGTAAATTGAATACGTTTAAAATCCAATCCCAATGCTTGAGAAATCGTATTAACCATGAGGGTTTTTGCTAAACCGGGAACTCCAATTAATAAGGCATGACCGCCAGCAAAAATAGATAATAAAATCTCATTGACTACTTTGTCTTGGCCAATAATCTTTTTTGCTATTTCTTGTTTGAGGCCAGTATATTTTTCTACTAGTTGCTCTACCGCTTTAACGTCTGACATAATTAGCTTTAGTTTTTTACCCAATTACTATTAAACTCACAGTTTTTGTAATCACCGTTAATTTTAACATAGGTTTCTTTAATTTTTTCGTTTTGCCACTTTTCAATAGCTTTAAACTGTTTTTCCCGAAGTGCCAACTCTTTGATTTTGGTATAATCTTTAGAGTAATCTGCAATATGCTCGGAATAACGATGCGTTAAAGTAATAATTTTAAAGAACTTTTGCCCGGTTCTATTTTGATCCATCAACACGAGTGAAACTTCATCTTCTTTTAAATTATTTACTTTATCATAAATTAACGGATCGACATCGGTTAATTCAAAATGAGTATCTCCAGTTTTAGGATTAATTAACTGTCCGCCATCTCCTCTTGTTTCTTTCTCATCTGAATATTTTCTTGCAGCATCATCAAAAGTGATTTCTCCGTCTACAATTTCTTTTCTAATTTTTTCTATTTTGTCTTTCGCATCAGCAACAGTTTTCTCAGTTACTTTCGGAATGATAATGATATGACGGATATCTAGTTTTTGCCCTCTTAATTTATCTAATTGAATGATGTGATAACCAAACTGGGATTTAAAAGGTTTGCTTACTTCTCCTTCTCGTAAACTAAAAGCTACTTGCTTAAAATCTTTATCTAGGGGATCTTCTCGGGTTATCGTCATTTGACCTCCACGGGAACTGGTTGCATCTTCAGAATAAAGCACAGCTTTTGTCGCAAAACTTGCTCCGTTTTCTACGATATCTTCACGCATTTCATTAAGGCGTTCTACTACTTTATCTTCTTCTTCTTTAGGGACCTCAGGTTTAATGACTATTTGAGCAATTTCAACTTCATCACCAAACTGTGGGCGTTCATCTTCTGGAATATCATTGAAAAACTTCCGAACCTCTTCTGGAGTAATTTCAACTTTACTTATAATTTTTTCTTGCATTTGGTTGGCTAATCGACGCTCTTTATTGATACTAAAAAGTTCATCGCGTAAAGCCTGCTCATCTTCTTTTCTGTAAAAATCCAATAGCTTTTCCATACTTCCTATCTGGCTGACCATTCGCGAAATTTGCTGATCGGTCATAGCAGTAACTTCTGCATCTGAAACGACTATGGTAGTATCTTGTAATGCTTGATGCGCGTACAGTTTATTTTCCATTAAACGCCCCGCCAATTGGCAATTTGTGATTTCGGCTGAAGATAATCCTTGTTGTTCTGCATCTTCACGCATTTTGGTGATATCACTATCTAAAATTAGGTAGTCCCCAATTACAGCAGCAATCCCATCGGCTTTTCTTCTTTGGTTAGAATTAATGGAATCTTTTTTTAATGCAGGTTTTACCAAATTATCTTTATCGGTAATCACTAGGGTTGAATCTTTTTCTGCCGGTGGTTGTGCGTAAACGCTACCATACGATATAAATACTAAGGCTGCTAGGTATAATTTAGTTGTAAATTTCAAATTTGTTATGTTTAATTGCATCTTTCGTTATCTCTTTTTCAAAATCTTTCGACAATTCTAATTTTCTTCTATTTAAAAGAATTTGCTTTACGGTTGGCTTGGCGTACTCTAAAGGTGCATTTTCATTTCTTAATAATACTTCTTCAATTTTAACCAAATATACTCCTAAAGAATCTTCTTGTTGCAGAAAATTATTTTCTTTTAAAAAATCTTTATTTTCTTTTTCTCTTAAAAACGCTATTTCATTATAAAAATCTTTACTGCTTACCCAAACCGAATCGTTTAAGGAATAAGCTTTAAACTTTAAGGTTTCTTTGCTTAAAGCTTTTTGATCTTCTTTACTAAAGCGTTCAAGCTCTTGTTTTATTTTATTGAGTTTGGGAAATTTTTTATTCAAATAGATGTACCGGAACTTAACTAAATCTTCGTTCAACTTAAAGTTAGCCCGGTTATTTTCAAAAAAAGTTTCTATGTCTTCTTCAGAAATCAAGGTATCCATTTCCTTCTGAAGAATTAAATCTTTGTAAGCTTCCGTAAATAATTCACGTTTATAATCCTTTACTAAACTTTCAAATTCTTCCTGTTGGCTATTGGGTAAATTTAACTTGGCTTGGTCTAATAAAATTTGTTCTGTCGCCCAATTGTTGATATAATTATTGACAAAAATAGCACTATCGCCAGCAGATAAATCTTCAGGCAATATCCCTTTCAGATCCTTTTTATATAAATAGTTCTGATTAACCCTAGCAATTGCTTCCTCGGTTTGAGGTTGTTCTAAAAAATTACAACTTACTGCACTTAACAGCAATATACTTAACCCTATGTAGCCAAAAAATCTATTCAAATTCTTTCTTCAGCTTTGCCAATACTGGTTTATTTACTTCTACTTTATGTTTTTCACGTAAGGAATCCATCCATTCATCTTCCAGTTCTTCTTGATATTCTGAAATCACCTGTCCTTTAGCATCTTCAAAACTTCTTTCTTTAGAAGCTGAAATTTGGTTCACCTTCACAACAATAAACATACCGTTGTTTTGATAAACTTTGCTAACGCCTTTTTTTCCTTTAAATTTTTTCGGTAAAGAGGTCTCACCTTCTGTAAAAGTTCCTTCACTAAAAAACACCTCTTCAAAGTCTTCTTTTAAATCTTCTAACGACTCCCCGTTTTGCAGTTCTTTTCTTACTTTTTTAATTTCCGATTTATCATCTGCAGATGCAATAATTGCTTCGTAAGTGGTTGGAGAAACATAGTTTCCTTTATGAGCTTGGTAGTATTTTTTTAAAGCTACAGAATCTTCCTTAGCCGCATTCCATACTTTCTTTTCCATCAAATCGAATAACAACAAACCATTTCTGTATTCTTCAATTACATGAGCATATTCTTCATCTACTTCAGCTAAGTGCTCACGGTGGTATTCTCTTATAAACGATTCTTTAAAATCTGCATACCAAGCATCTAAAGCTTCATTGGTAGTTTTAAAATTTCCAGGACGCTTTTGTCGTTTAGCTATGTACTTGGCAAAATCTTGATAAGTCTGCCCTTCATCTTCTATACTGATTAAGTTTCGCTGCGGAATATTTTTTAATGCTGAAGCTTCCCATGGTCCGGCGGTAATATTTTCTTTAATATTATTTTTGAAATAGGATAATCCCGGAGAATCCTCTTTAAGAGTGTACAAAGATTGAATATGATCAAGCACCTCTGAAGCAATTAACTGCGCTCTTGAATCTTTCTTGATGTTTCTTTCTAAGTTAAACTTTTCTTCCTCAAAACTTCCCACGTCATCCTTATCTAAAAGCTTTACAATATGCCAACCGTACTTAGTCTTGAAGGGTTTTGTGATTTCTCCTTTCTCAGTTAAAGAAAAGGCCGCATTTTCAAACTTTTCAGAATTTAACCTTCCTCTTTTAAAGGTGTTTAATTCCCCTCCGTTTACAGCCGTATTTTTATCATCACTAAATTGTTTAGCTAAATCTTCAAAAGCCGCACCTTCTTGGAGTTTTTTATATAAATCTTCTATTCGTTCTTTCGCTTCCTCCTCATTGTTTTTATCTTCAATCATAATGTGGGCAATGGTAACTTCGCCCTCATTTTCACGCTTATCGTTTACTTTGATTAAATGATAACCAAATTTACTTCTTACCGGCATGGAAATGTCCCCAATTTCTGTTTCATAAGCTCCGGTTTCAAAAGGGTAAACCATATTGAAAACCCCAAACCAACCTAAATCACCACCATTCTGTCTCGCTGAAGGATCGTCTGAATATTTTCTGGCTAATTGTGCAAAGTTTTTATCTGAATTTAAAATCTCTTTTCGTACTTCTAAAGCCTTATTGTAAACTTCCAAGGTGTCTTCTGGGGAAGCATCAGGCTTTAAGTTGAAAAGAATATGACTTGCATTCACCTCCTGCTGCATTCTTTTATAAGCTTCTTCAACCAATTTTTCGGAGACTTCACTCTGGTTGATATATTTTCTAGCTAATTGTTTTTTATAGATATTATACTCACCAGTAAAAGTAGGAAGTGTATCTAATTGTAAATCTTCCGCCTCGATGACTTTCAATTTATAATCTATAAATAGGTCTAGATATTCATCTACATCTTGTTGCTGCTCTTCTTCAATAATGGATAAATTTTTAGAAAACACACGTTCAAACTCATCGGCATAAACTGGTTTTCCATCTATCGTAAGTAATACATCTCGTGATTGCTGAGCAGACAGGGAAACAACTGCAAATAAGCAAAGTAAAAGAAATGAAATTTTTCTCATTTGGTTTCTTCTTAAAAGTGATCAAAAATAAAAAATAATAAAGGTTTTACAAGCAATTAATTAACGCTATATTGAAAGATTAAGTATATAATGCTGTTGAAGTAGGTAATTACCCCATTAGGCACTAAAGAAACAGGATTATATTTTCATTTTTAGTAACTTTAATACTCTAAAACTAATTCAGTCATGAAATATACTGTTGAAGTAGTCATCGAAAAGTCCAGAGAAGAAGTAATTAATAAAATTGGTAGCATAGAAAACCTGAAACATTGGCAAAGTGGTCTTGTAAAAGCTGAGCCTATTTCTGGCATTCTTGGAGAGGAAGGCTCAAAAATGAAACTTGAATACAAAATAGGCAAGCGGGAGATGACCTTGATAGAGACCATTATCAAGAAAAAGCTTCCTACTGAATTTCATGCAACTTACGATACCAAAGGCGTGCATAATATTCAGAAAAACTATTTTCAAGAATCAAAGCCACAACAAACCCGATGGATTTCTGAATGTGAATTTCAATTTAGTGGTTTTACTATGAAAATTATGGGGTTTTTAATGCCAGGTGCTTTTAAAAAGCAATCTTTAAAGTATATGAATGACTTTAAGGCTTTTGTAGAAGAAGGAATAAGTGTTTCGAATCAATAAAAAATCCCAATCAAATTGATCAGGATTTTTTAATGCTCACTTTTAAGAAAAACTATCTTGTAAGTTTTTTATACTTGATTCGTTTTGGCATGATATCACCCCCTAAACGTTTCTTTTTGTTTTCTTCATAATCTGAGAAACTGCCTTCAAAGAAATATACTTGAGAATCTCCTTCAAAAGCAAGTATATGGGTACAAATTCGATCTAAGAACCAACGGTCGTGAGAAATCACTACGGCACAACCGGCAAAGTTTTCTAAACCTTCCTCTAAAGCTCGAAGCGTATTGACATCTAAATCGTTAGTTGGCTCATCAAGTAACAATACATTTCCTTCCTCTTTTAAAGTCATTGCCAAATGAAGTCGGTTACGCTCTCCACCTGAAAGCATATCTACTTTTTTATTTTGTTCGCTGCCGCTAAAGTTAAATCTACTTAAATATGCTCTCGAGTTTACTTCTCGACCGCCCATCATAATCAATTCTTGCTCATCACTAAAGTTTTGCCAGATAGTTTTCTCTGGGTCAATATTCGAGTGACTTTGATCTACATAAGCAATCTTCGTCGTCTCTCCCACTTCAAACGTACCTTTATCAGGTTGTTCTTCCCCCATAATCATTTTAAAAATAGTGGTTTTACCGGCACCATTCGGACCAATAATACCAACAATTCCCGCTTGTGGAAGTTTAAAGTTTAAATCTTCATAAAGCAATTTATCTCCAAAAGCTTTGCTTACGCCATTCGCTTCAATTACATTAGTTCCCAAACGCGGACCATTCGGAATGAAAATTTCCAGTTTTTCATCCATTTGTTTTTGATCTTGGCTTGCTAACTTATCGTAATTATTTAAACGTGCTTTTTGTTTAGCCTGTCTTCCTTTTGGCGCCATTTTCACCCACTCCAACTCTCGCTCTAAAGTTTTTTGGCGTTTAGAAGCCGCTTTTTGCTCTTGTGCCATTCGTTTAGATTTTTGGTCTAACCAAGAAGAATAATTTCCTTTCCATGGGATTCCTTCCCCTCTATCCAACTCTAAAATCCAACCGGCTACATTATCTAAGAAATAACGGTCGTGCGTTACAGCAATTACCGTTCCTTTATATTGCTGTAAATGGTGTTCTAACCAATGTACCGATTCAGCATCTAAGTGGTTGGTTGGCTCATCAAGTAATAAAATATCGGGCTCTTGCAACAATAATCTACAAAGTGCTACCCGACGTTTTTCTCCTCCTGAAAGTACCGAAATTTTCTTATCGGCATCCGGAGTTCTTAACGCATCCATTGCAATTTCAAGTTTGGTATCTATTTCCCAAGCATTAGAAGCATCTATTTCATCTTGTAACTGCGCCTGACGATCCATTAACTTTTGCATCTTATCGGCATCTTCATATACTTCCGGTAAGCCAAACTGATCATTAATCGAGTTGTATTCATCTAAAATCGCTACCGTTTCGGCAACACCTTCTTTTACAACTTCTAAAACTGTTTTTTCCTCATCAAGCTTAGGTTCTTGCTCTAAATATCCTATAGAATATCCTTGAGAGAAAACTACATCTCCTTGATAGTTTTTCTCTTCTCCGGCAATAATTCTTAACAAGGTAGATTTACCTGAACCGTTAAGCCCGAGAATACCGATTTTCGCCCCATAGAAGAAGCTTAAATATATATTTTTTAATACAGGAGTATTGGCGTTTTTATACGTTTTTGTAACTCCCGACATCGAGAAAATTACTTTCTTATCGTCTGACATATTTTCTATTAATTGTTTAAAGTTATTTTGGGCGTTTGCTGCGCACCGCGCTATTCGCTCTTTCTTTTTTTGCCACTTATTAAAGCAAAAAAAGGATGCCGCTGCTATCGCTAACGCAAAAATAAGAATTTAAAACTATCGAATTTCTATTTTCGCTATCAATGTAAATTCAACAATCGAAGTATTATTAATAATTGTCCGGTATGATAGGCATTATGCTCTACAATAAGCAGGAGTTCCCGAAATAAGCTATGCTTATCACTATTTTTAATAGTCTGATTTAAATCTGTTTCCGATTGTTGAATAAGCTTGATAAGCTCTTCCCTATCTTTAAAAAATTTGTTCTTTAAATCTTCCCAAGCTTGCTCATTATTGGGAGCTTGTTCTTTAGGCCAATAACCATCGGGCCACTTAGGAGCTTTATAATTATTGTTTGAAATATATTCGAAGATATCCTGCTGGGCAAAAACAATATGATAAAATAACTCGTAAAAAGAATAAGGCAATCCATAAGGTCTTTCTCCCAATTTCTCAAACGTAATTTCTTCTAAAATTTGATCGATGGGAGTAAAAGCTTCCCCACCTTGCAAATGTTTTATCAGTTGTTCTTTCATCAACTATTTTTTATTTATGCAAAAACCCTACTCTATTTCAGTTTAATTTAGGGTTTTAAATTCAATTTCATTTCAACATTTAAGCTTCGCTTACACTCTTCCTTTTAATGCATTAAAAACCCAAGCAATAGCGAAAAAACCTACACCTACTGCACCAAAACCATAACCGGCTACTTCTCTATATTTAAATGCTGCTAGAGCAATTAAGCCTAAACCTACAATTATCATAATAAATGTGGCCCAAGCCAAGACTGTATTTTTGTTCATACTCATATTTCTATTTATTTAGGGGTATATTCAAGCTAACTACAAATTTATAATATTATTAATAGTTTTAATATTTATTAAGAAATCAAAATTGAAACTAAGCTTTTCTATCATTTTTTTATAAATATCCTACTTTTTGCTTTATAATTTAGTTATAAAAATGATAAGCTTTTTGTATTTTCGTTCTCAAAAATAGAAAAGCGTGAGGGATTGAGCGGTATGTTTAAGCTCTTTTTATTTTTATTAAAATAAAAAAGCGAGTAGCGAAAGCCCGGCCCGATAGGGTCACGCCCAAAAAATATAACTGAATGGATATCAAATTCAATAAAAACGAAGATCATAATAAATTATTGGTTTCAGATTTACGCAGCAAGCTTGCTAAGGTAAAACTAGGCGGTGGTGAAAAGCGTATTGAGAAACACCACGCTAAAGGAAAAATGACGGCTAGGGAACGAATCAACTTTTTACTTGACAATCCTGATGACGCCATTGAAATTGGTGCTTTTGCCGGCGATGGAATGTATAAAGAACATGGCGGTTGCCCAAGTGGAGGGGTCGTCGTTAAAATAGGAAAAGTTTCGGGCAAACAGGTGATTGTGGTAGCCAATGACGCCACAGTAAAAGCGGGAGCTTGGTTCCCGATTACCGGAAAGAAAAACTTACGAGCGCAAGAAATTTCGATTGAAAACAAATTACCGATTATCTATTTGGTAGATAGCGCCGGTGTTTACCTACCGATGCAAGACGAAATTTTTCCTGACAAAGAGCATTTTGGAAGAATTTTTAGAAACAATGCGGTGATGAGCAGTATGGGCATAACACAAATTGCTGCGGTAATGGGAAGTTGCGTGGCCGGTGGTGCATATTTACCGATTATGAGTGATGAAGCTCTGATTGTTGAAAAAACCGGAAGTATTTTCTTGGCGGGAAGTTATTTGGTAAAAGCGGCTATTGGAGAAAGTATTGATAATGAATCTTTGGGAGGAGCAACCACGCATTGTGAAGTAAGTGGTGTCACCGATTATAAAGCAAAAGACGATAAAGATGCGCTTACCAAAATTAAAAATATCATGGATAAAATTGGTGATGCAGAGACGGCTGGTTTTAATCGAAAAAAAGCAGCAAAACCAAAATTAGATCCTGAAGAAATTTTTGGTCATCTACCGGCGAAACGAAGCGATCAATATGATATGATGGAAATTATTAACCGATTGATTGATAATTCTGAATTTGAAGAATATAAAGCCGGATATGGGCAAACGATTATTACGGGATACGCCAGAATAGATGGTTGGGCTGTTGGGATTGTTGCCAATCAGCGAAAGATTGTAAAAACAACTGCCGCGAAAACCAAACCTACCGAAATGCAGTTTGGGGGTGTAATTTATTCTGATTCGGCAGATAAAGCGACGCGATTTATAGCGAATTGTAACCAAAAGAAAATCCCTTTAGTGTTCTTACAAGATGTCACCGGATTTATGGTAGGCAGCAAAAGTGAACACGGTGGTATTATTAAAGATGGTGCTAAAATGGTGAATGCCGTGAGTAATTCGGTAGTTCCTAAGTTTACGGTAGTGATAGGGAATTCTTATGGTGCCGGAAATTATGCGATGTGTGGGAAAGCTTACGATCCTCGTTTAATTGTTGCTTGGCCAAGTGCTGAACTAGCGGTGATGAGCGGAAATTCTGCAGCCAAAGTTTTACTACAGATAGAAACTGCTTCTTTAAAGAAAAAAGGTGAAGAAATTACAGAAAAGAAAGAAAAAGAACTCTACGATAAAATTAAAGCAGATTACGATAAGCAAATAAGTCCGTATTATGCAGCTTCAAGAATTTGGACAGACGCGGTAATCAATCCGTTAGATACGCGAAAATGGATTTCTACCGGTATTGAAGCAGCTAACCATGCGCCAATTACCAAAGATTTTAATTTAGGAGTGATCCAAACTTAATTTTCAAAATTGAAATAAAAAATAAAAAAAGTGAGGTTCAAAAAACCTCACTTTTTTTATTTGTGCGGTTAGACGTTTATTTAATTTGAATTTTTTTAGATACTTTTTCACCTTTAGCATTGATCACTTGTAAGATATAATTACCTTGTAGCGAAGCTTCTAAATGAAGTTTTTTAGTTATTGAAACAGCATTGACTTTTATGGTTTCACTTTCTATTAATCTTCCTTGAAAATCATATACATATAGCTGGGTATTACCTAAAGGAAAATTTTCGAAATTTAATTTCAACTCACCAGAACTTGAATTTAAGACACTTAATGATGAATTATTTTTATGGGATATAGGCTGTATAGAGAGACTATTGGATAAGCTTAAGCTCCCAAAATTAATCGTATAATTATTTTGCGTAGTAGTTGAAGAAAATTGCAAGCCTATTTTAACTAAGGTGGCTCCTTGAAAGTCTGATAAAGCGTAAGCATTGGTTATCCATCCTGTCTCCCCATCTGCATCTAATGGAAGTATTTCTTCATTTGAAGTTCCTCCTTCAAAAGTTAAAACTAAGCTTACATTTTCTGCTTCATCGTTATTTTGGTAATAAGTTATTGCAATTGAAGTATCGTTACTTATTTCTATATTGGTTTTATAGAGTGACATATTCACGGGAGAATTGGCAAAGATATCGCCTTCTATTTTTAGAGAATTCCCACCTTCATAAGCCATTTCAAAATCCCATTTTGCTGATAAGTTTTCATTAGAAAAAGCGAACTGCCAAGTTGGTAAAATATCTTGCTCATTTATATGATGCCAAGGTTCTGTACTTATTTGATTTCCTTGACTAAATTTTCCTAGCCCATGGCCGGTATTAAAATTAGTTTGAAAAAGGCTCGTAATCACTGATGCTGCCGGCATCCAATTAGACACTCCTTTAAAACCACTTACATCTTCAAGAGCCGCGTTTTGGTCTGCTCCTGCAAAGAAATGACGTTCTGCACTATAGAAATTTTCATAGTCATTTGGATTATTTTTAAAGTTGCTGTATTGACTTTGATCGTAAAAGATATTGGTGGCAAATAATCCTAAAGAAGTAAAAGGTGAGTTTGAATCATGTAGTTGTGACATCCATGTGTTCCCTCCGGTCTCAAAAGGGGTTTGATTTCTGCCCGGCACCAAATCTACACCCGTAAAAATTTCATAAGGAGAACGTCCGGTAAATAGAGCATTATCCCTAGACAATTCTGTTAATGCAGAAGGGTTAGCATAGGCATACCAAAAAAAGTTAATAAATAAATTTGAACTTACTCGTTGCTCATAACCATTTATTCCTGTAATTGGACTATTATCTTCATTGTTTTGAAAGAAAACAACATTCTCACTACTTAAATAATTTTGATATTCAATATTTCCATTTAAAACCATCGAATCATACCACATCACTTCTTTACCTTGTGATTCGACTTGTTGTGTAAGCTCTTTAATAAACTCATACATTAAGGCACCTGTTGTTGGGTTCGTATTGGTCTCCATATTAATAAACCAACCATCAAAATGATAGTATTCCATGATTTCGACAAGCTTTGGAATCACTATAAAATTATTGTTGTTGTCCTGTTCCAAAAAGCTGAGTACAGTTTCATTACTTCCTCCAAATTGGTTTAAAGAAAAGTAAATATCTCCAAAAACTTTCACTCCATTACGGTGAGCTGCATTCCCCCATGGAGAAGAAGGTAACTGTACGGTTTGATCGGCAGTTCCTCCAAACCAAATTAATTTATCGATGTAGGCCCAATTGGTAAAATTGTATAAATTAAATTGGGATTGTTCTCCAAAATAATTACCAAAGTTATTCATCCCATCCGGTAAATAAGCTATTTTCATGTCATTGTTCAACGCAGAATTCATTTGAGTTTGTGTATTTACAAACCTATCTGCAAGGGATTCTTCAATAATTAAATCTGGACTTGCATATTCACCTGTGGCTGTCCAATTCTTTAATTGATCTATAGTTAAAATATAAGGAGCTTCATTAATAATTTGAGAATAAGCATTAATAAAGATAATCATTGCTAAAAAGGTAATTTTATTTTTCACGATTTGGAGTTTATTTAAACGATTTAGACGGAAAGATAATGCGAAACATATTGTCTTCAAAAATTTTTATTAAGTATTTAGAAAATAAACAGTTAACGCAATATAAAATTTCTTTTAAAACCAAGCCTCAGCAGAAAACTTACTTAAAGTAAATATGAACTATTATAAAAGCTTCCTTCTGAATAAAACCAACCTTAATTTTTAAAAAATTCTTTTAATATATTTGATAAAAATTAATCCATGAAAAATTCCTACCTATTTATACTAATAATACTTTGTTTTTATAGTTGTAAAAAAGATTCTAAACAAGAAAACCTTCCCTTAGAAGATATCAACCTTGTTATTAATTCATCACAAGAACTGGATAGTATTTCTCTTAAACCTGTAAATAGTGACAAAGAAATTTTCCCTTCCAACTATAATTATAAAAGTGACACTTTAAGGTTTAACTTAAACGATAACATCAATAATCTTTATTTTGTTAACTTTTACAGCAAACAGCATATACCTCGTTTACCCATTTGGTTAGATGGTGAAAAAGTGATTGTTGACATCGAAATAAAAAAGTATCCTAAAGTAAGTAAAGTAAAAAATTCTCCCTTATACCTTAACAGTCAAGAGTACTCTTCTACATTAAAAGAGCTGTATAAAGACGACAAGAAAAATAAAGAAGCAATTAATGAATACCTCTTTAAAAAAATTAAAGAACACCAAACTTCACCTTTTGTTTTTGTACCCGCAGAAATTTTTGTTTATAATAATAGAGAGAATGAAGCACAATTAAGAAGGTTAGACAGTATCTTACAACAACTCTCTCCTGAATTGAAAAAAAGTCCTTTAAATGTTCAATCACGACTAAAGGAACACCTATCTAAATAGTAGCGTTATCCTCATTTTAATGTTCAATATTTTTATGTAAAGATTTGTTTTTAGTTATTTTCCAATTATACTATTTAAAATTTATCAATTAAACCCCTTTAATTTATTAATTCATTAAAATTTTAGCTTAAATATTAATACAAATGCATTATATTTATGCAATCGATTACATTAATATTTTATGATAACTAAAATTTTATATGATGAAAAAATTACTATTATTTACTTCTTTACTTTTTTTTATAGCTGTAAACACAAATGCTCAAGACAAGGTTTGGGATTTTGGAAATGACACCACCAATTGGCCGGAAGATCCCAGTGGCGAATCTGAAAATGTTGTTAGAGACAATCTAGGTTTATATCCAGGTGATGAGATTACCAATTTAGGTGTTATAGAATCGAGTCCTAAAACTTGGGAAGATGGTTATGTTGGTGAGAACAGGTTTAAACTTAATGGAGGCGGTAGTATTGATCCCACCAATGATGAATTTATGCCTGAACAAAGGTTCGTATATTTTGCAGTTGATGGTGATGTAACTATAGATATTTGGTTTAGAACAGGAGGTTCTGGAACGCGTACCTTGTATATCACCGACGGAAGCGCTATTGTTGGCGAGCTAAGTGCAGATAATACAGATCCTATTAAGTTATCGGCTAGTTATACAGGAGGTCCAACTAACCTTTATATTTTCGGAAGCAATTCTTGTAACTTATACAAAATTGAAGTAACCGGCAATATAGGCACTACGACTACACTAGATAGTACAAATGATCCAGACGTGGTTTGGGATTTTGGAAACGACACCACTAATTGGCCGGAAGATCCCGATGGTGAGTCTGAAAATATTGTAAGGGATAATCTTGGGTTATATCCTGGCGATGAAATCTCAAACTTCGCTGTAATAGAATCGAGTCCTAAAACTTGGGAAGATGGTTATGTTGGTGAGAACAGATTTAAACTTAATGGAGGCGGTAGTATCGACCCTACCAATGATGAATTTATGCCTGAACAAAGGTTCGTATATTTTGCTGTTAATGGTGATGCAACAATAGATATTTGGTTTAGAACAGGAGGTTCCGGAACCCGTACTTTGTATATCACTGACGGAAGTGCCATTGTTGGCGAGCTAAGTGCAGATAATACAGATCCTATTAAGTTATCGGCTAGTTATACAGGTGGACCAACCAACCTTTATATTTTCGGAAGCAATTCTTGTAACTTATATAAAATTGAAGTAACCGGTGACGTAGGAACTACTTCTACTCTAGGTATAGAAAAATACAACAACGCAATTAGCACCAATATTAAAGCGGCAGGAGATAGAATTTACATTACCGATGTTCAAGACAAAACAGAGGTAAATATCTACGACTTAACCGGCAGGTCAATAAAATCTTTTACTACTCAACAAGAAATAGATTTTAATTTCAGAAGTGGGTTATGGATAGCCACCCTTAAAAATTCTAAAGGACAAAAGTCTACCAAATTACTAGTAAAATAATTTACCTAACAATGTAATCGATTACAATTTATTATAAAACCAAGAACGTATTGTTCTTGGTTTTTTATCATATAGCTATTCTAAAAAGTTTAAGAAAAATCAAAATTTACTATCTTGCCGATAAAGCAAACCACAACTTTAATGAGATATTTTTTTCTATTAGCAACTTTTTTTATCACTATTCTTTCTTCGGCACAGATGCTCTCTAACAAACAGGGAAAATATACTAGAGCAGATACGCTACGAGGTTCATTAAGACCTGAAAGAAGTAATTATGATGTACTTAAATATGATTTGTTTGTCAAAGTAAATCCAGCTGAAAAACATATTTCCGGAGTTAACAAAATCACTTTTAAAGCTTTGAAAAGACTACCGGTTATGCAACTCGATCTTTTTGAAAATATGCAAATAGACTCGATTACTTTAAGAGGAAAAAAATTAAAATACAGAAGAGAATATAATGCTGTTTTTATTGAATTTGAAAAACCTATTAACCGCAAAAGAGAAAGAACACTCTATTTTTATTACTCGGGATACCCCATTATAGCGAATAATCCACCTTGGGACGGAGGCTTTATTTTCACAAAAGACCAGAACGGAAAAGACTGGGTAAGTGTAGCCGTTCAAGGAACTGGTGCTAGTCTTTGGTATCCCAACAAAGATCACCTAAGTGATGAACCGGAAGAAGCCGAAATACATATTACCACTCCCCAAGGCCTAGTAGGGGTTTCTAACGGAAGGTTAATTGGAAAAGAAAAAATTGATAATGACTATATTCAGTGGAACTGGAAGGTCGTCAATCCTATTAATAATTACAATATCATTTTAGATATAGGCGATTACGTTCATTTTTCAGATCAATATAAAGACCTAGATTTAGAATATTATGTGCTTTCCTACAATTTAGAAAAAGCCAAAAAATCTTTTCAAGAAGTCATCCCAATGATGGATTGCTTTTACGAAAAAATTGGACCTTATCCTTTTCCTGAAGATTCTTACAAACTAGTAGAAACTCCATTTTTAGGAATGGAGCATCAAAGCGCTGTAGCTTACGGAAATGGTTTTAATTACGGTTATATGGGAAGGGATTTATCTGCTACCGGCGTAGGTTTAAACTGGGATTATATTATTATCCACGAATCGGGTCACGAATGGTTTGGCAACAGCATCACAGCAAAAGACATTGCCGATATGTGGATTCACGAATCGTTCACTTCTTATACCGAAGCGATTTATATTGAATGCCGATGGGGATTAGAGAAATCGCTCACCTACCTCAACGGCCTTAGAAAAACGATGGTTGGTAATCAAACTCCTATTATTGGTGATTACGGAGTTAATGCTGAAGGTTCTGGCGATATGTATTTTAAAGGAGCGAATATGATAAACACCCTTCGCTTTATGATTAATGATGATGAAAAATGGTGGAATATCCTAAATAAGTTTACTTCAGAATTTAAACATTCACAAACCGATACGGAAGCGGTGATTGCATTTTTTGAGAAGGAAACAGGGTTAGAATTAGAGTCTTTTTTTAATCAATACTTAAGATACACCCAACTTCCCCATCTTGAATTTAAGAATGAAAACGGTAACCTCTTTTACCGATGGAAAACGGATGTAGAAAATTTCAATATGCCTGTAGAATTACTGGCTAATAATAAAGAAATAAGAATTGAGCCGACTAATTCTTGGCAGAAACTAGATGATAAATTGAATACAGATAATTTAAAAATTAATTTCAGAAAGTTTTATATCACTAGCAACCTGCAAGATGTATTATAAAAAAACACAACACGCTTATATTTTATATATAATTTCAATAATTATACTAGCTATTCAATGGTCTATTTATTTTATTAAACTTGATAGAATAGGTAAAGTTTCCATTAGCCTATATGTAATATTGAGTATTGTATTTATAAGTGTTTGTCTTGTTTTTGGAAGGCTAACGATAAACATGAATGAAGACGAAATTTCTGCTTCGTTCGGATTGAAATTTTTAGTACAAAAAATGAAAATAAAAGAGATAGACCCTGAATCTATTGAGGTTTTGAAACCTTCCCTGCTCTACGGAATTGGATTAAGGCTTACTCCAAAAGGGACACTTTACAATACTAAACCCGGCAAAGCGATTAGAATAAAATCGAAGGATGGAAAGAAAACCTTTTTTGTAGGAACCAGCGATGCTGAAATTTTAAAAGAAAAAATTATAGAGCAGCTAAGTTAACCTCGCTTTTAAAGTGCGTATACGGTCAACTTTTCCGGTATGGGTTTCTTCAAATTTTTCCACAAAATAGATTTTCTTCGGCTTTTCGAACTTTTCCAGTTTTTTGGAATTTTTTATCTCCTCTGTTAAATGTTGTAAAACCTCTTCATTAAATTCTGCTTCTATAAATAAAATAAGTCTATCCCCCAAGGCATCATCCGGTAATGAAGTAACAAAAAACCGCTGAAGAATAATGGTTTGCAACTTGTTTTCAACTTGTTCTGGATGAATTTTAACTCCTCCACTATTAATTACATGGTCAATTCGTCCCTTCCAGAAAAATTTTTTATACGTAACGAGTTCTACCACATCGTTGGTCACAATTATTTCTTCTGAAACCATCGGTGCTTTAATCACCAAACAGTTCCTATCGTCTTGAGAAACACTTATATTATTTAAAACTTTAAAAGGAAGTGCTTTTTTTCTACTCTTTTTTGAATTAATCCTTCTGGCTGCGATATGAGTGACCGTTTCTGTCATTCCATAGGTTTCGTAAATCTTGGTTGGAATACCTTGCACCAATCTTTTTAAATGAACGGAAACCGCCCCACCACCAACAATTAATTTTTGGATTAAATGAAGTCTTGCTAATGAATTATCAAGTTGAAAGGGGGTCATCGCGCAAAAATCAAAACGCTTATATACTTGATCTAAAGGATTGGATTTTGGAGGAACACTTTCCAAATGCCACCCCAAAACCATAGCTCTCACTAACATCATTTTACCAGCAATATAAGTAGCCGGCAAACATAACAAAGCAGTAGTTTCTTCTGGTAGCTTAAAGAATTTGGCAGTAGCTTTGGCGCTATTCACCATATATTCTTTTTTAATCTGGATAATTTTTGGAGTTCCTGTAGATCCGGACGTTTTTACTTCTACATAATCTTTTTCATCATCCAACCATTCAAGGATAAACTCCCCGATTTGCTCTTCGTAAGGTTCTCCTTCATTAATATACAAAGTGGCTAGCTGAACAAGTCCCGTTTCATTCAATTTGTTTTTATTAAATTGAAAGTTTTCGTGAAGACGCGGAGCAAAATCTGTGGTAAATTCAGTCATAACCAAATATGGTATTTCAACTATAAATTAGCATTACTAAAATAACAAGTTAATTTTAAATGTATGTAAAATCACTCACTTATCGGTTGTGGTTCTTTTATTTCACCCGTTAATTTATCTTTCCAGTTTTTCCATTTATATACCTTCGCAAAAATGATGAGGAAAATAGGAAAAATTATAAATACCGGTAAAACCACTTGTAAACCTGTAGAAGGCTCAGAAATATCTTTTAAAATAGATTCGGTTTGGAAAACAGTCCAATCTGCAGTCACCAAAAGCGCTGCGATTAAATTATTAGCCGCATGAAAACCAAGGGCAAGCTCCATACCTTCATCCATTAAAGTAATTATTCCAAGAAACAATCCTGTCCCTATATAATAGATCATTACAATGTTCCCTAGCTTAGTCACTTCAGGATTAAAAAAATGAAGCCCACCAAATATCAGTGAAGTTAGTAATAACGGAAACCATCTATTTTTAGCCAAAGTTCCAAATCCTTGCATAAGGTAGCCCCTAAAAATATATTCTTCGACACTGGTTTGTATGGGAACCATAATTACGGCGATCACACAAAGAATAGCAAAAGGCACAGGCTTAAAGTTAATCACATAACTTTCAGGATTTGTATAATAATCGTAATAAGTACTGGCAACCACGAAAATTGCCATTAAAGTAAATGAAAACAAAATTCGTTTCCAATCTACTTTTTTTCTACTCGTGGTTAATTTTTTAAAAGGCTGTTTGTGCAGAAATTTTATAACAAGAACGATTCCAGCCATAGCAAAAACAAAGGACAGCAATAACAAGAATAAATTCAAATTCGGCTCTAGGGTGGTCATCATTTGTTTCTCAGAAACTCCTCCTGATTGAAGTTTCTTTAATCCTAATTCTGCAAACACAGCAATCATAAAAGGAATTTGACCAATAAATGAAGCGATAATAACTATTAAAGAACCTATCAGGTATCGCCAAAAATCGTGATAATACTTAAAAGCTTGCGCTATAAACATGCTATAAAATTGAGTTTAAATCCCAAGTTTCTTGAGATTGATAAGTTAATTTTTCTCCTTTTACCGCCAACGGACTTTGAATATTATTGGTATACAGACTCCCTGTTCCCAACCCTTGTGGCATTTGGGTTTGCTTAGTGTAAGTAAATTGTGCAATAGCATTTAACCCCACATTACTTTCTAAGGCGCTGGTAATCCACCAACCAACATCGTATTTTTCAGCTAAATCTATCCAATCTTGAGTACCTTTAAACCCACCGATTAAACTTGGTTTTAAAATGATGTATTGAGGCTGTATAGTTTGTATTAGTTTTTCTTTTTTAGTTACAGAAAATACACCAATTAATTCTTCATCTAAGGCAATGGGAAGTGGTGTTTCTTTACAAAGTTTCGTCATTTCTTGATATTGACCTTGCTTAATAGGTTGCTCAATACTATGCAAATCTAATTCACTTAAACGCTGAAGTTTGTCTAAAGCTTCTTCAGGTGCAAAAGCTCCATTAGCATCTACTCTTAATTCTATTTCTTCTGCTGAGTATTTTTTTCGGATAGATTTTAGTAAGGCTATTTCTTTTTCAAAATCTATTGCTCCAATTTTTAGTTTAATACAAGAAAAGCCTTGTTCTAATTTCTGTTGAATTTGTTCTAGCATAAATGCTTCTTCTCCCATCCAAATTAATCCATTAATGGGAATACTAGCTTTTCCTTCTGTAAATGCGGAAGGGAATAATTCAAATGGATTTTCTGCTTCAAAAGATTGTAAAGCCATTTCTAATCCAAATTGAATAGAAGGAAACTCCATAAGCTGTTCTAACAATTCTTCTTTTGGTAGATGAATGTTTTCACAAACCCATTTTAATTTTTCTTCATAATCGGGTCGGTCGTCAATACTAAGCGTTCGTAGAATCCCGCATTCACCTATTCCATATTTATCTTTCTCTTTTATAATTAAAAACCAGGTTTCTTTGGTTGTAAGAACGCCCCGCGATGTTCCGCTGGGGCGTTTAAAATTTAAGATATACTTTTTATAAGTTGCTTTCATTAAACTTCTATGCTCTCTCCTATTGCTAATAAATGAAGTTCTTTATTCTTCATTTTAAATTTATCTTTGGCTAATTTATGATCTATTTCAATAAAACCAAAAGTATCATAATGACAACCTAAAATTTTATCACATTTAATAAAATCACTGGCTACAATAGCATCATCTACATCCATTGTAAAGTTATCACCTATAGGCAAAACAGCTAAATCTAATTGAGTGCGCATTGGGATAAGCTTCATATCCATGGTTAGTGCAGTATCACCGGCAATGTAAAGATTCCCTTCTTCAGTTTCTAAAACAAAACCTCCCGGTTGGCCTCCATAACTTCCATCAGGGAAAGAACTACTATGGTGTGCTACCACATATTTTACTTTCCCAAAATCAAACTTCCAACTTCCACCGTGATTCATGGGATGCACCTCAAAACCTTTCTCCTCGTAGTGAGCAGCTATTTCTGCATTACTTACAATTTTTGCTCCGGTGTTTTTAGCAATCGCTTCAGTATCTAAAATATGATCTTGATGGGCGTGGGTTAAGAAAATATAGTCTGCTTTTAAATCTTTAATATCGACTTTGTCTTTGGCAAGATCACTTCCTGTAATAAATGGATCAACAATGATATGTTTTCCTGCTACTTCTATAGCTAATGAATTTTGCCCGTAAAAGGTAACTTTCATAATTATTCAGTTTTTAGTTTATTTTCTGAAAATTAATAAAATTAGAACCTTTTCTAAACATCTTCACATATAAATAACATATTAATTTATATGCAAAAGTAATCAAGAAATTACTTAAAAATTATATTTCTTTAATGGTAAAAGCTAACCCCCTTATAAGAAAGGAGGCTAGTTATTTTTTTTAAAATGAAGTCGTTAAGTTTAGCGTTAAACCTGTATTTTCAGGAACAAATCGGCAAACTCCACCAACACAAATCAATCCTCCTCTTTGTCGTCCATAATTTAACGCTACACGGGTTCTCCCTTGCGTATAGCTTCCCCCTACATTATAGTAATGGATTTCACCCTCACCTCCATAATTCCAAGAATCTGCTGCATAAAGTCCGAAACTAGAAGAAAAATTATATTCCAATACCGATGCTGCCCAGTTTTTACGGTCTTGTTCTGTCCATAAATGCTGAAGTTCCAATCGTACAGATTTACCATTACCTAACCTATAAGTATGTTCAGCTACAGCGATATTAGCTTTAATATCTTTTACACCTAATGGACTACCATCTGTAATACCTTTATCTATTCTTGTATTGGTATAATAATAGATTCCACTTAATTCTTTATTCCATCTTTTCTTAATCTCCAAGGTTGCCTCTCTAAAATATCGAGGACCTCCAGAGCCTATAAATTTTGAAGAATAACTATCTGTATCCACATCAAACTCTGCATCTAGACCTCCCCAATAAGCAAAATTTGCTGAAAGTTTGGTTCCATATTTTCCACCAAGCGCAGTTTCCTTTTTGATGGTATAATAAATATCGAGTTGCCCTCCCATTTCTCCTGCTTGCTGAGTATCTAACATTAATAATCGAGGTTGCGGATTATAAACATAGATGTTAGAAAGCAGATAATCATGTTGTTTTGTTAGTGCGGGAACATAGTTTATTCTTTGGCGGTTAAACTGATTCCCTTCTGCTAACCTATCAGCAAAAAAGCTAAAATTTTCTAATCTTCTTAAGGTTGAACTTATTCCCAATCCGCTTTTAGCATAACCTAAGGTTAATAAAAGTGCGTTACCCTTATATAGATTTGCATTATTGGTAATTTGTCCTTCATTAGCTAAAACATCAGGTTCTTTATAAACCCCTTCAAAATTAGCGTAGAAGTTTTTATAAAACAAGTCTACTCTTCCTGCGTAAGCGTTAACAGTAGTAGGGATTTTTGCTATACCATTATTATCTTGATAACGGGAAACATAACTTCCCCCTAAATCAACGAAAAGATCTTTTACACTTAGAAGTTGACCTAAATCTAGACTGGTATCAACACCTTGTATAACTCCATCAGAAGTTTCAAAACCAACACGCTGCTCTCCATAAACACCGGTTACATTCCAAAAATCTGTAAAATCATATTTAACACGAACTCCCTTTAAAGCCGTATTTATACCTAATTGTCGGTTTTCCCAAGCTCTTAATATAAGTCCACTCCCAAATTGTTCGTAAAAATATCCTGCTGTAATATCTAAAGATTTATCGGTAAAATTAACATAGTAATTAGCGATTTGATTACCTTCCAAAACGGGATCGTAACCCAGCATAGGTCTAGGCAGGTATGATTCATATTGAAGTCCGGCTTTAAACTTCCCCTGTTCATAATTGAGTAAAAAGTAATTATTCGATCTAAATTGATCTTTTGGAGCAGTAAAACCTAAATCTTGATCATCTTGTAACCATTGAGAATTAGACTCAAAACCTCCATAAAAATTACCTAAATCTTGTGCAAAAGCTTGTACACCTAAACTAATAAAAGCTAGTGAAATTAAAGTTCTTAATGATTTCATTAAAATTATCTATTTTTAATTAGAGAATTGCTTAATCATATCGTACAATTCTTCCTCTGCTCCAGGAGAATAACCTGAATGCCTATATAAAATTTTATTGTCTTTCACTAATAAAGTTAAAGGTACAGAGGCTGCACCAACTAGGCGCTTAAAATCATTATTTGTATCTAGCAGAACATTATAATCCCAACCTTTACCACTTACAAGAGGACGTACTCTTTTTACTGTTCTAGCATCATCTACAGAAATAGCATAGAGTTCTATTCCCGTTTCATCTTGCCAATCTACATAGACGTCATTAATTGCATCTAATTCTTTTAAACAAGGTACACACCATGTAGCCCACAGGGATATTACCACTAATTTATCTTCAGAAATATCGTGTGTATTTATTTCTTTTCCATTAATAGTTTCTATATCTACAGAAGGAATATTCTCTTGCGCTTCTACAGTCGAAATAGCACAAAAAATACTGAATATGAATACTAATTTTCTCATTGGTGAAATTAAAATTTGTTAATGAAATTTAAAATTTTTACAATATTATAACATTTTATCTAAACACCAACACTTACTTGGATTTTCCTACCTTTATAAGCAAAACACCAAACATTTTCTTGTAAATTTTATGAAAATTAAGTTAATTTAATTTATATTAAGTCATATATTTGCCAAAATCACAAAACCCTAAACTAAAACTTTTATAAAATGAATAAAAAAATACTACTATTAAGTATCGCTTTTCTTCTTGTTATATTTGGAGCAAAAGCACAAATTTTTTCAGAAGATTTTGAATCCGGATCAGATGGCTGGACGTTTGTAGATAATGATGATGACGGGTATAATTGGGATGTTGCCAATGCATCTGGCTTAAGTCCTATTCTTGGCACAGGATCTTTAGTTTCTTGGTCATATATTGATAATGTAGGTGCTTTAACACCAGATAATTTAGCAATTTCACCATCAATCGAATTATCTAGTTCTTTAAACAATACTTTCTTAAAATTCACTTATATTACTCAACCGAGTTATCCAGCTGAGAAGTATAGTATTTATGTAACGAATTCAAATTCTGTTTCTGATATAGTTAATTCAACTCCTGTATATACAGAAACAGTAGAGACAGGAGGAACATTAGTTGAAAGAGTAATCGACCTTTCTGACCATATTGGAGAAACTGTATATATAACTTTCAGACACTATGACTGTGAAGATGAATATTATTTAGTACTTGATAATATTATTTTAGAAGAATTAGAAAATGATAATGCTCAACTATTATCCATTAATACCGATGAAACAATAGCTAGTGGAGATCAAGAAATCAAAGGAACTATAAAAAATACAGGTGCTCAAGACATTACATCATTAGAGATTAACTGGCAAGTAGATAGCGGCACAACCTATACCGATGTTATTGATGGTCTTAATGTTGGCTTGAACGAATCTTATAATTTCACACACCCTAATCAATGGAACGCCACTTCTGGTAACCATCAATTAAGTTTATGGGTTTCTGAAGTAAATGGCACACCTATAGAAGAAAACGAAAATAGCTCACTAACTAAATCAATAGAGGTTGCTACAGGCTCAACTACAAAAACACCTATCTTTGAACGTTTTACCAGTGCAACTTGTGGCCCTTGCGCACAATTTAACAACAATTCCTTTACTGCCTTTAACGAAGAAAGACAAGATGATTATGTATATATTGCTTATCATATGAATTACCCAGGTAGTGGCGATCCATATTACCAACCTGAAGCAGCAGTTAAACATAATTATTACGAAATTAATGGTATCCCATCTTTATTCCTTGACGGCAAAGAATTTACACTATCAGGAACATATGCAGGAATAACAGAACGTTTAAATGATGAACTTGATGCAGAAATGGCAAGTGATGCTTTCTTTGAATTCACTACATCAAATGCTACCATAGAAAATAATATGGTAACTTTAAACTTAGACATTTTACCATATGTAAATGGTGAATATAATATCTATGCTGCAGTAATAGAAAAAGAAACTACTGGTAATGCTGTTCCTACATCAAATGGAGGGAATGGAGAAACAGAATTTCCATCAGTAATGATGAAAATGATCACCAACCCTAATGGAGAGTTAGTTAATTTTACAGCAAACAGCTCTTTCCAAGATACCTTTACTGCCGATTTAAGTAATACATATATTGAGGAATACAGTGATTTAGAAGTTATTGCTTTTATACAAAATCCAAGCAATAAAAAAATAATGCAAGCTATTACAGCTTCAACCACTTTATCTTCAGATAATTTTACTAAAGAAAATAATATAACTATATTCCCAAACCCATCTAAAAATGGATACATAAATATTGATTTGCTACAATCAGGTGAAGCCAAAATTTATGATTTATCAGGAAGATTAGTTATTAAAAATGTTAAATTATCATCTGGCACAAACAGAATCAACACAAGTAATTTATCTTCTGGGGTTTATCTAGTAGAAATTAATTCAAATAATAAATTATTAAATCAAAAAATTATTATTGAATAATAAATAAAAAATCTTAAAGAAATTATATAATACACAATGAAACATTTTTTTAAACTTACAACAATCGTATCATTGTTATTTGTAGGAAGCCTTCAGGCACAAATGACTATTTTAGATGAGGAGGGAAATCTTATTGAAGACGGAACACAATTTAGTTTTCAAACTACAGATGAAAATCCTGCCAAATTACATTTTTATATAAAAAATGAATTTTCAAATCAAATAGAGGTAAAAGCTAAAATCACTGAAATGATAGCATCTGACGGTACAAATGTTCAATTCTGTATGGGTGAATGTCTATTCAGTATTTCTGAGGGTACAGAAGTTCCTGAAAACGGTACATTTACTGTAGAAGCAAACTCTACCACTTCTGGTCCAGGAACATATTTTTGGAATCGTGATGATTCCAATAATGTTATAACTTATAGATTTAAAATTTATCAAGTAGATGGTCTAGGTAACGAAACTGGAGAGCCTACTAACATTAATTATGTTTATGATCCAAATTTGTCTACAGATAAAAATTCTTTAAGTTCAACAAAAATATACCCTACAGTAGCATCAAGTATTATCAATATAAACTTGAAAGAAAATGCGACTGCAGAAATATTTAATTTACAAGGTAAGTTAGTTCAAACATTACAATTGAAAGAATCCTTATCAAGTATAGATGTTTCAACTTTTTCTTCTGGAATTTATTTAATTAAATTAAAAGGAGAGTCTAACTATACGGCTACCAAAAAGTTCGTTAAAAAGTAATAATATAACATTCAAAAATGTCTATTTCAATATTTTAACTTATATTGAAATAGACATTTATTTTTTATAACAGCTATGAAAAAAAAATTTATTTATCTTATTGTATTTATTGGTTTAATCTTTAGCTCTTGTAGTTCCGATTATGATTACAGTACAGATATTGATACCAATGAAATAAGTTTTGTTACTTTAACAACTAATGAAGAAGACAAGCGTATTTTCGGAAATGAAGAAACGGTTACTTTTCATCTAATTAATGATTCAAATAATAGTGATGTTAGTGATGCCGCTACTTTTTACATTGATGGAGAAAGTATTCTTGGAAACGAATTCATTTTTGAAGAAACAGGAACTTACACTATTAGCGCAAATATAAATGACATCCAAAGCAATTCCTTAGAAATTGAAATTGTAGGTTCAAACTATGTTATTGTAGATTCCCCTAAAGTTCTAAAAGGACAAACGATTAACTTTAAGTCTTATAGCGTAAATGGAAGTGATATTACTTTAGAAAGTACATTTATTGTGAATAACACTCCTATTTCAGGAAGTGAATTTCAAAATAATCAAACTGGAATGTACAATGTAAAAGCTCTATACCAAGGAAGCAATTCGAACACCGCTAATTTCAAAATTTTCTCACTCAAAAACAAAGTAGTATTAGAAGATTATACAGGAGATTGGTGCGGTTGGTGCCCAAGAGTTCTATTAGTTGTAGATGAAGTAAAAGAGGTAACAGACGATGTTGTTGTTTTAGCTATCCATAAAAATGATGTAATGGAATCCTCTCAAGCAGATGCACTTATAGATGCATTTAATGTAGGTGCAAGCTTACCCAAACTTAGAGCGAACAGAACAGAAAATATTAATGTAATACAAGATAGCCAAATACCTAATGCGGTACAAAACATAACTTCACAAGCAGGCATAGAAATCTCTGTTGGCTTGGCAATAAATACAAAACTAAACGGAAATAACTTAAATGTTGAAGTTCAGATTTTATCTGAAGAGAATTTACCAAGTAACTATAGGTTAGCGGTTTACCTATATCAAGACAATCTTGTTTTTCCACAAACCAATTATTACAATGATATTGAAGGGAGCAAATGGTATCAGCAAGGAGAACATATAGAAGACTTCGTACATAATCACGTACTGGAGACTTCTTTAACAAACAACATCTTAGGTGATGAAATCCCTACTGTATCTTCCTATACTGTTTCAAGTAAAAATTTTGGAAGTATTGATTTATCCGGTTACGCACATTATGAAAACGGAAATACATTTGATCCTAATAATTTTGGAGTTGCTGTATTTTTAGTAGATGAAAACAATACTGCTATCAATGCACAAGCAGTAAAAGCAGGAGAAAGTATAGATTTTGATGAATAATTAATCAAAACAAAAAATACTAGCAGAAAAAGCCGTGATTTTATCGCGGCTTTTTTTATATAACAGCCCCAACCAAAAACAAGATGGAAAATAAAAAAGTACTTAAAGCTACTTTTTTAAGCTCAGGATCTAATTGCTGTGGAACTTTATTTCTAGCTACTATTTGTAAATGAACAAACAAAGGAATAAAAGCTATTAAGCTAATCGCTAATATATATTTCTCTGTATAAAATATAAATTCTACAGCAGTAAAAAAAGCAATTAAAATCAACGCAGAATGATATTTTTTAGCCTTTTCACCTCCCATTTTCACAACTAGTGTATTCTTTCCTGATTTTGCATCACTAAGCCGATCACGCATATTGTTTAAATTAAGTACTGCTGTACTCAGTAATCCTACAGAAATCGCCGGAAGAAACACGGAAAAACTTATATAGTGATGATATAGAAAAAAACTTCCCACCACACTTAGTAATCCGAAAAACAAGAAAACGAAAACATCACCCAATCCACGGTAACCATAAGCAGACTTTCCAACGGTGTATTTTATAGCCGCTCCAATCGAGGCTAAGCCCAAAATAAAAAACACCACGGAAAATAAAAAATCCTCTTTACCAAAAGCAGTATAAATTAAACTCAAAGCGAAACCCATCGTAATTACAGAAGTAATAACCATCGCTTTTTTCATTTCCTTATCCGTAATGATTCCACTTTGTAGCGCACGCATAGGCCCTATTCGTTCCTCATTATCGGTTCCTTTTATACCATCACCATAATCATTGGCAAAATTAGAGAGTATTTGTAAACCCAAAGTGGTACAAATGGCCAATATAAAAATATCCCAAGCAAAAAAACCGTATAAAATGGCTAAAGCAGTACCGGTAATAATTCCTGCTACTGAAAGTGGCAATGTTCTTAATCTAGCAGCGCTTACCCATGTTTTAAATTTTGTACTCATCTAATGTCCAGAAGCTTTTATCAATAATTCTTTAAACAAATCTGAAGTCAACGCTGAATTCGCCCCTACTCCTTTCCCTTTAGCATCTAACTCCCGAAGTTTTGCTATAATACCACTCACTTCTTTCATCTTGTAATTTCTTGCTGCTACCGAATAATCTTTTACAAAAAACGGATTCACGCCTAAAGTTTTTGCTACATTTCCCTTATCTAAATTACTTAAACTGTGGTATTTTAAAATTTTGGTAAAGTAACTGTAAAGAATAGCCGTAGTTTGCAATACAGGATGCTCCTTCGGGTTTTGAGAAAAGTAATCAATAATCCTGAAAGCTTTTTTAAAATCTTTTTCTCCCAGTGCTTTTTGCAACTCAAAATTATTGAAGTCTTTACTTATCCCTATATTTTCTTCAATAAGTTCTGGGGTAATTTGCGAGCCTTCCGGTAATATTAACTGAAGTTTTTCCAACTCATTGTTAATTTTAGCTAAATCAGTTCCTAAAAACTCAACTAACAACAAAGAAGCCTTTGGGGTAATGGTATATTTTTTTCCTCGCAGTACTTTGCTAATCCATTCCGGCACTTGATTATCATAAAGTTTTTTGCTTTCAAAAATCTCACTTCCGTTTGCTTTAATAGCTTTATATAGCTTTTTACGCTTATCTATTTTTTTGTATTTGTAACAAACTACCAATATGGTGGAAGGTTGAGGATGCTCTGCATAACTTGCCAATTTCTCGATAGTTCGGGATAAATCTTGCGCTTCTTTTACAATAAGCAATTGATATTTAGCCATCATCGGGAAACGTTTTGCAGAAGCTACAATATCTTCTATACTCACATCCCTTCCGTACAAAACTGACTGATTAAAGCCTTTTTCTTCTTCTGTAAGCAAATGATCTTCAAAATAACCAGCCAGACTATCTATGTAATAAGGCTCCTCACCCATTAAAAAATAGATAGGTTTAACCTCGCCATTTTTTATATCTCCTACAATTTTCTTTACTTGCTCCATAAAAGCTTAATGCCGTAAGTAGTAATTTATAAATGATAAAACTTAACTTTCCGTCCTATCAATTTCGCTTCAAAAATAGCGAAAATAAAATGGCTATTTTCGATGAAATCCGAAAAAAATTCATCATTCTCACCCCAGAAGAATGGGTTAGGCAACACACTATTCAATTTTTAATTCAACAAAAAAAATACCCTAAACAGCTTTTAAATGCAGAAAAGCAACTCAAAGTAAATGGATTAACAAGACGTTACGATATTGTGGCCTACAATCCTGATGGAAGTATTAATTTAATAGTTGAATGTAAAGCTCCTTCGATAAAAATTACCCAAAACGCTTTCGATCAGATTGCACGCTATAACCTGTCGCTAAAAGCAGAACAATTAATGGTTACCAACGGATTGAACCATTATTTTTGCAACTTAGATTACGAAGCGGAAAAATATCATTTCCTGCGGGATTTATCAACTTATTCTATTTAATTTGCAGCCGTGGAAATCGCAGTCGTCATCTTAAATTGGAACGGTAAAAAGTTACTGAAAACTTTTTTACCTTCGGTAGTTAAATATTCTCAAGGAGCTCAGGTTTATGTGGCCGATAATGCTTCTCAAGATGATTCTATAGCTTATGTGGAAGAAAATTTTCCACAACTAAAAATTATTCAACTTCAAGAAAACGGCGGTTATTCTAAAGGATACAACCAAGCCCTTCAGCAACTAAAAGAAGATATTTTCATTCTGTTGAATAATGATGTTGAAGTAACAGAAAACTGGTTAGCCCCTATTCTATCAAAATTTAAAAATTCAGCAGAAACAGCTATTGTTCAACCTAAAATATTAAGCTATCAACATAAAAACCATTTTGATTATGCCGGTGCTAGCGGAGGTTTTTTAGATAGTTTAGGCTATCCTTATTGCAGAGGAAGGCTTTTCAATGAATTGGAAGAAGATCAAGAACAATATGATAATCCTATAAAAATTAGTTGGGCCAGCGGAGCTTGTTTAGCAATTAGAAAGCCCATTTTTTTTGAAACCGGAATGCTAGATGAAGATTATTTTGCACATCAAGAAGAAATAGACCTTTGTTGGCGAGCCTCAAGGTTAGGCTATGAGATTTGGGTAATCCCGGAAAGTAAAATCTATCATTTAGGCGGAGGAACTTTACATGCGATGCATCCACAAAAAACTTTTTTAAACTTCAGGAACAGTTTATTTAACTTAGTAAAAAACCTTCCTGGCACGAAAGCTTTCCTATTTGTTTTTATTAGAATGGTATTAGATGCCATTGCTGGTATTAAATTTCTTGCCGAAAGAAAACCAAAGCATTTCATAGCAATTTTAAAAGCTCACAAAAGCTTTTATCTTAATTTACCAAAAATGCTTAAAAAAAGGAAGGGCAATTATAATAATCAAAAATATGCCTCGTTGACATCTATCGTATGGCAATATTTCATTTTAAAAAGAAGAAAATATACCGATTTATAGCCTCCTAAGCTAAATAATTGTTAATGACCAACCAACCCCAAGCATTTTTAATAATTTTGAATCAATAAATAATTTTTAAAATAACTATGATGAATCGAGTTTTTTTATTATCTGTCTTATCAGTTCTTATGCTCACCTCTTGCGTTTCTAAAAAGAAATACGCAGAATTAGAAGAAAAACAAAAAGAAACTCAGGATCAGCTAAATACAGCTACCATAAAACTGAATTCTTGTTTAGAAGATAAGAAAACAAAAGTATCTTATTTAGAAGACCAAGTTGAAACTTTAAAGAAAACCAATAATGCTCTTTTAACCAATCAAGGAGATTTAGCTACCTTATCAAAAAAAGGTGCTGAAAACTTAGAAAGGTCGTTGGAAAGCATTAAAGAAAAAGACCTTCAAATTAAAACCATGCGTGACGCTATCAATAAAAAAGATTCTGTCACCTTAGCTTTAGTTACTAGTTTAAAAGGTGCTCTAGGAAATATCAACGATGAAGATATTGAAGTTAGCGTTGAAAAAGGTGTTGTATTCGTTTCAATTTCTGATAAATTACTATTTAGAAGTGGAAGCTACCAAGTTTCTAACCGTGCAAGAGAAGTTTTAGGTAAAGTTGCTAAAGTTGTAAAAGACAAAAAAGACTTTGAATTTATGGTAGAAGGCCATACCGATACCGACCCAATTAAAACTGAATGTATTCAAGATAACTGGGATTTAAGTACCAAAAGAGCTACTGCTATTGTAAGAATTTTACAAAATGATTTTGATGTAGATCCTAAACGTATGACAGCAGCTGGTAGAGGTGAATACGTTCCCGTGGCTTCTAATGATTCTGCTGAAGGAAAAGCAGCCAACCGAAGAACAAGAATTGTAGTTCTTCCTAAACTAGATCAATTCTTCGGAATGATTGAAGATGGTATGAAAAAAGCTTCTAAATAATTAATATAGAACTTATAGATATCGAAAAAGCTACTCAAATTGAGTAGCTTTTTTTATGTTTTAAAGTAAGGTTCATATTGTAAAACCCGAAAATCTAGCGTATTCATATCAGGATTTTTCTGCTTTAGATACTTGTAATACTGCATACTTCCTACAGCTCTATTGGCCGCTCCCGATGGTGCTGTTAAAGATACCGTTGTGATTACCCTACCTTCTAAAGTAAACTGATGAATTCTTGGAACCTCATCACTTATCCTTTCTAGCTGAATTTCTTTTTTTCCACGAATATGCTTTCTAAAGAAATATTCAGGTCCATTTTTACTGTTTCCTCCTGTAAACAATAGAGTATCTACAGAAGGATTTTCTTTTAGAATATGAATCATATTGCGAAGTTTGACATCTTTCATCCCCAAATCTGAAGCATCTATTTTCTCACGCATCGCATACTCTACCATATCACAAATCCCAATTTGATGATGCTTCAAAAAATCTTTTCGTTGTTGAATGGCTTCTTCTGTCGTTTTAAATTTTAGATTCAAGTTAAAAATTCTATTAAGAATAACCCACAATTGTCCATCACGACTTCCGTAGCAAAAATCTACATCACCCTCTTTAAATTCTCGCATCGTAAAACGTGGTGGAGGCAATGTACCAACGATTAGCTTTTTAGTTCCTTCAGGAATATAAGGGGAATAGGGATGAAAATGTTTAAACAAAGTGGTTGATTTTTATTTTGAATATAAAAAAACCTTCCAAAACTGGAAGGTTTAAGTATGTAAATTTATTAGGATAGATTTTCATTAACCGTCACGCTGAAACAGTTTAACTACGTTGAAGCTATCGTATCCGCACGAGATGACAGATTGATTACTCCAACTCAACTACTAAATCGTCACTAAACACCATATCACCGGCTTTTAAGTGAATCTTTTTCACTTCACCTTCGCCATTAGAAGTAATCGTAGTTCCCATTTTCATAGCTTCAATAACGAATAGTGGTTGATTTTTAGAGACTTTATCACCTTCTTTCACCATAATTTCAGATAGCGAGCCTTGTAATGGCGCTGCTACTTGTTTAGGATCAGATTTATCGGCTTTTACATGTTCAACCTTCTCAACTTTAATCGATTTATCTTGAACCTGAATGTTTCGTGTTTGTCCGTTTACTTTAAAGAAAACGGTCACCATTCCGGCAGCATCCGGCTTGGTCGTTGAAATTAGCGTAATCAACAATGTTTTCCCTCGATCTAATTCTACAATAATCTCTTCTCCCGGTTTCATCCCATAGAAGAAATTTTTGGTAGGTATATTCATTACCTTACCGTATTTAACGTAGTGATCATAAAGATCGGTGAAAACTTTTGGATATAATTTATACGAAAGAAAATCAGTCATATCCCATTCACGATCCATTCCTTCGCTAAACTTCTCTTTAAATTCCGCAAATTCTTTTTCAAACTCTACCGGCTCTAAATGTGCATTAGGTCGGTCTGTATAGGGCTTCTCTCCTCTTAAAATGATATCCTGAACTTTTTTAGGGAAACCGCCAACCGGCTGACCTAAATCTCCTTTAAAGAAATTCTTAACCGATTCTGGAAACGATAAGGTTTCTCCTTTTTCAAAGAAATCTTCAATGGTTAAATTATTACTCACTAAATACTGAGCCATATCTCCCACCACTTTACTACTTGGTGTTACTTTAATTACATTACCAAACAGCTCATTGACTTTACCATACATATCGGTAATTTCATTGAAACGGTCTTTTAAACCAAGTGATTCTGCCTGTGGCACTAAATTAGAATATTGGCCACCTGGAATTTCATGTTGATACACTTCTCCCGTTCCGGCTTTTAAACCAGACTCAAATGGGTAATAGTATTCTCGAACGCTCGTCCAATAGTTAGAATAAGCATTTAGCTTATCCATATCCATTTTGTTTTCTCGCTCGTGATTCTTCATAGCCTCTACCATAGAATTGAAGTTGGGCTGAGAAGTTAACCCAGACATTCCTGCCAAGGCTACATCAATCACATCAACTCCGGCTTCTATAGCTTTGATATAAGTAGCAGACTGAATGGAAGAAGTATCGTGCGTATGTAAATGGATAGGAAGTGAAACTTCACTTTTTAAGGCTGAAATTAATTCTGAAGCAGCATAAGGTTTTAATAAACCAGCCATATCTTTAATGGCTAAAATGTGTGCTCCTGCATTTTCTAAATCTTTCGCTAACTGTACATAATAGTCCAGATTATATTTATTGTCTTTAGGTTGAAGGATATCTCCAGTGTAACACATGGAAGCTTCCGCAATACCTTGTGTATTTTTACGGACGTGTTCGATACTTGGTGCTAAGGATTGCATCCAGTTTTGAGAATCGAAAATTCTAAAAATATCAACTCCATTTTCCCAAGCTTCAGCTACAAATTTTTCAATTAAATTATCGGGATAAGCCGTATATCCCACCCCATTTGAACCACGGAGCAACATTTGAAATAAAATATTTGGTATGGCTTTTCTTAGTAATTTTAAGCGTTCCCAAGGATTTTCTTTTAAGAAACGCATACACACATCGAAAGTTGCACCACCCCAAACTTCCATACTAAATACTTCCGGATGATTTTTCGCAAAACCTTCAGCAACTTTCATCATATCAAAAGTTCGCATTCGGGTTGCCAACAAACTTTGGTGTGCGTCACGCAAGGTTGTATCGGTAAAGTGAATTTTCTTTTCAGCCTTTAGCCACTTAGCAAATTCTTCCGGACCTTTTTCGGTTAACAGGTCTTTAGTTCCCTTTGGATATCCATCTTTATGTTCGAATTTTGGAATTTTTGGGGTGACCAATTTTTTATTAGGATCGGTAAACTTCACATCTTCATTTCCGTTGACGATCACATTCCCCAAGAAATTTACCATTTTGGTAGCACGGTTTCTTGGCTCTTTTATTTCAAAAAGTTTCGGTGTATTTTTAATGTAATTAACAGTTACCTTTCCGCTTCTAAAGGTTTCGTCTTTTAGAATATTATCTAAAAATGCCATATTGGTTTTTACACCACGCACTCTAAATTCTGCTAAAGCACGACGCATTTTTCGGCAAGCTCCGTCTAAAGTTCTGCTGTTTGCTGTAACTTTCACTAACATCGAATCGAAGAACGGTGAAATACTCACCCCTTGATACACACTACCAGCATCTAAGCGAATCCCAAAACCGGAAGCACTTCTATAAGTCGTGATGGTTCCGTAATCGGGTTTAAAATCATTTTGTGGGTCTTCTGTAGTGATTCGGCATTGTACCGCATAACCTTGCGTAGAAAGCTTCTCTTGACTTTCAATTTTAATTTGTTCATCGGAAAGCTTGTAACCTCCGGCAATAAAGATTTGAGACTTCACTACATCTATACCGGTGACAACTTCAGTAACTGTATGTTCTACCTGTACACGAGGATTTACTTCAATAAAGTAAATACTTCCGTCATCATCTACTAAAAATTCTACTGTACCCGCATTATTATAATCAACTGCTTTACAAATAGACAAAGCGTATTCATACAATTTATTTTTGGTCTCTTCTTTTAAATGATAAGAAGGAGCCACTTCAATCACTTTTTGATAACGACGTTGAACGGAACAATCCCTTTCAAAAAGATGTACCATATTTCCATGGTTATCAGCGATGATTTGAATTTCTATATGTTTTGGGTTCTCTACGAACTTTTCAATAAAAACCGTATCATCACCAAAAGCATTTCCTGCTTCACGCTTAGACTCAGGGAAAGCTTTTCGTAATTCATCTTCCGTTCTAATTACGCGCATTCCGCGACCTCCTCCACCGGAAGCAGCTTTTAACATCACCGGATAACCAATTTCTTTAGCTTCCTCTAGCGCAATATCAACATGGGTAAGTTCCTTTTTATTGCTTTGAATGATAGGAACATTATTTTTTACAGCAACTTCTTTAGCGGTGACTTTGTCTCCTAAAGATTTTAAAACCGAAACTTTAGGACCTATAAAAATAATCCCATTATATTCACAAGCTTGCGCAAATTTTGAATTCTCAGAAAGAAAACCATACCCGGGGTGGATGGCATCGATATCATTTTCTTTAGCAATCTCGATAATTTTATCAATATCCAAGTAAGGCTTTAAAGGTTCGCTATCATCACCAATTTGATAAGCTTCATCGGCTTTGTAACGATGTAACGAATAACGGTCTTCAAAAGTATAAATACCTACGGTACGAATACCTATTTCTGTACATGCACGAAAGATTCTAATAGCTATTTCACCACGATTGGCAACGAGAACTTTATTTATTTTCATTTGAAAAGATTGGTTTATTATAATTGATAAATAACCTGAACTTATATATAAGATCCAGACTGGGTAATATCGCTAAATTTTAGGAGTTTTAAAACCTTTTGTAGAAGATTAGGACTTTTATAACATTTGAAAATCAATAATTATTTCATCACTTCACGCTAGCCCTGAATCCATTAGAAACGATTATCACCATCTAATAAATTACCTAAACCTCCTAAAATACTTCCTTCGCCTTTTTGTTTACCGCCACCTTGTGGAGCTGCAGCAAAAACCCGGCTGGCCAATCTACTGAAGGGTAGCGATTGAATATATACTTTCCCAGGTCCGGTGAGCGTGGCAAAGTAAAGTCCTTCCCCGCCAAATAACGTATTTCTTATTCCACCTACAAACTCTATATTATAATCTATTGAATTTTCAAAACCAATAATACAACCGGTATCTACTTTTAAGCGTTCTCCGGGAGCTAATTCTTTTACTGCAGTTGTTCCTCCAGCGTGCACGAAAGCCATTCCATCTCCTTCTAATTTTTGCATAATAAAGCCTTCTCCCCCGAAAAAGCCGCGACCTAAGCGCTTGGAAAATTCAATCCCAATAGAAACGCCTTTGGCAGCACATAAAAAGGCATCTTTTTGACAAATAAACTTTCCTTGGAAACGGGTCAGATCTATCGGAATAATTTTGCCAGGATAAGGCGAAGCGAAACTTACCCGTTTTTTCCCAGGGACGGTATTATAAAAAGCGGTCATAAATAAACTTTCTCCGGTAATAAGACGTTTTCCGGCTCCAAATATTTTCCCCATAAAGGTATTGTCATTAGAAGACCCATCTCCAAAGATGGTGTCCATTTTAATGCCGTCTTCCATCATCATTAAAGCACCGGCTTCAGCAACAACGCCTTCATCAGGGTCTAATTCTACTTCTACATATTGCATTTCTTCACCAAAAATCTCGTAATCTATTTCGTGTGCATTCATAATTTTAGTTAAGTTAATTTTTATTTAAGTTGAATTTATTTAATTTTTACAATACTTATCCCTGAAGAAGTTCCTATTCTACTTACTCCAAGTTCAATATAATTTTTAGCGGTTTCTTGATCCCTAATTCCCCCGGATGCTTTTATTTTCATTCGATCGCTAATTGCACTGTTCATTAATTTCACATCTTCTATTTTGGCTCCCCCGCTAGCAAACCCTGTGGAAGTCTTTACAAAATCGGCTCCGGCTTTTTCAGCTAACTCACAAGCGATTATTTTTTCTTCATTTTTTAATTCGCTCGCTTCGATAATTACTTTTAAAATTTTATCGCCAAGAATTTCTTTAATTTTTCTAATTTCATTTTCTATATAAGTATATTCCTTAGCTTTTAGTTTCCCTAAATTAATTACCATATCAATTTCATCGGCACCATCATTCACCGCATTTTCTGCTTCAGAAGTTTTAGATTCAGTACTCATTGCCCCTAATGGAAACCCGACAACCGAAGCTATTTTAACGTTAGAATTTTTCAATAAAGAGTTTGCCAGTTTCACATAGCAACCATTCACACAAACTGCATAAAAATTATATTCTATGGCTTCTTCACATAACCTTTCAATATCTACAGGCTCAGCTGTCGACTTTAATAAAGTATGATCTATGTATTTATTTAATTCCATTATTTATAATTGCTGATTACCGAAACTAACTCTTGTTTTTGCAAAACCCCTGATTGTCGCCAAACTTGATTCCCTTCTTTAAATAAAATCATGGTAGGCACTCCCCTCACCTGAAATTTAGCTGCTAAAGACTGATTTTTATCAACATCTATTTTTACAATTTTCAAATCATCTCCTAATTCGGCTTTTACTTCTTGTAAAATTGGAGCTAGCATTTTGCAAGGTCCGCACCAATCTGCATAAAAATCTACTAAAACCGGTACTTTTTGATGAATGATATCTTGAAAGCTATTCTTCATTTTATTGGATTAAAAGTTTCCTATAAAAATAATATTTTAGATTTATCTTCTTCTTAAGGTTTCAACAAAATATGGTTTAATTCCTAAAAATATCCCTTTATATCTATCCTAAAAACATCTATTTTTGAAGTATGAAAAAATTTGAGGAAATCAACAAAAGCAGTTTCGGTATTTTATTCGAATCTGTTTCAGAAGGGATCATAGTTGTTAATAAAAGTCAAGTGGTTGTAGCCATAAATGCTTCTGCCAATAAGATGTTTGGGTATGAAGAAGGTGAGCTAAAAGGAAAACCATTAGATTTATTAATTCCTCAAAAATATCGTCATAATCACGATAAAAACGTAGATCGTTTCATGGAAAGTTCAGAAAACCGACAAATGGGACACGGTCGTGATTTATATGGTTTACGAAAAGATGGTAGTCAATTTCCGGTAGAAGCCGGTTTAAATCCTTTTACCCTTGATGGGCATCATTATGTGATGGCTATGGTCATAGATATTAGCATTCGTAAAACCCAAGAAAAACAAATTCTTGACCTGAATACAAAGCTTGAACAAAAAATTGAACGAAGGACCGAGGAACTTAAAAATACGGTCATAGAACTGGAAGATGAAATTATTAAACGCAAAGAAGCCGAAAATAAAATAAAAGAATCTCTTAGGAAAGAACGTGAACTCAACGACCTCAAGACCAAGTTTCTTTCTTTGGTTTCGCACGAGTTTAAAACCCCGCTAAGTGGGATCCTTACTTCAACCACACTTATTGGTAAATATACACAAACCGAACAACAGGAAAAGCGGGAAAAACACTTAAAAACCATTAAAAACAAAGTAAAATACCTCAATAATATTTTAGATGATTTTCTTTCGGTAGAACGCTTAGAAACCGGAAAAGTAAATTACAAATTCAGTTCTTTCCCCTTAAGTAAAGTTACCAACGAGGTGATTTACGATGCAAATATGCTCTTAAAAGACGGACAAAAAATTAGTTATCCTAAAAACATCGATGAGATTATTTTAGATTTCGACGAGAAAATACTTGAGCTTATTCTCACTAACCTCATCAATAACGCTATTAAGTATTCTCCAGAAAACACCACTATTTCCATTGAAGCCTTTACTCAAGAAAATATGCTTAGCATAATCGTAAAAGATCAAGGAATTGGGATTCCTGAAAAAGAGCAAAAATATATTTTTAAAAGATACTTTAGGGCAGAAAATGCGCTATTGAACCAAGGAACCGGGATTGGACTCAATATTATACAAAGCCACTTGGAAAACCTTGGCGGAAATATTATTTTTACCAGTAAAGAAAATGAAGGAAGTACATTTACCGTAACACTTCCACTAACCTCAAATCAATAAACACCCCTACTATGAAAACTATTCTTCTTATTGAAGATGATGTCGCATTACGCGAAAATACCGCTGAACTTTTAGAACTTTCTAACTACAACGTAATTACCGCCCCCAACGGAAAAATAGGAATAGAAAAAGCTTTTCAAGAAAAACCCGATATCGTGGTCTGTGATATCATGATGCCTGAAATAGATGGCTATGGTGTCTTAGAAACTTTAGCTAAAAACCAAAAAACACAACATATCCCATTTATTTTTCTTTCGGCTAAAACTGAACATAAAGAAGTGAGAAGAGGAATGGATTTAGGTGCCGACGATTACCTGACCAAACCTTTTGATGAAGAAGAATTAATAAGTGCGGTAGAAAGCAGATTGGCCAAGGCCAAAATTTTAGCGCAGAATGTCACCGAACCTATTAAAGTTGAAGTTGAAAAAGAAGATGATGTTCGAAATTTAAACGAACTAAAAAACCTTTTTGACGATGAGGGGGAGATTAGTATGTATAAAAAAGGGGAAACCATTTATACAGAAGGCGATCACTCCAATTATATTTATCTAATTTTAAAAGGTGTGGTAAAAACCCACCAAATGGATGAAAATGGTAAAGAATTGATCACCGCACTTTTTAAACCCGATGATTTTTTGGGCTTCACCTCTTTTGAAGATCAAATACCTTATCAAGAATCGGCTACCGCAGTAGAAAAAACGGAACTTGCCGGAATTTCAAAACAAGCTTTGAAGCACATCTTAGAAAGTAATAAAAAAGTGACTTTAGACTTAATGAATGTTCTTACCGATAATTTATCGGATATTAAGCAGCAATTATTACAAATGGCTTATAGTTCTGTAAAGCGAAAAACAGCTCAAACCATCCTTCAATTTGTAAAAGTATTAGACAAAAAACCTTCAGAAAATATTAAAATTTCCCGGGGTGATTTAGCCAGTGTTGCCGGAATTGCTACTGAAAGTTTAATTAGAACACTTTCTGCTTTTAAAAAGGAAGGCCTCATTGAAATTGAAGGTAGAAATATTAAAATACTGAATGTTGAAGGGCTAGAGATGATGGAATAATTTTCTTTTATAAAGAAATTAGACCGCTTTGTTATTATAAAAAAAAGCAAAGACTTATATAGTCGCTCCTCCTTTAAAAGTAGAATAAGGAGTGGTGATTGTAATCGCATACACCTTAAAAATAGTTTAAACCACTTTTCATGATTACCCCAAAAGCTTTCTTCTTTAGTTTATTGATAATCCTAAGCATAGCTTGCAAAAACGAGCATAAACCACAGGAAAAAAAGTTATCTTCAAAAAAAGAAAAGCAACTTACCAATTATTTAAATAGTGAACTTGAAAACACACTTGGTCTGGCTGTTGCCGTTATTAAAGACGGGGAGTTAATTTATGAGAATTACCTGGGTAAAGAAAACCTGAGCGGAAAACCGGTGAATAAAAACACCATCTTTCCGCTCTATTCTATTTCTAAGCTAATTACTTCCACAGCTATTTTTCAACTGATCGAAGAAAATAAACTTCAGTTGGACGATAAAATTTCATTGTATTTAGATCATCTTCCCAAAAGTTGGCAAACTATAAAGATTAAGCATTTACTCTCCCATTCTTCAGGACTTCCTGATTATGATGTTTTAAGTGGAAAAGTTTCAGACAGCATTACCTTCAAAAAATTAACTGAAAAAGAACTTCGTTTTGAAAAAGGGGAACGTTGGGAATACAACCAGACTAATTTTTGGTTTCTTTCAAAAATTATTGAGAAAGTAACTCATAAAAGTTACGAAGAGTTTGTAAAAGAAAATCAGTTTCAGCATAACCAACTACTTTTCTCTTCCAACTTTATAGATCCTGTAAAAAATAGAAGCTTTAAGTATAATTTCAATCCGGACACGAAACAATGGGAAAAGGTTTCTTTAGATTTTGGAGATAGAACTAACGCTGCCGGAGGCATTAATCTCACCCTAAATCAATTTGTAGAGTGGACAAAAGATTTTGACAACAATCAATTGATCAGTCCCACAACTAAAGAGAAAATGTGGACACCTTTTAATTACCAACAAGCATTTTACTTCAATAATAAAAAAGATGAGTTTCTGTATGGTTGGGAACAGTATTCCTCTAACAACGAAATTTCATACGGCTTTACGGGAGGTTTAGTGACAGGCTACAGAAAATTTATTCATCAAGATATGACCATTATTGTGTTCACTAATGGCTTAAAAGAAAAACCTATTCACAATAAAATTATCAGCAAAATTGCCGGAATCGTTGATTCTGAACTCAACTAATTAAATACTCCTCTTCCTTTAAAACCGATACCCTTTGCTGGTTGAAGGCTTGTACAGATCACACTTTTCTTTCATAAAAAATTGAAAACCTGATTTTTGTCATTTTTCAACAAGTACTCCTCTTCTATTTTTGCTTTAAAATATAATGTACGAGGAAGATGAATATTTTAATGCCTACTGATTTTTCTGAAAACTCATGGAACGCGATTAGCTATGCTTTATCGTTCTTTAAGAACGTGTACACAAATTTTTATTTTTTACACGTAGAAGCTTCCGAATGGGAAGAAGAGGAAGAAAACCTGCATACCATTCAGGTAAAAGCCAAAAGTTCTGCTAAAGCATTTCAAACTTTACTAGGGCGTTTGGGAGAAGAAAAGCTCAATAAAAAACATCAGTTTTTTACTTCGTTAGAACAAGGTCACTTTGTAGAAACCATTCGTCAACACGTTAGTGAACGTGATATCGATTTTATTGTCATGGGTACTCAAGGAGCAAGCGGTTACAAAAAAGCTACTGTAGGAAGTCATTCTACCGAAGTGATTACCCGCGTTAAATGTCCGGTGTTAGTGATTCCCGAGCATGCCACTTATCGCGAACCCAAGAATATTACTTTTCCTACAGATTTCAATATTTCTTATAAAAATAAGGTCATCCATACCCTAAAGCAAGTATGCCATTTTAATGATTCTGCATTGCGAGTGCTTTATCTTTCTAAAAAAAGTGAAGAACTTACTGAACGTCAAGAGAGCAACAAAAGTTACCTAAAAGAGCAGTTATTAGAAATTGAACATAGCTTTCATTACACTAGGAACAATACTTTGGAAGAAGCGGTAGAATCCTTTGTATCTTCAAATGAAACCCAAGTAATAACGATGATGGCAAAGAACCTGAACTTTTTTCAGCATATTTTATTTCATCCTGTAGCGAAAAAAATTAGCTATCACAAAGAAGTTCCGTTTTTAGTTTTACACGAATAAGAAAAGAGCATATGTGTCAACCACTCATTCAAAAATATAATATTCCAGGTCCTAGGTATACCAGTTACCCAACTGTTCCGTATTGGGAGGAAGCTACTTTTTCTAGTAACAATTGGAAGAAATCGGTACTTGAATCGTTTGAAGAAAGTAATACTTCTGAAGGAATTAGCCTTTACATTCACTTACCTTACTGTGAAAGCATGTGTACCTTTTGCGGTTGTAACAAACGTATTACCAAACGTCATGAGGTCGAAGAACCCTACATTACTTCTGTTTTAAAAGAATGGCAGTTGTATTTAGATTTTCTACCGGAAAGACCACGTATCAAAGAAATACATTTAGGGGGTGGAACGCCCACTTTCTTCTCTCCGGAAAATTTGCAGGAACTTATTAAAGGGATTTTGAAAAGTGCTAAGTTGGCTGAAAATTATCAGTTTAGTTTTGAAGGGCATCCCAACAACACGACCAAAGAACATTTAGAAGCACTTTATCAAGTTGGTTTTAGAAGGGTAAGTTATGGAGTACAAGATTATGATATAAAAGTTCAGCAAGCCATCCATCGAATTCAACCTTTTGAAAAAGTAAAACAAGCGACAGAAATGGCTCGTGAGATTGGTTATACATCCATTAGTCACGATATTATTTTTGGTTTACCTTTTCAGAGTATCGAAGCGGTTAAAAATACGATTTTAAAAACCCAAGAATTAATGCCCGATCGAATTGCGTTTTACAGTTACGCACACGTTCCGTGGATCAAAGGAAACGGGCAACGCGGTTATAGCGAAGAGCATTTACCTTCCGCAGAAATTAAACGTAAGCAATATCAATTAGGAAAAGAATTGCTGGAAGAAATAGGTTATGTAGAAATTGGGATGGATCATTTTGCTTTAAAAACCGATGATTTGTATCAATCTTTAGAAGCCAAACAATTGCATAGAAACTTTATGGGCTATACCGCTTCTAAAACCCAACTAATGATTGGTTTGGGAGTCTCTTCCATTAGTGATAGTTGGTATGGTTTTGCGCAAAACTCGAAGAGTATTGACGAATATCAAGAATTAGTCAATAATGGTGAATTACCCGTATTTAGAGGACATTTATTAAACGATGAGGATTTAATCATCAGAAAACATATTTTAAACTTGATGTGCCATTTGCAAACTAATCTTTCTATAAAAGATAATTTGTTTGAGCTTCCTGAAATACTGGAACGCTTAGAAGAAATGGAAAAAGATCAATTAATCGAAGTACTCCCGGCATCACTACAAATCACAGAAAAGGGAAGGCCATTTGTAAGAAATATATGTATGGCGTTCGATTTACGCTTACAACGAAATAAACCGGAAACTAGATTATTCTCGATGACGGTTTAAGTAGTAATTAAAATAGGAATAGGTTAAGTTTTATTAGTAGGTTAGTAGGTTGGTCAACACCCTGAGGTTTTTACGGAAACTGAAGGGTGTTGCTATTTTTGGAAGAAGAAAAAGACCTACTTGGGTCTCGCCATAAAAATTTTCATCTGGAAGTTAGTAGCCATATTCCGAGCATTGAATTTAGCACGTTCGGCAAGCTCTCCTTCAAAATATTCATCAATAGTATTTACCCAAAGGTTGAGCCACACCCCAAAATGTTTGGCTTCAATTTGATGATTAAAATTATAATCAACCATAATATGAGCTCTCCCTGGACGACCGCGATACTTTCCTACAAAAAACAAATTGCTTTCCCAGAAATCGGTTAATTTCTCTAAGTGATGATCCCAATTAGTAATGGTTTCATTAAAAAAAGAGCCAATCTCAGGATTGGCTCTTACTTTATCGTAAAACCGATGTACTAATAATTGCACATCGGCTCTATTTTCTATATGTTTCATAAATTATTAGAACAACAACATTAATCCGTGGTACAAAATAAATAATAAATTCACAGAAATACTTCCTACCAACGAATTAAATACTTGTTTTGCCGGTAAACAAGAAAGCACCGCAGTATTATATCCCATACTAATCATCACCACCGCAAAAAGCTGAATCATTTGCCAAACACCGTGACCGGTCATTAAGATAAACATAGCTGCAATAGCACCTAAACAGCTAGATGCGATAATACCAATAGCGGCACTACCATAATACATTTCTTTAAACTCACCGTAATACTTTTGATACACTGACATCTTCTTATGTTTTAAAAATTATAGTGTAAAAGTATGGGTAAAGAGAAGCTTAAAAAATGACATTGGTCAGCTTTAAAAAATTCTTTAAAACACAATTAAAGTTATAAATATTTTAATATTATTAATTTTTACTTTAATTTTATTTAAAATTAATTTGAATTATTTTAAAAATGGCTCAACTTCCTATAAAATGTCCCAGTTGTCAAAACACCTTAGAAGTAAGTGAACTTTCCTGTGCACATTGTGAAACCAAAATTTCCGGTACTTATGGGCTTCCGGCCTTAATGCAACTTTCCATAGAAGACCAAGAATTTATACTTGAATTTGTACTTACCGGAGGAAGTTTAAAGAAAATGGCTACCCAACTTGGTAAAAGTTATCCTACAGTAAGAAACAAACTGGACGACATTATTGAAGAATTAAATTCAAAATAAACTAAAGATGAAAAAGATTTTATTTCAACCCTTTGAAAACTATTCTGAAAAAAAATTACTGTTTGTTGGAATTTTAGGAACACTGCTAGGTTCACTCATCGCCTATCTATTGAAAGCTAGGTTTGATGGCGTTTTAGATGTTCATTTTATAGATTCCGTAAAAATTTATGATCCGTTACTTGATAACCTAATTAATATTTTTAGTCTTAGCCTTGTTTTATGGATTGCAGGTAAGATCGTAAATTCAAAAACCCGATTAATAGATATTTTCAACACTTCGCTTATTGCAAGGTTGCCGTATTACCTCATCAGTTTTGCAAACATTAATGGGTATATGGGAGATTTATCTCAACGACTTTTAAATTTCTCTGCAGAAAAACCTGAACTACTTTCTATAGAAGGTACAGACTTACTCATCATTTTAATCTTTGCATTCATTTCACTTCTTCTCCTTATCTATTACCTCTATTTACTTTATAAAGGATATCAAATTGCCACTAACGCAAAAGGAGCTTTACCTATTATTCTATTTATTCTTGTTGTTCTTTTTGCAGAAGTACTTTCAAAATATATCATTTCTCTAATTCACTAATTACTATGAAAAAATTATTACCGCTCCTACTTTTAATGGTATTACATTTAGGATTCTCTCAAAACCTAGCAGGAGATTGGAAAGGAAACCTTGTGTTTCAAGGAACAACACTACCTACCATTTTTCATATTGAAAAAGCCGAAGATCATTACCAAGCTACCATGGATAGTCCCCATCAAAACGCTTATGGAATCCCTATCGATAAAGTAGAATTTTCGAACAAACAACTTACGCTAACTCAACAGGCAGCACAACTTACGTACGAAGCGGTATTAATTGATAAGAAGCATTTAGAAGGAACATTTCAACAACGCGGTTTTAGTATTCCGTTGAATCTTGAAAAACTTACTGGAGAAGAAAAAGAAACCTTAACATCAAATGCCCATCGGCCGCAAACTCCAAAACCTCCTTATCCCTATCAAGTCGAAGAAGTTAGTTTTTACAATCCAACAGCAACTATCACTTTGGCCGGAACGCTTACAATCCCTAAAGGAAAAGGTAAATTTCCGGCGGTGGTTCTTATATCTGGGAGCGGACCTCAAAACCGAAATGAAGAAATTTTTGAGCACCAACCTTTTAAAGTAATTGCCGATTATCTGACTAGAAACGGAATTGCCGTATTGCGTTACGACGACCGTGGCACGGCAGCTTCTGAAGGAGACTTCGCCACAGCTACCACTTTCGATTTTACAGATGATGCAAAAGCCGCTGTCGATTACTTAAAAACTAGAAAAGAAATCAACAAGAAAAAGATTGGCGCGATAGGTCATAGTGAAGGCGGTGCCATTGCCCCCATTCTTACCCAAAAAACACAACTGGATTTTATTGTTTTAATGGCCGGCCCGGGTTTACAAGGAAGTAAGCTTTTAAATCTTCAGCGTCAAAAGCAAGAAGAAATAATGGGCATTAACCCAATCATGACGCTACAACGCATGCACGTTTTTCAAGAAGTTTATGATGTTATTTTAGACACGACATTAAGTAAAGAAGAAACAAAAATTCAAACGAAACAGGTTTTTGAAAAACATTGGGGAGATCTAATTTCTGAAGAGCAACTCAACCAAGTGGTAGAACAACATAATACCAAATGGCTAAAAACCTTTATTCGTTTTAATCCTGCAACTTATCTTGAACAAGTAAATTGTGAAGTCTTGGCCATCAATGGTGAAAAAGACAGTCAGGTTCCTGCAGAAGAAAACTTAGCGGCTATCCACAGAAGTGTAGAAATAGCAGGTCAAAAAGTGACTACGAAAGCTTATCCTAAGCTCAATCATTTATTTCAAAAAGCTGAAACGGGAAGCGTCCAAGAATATAAGGAAATTGAACAAACCATCGACCCGCAAGTTTTAGAAGACATAACCAATTGGGTGTTAAACCAAACGAAAAATTAGTGTAATTTTATTCATAATTCACCGACTTATTTCAAGTAATTGTTGTTGAAATAGCTTGAGCGTATCTTATGAATAATTTAAAAGATTTAGAAAAATTTAGTTCGCATTTAAAAAGTTCTCCAAAAATGCCGGCCTTTTTTATTGGGCACGGCAGCCCGATGAATGCTATTGAAGACAACGAATTTGTGCAACAATTTAAAAAGTTAGGAGAAGATATTCCCACACCACAAGCTATTATTTGCATTTCAGCGCATTGGCTCACCCAAGGTACCAAAGTTACCGCGATGCCCAACCCAAGAACAATTCACGATTTTGGGGGTTTCCCGCGTCCACTTTTTGAAGTGCAATATCCTGCTCCCGGCAATCCTGAATTGGCAAAAACAACACAGGAAATTTTACGTCCGTTTGAAGTTGAATTAGACGAACATTGGGGTTTAGACCATGGTTCTTGGACGGTTTTGCGTCACATTTACCCTGAAGCTAATATTCCTGTAATCGAATTAAGCATCGATTACAGTCAACCGCTTTCTTTTCATTTTGATTTAGCAAAACGCTTGGCAAGCTTACGTCACCAAGGCGTTCTCATAATAGGAAGTGGAAATATTGTACACAACCTTCGCTATGTAGATTTTAAATATATTAATCATTTAGACCACGGTTACGATTGGGCGTTTAGTATTCGGGAAAAAGTAAATGAACGAATTCTGGAAGGTAACTTTCAAGATTTAATTAATGTGCAGCAATTAGGAAAAGATTTTACCATGGCTGTGCCCAGTTACGACCATTACCTTCCTTTAATTTATAGTTTGGCTCTAAAAGATGAACAAGATGAAATTGAACTTTTCAATGATTATGTAATTGGTGGTTCATTGAGTATGACTTCAGTAAAAATTAGTGCTTCATGAAAAGAACCCTCAGTTATCTTTGGCCATTAACCAAAAAAGTAAACTCTGAATTTAGTGGAGAATTGGAAGTGACTTGGCTTAACGGAAAGAAAATTTTAGACACCAAAAACGCCAATTATTCTTACGGCGCTTTACATCAAATTTTAGATGTAGCTTTACAAAAAACCAATGCGAACCGTGGCGGACATACACTTGTACTGGGCTTAGGTGGCGGAAGTATTTTGCAATTACTAAGAAAAAAATATAATTTCTACGGAAAAATCACTGCCGTAGAGTTGGATTCTAAAATCATTGAAATTGCAAAACAAGAATTCAAGATTCAGCAGTATCAACCTTTAGAAGTGATTTGTGAAGATGCCGAAAAATTTGTTCAGCAACACGATAAAAAATTCGACACCGTAATTGTTGATTTATTTATAGATGTAAAGGTTCCCGAACAATTTTTCAAAATACAATTTTGGGAAAATTTAGCTAAGTTACTTCAACCGGAAGCCACTGTTATTTTTAATGCCGGGATTGGCGAGCATCATCAACTAGAAATTGAAAAACTTCAGCAAGCAACTAAACAAATGATTTCTTTTCAAAAGACAACTCACGTAAAAGGAACCAATACGCTGTTGTTAGGAAAGAAAATAGAATAAAATTTATTTCGTTTTTCAAAAAAGATTTATTTTTACACAAAACTTGATTTTATGAATTCTAATTTTTCGGAAGCTTCTACTTACGAAGCTCCTTCATTAACCCAAGATGAAATTAAAAAAGCGCAGGCCGGCTTTATCACAAAAGTGTATAGTTGGATGACTTTAGCTTTAATGATTACCGGATTGGTAGCGATTATTACCGCTTCAACACCTTCACTGCTCAATGCTGTTTTTGCCAATAGATTTGTATTTTTTGGACTTATTATTGGTGAATTTGCTTTGGTAGCTTACTTAACATCTTCTATTAAAAAATTATCGGCAAGTACTGCTATTGCTCTGTTTATTGCCTATTCTGCTTTTAACGGATTAACTTTATCATTTATATTTTTAGCCTACACCTCGGGATCCATTGCCTCTACGTTTTTTGTCACCGCAGGAACTTTTGCCGCCATGAGCGCCTACGGTTACTTTACCAAAAAAGATTTAACCAAAATAGGCAACTTGTGTTTTATGGCGCTTATCGGGTTAGTGATCGCTTCCGTAGTCAATTTATTCTTTCAGAATGAAATGTTGTATTGGATTGTGACCTACGCCGGAGTTTTAATCTTTGTAGGATTAACTGCTTGGGACACACAAAAGCTAAAAAGAATTGCGGTGGAAGGGAATGAAAATTCTGAAACCGGACAAAAGCTATCCATCATTGGTGCATTAACCTTATACTTAGACTTTATCAATCTTTTCTTGTTCTTACTTCGTATTTTAGGAAATAGAAGATAAGCTATTTATAAATTTTCTACGTCACCCTGAACTCGATTCAGGGTCACATTAAGCCGCTAAAAACTCACTCAAATGAGATTCCGGATCAAGCCCGCCTGCCGGACGGGCAGGTCCGGAATGACGGAATCCAAACTCATAAAAAATCCCTAGTTTTCACTAGGGATTTTTTTGTAATATAAATGTCAGTTCGAGCGGAGTCGAGAACTCCATACAGACCAAAAAACATTGAATTTAAAAACCTTTCGACTCCGCTCAAGGTGACAATTTATTTTATTTAAAGCGTTCGTACATTGCTTTTTCTAAACTTTCCTGATGATCTGCATGGGCTATTGAAATTAAGGCTTTAGCTCGTCGTTTTAAGCTTTTTCCATATAAATTCACAACACCATTTTCGGTAGCAATATAATGAACGTGGGCGCGCGTGGTTGTTACACCGGCTCCTTCTTTTAAAAACGGTACAATCTTAGAAATTCCTTTTGCAGTGGCCGATGGCATCGCAATAATAGCTTTACCGCCTTCTGAAAGGGAAGCTCCACGAATAAAGTCCATTTGACCTCCCACGCCGGAATACTGCATTTTCCCAATCGTATCGGCACAAACTTGTCCCGTTAAATCTATTTCTATCGCACTATTAATAGCGGTCACTTTTGGATTTCGTCGAATAATGGCCGTATCATTGGTATAGGCAGCTTCTTTAAAATGCACCAATGGATTATCGTCTAAAAATTCATAGAGTTTAGGCGAACCGATCGCAAAACAGGTTACTATTTTACCGTTTTTCACCGCTTTGTTTTCTCCCGTAATAATGCCCTTTTCAATAAGCGGTAAAACACCGTCAGAAAACATTTCGGTATGAATACCTAAACCTTTGTGGTTATACAAATTATTTAATACCACATTCGGTATTCCTCCAATTCCCATTTGTAAAGTGGCTCCATCTTCCACCAATTGTGCCACGTGATAACCTATTTGTTTTTCAACTTCAGAAGGTTCAACCGTAAATACTTCGTGAATAAGTTCGTTTACCTCAACCGCCGCATCAATTTTACTCATATGAATAATTCCATCACCATGCGTTCTGGGTACTTGTGGATTCACTTGTGCGATTACTTTTTTTGCACATTGTATAGCGGTGATGGTCACATCTATCGATGTTCCTAAGGAACAATACCCGTGTTTATCTGGTGGTGAAACTTGTATAAATGCCACATCTAAAGGTAAAATACCGCGTTTAAACAACAGATGCATTTCACTTAAAAATATAGGAATATAGTCACCGTGTTCAGAGTTTACGGTTCGTCGTACATTACCGCCCACAAAGCAGCTATTCACGTGAAAACTTTTATTATAAGGATCTTGCGCGTACAATGCATCGCCTTCGGTATGCATTTGTACCAATTCTATATCTGATAATTCTTGGTAGCGCTCGCACAAAGCTTTGATGATTACTTTAGGGGTCATTGCGGCTCCCTGAAAAAACACACGATTTCCTGATTGTACATTTGCGACAGCTTCTTCAGCTGAAATAAATGGTAGCATAACTCTTCTTTTTTTTATTTCTCCTGCAAATCTAACCCTTCGCCATTCTTTAAAATATGACATTTGACAGACTTCAAAAAAAAAGGTTTTTTATAAAAATTTGGTGGTTGCAACCAAATATAAGGTTTATACTTTTCGCTTAAAAGGAGACTTCATATGTAAAGCAAAAGCACACAATAGGGCAAAACCAATCCCGATCCATTTACTGATTTTTAAATCGACTCCCATTCCCAAATCAGTATCATAAAGTATGTAAGTTATCACTACGGAAGTAATAAAAGTAGCAGGTATTAGAGCCATCCAATAATAGTTATTTTTTTGGTACAAATATACTGTCCCTATCCAAAGAGCTATAGCTGCGGTAACCTGGTTTGCCCATGAGAAATAACGCCAAAGTGCACTAAACTCAATAACCGTTATCAGCAAAAAGGAAATTGCAAATACCGGAATTGCAATAAAAAAACGGTTTTTCAGTATTTTTTGAGGTGTATGTAAGTATTCAGCAATAATCATTCTGGCTGCTCGAAACGAGGTATCGCCGGAAGTAATGGGTAAAACAATTACCCCAATTACGGCAATGGTGCCGCCAACAGAACCCAAAATTAAGGTTGCCACTCTACTTACCACGGCTCCAGGACCTCCGTCTGCTATAAGTTGTGATAATTCTTGCTGGTCTATAATTGTCATGGCTGCCGCTGCCCAAACCATCGCTATAATACCTTCGGCAATCATCATTCCGTAAAAAACATAACGACCATCTTTTTCGGTATTTAAAGTTCGAGAAATAATAGGAGATTGTGTGGCATGAAACCCAGATAAAGCTCCGCAAGAAATGGTTAAAAAAATGACCGGATAATAAGGCAAACCTTTAGGGTGTACATTTTCAAAGCTCAGTTCAGGTATAGTATGATCATTAAAAAGAATACCTATCCCAATTCCTAAGGCACTTAATAAAAGTAATGCTCCTAAAAAAGGATAAATTTTACCAATTATTTTATCTATTGGCAAAACGGTAGCAATGGTATAATATAAAAAAATAATGGCGGTAATTATCATTAAGGTTTGTTCTCCTCCAGCTAAGAGTTCACTAACCATTTTAGATGGCGCCACTACAAAAACGGTCCCCACCAATAGCAGTAAAAGCAGAGCAAAAAGGTTTACCAAATGGCTAAAGGGTTTTCCTATATATTTTGATGCCAATGCAGGGAGTTGCATCCCTTTGTTTCTTACCGATATCATTCCTGTAAGGTAATCGTGCACACCACCTGCAAAAATACACCCAAATACAATCCAAAGAAATGCGGCCGGACCATATAAAGCTCCTAGGATAGGACCAAAAATAGGTCCGACTCCAGCAATATTCAATAACTGTATAAATGCGTTTTTTTGTTTATTAAGCGGAATAAAATCTACTCCATCGTTTTCGGTATGTGACGGAGTAGGGCGATTGCTTTCTTTAGCTCCAAAAACACGCTCTATGAGCTTTCCATAAGTAAAATATCCTATAACTAGTAGCAAGAGACTGCTTATAAATGTAATCATGAAGGAGTTCAACTAATTGAATTAGCAATTTACAGTAATATTTTATACTTAACAAATGCCCCTACAATTTTACCGATAATTTGAACCTTTTATGAATGGCAATCGATTTGAGAAGAAACTTTTTCGGTGGTATGAATGGGTTTTGGGGAAACATAGGGAATGCCTAAACCTAAACCTCGTAAAACAAACAACAACCCCACAATCACCACAAAAATCGGTATGGCTTTTTGTATTTTTTGTCGGAAGGAAGTACTTAAAAAATTACCTGCTAATACCATTGTTGTCATTAACGGAATAGTCCCTAAGCCAAACACTAACATATACAACAAACTCATTGAGATACTTTCATAGGCAAACGAACCAAAAATAGCCATGTATAATAAACCGCAAGGTAAAAATCCGTTGAGAAAACCGATGCTTAGAAAAGTATCCGGGGTTTTCTTTTGAAGTTCTTTTCCTAAAGCTGATTTTACTTTAGAAATAAGTTTAAAAACAGGTCTGGAGAAATTGTATTTATTAAACGTTTGATGTGGAATAACCACTACCAAAATCATCAATACGCCAATAGCGATCGATATTTTTTGCTGAATCCCAAACAAAAATAAGCCTTTACCCAATAGCCCGAAAAGCAAACCAATAAAGCTATAGGTGAACAATCTCCCTAGGTGGTAAAGGCTTAATTGTAATATTTTTTTAAACTTGCTTTTTCTATCCAACGGAAGCATAAATGCAATTGGACCACACATTCCCACACAGTGAAAACTGCCCAATAACCCTAATATGAAAGCTGAATAAAGCATAATTACGATTCTTAATTAAAACCTAATAAACTACTTACTCTTATGTGATGCTGAATCAAGTTCAGCATGACGCATTTTATCTTTGTCAGGTCGAGTGGAGTCGAGACCTTTTTGTTTTTGTAATTTTAAAAAACCTCTCGACTCCGCTCGAGGGGACAGATTCATTAATTTTTGAATGTCCGTTATAAATTATAACGAGATGCCGTTATCCTGAACCTGCTCGTCCGGCAGACGGGCTTGCTTCAGGGGCTCATCTCCAAGATTTTATTTTTCAATTTAGTATGTGATTCCGGATCAAGTACCGAATGACGAAAATATCAATACTAGAATAATCAGTTTAATTTCTAATCTGTAAATCTTTTTTAAACAAATATGTGGTTCCGTTCCATTTCCAATGGATAGAAAGTTTGTATTTCCCCTCCACTAATTTTTCAGCCGGAATCATCATTTGCTGATTTTCTAAGTTCACAGGGATTTCTAAATCCAATTTTTTATTGGAAGGTCGGTATAAATTTACTTTACCTTCAATGTCTATTTTTTCTGAAGGAAACAGAATTTGAATACCTTCTGCTGAAACTTCAACCTGAATATTTTCAGCTAAATGGGCTGAATTTTGTTGGGCATCAATCTGATCTTGATAGGCCAATTCTTCTTTGTAATATTCTTCGGTTACCAAATCGTGATCGTACTTTGTATCAGTGCTCATTTTGATAACAAAAAACATAATGAATCCCATAAAACACACTATAGTAATTACAATTCCTACTCCCCAGTTTATTTTTTTCATCGTTATTTATTTTAATTTTCTATCTTCTATTTGGATGAGCTGCTAAAACGAATTACCTAAAACTCCGCGGACCTAAAAAGGATGCTTTTGTAGTTTCAATAAGTTGATCGCCACTATAAACTCCTATTTTTAATCGTTCTTTATCAGTTTCTAATGCAGCTTGATTAATATCTATGAACAAGGTTCCTTTTGATAATCCTTGTTTAGGAACTTCAAAGTTTTCGTGCGTCACCAATTCAATTCTTCCGCTGTGCGAAATCAATTTAAAATGAACATTTTCAATAGGTTTTACAGTTTTATTGACCAATTTAAAAGTGTACACATTCCTAATTATATTATTATCTTTTTTCTCATACAATTGTCCAGGTAAACGCAAAACGGTAGCTTCTACATCATTTCTTAGAAAAAGCATTCCGGTTAAAACACCTATAAGAATTACCAGAACAGCAGTATAAGCTTTTAAACGTGGATTGAAGGTAAACTTTTTCTTTTCAGCTATATTTTCTTCACTGGCATATCTAATTAAACCTTTGGGAAGGTCTACTTTTTCCATCATCGCATCACAAGCATCAATACAAGCGGTACAATTTACACATTCAAGTTGCGTACCGTTTCTAATATCGATTCCTGTAGGGCAAACATGAACACATTGCGAACAATCGATACAATCTCCTTTTCCTGTAGCTTCCCGGTCTTCATTTTTTCTATACTTCGCCCTTCCTTCTTCTTTCTCACCGCGCTTATAATCGTAAGCAACAACAATGGATTTTTTATCTAATAAAACGCCTTGCAAACGACCATAAGGACAAGCAATTATACATACCTGCTCTCTAAACCAGGCAAAGATAAAATAGAAGACCCCAGTAAATATAAGAAGAGAGATGAGTGTGCTTGCGTTAGCAGCGGGGCCTTCTATGATATATCTTAAAAGTTGATCGCTTCCTATTAAATAGGCTAGGAAAATGTTAGCTATTAAAAAGCTAATCACAAAATAGATACTCCATTTTAAAACTCGTTTTCTAATCTTTTCGGCATTCCAAGCTTGCTTAGCTAAACGAATTTGTTTTCCACGATCACCATCGATCCAATATTCGATTCTACGGAAAACCATTTCTAAAAATATCGTCTGCGGGCAAATCCACCCACAGAAAATTCGACCAAAAGCAACGGTAAACAGTATGATGAATACCACGCCAATAATCATAGAAATCACAAACAAATGGAAATCTTGTGGCCAAAACGGAAATCCAAAAATATTAAAGCGACGTTCTAAAACGTTGAACATCAAAAACTGATTGCCATTAATTTTTACAAATGGTGCTGCAAACAGAAATAATAACAAACCATAACTTACCCAAGTTCTATATTTATAATATTTACCCTCGGGCTTTTTAGGAAATATCCACGATCGTTTCCCTTCTTGATTGATGGTTCCTATCGAATCTCTGAATTTTTCGTTATCTGGAGTTTCCACGTTGTTTAGGTATTAGGTTGTAGGTATTGATTTATGGTTTAAAAAACCTCATTATGCTTTGATAACAAAACTGGATGAGTTCAAAACAAGCGGAATTGAGACCTCTCAACTCCGCCAGAGTTGACCTATCTTATATTTCATCAGTGACTTGAATCGTATCCATCGAGGTCGTATTTTCTGCTCTTTCTACCTCATCGGCTTTTGGAGCATCACCTTCATCTACCCAAAGTTCGCCTTGAGGTTCTTTAGGTTCTGCCGGGGTTGTGCCTTGTAATGACAATACGAAACTTGCTACTTGTGCTCGTTCTACCGGTTTTAAGGTTCCTTCCCAAGCTACCATTCCCTTCCCAGATCGACCTCCTTCGGTTACCGTTCTAAATACGTTTTTAATGCCACCGCCTAAAATCCAATATTTATCGGTTAAGTTAGGACCAATCCCTCCTCCACCATCGGCTTTGTGACAAGCGGCACAGTTGGTTTGGAATATTTTTTTTCCCGCTGCCAAATCAGATGCATCAGTCAGTAATTCAACGGTATTCACATCTACCAAGTTTTTAGCGGTTTTCTTATATTCTTCAATGGCTATTTTGGCTTCCACTACTTCCGCTTCATATTCTTGAATTTGATTATCATCTTGGAAAATATGGTAACGTGCTAAATAAACTCCTGCAAAAATGATCGTTGCATAGAATCCGTAAAGCCACCAAGGCGGAAGGTTGTTATCCAATTCTTTGATGCCATCATAATTATGATCGAGGATAATTTCATCTTCCTTTTCGATGGGTTTTCCATCTACCAGTTTATTATAGAGTTTATTATAGAGTTTATGGAACCAAGCATATTGTTTGGCTCTGCTTTCTTTTTCTGCAGCTAAATAGCGCGCTTTAGCTTCTTCATCTAGTGATTTAAAAAGTACGCTTCGCAACGCACCTACACAAAGTTCTACAGCTATAGCAAATAAACCGGCCACCCCTAAGACTAACCAAGCTAATGGATAGGTGGTAAAAACCGAACCGTCTTCTATTTCTACCGTATATTCAATTAATAAGTACCCAATTAACAGAAACAGGAATACTCGAATGTATGATGCTAAATTTTTCATAAGGCAGTATCTTTTTCGGTTTCTAGGGGTAAATTACTCACTTCTTTGATGTAATCTTTTCTAGTAGTAAATACCCACCAGAACAAGGCTAAGAAGAAGAAGAAAAATATGAGTAAGGAAATCATCGGGTAAACTTCTACCCCATCGATTGTTTCCATGTGTCCTTTTATAAACTTCAACATGATTTTTGGTTTTAGTTTGAACTTACTTCTTGGTTATCGTCTTTTATTTTAATATCGGTTCCTAATCGCTGAATGTAAGCGATAAGTGCTATTACTTCACGATCTTTCATTTCTACGAAATCGAGTCCGTTTTCTTTAGCAAACTTTTTATCGGCTTCGTAACTTTCAGCAAAATCAGGATCTGAATATAGGTTTTGTTCAATTTGAGTGGCTTGCTCTTCCATCCATTTTTGAGCATTGGCAATTTCTTCTTCGGTATAAGGAACACCCAAGGTTACCATCGCTCTCATCTTATCTTCGGTTTGTGAACGGTCATGTTCATTTTTAATAAGCCACTTATAACTTGGCATAATTGAACCGGAAGAAGTTGTTTGCGGATCGTAGAAGTGATTGAAGTGCCAGTTATCAGAATACTTTCCTCCTACTCTAAATAAATCGGGTCCGGTACGTTTACTTCCCCATAAGAATGGATGGTCGTACACATATTCTCCTGCTTTAGAATATTCGCCATAACGTTCTACTTCACTACGGAAAGGTCGAATCATTTGCGAGTGACAAGAGACACAACTTTCCCGGATGTATAAATCCCTTCCTTCTAATTCTAATGGAGTATATGGCTTCACACTAGAAATTGTAGGAATGTTAGAATCAATCATTAAGGTTGGAATAATTTGAACGGCTCCACCAATTAAGATCGCAATGGTTGCAAAAATGGTTAATTTTACCGGTCTTCTTTCTAACCAAGTGTGATAGCCTTCTCCGGCAACACGTTTATTGGTTACTTTTGGAAGTGGAGCTGCTTCTGCTAATTCATCGGTTACAGTGCTTCCAGCCTTAATAGTTCTTACAATATTGTAAAGCATCACGAAAGCTCCTAGAATATATAAACTACCTCCTATAGCACGCATCCAGTACATTGGGATAATTTCTTGAACGGTTTCTAAGAAGTTACCGTACACTAAACTTCCGTCGGGATTAAACTGTTTCCACATGGAAGCTTGGGTAAATCCTGCTACATACATCGGTAATGCGTACATAATAATCCCTAAAGTTCCAATCCAAAAGTGAACGTTTGCCAGTTTAGTTGACCATAAATTTGATTTCACTAATCTTGGTACTAACCAATACACCATTCCGAAGGTTAAGAAACCATTCCAAGCTAAAGCTCCCACGTGAACGTGTGCAATAATCCAGTCACTAAAGTGTGCTACGGCATTGATGTTTTTAAGCGAAAGCATTGGTCCTTCAAAAGTTGCCATCCCGTAACCGGTAATAGCCACTACCATAAATTTTAAAACAGGATCTGTTCTTACTTTATCCCAAGCACCGCGCAAGGTTAATAATCCATTGATCATCCCACCCCAAGATGGAGCGATTAACATCACGGAGAATGCAACCCCTAAGTTTTGTGCCCAATCGGGTAAAGCAGAATACAACAAGTGGTGAGGTCCTGCCCAGATATAGATAAAAATTAAGGACCAAAAGTGTACAATCGATAGTCGGTACGAATATACAGGACGATTCGCGGCTTTTGGCACAAAATAATACATCAAGCCTAAGAATGGGGTGGTTAAGAAAAATGCCACCGCATTGTGCCCATACCACCATTGTACCAAGGCATCTTGTACTCCTGCATAAACCGAGTAACTTTTTAACGCACTTACCGGAAGCTCGATATTATTAAAAATATGAAGCACAGCTACCGTCACAAAAGTCGCTAAGTAAAACCAAATGGCAACATATAAATGGCGCTGTCTTCTTTTAAAGATCGTCCAAATCATATTTACCCCAAAGGCTACCCAAACTAGCGCAATCGCAATATCGATAGGCCATTCCAATTCGGCATACTCCTTAGAGGAAGTATAACCAAGCGGAAGGGTAATTGCTGCCGCAACAATAATTAATTGCCAACCCCAAAAATTAAAATTACTTAAAGCATCACTGGCCATTCTGGTTTTTAGCAAACGCTGTAAGGAGTAATAAACCCCTGCAAATATGGCGTTCCCTACAAAGGCGAAGATTACGGCATTGGTGTGTAAGGGTCGTAAGCGACCAAAACTCAGCCAAGAAATCCCATCGGTAAGATTGGGAAATAAAAACATAAACGCTAAGAGAAGTCCCACAGACATCCCTACGATTCCCCAAAAAATCGTAGCGTACAAGAATTTTTTTACGATCTTATTGTCGTAATAAAACTGATCCATTTCCATTTTTATGATTGTTTGTCTTTAGTTAATACTTGTTTTTGATTTTTCTTTTTCTTGGGATCTTTTACCAGCTCGTCTTCAAAAAGCATCCGTACTGAAGGCGTGTATACATCATCGTATTGCCCATTCTTTACAGATAGAATAAACGCTACAAAAAATATAACCGCAACGGTGATACTGATAGCTAGTAAAACATATATTACACTCATAACTCTCTATTATGGTTCAAAAGTAAATGTGAAGGCTTTCTTAAAAAATGACATTTGTCAGGTTTGAAAATTAGCCGATCGTTTCAGTGAGCAGTTTTTAGTGAAAAGTGAGCAGTAATCAGCTGGAAGTCATCAGTAAACAGGAAGGAGGAAGTATTATTCTAAGCTTATGAGTATATCATTTTCGACTTCGATTTTCACTTCATTATATAAAAAAATCTAACCCATGGCGTACGTGTTTACACCACGAATAATCTTTTTCTAACTGATATCGAATTGTTTTTCGAATGCCTACAGAAGAATATTGAATAAAATCGAAAGCCTCAGGTTTTACCAAATAACCGCCCCAATGTTCAGGCATAGGTATAATTTGCTCTTGAAATTTTTCTTCTAGCTTCTTTAAATTATTTTCCAGTACTTTTCTAGAAGAAATTATTTTTCCTTGTTCAGATGCCCAAGCACCTAACTGACTTCCTCTGGGGCGTTGTTCAAAATAAGCTTCTGAAACCGATTGAGGTAGTTTTTCTGCTTTGCCTTGAATATAAATTTCACGGTCTGCAGCTTTCCAGTTAAAATGCAAGCTTACCCGCGGATTTTTAGCGATCGCTCTTGCTTTTTCACTTTTATAATTGGTAAAAAACAAGAAACCTTCCCAGGTAAAACGCTTTAGCAATACCATTCGACTTTTTGGACAAGCATCTTCTCCGATGGTAGTCAATAACATGGCATTTACTTCGCCTATTTCATGAGATTTTTCAACTTCATAAAACCAAGTTTGAAATTCCTGTAATGGATTATGCTCTTGATTCATCTTGATGTTTTTTAAAAAGTTTTCGTCCTTTTAAATTGGTAAGAACGGTCACAAAAACCAAAACACTTATGGAACTCAACGGCATTAAAATGGCTGCAATAATTGGCGATAATTGTCCTGTAACTGCAAAATATAGTCCAATCACATTGTAAATAAACGACAAGGTAAAACTCGCTTTAATGATCCCCACAGTTTGTTTAGAGGCTTGAATAAAGGCATTGATTTTTGAAAACTGCCCGGCTTCTAAAATGGCATCACAAGCCGGAGAAAATACATTTACATTTTCTGCAATAGAAATACCTACCTCACTTTGTGCCAAAGCTCCGGCATCGTTTAGCCCATCGCCTACCATAATTACTTTTTTACCTTCTAGCTGGAGGGTTTTTATATAATTGAGTTTATCTTCCGGTTTTTGGTTGAACAACATATCGGTTCCTTGTGGAAGTAATTCTTGTAGATATTTCTTTTCTCCCTGATTATCTCCCGAAAGAATAATTAAATTATAATCTTCTTTTAATTGCTTAAACAATTCTTTTATACCATCGCGATATTGGTTATGAAAAACATATTTCCCTTTATAGCTATCGTTGGTTTTTACGTGAACTGAAGTAGCTAAGGCTTCGGTTTCTGCTTCGTTACCCACAAATTTGGCTGAGCCTACATCAATAGAGTTTTCAGCTTTTTTGGCGTGCATCCCTTTTCCGGTAATTTCTTCAAAATCATCTAGAATTTGAATGTCTTGATCTGCTAGGAAATTATACAAAGCCCGACTTAACGGATGGTTTGATGAACGCAAGGTATTTTTTAGCAAGGATTCTTCCTCTTCAGAAAGCGCCATTCCTTCATAAGCGATTCTGTTTTTTTTGTTGGTGGTTATAGTTCCGGTTTTATCGAAAATAAGGGTATCGGTTCGCGCCAGTTTTTCAATGACACTTGCATTTTTCAAATAGAATTTTTGTCGACCAAAAATGCGTAACATATTACCTAAAGCGAAAGGTGTGGATAAAGCTAATGCACAGGGACAGGCAATAATTAAAACCGAAGTAAGCACATTTATGGCCAAGCTGCTATCGGCCACCAACCAATAACCGGTAGCCAATAAAGCAATGCTTAACACTGCCCAAGTAAAATATTTACTAATAGCGTTAGTAATCCCAACAAAACCCTGCTCCCTATCTTTGGCAAACACATCGTTACTCCACAATTGGGTAAGGTAACTTTGCTCGACAGATTTTATGGCTTCTACCTCTATCGCACCTGCTAATTGTTTTCCACCGGCAAAAAGTTTATCGCCACTCACTTTGGTCACCGGTTCACTTTCTCCAGTAACGAAACTGTAATCAATTTGTCCTTTACCTGAAATTAAAATACTGTCAACGGGTAATAATTCAGCATTTCTAATGAGTAAGCGATCGCCCTCTTTAATTTCATAAACTTGAATGTTTTCTTCTTTAGTTCCCGTTTGGGTTTTACTGATTTTAGTCACCGCAATTGGAAAATAGGATTTGTAATCGCGCTCAAAAGATAAAAATGAATAGGTTTTCTGCTGAAAAAACTTCCCTAGTAGTAAAAAGAATACCAAACCGGTAAGGCTATCGAAAAACCCGGTACCCGTATCGGTAAATATTTCTGCGGAACTTCGAATAAAAAGTACTAGAATCCCCAATGCAATCGGCACATCAATGTTTAATATTTTAGAACGTAAACCTTTATAAGCTGAAACAAAATATTCTTGCGCCGCATAAAAAACCACCGGTAAAGAGAAAGCGAACATTAAACCACGAAACAGGTACTTGTATTTTTCCAGCCAAAATTCTGAAACTTCAAAATATTCAGGAAAAGAAAGAAACATCACATTCCCAAAAGCAAAACCGGCAATTCCTAATTTATAAATTAAGCTACGGTCTACTTGCTTCTTTCCTTCGGCATAATCACTTAGGCTAATGTATGGTTCATAGCCAATGGCACTTAACAGCTTGACAACTTCTTTTAAGTTTAAGTTTTCGGTTTTAAAAGTGATGCGAACCGTTTTTTTAGGAAAGTTGACTTGCGAGCTTTTAATTTCCGGTTGTAGTTGATTCAAATTTTCTAAAATCCAAATACAGGAACTACAATGCATATGTGGAATATACAGGTTAATCACCTGAATAATTCCATCGTTAAATTCTACTAATTTTTCAATAATATCAGGATGATCGAGATAATCGTATTTTCCTTCAATCTCTTGCGGAATTGCACCTGGAGCAGACTGAAGATCGTAATAACAGGATAGATTGTTAGTTGAAAAAATTTCATATACAGTTTGGCATCCATGACAGCAAAAGTTTTTCTCGTCATACACAATAGGCGATTTCCCGCAATCGCTCCCACAATGAAAACAAGTTTGTTGCATCTCTTCTCTAGAATAATTAGTTCACAAAGTTGCGGAAGAAGTGTATTTCTAAAAATGATAATTGTCAGGTTCTGTTGAATTTATTATCAAAATTTTTGTAGTATATTTCTAAAGAATTAATTATTGTCTGAATGAAAAATTTTTTACTTCTCTTTTATCTATTGGTTACATTTGGCACTAATGCTCTGGCTCAAGAAGAAAGGCACGTTTTTAATATTATCCATAAAGGAAAAAATATAGGAACTTTATATGCTAAAAAGGAGCAAGTTGGCCCAAAAATTATTTATAGTAATCGTACCGAAATTGATACTCGAATCATTACTAAGATTGAAGTCGATTATAATTACAAAGTGGTTTATGAGAATGGTGAATTATCTCACGCCTATGCACTGATATTATTCAACGGAAAAGAGAAAACCAATACATATACAGATAAAAATAATAAGGGCTATATTTTTTATGAGGATGATGAAGAAGAAAACCGAATTTATGAACCTATCACCTATGGAACGGTTAATTTAATGTTTGAAGAGCCGGAAAATGTGAAAAAAGTTTATGCTGAAGAGCACGGCTGTTTTCATACCCTAAAGAAATTAAGTGCTCATACTTATGAAAAGACTTCTCATAAAGGCAAAACCTCTATCTATAAATATAAAGATGGTGCGTTGGTTGAAGCTGAAATTGATGCAGGTCTTATCTCCTTTGAAATAGTGGCTAGATAAAAGCCATAATTTGTTTTAGTTTTGTTGCATTGATAGGTTTTACTACATAATCTTTAATAAAATTATATTCTTTTGACTTTTCGATATCTTCTGGATTTTCTGATGAACTAACGATAAAAATCTTTAATTCTTTAGGAATATTTATTTTAATGATTTCATCTAAAAACTGCCAACCATTCATAATAGGCATATTAATATCTAGAAGAATAATATCTGGCAAGCTTTTATTTTCTTTGATAATGATGCTAAGATGATCGTAAGCTTCTTTTCCATTTTTAAAGATGAGAAAGCTTTCACAAATACCTGAATATGACATCATTTTTTTGTACCGAAGATAAAGATAGGATCATCATCTATAATACAAGCTAAACTGATTTCAGGCTTCATTCTTAAAATATACTTTAAATGTGGATCCTTTATCTACTTGACTTTCAACTTCTATTTTACCTCCCATCGCTTCAATTTGGTTTTTAGTAATAAACAGCCCTATTCCACGAGAATCTTCGTGATTATGAAAGGTTTTGTACATTCCAAACAAACTTTTTTTATGATCTTCTAAGTTTATTCCTAAACCATTATCTTGAACATATAAAATTAAATATTTTTTTTTCTTTTTTACGAATAGATTTAATTTTAACCTTCTTTCTTTGGACTTATACTTGATGGAATTACTTATAAGGTTAAGCAGAATGCTTTCTAAATAAGCGGGTACAAAGTTTACGGCTAGATCTTCTTCTATCGTATCTATTATTTCACAATCATTTTCTTTAATAATAGCCGAGAGTGTCTCTATTGTATTGACGATGTATTCTTTTAAATTGAGGTTTCTTACATTTTTTCTATCTGAAGTCTGGATCATCACTACTTCATTTAAGTGTAGAATTGTTTCACTTAAATTATTCACCGATTGGTTAACCATTGCAATCACTTCATTATCCTCAAGCTCCGGGTTTTCAATCTTTAAAAGGTTCAACAACATTTTAAGGTTGCTGGAATGTGACCTTAAATTGTGAGATACAATATGTGCAAAATTAAGCAAACGTTTATTTTGGTCTGTAGTTACGTTTAGATAAGATTTTAACTTCTTATTTGTTTCATATTGTTGGGTTAAATCTATTATTTGAGACATAAAGTGTAAGGGTTTCCCAAAAGAGTCTTTAATCATAGACAAATAGAGAAAACCATATATGGTTTTTCCACTTTTATGCTTGTAACGTTTTTCGGTAGTATGATAGGTTTTCTCCCCATCGATAAGTTGTTGTATATAAGTTAGCGAAAAATCTAAATCTTCAGGGTGGGTTAAATCTTGAAAGGATTTGGTTAACATTTCTTTTTCTTCATACCCAAAAATATTGCACAATCCCCTATTTGCTTTAAACAAATTCCCATCTAAATCTGCAAAAGAAACTCCCATATGGGAGTTTAAAAACATATCATTCAATAAAGACATTTGTCTTTTTAACTCTTGATACTGCGTTTCCTGTTCGGTGATGTCTTGAAAAACACCATAAACTTTTATGCATTTACCTTCAGAAATAACAGGAATGCCTATTGACCTCACCCATTTTTCTTTATTTTTTGCTGTGGTAATTTTTACCTTAATATCGTATTCTTGATGTTTTTTAATAGCTCTTTGATAGGCTATGGAAGTTGCTTTCTTAGAAACAGGATCTTTATAAAAATTCAGCGCTTGTTGAATTGAACATTTAAAATCATGGGAAACCTCATGGATTTTTTTGGTAATGGGACACCAATATAATTTATCTTCAATCAAATCTACCTTCCAACTCCCCATATTGGCAAATTGAGAAGTTTTATTTAATAAATCTATATAATCATCTTGTGTATTCATAAAATCTAAAAAACCATACTCAAGCTATAATTTATAAAAATACACCGATAATTTTTATTAAAAAATTAAACTTCTTACTTCCGGATGCAATAAGTACAAATTTAATCATATCAACACTTCCAAAAGTATAAGGTGTAATTGAGGAGTAAACTTTTGCTTGCCTTTTTTTAGTATGAATTAGAATTAAAGGTATTTGATAATATTTACAATTTTCCATCCATTCATTCTCCCAATCCAATTATTTGAATACCCAACAAATGCATATTGTTATTAATTTAATTGCAAATATCTTCTAAAGCTACCCGCTTACTCTTTGGAATATCCATATCCAATAATTCTTTTACTAAAAGAAATACTGACGTTGAGCTTTCTTCATCAGCGAAATTGTTATGGGGAAGCCTGTCGTAAATTGTTTTAGCCCTACAAATCGCTGTTTCTACTCTTTTCTTACCTATATCTGGATCTTCACTCATTAATATCTCAAAAAACTCTTTAGACACCTTTTTATCTCCTTTTCCTTCATAGGTAGCACCTAAAGGATTGATATAATCATTTAATTTTGCATCATAATCTGTTCGTGGCATACTGCCTCCTTGATGATTTTCAAAGTGTAAAATCAACCAGTATTCGAATGCCTGATGGGAATAGCCAACTTTATAGTTTAATCCTTGAGCCTTCCAAATAGCCTGATTGAAATTTTGCTTCCAGTTGGGATTATCTGGCTTGGGATCAGCGTCAAAAACAACCCATATTTCGTCATATTCTTTATACGATGCTTTTTTAGTAGCCCAATCAACAAGGGATAAGTGACTATAACCATCTCCTATTGGTTCGATATCAACAGATTTTATTTTAAACTGACGGAAGTACGATGGTTCTGTATTCTCACCTTCACAAGCAATAAGAATTACCTTTCGAGGTGTTAAGGTTGCTCTCTTACGATTGAGAGATGGTTCTTTTCTTCTACGATTTTGTTTGGATTCTTTTAAACTTGCAAGATGTTTCTTTTTATTCTCTCTTTGTTCAGCGTTTTTATCCTTCATTTTCATATTCCAGAAATTTTGAAGTGAATGAATTAAAAAACTCTAAATAAGGAATTGCACCATATTTACCACGCAAATAATTTGATTCTAAAGCTTCATTTTTTCTAATCTTTTTAAAGTCTGAAAGAGAATGAAGTTCTGAATTTCCACAATTGTCTTTTTCTACAAACCACACTTGATCGCGTCTTAGTAGTCCACTATCCAATAAATTGGTGTTGTGAGTATTGAAAATTAATTGAGCATTATGAGGGTTTAACGACTTCGAATTAAATAATGATACAATTTTTTCCACAAGATTGGGATGTAATTTTGAATCCAATTCATCCACAAATAAGGTATACCCATTTTCTAAGGTATCAATGATTGGACCAGTAAGGGCAAAGAATTTTTTTGTACCCGATGATTCCATCGTATCCATTGAAAAATGAGCAAAGCCAACTTTTTCTTCCTTTTGATTATATTTCCATCGTTTAGTTACAACGTCTGAAGCAAATGAACGATCGTTATCTTGACTTTCTTTTTTAATGAATTCTCTCAAAGATTTAGGTAAATCTGAGGGCAAATCATCAATATCTAATTTTTCAACTTCAAGGTCTTCGATATCTAAATCGGCGGCTTCAAGAAGCTTAAGAATTCTACCTTTATAATCTTCTTTTTCAAGTAAAGACATCGTGTAGCCCTGAAAGCCCTTTTCATCAAGCCCTGACAGAGTTCGTAGTTTACCTAAACTGTCATACAAAGTTTCCGAAATTTCATCATTGAACTGAACAGCTCGAGATAGAAAGAGTTGATTCTCCCTGACAAAACCCTGCTTTGCAATCATACCACCCTTCTTATACTTTTTAGGATGTGTGGTAATTGATTGCTCATCACGATAGAATAACTCAATTTCCTTTGTTGCTTTCTCATAGAGCCATTCTGAAATTACTTTCTCTTCGGTCACTTCAAACCCATATCTATATCTTAAGCCATTACGCAAGAAAACGACTTCAAATTCACTTGGTTCAGAATCAGAAGTTTCATCGAGTAAAAATGGTTCAACTGGGATTTTATCGCCGGCTGTAAAATCAGTGGCAGAATCTCTAATATAATGGTGAACAAAATTAAAAGCTTCAAAGAATTTACTCTTTCCGCTTGCATTTGGTCCATACATAACGGCACTTTTAAGTAAACGGAATGAAAAATTTTCAAACGCCGTGACGTTATCGGCTTCTCTTACTTTTTTATCATAGTTAGAGGCTACTAGAGATAAGGTTGCCTTATCTCTGAAAGACTTATAGTTAGTTACAGAAAACTGAACAAGCATAATAAAGATGTTATTTGCATATTAAACGCAAATATACCATTTATTATTCTAAATAGTTGATAAAAATGTGGAAAACTGTACGAAATAAGTTTTTAAATGAATTAACAATTGCCTTGTAGAAGTTGAGATTTCAAAATATTTAGACTCTCTACTAATCAAATTAGATTGAACAATAAAGGTTGTGAGCTTATAAATATATACCGGGAAACATACTACTTGGTATTAAATGTCGTAAAGGTAATTTTACAGTTGCTTCTTCATTAAATGCAAGAGATGTGAAATGAGTAATATCGCAAAATGGTCGATTAATTGTGGGTGTATCGATACTTAAATGAAAGCCAAAAGGTGTATAACTGATTTCTCCAAAAGTTCTTGCGTATCCATCCATATTAGACCACGATAATGCATTCCTTAAACTAATTGTACTCGTCATATACATCAATAATCGAATATTTGAGGGTAATTGATTACTTTCTTTGTCTAAAATAAAATCTCTTAATCCTTGTCTATCAATCAGATAACTACTTGTTTCCAAGGCTATGAACATCGTTAAGATTTGCTTGAGAACATTTAACGGCTTAATCTCATATTCAGCACAGATAAAGTGGTTTGCATAAACTCGATGTGTTAATACATAAGCGCCTTGTTTTGCAAATTCTATATAATCATTTGCATACCAACTACCTGTATTGTTATTGCAGGATTTGCATAAGTGATAGCCACCTGCTCCTTTATTACTACGTTTACGACCACCGTATCGATAACTTGACTTATCAAGAAGATTTTCTTTGTCTTGAAAGTAAACTGGTTTTGAGTTGAATGCACCTTCAGGTGGAATATGCTCAAAGGTTAATTTGCTTTGTTTACCACAAAGCTTACATATACCATATTTTTTCACTCTACAGGGTGTTTGCCAATTTTATAAAGTAATGAAGCGATATTTTTTGAAAGGCTTTGTAAAAAAGCCTTATCTGTAAATTTTAATATGTAATGTTGCGGCTGACTTAAGTCGGTAAGTTGATTAGTTTTATGGTCAAGTTCAAACCCTTTTTGCTCAAATGCCTTGATTTCCTTAAAATCCCTATGTGTACTCATTAATTCTCCATTGTGATGAACTAATATATTTCGAGTTTTACGCAAGCGTTGTACATAGCTCCATTCTGGATATAAATCTTTAACAGCTATCCCCATTGAACGTGACATAAATAATTTTGCCTTATCCATATCACTACTACCTTTAAGATCACTCATTTTATAGGCCGTGTTTTTCTGACGTGCATAGTTATCACAGCCATATTTCAATTTATATTCAAGAAATGAATAAAGTTGAATGACGATTGATTGCCTAAAAAATTGTTTGAAGTGATTGTCAATCTGCCACATATCGTCAATTAAACTCGATGTTAAATGATCGTGATATTCTGGTGTGGCATCAATTTGACCTACTTCGATATCCTTTTGCAATTGATGAAATTTATCTTCAAGCGACTTGCCTTGTGTCTCAAATTGACGTTCTTGTTCATCTATATAGTCGTCAATTTGCATCATTTCAAAGTCTACCCATTGCGGTAGGAAATAATTCATTAGGTCATTTAATCTTCTCGTTCTTGACATATAAGGGCATTAATGGGTTTTAAATCTATTGTAGTAAGATAATTTTAGTTGAACCGCAACATATACTTCAAATAGATACAATTCTGTTGAACCTTTTATGGGAAGCATCGAGACTTGACATTCTTCTCTCAATATCTTTTTAAATGGACCCGAAAATCTATCAAAATCTAATTCTTTCCTTGTGCCAGTATGCTCAATACCTTCTATTTCATTATGAAACTCTTTTCCCCTTGTGTAACTCAATGAAGATGAAAAATGGTTTGATCCCTTTGTATGTTGATGAATACGCTTGATAACACCACGTGAAATCCCTGTATAGAACGGTTCATTGTTTAACCAGAATAGATAAATACCCTTGAAATCTTCGTCGTGCTCTAATTGAGGAATTAAGGGTTTTAAGGAATTGCGAGAGGTTACTTTTCCAACGCCAGCTTTACCAAAATTATCATATATACTTATCACTCTGGACTTATTTGTGAGCGTGGCTAGCATTACGGGAAAGCTTTCCGTTATTTCCTTAAATTCCCGAGTTTCGTCAGGTACAAAATTTGAAGGCCAATGCTTTTTAAGTTTAATAGCTGCCTTTAACTTATCCATTTATTTCTTCTTATTCCTATCAGGATTTAGATTAGTGGGGGGTTTTGGAATGGTTTGCCCAGCATTTGGATTAATCTTTGTGGTGTCCCATCTGGTATTTTTTCCAATGTTGGGATTATCTCTTTTTGGATTTTTCTTATCTGGCATAATGTTATTTTTTCTTGTTCTTATTTGAAACAGGTTTTAAATTGTTTGAAGGCTTACGGATGGTGTTGCCTAAATCAATTTTTTGTGTTTTTATTTTGTTATTTCTTCTTGTCTTCTGCCATTTTACTTTTTCTTTTTATCGATATTGTTTTTTGGACTTAAACTGTTCTTTGGTTTTGGAATAGTGTTACCAAAAGTTTTTTTTAATCTTGTGGTTTCATTCTTCTTTTTATCGTCTGCCATTTTATTTCTTTTTAAAGTTATTATTTAACTGGGATGTAGGTCGTGGTATCGATTGCCTCTTCTGATTTCGATTGTTCGTGTTGGGTTGTTGCCGATTTTGTGGTTTCGATTGTGGTTTTTGATTGTGTTGTTTTGCCATAATGTAGATTTATTGATACGTAGATTATAATTAATAAAAGTCCCATACCTAATAGGAAAATGGATGCTTTGTTTAAATTGTCAATGCTTCTGTTTCGCTTACCTAATTTTTCTTGGAATATAGAATACGTGATCTTGTAGTCAATTATATTGTCTATTTCGTCAATAGAGTTATCTGTAGATTTACTGGACTGATAATGGCTTATAAGGTTGATAAATAAAGTAGCAACTAATAGTGCCCAGCCAATGGCTATAATAATTACATAGATGGCATCAACAGCAGGTACAATTTTATCGTGAAAAGTTAATGTAAGACCTAATGCTCCAGAACTTATGAATGTGATCGCCTTTTCAAAAAGATCATCACTTTTTGATTTCTGAATATAAAGTGCCTGGCGGTATTCTTCCCAGCCCGCTAATTGTTCTGATGTAAACTCAATTGGTTTATCTTTTTTCCTTTTCCCCATCTCTAACTATTTTCAACAATTGCTATTTCATCGTCGGTAAGGCCATACAATTCATAAACCTTTTGGTCGATTTCATTTTCTGTGGCGGCTATTTGATTTTGAAGATCTTGCGCTTTTTTCTTGTTTTCTTCAAGAGTTCCATCCATTCAAACTCATCTTTTTTGGTGAGTTTTGAGATTTTTGGTTTCACTTTTTTACGACGCTCACGGTTTTTATTATTAATGGCTTTATTGATTTCTTTGATTTTAGCTCATTAGAATAGTTTATGATCTTTTAAAATATAAATTTTTAAAATAAGTAATATTTAATGTACTTCCTCAAAATAGCCACAATCCTCATCATAGTTTTTTATTAGTAAAATAAAAGTATTAAAAAACTTAGAAACACGGTATATCTAATATAGTATGCTTTTTATTTACCTAGTCAACCGAAATCAAAATTAATAAATATCTAATTCAGATTATGATTTCAATTGATGAAAAACTTTTTATTACTGCTGATATTAATAGAGTATTAGTCAAATACGCTGAAGTAGTACTTATAAAGCAGTTATTGAATTTGTTTGCTTACAATAAGGGAAAAAAAAATTCCGAATTATTTAAAGAAGTAAATTATTTTAATGGTGCTGTTCTACCTTTTGAATATGAAGAAATACTAAATAATTTTATTTCTAATTTCATAGATAATTTATCAAATGAGAATTTAAGTGCTTTACATTATTGGACGTTGAATAGGTTATATTTAAAGTATGATGAAGAAATCACAGATACTACGGAAACTGATTTGGATGTAATAAACTCAAAATTTGGTCATGAGTTAGCGTTTAAATTATACGAACCAATGGAAACCAACCTACATGATGATTTAAAAGAGGAATTAAAAAATTTACTTATAAACTTCGCATCTGAATTTGACCTTTCTAAGATAGATATAGATTATAAAAAGATTAAACTTATACAAGAGGAAATTATTTTTACGCTAGCTCACCACAAATAACTGCGTAATTAAACACGTATAAGAGGGGATAACAAATAGTATATCAAAACAAGAGAAAAAAAGAAAACAGGGAAATGCTTGAAACCAACTGTATTTAAGACTATTATTGACTTTTATCTTCTTTTAGTTTCATTAACTATTTACCGATACAAAAATTAGCAAAAATATTTCCTAATAGATCATCGGTAGTAATTTGACCTGTAATTTCCCCAAAATGATAAAGAGCTTGACGAATATCGATAGCTAACAAGTCTCCTGTTAAGCCTATATTCAAGCCTTCCTGAACTTTATTTATTTCTTCTTGAGCTTTTAACAAAGCATCATAATGACGGGAATTGGTCACAATGGCATCGTTACTTTTTAAAGCTCCGGTATTTACAAAGCTTAAAATTTTAGCTTGTAGTTCTTCTATTCCTCTATTTTCTTTGGCTGAAATTAAATTGAGTTCAGCGATTTGCTGCTGAAAATTTTCCTGTTCTTCTAAAGAAAGCACATCGGTTTTATTGGCTACTATAATTAAAGGTTTTCCAGGAAAACGGTTTTTTATTTTCTCAACTTCCGTTTTTACTTGGGATAAGCTAAGATTTTCATTTTTTATTTTGTTGGAATCGAACAAATACATAACCAATTGTGACTGTTCTATTTTTTGGAAAGTTTTTTTAATTCCCAAGCCTTCAATTTCATCGGTCGTTTCTCTAATTCCCGCTGTATCAATAAATCGAAAACCAATACCTCCAATTGATATTTCATCTTCAATCGTATCGCGTGTAGTTCCGGCAATATCACTTACGATAGCTCTTTCTTCATTTAAAAGTGAATTGAGCAAAGTAGATTTCCCTACATTGGGCTCTCCTACAATGGCTACGGGGATTCCGTTTTTAAGTACATTGCCCACTGCAAAAGAATCGATGAGTTTGCCTAGCACTTTTTGAATCCTGAAAACCAAATCTTGAAACTGCTTTCTATCGGCAAACTCTACATCTTCTTCAGAAAAATCAAGTTCCAGTTCTATTAATGAAGCAAAATTGAGTAACTCTTCCCGAAGCTTTTGAATTTCTGAAGCAAAACCTCCCCGCATTTGCTGCATTGCCAATTGATGGCTCGCTGCATTATCACTGGAAATAAGATCGGCTACAGCTTCTGCCTGACTTAAATCCATTTTTCCGTTTAAAAATGCGCGTAAGGTGAATTCTCCTGGTTGTGCAGCACGACATCCTTTACGCAGTAATAAATTAATGATTTCTTGTTGAATAAAGGGACTTCCGTGGCATGAAATCTCAACAGTGTTTTCTCCGGTATAGCTTCTCTTTCCTTTAAACACAGACACTAAACTTTCATCGATAATGCGTTCACCATCCATGATATTTCCCAACTGAAGCGTATGTGATTTTTGATTTTCTAAAGAAATCTTATTTTTTGCTTTAAATACTGGTGAAGTAAAAATAATGGCATCTGGTCCGGAAACCCTAATTACGGCAATAGCACCACTTCCCGGCGCTGTTGCAACGGCAACTATCGTATCGTTTAATATCATAGCGCAAAGGTAAGAAAGTTATTTTTTGTGGAATTTAAAAATGAGGAATTGTAACAAAAGCCTTTTGCTTGCGTCATATTTAAAAAAAGAATTATTTATGGAAGTAATTACACAAAAAACGGAAGATAGACAAATGCTAATGATTCTACACTTGAGTCAACTCCTTAATATTGTCTCTGGATTGGGAGGAATTATCGTTCCTATTATTTTATGGCAATTGAAAAAAAATGAAGTAGAGCATATGGAAGAACATGCGAAAGAAATCATCAATTTTCAAATAAGTTTTTATATCTATTTTATTTTAGCTGGTCTTTTATGTTTTTTAATTATTGGATTTGTTATTTTACCTATTCTGGGGTTAATTAGTTTAATTTTCCCAATAATGAACGGAATTAAAGCCAATAATGGCGAAGCGGTAAGTTACCCGTTCACCATCCAATTTATTAAATAATTATTGATATTTTTCTTTTAATAATTCCTTCGGAAAATTTTTTCGGAATTTATTAAACCTTGGAATAGAAACATGCTGGATATAACTATTTCCAGGATGTTTCTTTTTATAATCTTGATGGTATTCTTCTGCTCTCCAAAACTTCTGAAAAGGCATTACTTCTGCAGCAATTGGTTTTTTGTATTCTTTGCTTAACTCTGAAATCTTGTTTTCTATAATCTGTTTTTGTTCTGCATTTTGATAAAAAATAATAGATCGGTATTCCCTACCTATATCGGGGCCTTGTCCGTTTTGTTGCGTCACATTTTGGGAGGCAAAATAGGCATCTACTAAGGTTTTAAAATCAACAACATTTGGATCGTAAATAACCTCAACAGCTTCAGCATGATCAGTTTTTCCATAATTTTCATAAGTTGGATTTTTTCCTGTTCCTCCTGAATACCCAGAAATTGATTCTTTTACTCCTTTAATACTTTCATAAACGGCTTCTACACACCAAAAACATCCACTGGCAAAATAAGCCTTCTTATCACCTTCTTTAGTTGCGCTTGCTTCTACAGGTTCTGCGCTTGCCAATTGTTTTTGAGCTTCGGTTTTTTCTTTTTTCGTGTTTCCACAACTACAAAAAGTAATGAATACTGCGAGGTAAAAAAGTTTTAATCTCATCTTTATTTATTTTCTTTTATATTTTCCTTCTAAATTTTTCTTTCCCAAGAGCGCATAATCAATGGCAATCTCTTCATTTTGGGTAAAGCCTTTCCAATCTAATTTAAATGAATCTGGTGAGGTAAAATCGATGGTAGCTAACACAGAATTTTTATCAAAACCTTCCCAAGGAATATCTTTTTGCCCTTCCATATTGCCGCTACCACTTACAAAATAAATAACAAGATCTGACTCTTCTCCTTCTTTGAACTTTACTTCAACATGAATATTATCCTGCTTATCTATGCAAATGCTTTGGCTTTGGTCAAGATTTATATTTAAACAATTACAATCGCAGTCTAATCCGGTTTTATCATCATCCGCACGCTGATAACTCCCTGAAAAATCCTTCGTAGTTATCGTAGTTGCTTTATTTTTTGCTGAATTTTCATCTACCTCATCTGTTTCTAGTTCGACAGCTTCCGCTTCTTCTCTGGGGTTTATTTTAGGGTCTTTTGCTGTTTCATCTACTATTCCCTTTGAGTTTTCTACCTCCAATTTTTTAGAATTCCCTTGTTCTTTACAGCCTACAAACAAACTTATAAAGAGCACAAAAGTTATATATTTTTTCATGATTTTAATTTTTGTAATCCAAATTACAAGTTCAGGCTTTATTTTTCTCTCAAATAAATGTTAATAAAAAAAGCCTTTTTCATATCGAAAAAGGCTTCTATTGAATTCAATAAATGATTATTACAATTACATTTTAGCAAAAAGTTTTTGCATTTTTTCTCTCTCTTCTTCTGCTAATTCTTGATCTACCAAAATTCTACCACTATGCTCATCGGTAATAATTTTCTTTCTTCCAGCTATTTCCATTTGCACTTGTGGAGGGATGGTAAAGAAAGAACCTCCTGAAGCTCCTCTTTCAATAGGTACTACAGCAAGACCATTTTTTACATTTTCACGAATACGTGTATATGCTTTTACCAATCTGTCTTCAATTTCATCTTTGTAGTCGGTAGATTTTGCAATAAGCGATTGTTCTTCTTTTTCAGTCTCGCTTAAAATTTCATTTAGTTCACCTTTTTTATGATCTAAATGTTTTTTTCTTTCTGTTGAGCGTTCTTGAGTTTGCTCGATTACCTGTTTTTTCTGCTCTATTTGAGCATAAAATTCTTTGATATGTTTTTCTGCAAGTTCTATCTCTAATTCTTGGTACTCAATCTCTTTAGAAATTGCATTAAATTCACGGTTGTTACGAACATTTTTTTGTTGCTCGCCGTATTTTTTTATTTGTGCTTTAGACTCTTCTATTAAATTTTTCTTGTCTTTAATTTTATGATCTAAGCTTTCTAAGTCTGCATTAAGTTTCTCTAATCGAGTATTTAAACCAGCTACCTCATCTTCTAAGTCTTCTACTTCTAAAGGTAATTCACCTCGCACATTTCTTATCTCGTCTATACGAGAATCGATTAATTGTAAATCGAACAATGCTCTAAGCTTTTCTTCAACGGTAACCTCTTTTTTCTTTGCCATAATCAACTATATTGAATTGGATTGGTACTTTTTTGTGATAAAACGACCGCAAAATTACGGAATTTTTTTGTAAGATAAGAATGTAAAAGATTTTTTGTGTACTGTTCACTCTCGTAATGTCCAATATCTGCTAAAACCAACTGATTTTCAGCTTGATAAAAATCATGATACTTCAAATCTGCAGTTATATAAATATCTGCTTGTAAAGCTTTTGCGTTAGGAATGGCGAATGCTCCACTTCCTCCTAAAACAGCTACTTTTTTTATTTCTTTATTTAATAACTTGGAATGCCTTATTACTTTTAAATGAAATGTTTTCTTTATTCGTTCTAAAAACTCTACTTCATTTTCTGCTTGGGGTAACTCCCCCATCATTCCTATTCCTATTTGTTGATTTTTATTTTCTAGTGTTGTGATTTCGTAAGCTACTTCTTCATAAGGATGTGTGGTAAAGAGTGCTTTTAAAACCTTGCTTTCTACATGCCTTGGATAAGTTAAGTGAAGTTGTGTCTCTTCTTCCATATGTAATTTTCCTATTTCTCCCAAAGTAGGATTGGCCTCTTCATTAGCTTTAAAAGTACCTTTCCCAGAAATATTGAAACTGCAATCATCATAATTACCAATGCTTCCCGCTCCAGCGTTAAACAAAGCATCTCGCACTTCTTCTACATTTTGATGCGGAACGTGAGCTACTAATTTTTTAATAGTTTGTGGCTGTGGAACCAACACCTGACGATTAACAAGCCCTATTTCTTCACAAATTTGATGATTCACCCCTTTAAAAGAATTATCCAACGCGGTATGAATGGCATAAATCGCTATATCATGTTTGATGGCTTTTAAAATTACTCGCTCGACATAAGATTTCCCTGTTATTTTTTTTAATCCTTTAAAAATAATGGGATGAAAACTTACAATTAGATTACAGTCTTCCTGAATGGCTTCTTCTATAGTTTCTTCCAGTGTATCTAAGGTGACTAGAATTCCGGAAACTTCTGCAGTTTTATCGCCTACCAATAAACCTACATTGTCAAAATCTTCAGCATAAGCTGTTGGAGCCAATTCTTCTAAAGTTGAAATAACTTGATTAATAGTCATTTTTATGATTTTAAATTCTAATTTTCACAAATATGAGAAAATGCTTTGTTACTGTTTTAATTTTTTTTGATTAGATTCCTTATTATATTTGTAAGTTATAAACTAAAATTCCAAATGAAAAATTTATTAAGCCTCTTATTTTCTATCATCCTTTTAACTTCTTGTGGTTCTGATGATGATTCTACCACCCCTTCACAAAGCAAGTCAATTGAAGAATTATTAGAATCTTATGATTTATGGTATGTGGAACCCGGCCAGCCTTCTAGTGATTTTGATTTAGGTCAAGATGCCATTACTTTTTCTTTTGTAAATAATGAATTATATGCCAATAAAAATCTAATTGGGTTTGATCCCAGCACAACGGGTAGTATAGAAACGACCTATATTGTAGAGCAAGAAGGAAACAATGCTATTATTACTATTGATGATACTAATTTTAAAGTTTTAGGAATTAGTGATAACTCTCTAAAACTTGTTGACAACTATGACAATACGACTGCCTTTTACATCACAGGATATAACACTAACGAATTTCCTTCATTAGATATTCTTTACTATGAAAGAATGCCTCATTTTTTTAATGAATACCAGTTTTGGCAAAAAACACTTACTGAAAATCCCGATGAGAATGACGGAGATTTTTCTACTATAAATTATGTTGAATTTTTTGGAGGTAGAAGTTTTAGATCTTCTGAAGATGTAGAAGGTTTAACCTATGATGAAATTAATTGGGAAAACCAGGGGAGCTATAAATTAACTACATCAAATAGTGAAGAAGAACCGATTAGTAATGAATTGATATTTATATATGTTGATTCTAATGGTGTTGTAATTGAAGGGGCAAATGATACGCTTAAAGTAAATGTTGTAGACGAAAGTAAAATACAATTTTCTGAACCAGGTCTTAATATCAATTATACTTTTGAAGGGACTATTAATACTCCTTTTTAATAAATCAAATAATTTTTAACGATGCATGGCAGTACTCAGAAAATTACTTTTTCCATTTTCTCTGCTTTACGGGTTTATTGTACTGCTACGAAATAAGCTTTATGACTGGGAATTAAAAAAATCAACCGGTTTTGATGTTCCAGTCATTTGCGTTGGCAATTTAAGCGTGGGGGGCACGGGGAAGTCGCCCATGATGGAATATTTGATTAGACTTTTAAAAGAAAAAAAGACTGTCGCTACACTAAGCCGAGGTTACAAAAGGGAAAGCAAAGGATTTTACCTTCTAACCGGAAATGAAAAAGCAGCGTATGTGGGGGATGAACCTCTTCAGTTTAAAACAAAATTCCCCGGTATTCAAGTGGCTGTCGATGAAGAACGAGTTCGTGGTATTGAACAACTTCTTCAATTAAAACAAAAACCAGAAGTTATATTATTAGATGATGCTTTTCAACATAGAAAGGTAAAGCCGAATTTTTCTATTTTACTCACTACCTACAATGATTTGTTTATTAATGATTTTATCCTACCTACGGGAAATCTTCGTGAACCTAAAAATGGAGCTAAAAGGGCAAATGTAATCGTGGTGACTAAATGCGCTCTTGACACTTCTGAAGAAGATATGAAAATACTAAGTAAAAAGCTGAAAGTGAGTACTCATCAGCAAGTTTTCTTCACTTCTATAAGATATCCCAAGCAAGTTTATAACCTTCAACAAAAAACTTTACCTACAGCAAGTTTAAACGATTTTACTTTAGTTACGGGGATTGCGAATCCTCAACCTTTGCTTAAACATTTGGATACACTACAATTAAACTATAAACACCTCAACTTTCCGGATCATTATAATTTTAAAGAGAAAGATATTTCAGCATTAAAAAAGGAAAAGTTAATCATTACCACCGAAAAAGACTTTATGCGTTTAAAAAGCAGCTTAAAACCTGAACAGCTTTATTTTCTCCCTATGGAAGTCATTTTTTTAAAAGACGCTCAGAAATTTGAAGAAGTTATTCTTAAGGTTGTTTAGGGGAATCTTGGGATAAATTATCGTAAATTTTCTCAAAGAAGAAATCCGTTTTATAAGGCTTTGGGATAATATCATTAAAACCATACTTTAAAAATTCTCTTATCTCTTCTGATATACTTACAGCAGTAAGCGCTATTATTGGAGTTTTTATATCGCTTTTTCTTATTTCCTTTGTAGCTTCTATACCATCCATAACCGGCATATGAATATCCATTAAAATAATATCATAATTATTTTCTTGGTTAAGTTTCACCGCTTCTTCGCCATTATTGGCAATTTCACAGTTTAAACCTTTCTTCTCTAATATCTTACAAGTTATTTTCTGGTTGAGTTTATTATCTTCGACCACTAGGATCTTTTTATCTTTAAAAACTTCGGTTAAGCTTTTTTTGTTTTTTATGAAATTGTTATCTGATCCATTAGCTTTGGCTAAAACCATATTCTCCGCTTTATCATAAGATATTTTAAAGAAAAACTTAGAACCTTCCCCTAGCCTACTTTCAAGTTCTATATCGCTATTTAAAAACTTAAGTAAATTTTTAACAATAGGCAAGCCCAATCCTGTTCCGCCTTGTGGGGAATTCATTTCATTGGTACCTTGGTTAAACTTTTCAAAAATAGCTTTTTGATGTTCTTTTGCTATCCCTTTACCATTATCCTCAACTTCAAACTGTATAAAAACTTTATAATCGGTTTCCTTTATTAAAGATAGCCTTACCCAAATATCCCCATTATTGGTAAACTTAATTGCATTGGAAATAAGATTAATCAAAACCTGAGAAAGTTTCACTACATCTCCCCTAAGTAATGAAGGAAGTTTTGAATCTATTTCTAAATGTAAAGAATTGCCATTCTCTTTTGCAGATCGCCTTAAAGATTCTACTATACTTTTCAATTTATCTTTTATATCAAAATCGACTTCTACTTTATTCAGCTTATTAGATTCTAATTTATTGATGTCCAGTATATTATTTATTAACGAAAGAAGATGTTCTCCAGAATGTTTTAATGATTTTAAATGCTCTTCTTGTTGCGGTGTTGGATTCTCTTTTAATAGTAAATAAGTCAACCCGGTTACTGCATAAATAGGTGTTCTCAACTCATGAGTGATCGTAGATAAAAACTGTTCTCTGTAACGCATTGCAGTTAATGACTTTTCTCTAGATTCTATTAACTCCGAGTTCTTCTGTTTTAATAAGGCATTAGCTTTTGCACGAAGGTTATTGTTTTTATAAAGAGAAACAGTAAATAAGGACAGTATAGCAATAAACAGAGCACTTAAAATTATAGTAAGTTGATTGTATTTTATAGATTTTTCTTGCTCTGAATTGGCCAATGATAATTTTGAAATGGTATTTACCGCAGACTGTATACTTTGAGAATCTGTAAGCTTATCTTCAGTAAACTGAGCGTTTTGAAAATCTATAATAGAATCTCTAATGGTATTGGAAATATTTAAATAATGAATTTGTTCAGGATGATCATTAAGCAATGTATATATATCTACCAATAATTCGGAAGCCCTAAGCTTCTGCATCTCATACTTATTGACATGGGCTTGATAATACACTTTATTGGCAGTAGCCGCAGCGATTTCTAAACTTTTTAAATCTTTAAGTATTTGGGATTTCAAATAATAAATTTCACCAGAAAAATAACTGCTTGGGTAGTCTTTTATTTTAGCTTCTACATTTTTAACATGCGTTAAAGCTTCTTCTAATTTCTTTTCTTTATATAAAATTTTCGCATAAACAAAATCTCCTATAAAAGAATGTATGCTTTTCCCATTTTTAATTGCTTCCTGAGATTTTTCATACATTTTTTTAGCTGCCTCAACTTCACCCTTATCTAATAGGATTTTGGTATATAAATAATAACTAAAAGGGAGCAACATTTCATTAAAATCCTTAGCATCATTATTTTCTAAAATATAATTTAATATTTTTTCAGCTTCTTTATTTCTACATGCTTTATAAAAAATATCTGCCATATAAAACCTAGAAGATATCCACAACTGTTTATTACCTTCTTTCCTTGCTATCTCTCCGATAAAGGCAAGTCTTTTAATAAGCTGAGGATAGTTATAGTATTCGTAGTTCTGATGAATACTATCGATAATAGATTCAAATTCTTTAGTTTCTATTTTTGAAATTTTGGTTGTTTCACCTTGAGCTTTCAATGATAATTGAAAACCGATTACAAAAACTATAAAAAATAAAAATCTATTTAATATTAAACTCATATAATTGACGCGTTATGAGCCAACTAACAAAATTAAATCCAGCAAACGGTTGCTATAGCCCCGTTCATTATCGTACCAACCAATTAGTTTGACTAAATGACCATCGATTACTGAGGTCATCTCGCTATCAAAGATACAAGAAAAACTATTACCAAGAATATCTACCGATACAATTGGATCTTCATTGTAACTAACGATATTTTTAAACCTTGTTTTTGCTGCTTTTCTAAAAAGATTATTCACTTCTTCAATAGAAGTTCTTTTTTTAACGTTTAAAGTCATATCCGTTAAAGAACCGTTAGGCACCGGCACTCTAATTCCGCAACCTCCAATAACATCAGATAAATCTGGAAAAATCTTCGTTAGTGCTTTTGCTGCTCCAGTTGTAGTAGGCACGATAGATTGCGCTGCAGCCCTCGCCCTTCTTAAATCTCGATGCGGTTGGTCATGTAGACTTTGATCTGAAGTATAAGAATGAATAGTAGTAATATACGCCTGCTGAACATTTAAAGCTTTATGCACAACTTGTAACATGGGGGCCGCATTATTAGTGGTACAAGAAGCATTTGATATAATTTCTTCACTACCATCCAATAAATGATCATTAACACCAAGAACAATCATTTTTATGTCATCGTCTACCGGAGGAACGGAAAGTATCACTTTCTTGGCTCCCCCTTTTAAATGACTTTGAAGCTCCTCTTTCTTTTTAAACTTTCCTGTAGACTCTACAACTAGATCAACTTCAAAATTTTTCCAGTTAATTTCTGAAATATTCGTTTGCTGTGTTAAAGGAAAAGAAACCCCATCTACCAAAATTTGATTTTCGCTTGCTTTTACTTCATTAGCTAAAACCCCGTGAATACTATCGTATTTTAATAAATGAGCCAAGGTTTTAGCATCTGCTAAATCATTAATTGCAACTACTTCAATCTTTGGGTGATTCAACAAAAGTCTAAACAGACTTCTCCCAATACGGCCAAAACCATTGATAGCAATTCTTATTTTATTTGGCATTAATTTATGTGCTTATGTGCTTTGTAAGAAGAACGTACCAAAGCACTACTTTCAACATGTCTAAACCCTAAATCTAGACCTATCTCTTCGTATTTTTTAAATTGATCTGGTGTTATAAACTGTTGTACCGGTAAGTGTTTTTTACTAGGTTGAAGGTATTGACCAATAGTCACCACATCTACATCTACCGATCGTAAATCATGTAAAGTTTGAATAACCTCTTCTTCCTTTTCTCCCAAACCAAGCATAATTCCAGACTTGGTTCTGTTAATTCCTTGCTTTTTCAAGTAATCCAAAACCCCTAAACTCCTATCGTATTTTGCCTGAATTCTTACTTCTCGGGTCAACCTTCTTACCGTTTCCATATTGTGGGAAACCACTTCTGGAGCAACCTCAACAATACGATCTATATTTCTTTCTACTCCTTGAAAATCAGGAATTAAAGTTTCTAAGGTTGTATTAGGGTTCATTCTACGAATGGCTTTTACCGTTTCTGCCCAAATAATAGAACCCATATCTTTTAAATCATCTCGATCTACACTGGTAATTACCGCGTGCTTAATATCCATTAATTTAATGGAGCGCGCTACTTTTTCAGGCTCATCCCACTCTACCGTTTCCGGTCTTCCGGTTTTCACTCCGCAAAATCCACAAGAACGGGTACAAACATTTCCCAAAATCATAAAAGTCGCAGTACCTTCACTCCAACATTCTCCCATATTAGGGCAACTTCCTGAAGTACATATGGTGTGTAAGTCATACTTATCTACCAACTTTCTAAGGTTCGTATATTTTTTACCGGTAGGTAGTTTTACACGTAACCATTTAGGTTTTTTCTTTGTTGTTTCGGGTGCTAGAGTTTCTACTGCCATAACAAAATTTATAAGATTCAAAGATACAAAATAAAGTCTTGCTAAAAGAACGAAGAATTATAGATTATAAGTATGACAGCACTAAGACTTTTTATCTTGTATAATTTCAGCTAACAGCTTTTTTGCCCTTAATAATTTTACTTTTACATTATTAATAGGTTCATCTATTTTTTCTGAAATATCTTTATAACTCATTTCCTGAAAATACCGCAAATGAATCACTTCTTGGTAATGCGGTTTTAGCTTTTTTATTAAGGCTAAAAGATTAGAAAGGTTTTGTTCTGTAATTAATTTGTCTTCGGCAGAAGGAGTTTCATCTATAAATGTTTTTTCTGCTTTTTTATCTACCTGTGTAGTTTCAATATTCTTCTTTCTAATAAGGTCGATATGAATATTTTTAGAAATGGCTATTAACCAAGTTTGAAAGTTATATTCTTCCTTAAAGGTTGCTAACCTATCAAAAGCTTTCGAGAAAGTCTGCACGGTAACTTCTTCAGCCTCATATTCATCTTTAATACGTTTTAACTGAAACCTATATACTTGATTCCAATAATTATCCAATAAAAATTTATATGCTTTTTGATTTCCTTTTTTTGCTTTGTCGATTTGTTGAGAGAGCTGTTCAGAAATCATTTCCAGAATTGAGGTTTTGAGAGCGAATTGAAAATAAAGATAACAAATTGTAATGAAACCAAGCATAAATCTTGCAAAGGTAATAGCCAAAGTAAATCTTTTTCTTTAAAAACAGAAGCTGCTTTTCCATAAGCAATATACTGAATGGCAAAACGTAAGAGCATCGTCGCCAAAATTAAACGCCAATCATAAAACACTACTAAAACAAAGCTCAAAACCCAAAACAAAAATTGAGATAAATAGAAAAGTCCTAATTTAAATTGATGGGATTTTTTATAAAATTTTGCTGTTGAAACATGACGCCTTTTTTGTCGAAACCAAGCTTTCCAAGTTTTCTTTGGCTTGCTATAAGTAAAACTCTCTTCGGAATAAACGATGGAAGTATTTGTTTTATTCGCTACTTCATTCACAAATAAATCGTCATCACCCGAAAGCAAGTTCATATGTGACACAAAACCTTTATTTTCATAAAAAATATTAGAAGTATAAGCTAAATTCCGACCAACTCCCATATAAGGATGTCTGTTTTTTGCTGCTGAAAAATATTGTAATGCGGTTAAAAGGGTTTCAAAACGAATGATTTTATTCAGGAAAGAATTCTTTACTTTTTCATAAGCTCCATAACCCAATACCAGGTCTTTTTCATGTTGAAAACCTTGCGCCATTTCCTTTAACCATTGATTGCTTTTGGGGTAACAATCAGCATCGGTAAATAAAAGCTTTTCAAATTTTGCTTTTTTTATACCTAAAGTCAAGGCATATTTTTTATTCCCCCAGAAACGCTCGTTACTTTCTACATTCACCACAACTACGCGACTATCCTGAAGCTCAAAATCTTCCATCACCGCTAAGGTTTCATCAGAAGAAGAATCATTAATCAAAATAACCTCAAAATCTGAATAATCCTGATTTAAAATATAAGGTAAGTTTTGCTGAAGGTTTTCTGCTTCGTTTTTAGCACAAATAACTATAGAAACCGGTTGGTTAATTCTAACCTGCGGTGCTTTTTCAACAGAAAAAAGAAACTTAAAAAATGAAATGTAAAATAGTGTATTAATAGTTGCTACTACTAAGAAGCAGTAAAATAATAGTAACAACATGCGCCCTTAATTAAGCTTTACTTTTAGAATCATTGCTACAATCTCCCATTTCTTCAGGCATTTTACCACAAAAACTACATGGCTCGCCATCTTTATTTAAATAGGGATTTTGGCTTGCGCAAGTTCCTGCAAATTTTCCGTCTTTCTTTGCCCAAATTTTAATAGCAATTCCTGCAAAAGCAAGTGCTAACAATCCTATGGTAATCAATAATAATTTCATACTGCAAAAATAAAACATTCTTGCTTGATGATAAAATATATCAGCCAATTAATACTTTATTTACAATATTTAACTAAACTTTATAGGATAAATAACTAAAGCAGAATTGTTTAAGATTATCTTCGCACCATAAACCCAAAAATCACAACAATGAAGATCAACAGATCAATTATAGCTTTAGCTATTTCTTCTTTACTTATTATTTCATGTAAAGAAAATAAAGAAAAAGACAATATGAATGAAGATTCTATGGAAATGAACGATTCTTCTGATATGTCTGAAGGTAATGAAATGTCTTCTGATGACGAGATGCAAGACGATGTAGAAATAGAAGAAGATATTACAGAGAATGGAAATGAAATGAACTTGTCTCAAGTAGCTATGAATGCTAAAGACCTTTCTACTTTCGTTGCTGCTTTGCAAAAAGCAGGGATGGTAGTTAAAATTGAAGGTGAAGGTCCTTATACCATTTTTGCTCCTACCAATGAAGCTTTTAACAAATTACCAAAAGGAACTGTAGAAAGCCTTATGGAACCTTCTAATACTGAAAAATTAGAAGAGATCATCAGTTACCATATTATTCCTGGTAACGTAGATTCTACCAAGCTAAAAAGCTTAATCGAGGAAAGTGAAAATAAAAAATATACCTTAGAAACAGCAAATAACGGAAAAATTGACGCTATGCTTATAGATGGCGAAATTGTTCTTAAAGATGGTAAAGGAACAGAAATTATGATTACCAACGCAGACCAAAAAGGTCAAAATGGAGTTATACATTCTGTGAATACTGTTTTAATGAGAAAATAATTTTAGAGATAAAATTATTTGGTTAGATTAAGTTAAGTTAGGGAAAACAGGTCTTTCAATAAGACCTGTTTTTTTTATGAAATAATGTTGACCTCCATCTCTAAATCAACCTCAAATTTCTTTTTTATTTTTTCCTGAATAAATTCTGCCAACTCAAAGATCTCTTCTCCGGTGGCATTTCCATAGTTCACCAAAACTAAAGCCTGATTTTTATGTACTCCGGCATCACCGTTTCGGTAACCTTTAAAACCTGCTTGATCAATTAACCAACCCGCTGGTACTTTTACTTCTGCTTCTGAAATTTTATAGGATGGAATCTCAGGATATTTTTCTTGCAATTTTTCAAACGCTGAAATAGAAATAATGGGATTTTTAAAAAAACTTCCACTATTACCTATTTCTTTGGGATTGGGCAACTTTCGCTCCCGAATGGAAATGATTACATCAGAAACATCTTTGATTGTAGGCTTTGAAATTCCTTTTTTATCTAATTCGTTTAAAATTGCGCCATAATCAGTTTTTAACTGATGATTTTTCTTGCTAAGTTGAAAAGTGACTGAAGTAATAATGTATTGTCCTTTCACTTCATTTTTAAAAACAGAATTACGGTATCCAAATTGACAATCTTCCTTGGTAAAAACCTTCTTCTCCAAAGTTTGGATATGAATGGCTTCACATTCTACAAAAACATCTTTCAACTCCACTCCGTAAGCTCCGATATTTTGGATAGGAGAAGTACCTACATTTCCAGGGATAAGCGATAGATTTTCAATTCCTCCGTAATTGTTTTCCACACAGAATAACACCAGCTGATGCCAGTTTTCTCCAGCATTTACTTTTAAGAAAACTTCATCTTCGGTTTCATTTACTATTTCCTTCCCTTTTATATTTAGATGCAAAACAGTACCATCAAAATCTTTGGTAAATAAACAATTGCTTCCGCCACCTAAAACAAAAAGTTCTGAAGAATATACTTTCCTCAGAACTTTTTCTAATTCTTCTTCATTACCAACTTCTATAAAACTTTTAGCTTTTATAGCTAAGCCAAAAGTATTATATGCCTTTAATGAAAAATTATGTTCTTGCTGCATTTTATTTATTGTAAACCTTTAATGCTTCTTCTAGAATTTTAACTGCTTTTAAAAGATTTTCTTTCTTTAACACATAAGCAATTCTAACTTGTTTCAATCCGGAATTAGGTGTAGAATAAAAGCCTGAAGCCGGAGCTATCATTACTGTTTCACCTTCATATTCATAACTCTCTAATAACCATTTTGCGAAATCTTCTGCGTCTTCTACCGGTAATTCTACAATACAATAAAAAGCTCCGTGTGGAGTAGCTACTTGCACTCCATCAATTTTCTCCAGCGCTTCAATTAGTGTATTTCTTCTATCTACATATTCTTCAATTACATCATCAAAATAAGACTGAGGGGTATCTAAAGCTGCTTCACTGGCAATTTGAGCAAATGTTGGTGGGCTCAGTCTTGCTTGGGCAAATTTCATGGCCGTAGCCATAAATTCTTTATTTTTAGAAACCACACAACCTATTCTAGCACCGCACATACTGTAACGTTTTGATACAGAATCGATCATAATAGCATTTTCTTCAATTCCTTCCTGGCTCAACACTGAATAATGCTTTTTCCCTTCATAAGCAAATTCGCGATAAACTTCGTCTGCCACCAAGAATAAATCGTGCTTTTTAGCAAGAGCTGCCAACTGCTCTACTTCTTCTTTGGTATAAAGATAACCCGTAGGATTTCCGGGATTACAAATAATAATCGCCTTGGTTTTATTGGTGATCCTTTTTTCAAATTCACTCACCGGAGGTAAGGCAAAACCATCCTCAAAGGAAGACGTAACTGGAACTACAGTTACCCCAGAGGAAGTTGCAAAACCATTATAATTGGCATAAAAAGGCTCTGGAATTATGATTTCATCATCCATATCTGCAATACTTCCCATGGTAAAAAGTAAAGCTTCAGAACCTCCTGTAGTTATAATAATATCCTCTGTATTGACAGGAATCCCCTGTTTTTGATAATAATTGGCCAGTTTCTCGCGATAAGAAGCAAAACCTGCGGAATGACTGTAAGAAACAATTTCTAAATCATTCTTTTTTACAGCTTCTAAAGCGCAATCTGGAGTTTTAATATCCGGTTGACCAATATTTAAATAATAAATATGCTTCCCCTGCTTTGTGGCAGCTTCAGCATAAGGAACTAATTTTCGTATAGGAGATTCCGGCATGGCCAGACCTTTAGATGATATTGAAGGCATAATCTATTTTTTGCCGCAAATTTGCAAAATTATTTACGAAAGAGGACTATTTTTAAGAATAAATACAATTTGAGAGCAACAAAAAAAGCCACTTTAAAATAAAGTGGCTCTTCTAAATAAATTTTAAGTAAAAGTTTATTTCTCTAAAACACTTTTAGTGTCTTTTTCTAAAACTTTTCCTTTAATTTTTACTGCGTGAGGAGAACCTTCTGCATTAGAATACACGGTAATTGTTTTTCTAATATATCCTACTTTTCTAGTATTATATTTTACTTTCAACTCTCCGGTTTCTCCTGGAGCAATAGGTTCTTCTGGTTTTTCAGGAACGGTACATCCACAAGTAGCGGTAGCTTTTTCAATAACCAAAGGTTCATCACCGGTATTGGTAAATTCAAAAGTTCTCATTCCGTCTCCTCCATATTCAACATCACCGTAATCAACGGTTTCTTCTTTAAATTCAATTTTGGCTTGCGCTTGTACAGCAATTCCAGCAAATAAAAATGCTGCTAATACAATAAAATTTTTCATCTTGTTTTTATTTAGGCACTAATGTAATAGTAAAATATTCATTATACAAATGCCAGATTAATAAATTATAATCTTTTAAAATAATCTATATATAACTACTTTTGCGTTTCAATTTCAAAAATCAGACCAATTCATGGCCATTGCTGCAAAATATAACGCGAAAGAGATAGAAGACAAGTGGTACGACTACTGGATGCAAAATAACTATTTTCATTCTGAAGTTAATGAAAAAGAGCCATATACCATCGTAATCCCACCACCAAACGTGACCGGAGTCTTACATATGGGACATATGCTGAATAATACTATTCAAGATGTCCTAATTAGAAGAGCCCGATTACAAGGTTTTAATGCCTGTTGGGTACCGGGAACCGACCACGCCTCTATTGCTACTGAAGCAAAAGTTGTAGCGAAATTAAAAGCCGAAGGAATTGATAAAAATACCATCACTCGGGAAGAGTTCATGAAACATGCGTGGGAATGGACCGAAAACTACGGAGGTGTAATTTTAAATCAGTTAAAGAAACTTGGAGCCTCTTGTGATTGGGAAAGAACTAAGTTTACCTTAGATGAAAAACTATATTCTTCTGTAATTAAGTCATTCGTTGATTTATACAATAAAGGATTAATTTATCGTGGTTACCGAATGGTGAATTGGGATCCGGAAGCAAAAACAACCCTTTCTGATGAAGAGGTTATCTACGAAGAGAAGCAAGGAAACTTATATTACATCAATTATAAAATGGAAGGTAGTGAAGACACCCTAACCATTGCCACTACCCGACCTGAAACTATTTTTGGTGATAGCGCGATCTGTATAAACCCGAATGATGAGCGTTTTACTCATTTAAAAGGAAAGAAAGCTATTGTTCCAATCGTAAATCGTGTCATCCCAATTATTGAAGATGAATATGTAGATTTAGAATTTGGTACAGGTTGCCTTAAAGTGACACCAGCTCACGATGAGAACGATAAAGTTTTAGGTGAAAAGCATAATTTGGAAGTTATCGACATTTTTAATGATGATGCTTCCCTAAATGAATACGGACTTCATTACCAAGGCAAAGATCGTTTTCAAGTAAGAAAAGAATTTGTTAAAGAGTTAGAAGAAAAAGGCTTTTTAATTAAAACCGAACAGCACCTTCATAAAGTGGGAACTTCAGAAAGAACTAAGGCAGTTATTGAACCTAAAATGTCTGACCAGTGGTTCTTAAAAATGGAAGACTTGGCAAAACCTGCTATTAAAGCGGTATTAGAAACCGGTGAAGTAAAACTTTTCCCTGATAAGTTTAAAAACACCTATAGCCACTGGATGAACAACATTCGTGACTGGAATATTTCCCGCCAGCTTTGGTGGGGGCATCGCATTCCTGCCTATTACTACGGAAATGGTAAAGAAGATTTTGTAGTAGCAGAAACCCGTGAAGAAGCTTTAAAATTAGCTATTCAAAAAACTGGAAAAGAAAATCTTTCTGCTGAAGATTTAAGACAAGATGATGATGCTCTAGATACTTGGTTTTCTTCTTGGTTATGGCCAATGAGCGTTTTTGACGGAATTAATAATCCGGATAATGAAGAGTTCAACTACTATTATCCCACCAACGATTTAGTCACCGGACCCGATATTTTATTTTTCTGGGTGGCCAGAATGATTATCGCAGGTTATGAATATACCGGTAAAAAACCATTCAATAATGTTTACCTAACAGGACTGGTTCGCGATAAGCAACGTCGTAAAATGTCGAAATCCTTAGGGAATTCACCAGATGCCCTTCAACTTATTGAAGATTTTAGTGCAGACGGCGTTCGTGTTGGTTTATTGTTAAGTAGTGCTGCCGGAAATGATTTAATGTTTGACGAAAACCTTTGCCAACAAGGGAAAAATTTTGGAAATAAAATTTGGAATGCTTTCCGGTTGATAAAAGGTTGGGAAATAGACAAGAATAAAGAACAGCCACAATCAGCTAAAGTTGCGATCGATTGGTATAAAAACACCTTTCAAAAAACATTGGTAGAAATTGAAGATCATTTTTCTAAATACAGAATTTCTGATGCTTTAATGGCTACCTACAAATTGGTTTGGGACGATTACTGTTCTTGGTTACTAGAAATGGTGAAGCCACCTTATGGTGAAGGTATCGATACTAAAACTTTTAATGAAGTGATTGCACTTTTAGAAGATAACTTAAAAATCTTGCATCCATTTATGCCGTTCTTAACCGAAGAAATCTGGCAAAACATCACTAAAAGAAGTAAAGAAGACGCCTTAATTATTTCATCTTGGCCAAAACAAATTGATTTTAACAAGTCATTTATTGCTGATTTTGAAATGGTGAAAGAAATAATTTCAGGTATTAGAACCATTCGAAAAGAAAAAAATATTTCATTTAAAGATACCATTGAACTGAGTGTGATTAATAATGAAAATCTAAAAGAAGATTATGATGATGTCATCGCTAAACTCGGAAATATTTCTGCTATTAATTACGTAAAAGAACAACAAGAAAATACAATTTCTTATCGAATAAAATCAAATGAATATTTTATACCGATGGAAGGTGCGGTAGATGTAGAAGCAGAAATTGAAAAATTAGAAGAAGAATTAAAATACAATCAAGGTTTCTTAAAATCGGTAGAGAAAAAACTTTCCAACGAACGTTTTGTGAACAACGCTCCAGAAAAAGTGGTGGCGATTGAAAAACAAAAGAAAGCTGATGCTGAAGCCAAAATTGAAGCCATCAAGCAAAGCTTAGCGAGCCTTCAATAATTAAACATTTGGTTAAAGCTTATCGAAGTATAAAATTTAGCCGTAAAACCAAACGCCTAGTGAAAGCTAGGCGTTTTTTATTTATCTTCAACACTAATTAGACTGTAACAATTTTCATCAATCCACGTCTATTAGATATGGGAAAACTTTGGTTGGTTGTCATATTTACACTTTCCTTTTTCAAACTTCAAGCAGAAGAGCTGAAGTTAGACCCTATTATTTTTCCCAATGCTGAAGTAGTTAACGAGAATACATTCAGAATTCCTTTCAAACTTATCGATCATTTAATGGTGGTTGAAGCAGAACTACTCAACAAAAAAGGAAACTTTATCATCGATACCGGTTCAGAAAGTTTAATCCTAAATAAAGTTCATTTTCCTAATCTCTATGTTCACGATAAATCTGCTGTCAAATCTTCAGGAGTTCTCAATGATACCGATGCCTATAAAAAATTCCTAAAGGAATTCAAATTACAGAACCTGAGTTTAAAAAATGCCAATGCTCATGTAATGGACCTTTCACATATCGAAAAGAAAAAAAACATGAACTTAACCGGAATTATTGGTTATAGCATTTTAAAAGATTATGAAGTTTTTATAGACCTCTACTTAAATCAAATTACACTTACTAAAATTGATGCAAAGGGAAACAAACTCGATAAAAAAGTATACCTAGAGAAAATAGTCGATAGTATTGGATTTCAACTAAAAAAACACACTATTGTTTTAACAACTTTTGTTGGAAATGATAAAATGAATTTTGCTTTAGATACCGGAGCAGAAATTAATCAGTTAAACACTAGAAAAAGTAAAAAGGTTATTAAGTTTTTTAAACCTGCTAAACGGATTGTTCTTTCAGGAGCTGCCGATGAAAAGGCCGAAGTATTGGCAGGGAAATTGTATCGGGTGAAATTAAATGAACAAATTTATTTTGGCCCTATGAATACGATTATTACTAATTTAGCCAAAATGAGCGAAGCCTTTGGAACCTCCGTAGATGGAGTATTAGGGTATGAATTTTTTATGCAGAAAAGAACAATTATCAATTATAAAAAAGAAATGCTTTATTTTATTGATTATCCTTTGAAACACTAACTTGAAAACAATAAAACAACATATCATCATAATTATTTTCTTGCTGTTTGCAATACCAAATTTTGCGCAAAACAGTAAGGTAAAAGGCTATTGGATAGATGGCAATGAGATTGTTTTTACTTTTAATAAGGATGATTATAAAAAAGTAACCCATGATAATTATGGATTGGTCAAAGATTTTAAAGACCTTGATATTGAAAATGTAGTGGTTTCCGGAAACTTCAACAATTGGTCAAGAAGTGGCTGGAAAATGAAAAAAATAGATGAATGCCAATACGAACTAAGAAAAAATATCGAGGATTTTGATGATGAATTTATCTGGGAATTTAAATTTGTGATCAATAATACCTATTGGGCAGAACCTAGCAATAGAGTACCCAATATTACTCCGGCTATAGATGAGTTTGGTGGATATTTAAATTCTAACAATTTAAAACTATACACCACTATTCCAAACGAAAATGGTAATGTCAAGTTCTTTTTAGAAGGCCATACCAAGGCTAAAAATGTAATCCTTTCTGGTACTTTTTCCCGATGGGATAAACATTTTCTAAAAATGAAACCTACAGATAAGGGATGGGAACTAACGCTTGATTTACAACCCGGAGAATATCAATACAAATTTATTGTAGATGGCAATTGGATGGAAGACCCTACCAATAAAGATAAAGCTATCAATGAATTTGGTGGATACAATTCTGTAATAAAAGTAAAAAAATGGGTAACATTCAACTTAGAAGGTTTTCAAGATGCCTCTGAAGTGATCCTTACCGGAACCTTTAATAACTGGAATGAAAACTATTACCAGATGAACAAAACCAAAGATGGTTGGAGTAAAAAACTTTACCTATCTGGCGGAAAACATCACTATAAATATATTGTTGATGGAAAATGGACCATCGATTCTGATAATCCTATTTTGGAATACGATGGCGAAGGAAATGTGAACTGTGTAAAAATGGTAAAGTAATTAATTAAACCTTTCCTGAAATTTACCCGGACTCACTTTTTTAATTTTCTTGAAAACACGGTTAAAGTAAGATCTGCTTTCAAAACCACATTCCATATAAACATCTTTTATTTTTCGGTCTTCTTCTTTTAAAAGTTTAGTAGCTAATTTAATTCGTTCTTCATTAATAAATTCAACAGGAGAGATTCCCATTTCATTTTTAAATACCCGGTAAAAATTAGATTCACTCATATAGGCCTGATTGCTTAAATCTTCAATACAAAGGTTTTTATGAATGTTTTTTCTAATAAACTCAATAACATAGCGCAATCTACTGCTCTGATGAAATTTGTTTGAATTTTCTAAATAAGCCTTTTTAGAATTGGTTTGTAGAACCCGAATTACTAATTCTTGCAACATATTATCTACAAACAAATCTTTAGATGGATGATTTTCTGTAAACAGATAAAGTAATCGCTGAATAATTTGAAAAATTTCCCTGTCGTTACTAAAATGAAAATTATAATCCATCAAACTCCAATCACGCTTATCAAATTTAGGTAGGTTCTCATTCATTAAATGAAGTGTTTCCTTAATCTTATCTTCAGAAATTGCCATCGCCAAACACCGAGTAGGATTCTTTTCTTTCGCTTCAGGAAAATCAATGCGCATTACTTCTTGAGCTGGCAATACTAACGACTCTCCCGGTAAAAAATCAAAGGATTGACTATCCTTTAAATGCATAATTTTTTTTCCTTCTAACATACTTGCCAAAACCGGCTGGTCAAATTGCAGCAGAACATGCTCTGCCATTTTATGAGTTTCAAAAACATGCATTGCGGCATTACTCATCGTGTAAGTGGTTTGGTTTTCCACCATATCCTGTAAACTTCGGTTTTCAAAAAATCGTTTAGAAAGCATTATTCAATTATTAATATGACAACAATAAATCGCATAAATTAAGTTATACCTATAAATATAATACATATTTTATCAGTTTAATAAGTTTTAATAGTATTGTTCACCATATTAATAGTATTGTTCAAAATATAACCAAAGTATCTGCATAATTTTAATAATCAGAAACCTAACTAAAATTTAATATTATGAGCAATACAGCTACCACATCGAAAACAGAGATAAAAAAACCTCAGTTTAAAAGTCAATATGAAAACTTCATTGGCGGTAAATGGACTTCTCCTACAAAAGGAGAATATTTTGAAAACATCTCTCCTGTAGATGGAAAAAGCTTTACTAAAATTCCAAGATCTACAGAAGAAGATATAGAAAAAGCTTTAGATGCAGCATGGGCAGCAGCCCCTGAATGGAACAATTCTTCAGCAACATATCGTAGTAATTTACTATTAAAAATAGCTAACGTCATAGAAAATAACTTAGAAGCTTTGGCCAGAGCCGAAACTTGGGATAATGGGAAGGCCGTAAGAGAAACGATGGCAGCAGACATGCCATTGGCAGTAGATCATTTTAGGTATTTTGCCGGAGTAATTAGAGCTGAAGAAGGATCTGTTGCAGAACTAGATTCAAATACAGTTTCTTTAAACGTACCTGAACCTCTTGGAGTGGTAGGCCAAATTATTCCTTGGAATTTTCCAATTTTAATGGCCGCATGGAAAATAGCTCCAGCACTAGCTGCAGGAAACTGTGTCGTCCTAAAACCTGCTGAACAAACACCGGTAGGAATTTTAGTTTTAATGGAAATGATTGAAGATATTCTTCCTGCAGGGGTTTTAAATATCGTGAACGGTTTTGGTGTCGAAGCCGGGAAACCTTTAGCTTCTAACCCAAGAATCAATAAAATTGCATTTACTGGCGAAACAACTACGGGACAATTGATTATGCAATATGCTTCAAAAAACATCATTCCGGTAACTTTAGAATTAGGAGGAAAATCACCTAATGTTTTCTTCGAAAGTATTATGGATGCCGACGATGAATATTTCGATAAATGTATTGAAGGTGCTGTAATGTTTGCACTTAATCAAGGTGAAGTTTGTACTTGTCCCAGTAGAATTTTAATACAAGAGAGCATCTATGAAAAATTTATCGAAAGAGTGATTGAACGTACCAATGCCATAAAACTAGGACATCCGCTAGATCCAAACACGATGATGGGAGCACAAGCGTCTAACGATCAATATGAAAAAATCCTGAATTATATCAATATTGGTAAAGAAGAGGGATGTGAAGTATTAGCTGGTGGTGAAGCTGCTTACAACGAAGGACTCGATGGCGGTTATTATATTAAACCCACTATCTTAAAAGGAAACAATAAAATGAGAGTATTCCAAGAAGAAATTTTTGGACCTGTGGTTTGTGTGACCACTTTTAAAGATGAAAAAGAAGCCATTGAAATTGCAAACGATACTTTATACGGTCTTGGAGCTGGAGTTTGGACGCGTGATACACATCAAGCTTATCAAATTTCTAGAGCTATTAAAGCAGGACGTGTTTGGGTAAACTGCTATCATAATTACCCAGCACACGCACCATTTGGAGGTTACAAAAAATCAGGAATTGGAAGAGAAAACCATAAAATGATGCTAGATCACTATAGACAAACTAAAAACATGTTAATCTCTTATGACAAACAAAAATTAGGATTCTTTTAATGGAAACTCCTAGAGTAAAAATCACAGAAAGAGCAATAGAAGTCATCCAACAACTTAAAGAGAAACATGGCGAATTGATGTTTCATCAAAGTGGAGGTTGTTGTGATGGCTCTTCTCCTATGTGCTTCCCAAAAGGAGATTTAATGTTAGATAATTCAGATATTCTCCTCGGTGAAATTGCTAATTGTGAATTCTATATTTCTAAAGATCAATTTGAATATTGGAAACACACACAACTTACCGTAGATATAACACAAGGTAGAGGTTCTAGTTTTTCATTAGAAATCCCTCTTGGACTTCGATTTATTATAAAATCAAAATTATATACAGAAGAAGAACAAAAACAATTAAAACCTATCTAGCATAAAAGCTCGACAAATTTGTCGAGCTTTTTTATAATATAATTTTTCTTCAGGTTTTACCAATCTTTGTTGTCTTTTTAAGAGAATAAATAACAGCCCAAGATGGACAAAGTATCCGTCTTATTTGATCATCCTAGATCAAAAAAAAGGCCCTTCACTTTATAGTGAAGGGCCTTGTAAAAGAAGGCGGCGACATACTCTCCCACGGTAAAGCAGTACCATCTGCGCTAACGGGCTTAACTTCCCTGTTCGGAATGGAAAG
>NZ_CABVMM010000005.1 GCF_902499555.1 Mesonia oceanica
AATTATCAACGATTCAACACCCCAAAAACAACATTATGAGATAATTAAAAATTAAATAGTAACTTTAAAGAACTGGACTAGGGCTTTTCATAGGATACAGTGTTGCCAGTAGTTTTTTACCCTTTCTTTGATTCCATTAGCACTTTTAATAAATCTTTAAAGTTACCTTCTTTATCCAATTCTTGAACGCGTTTATAATATTCATTTCCTTTTTATAAACTTTTAAGAAATTTCCATAACTCAATAACGCCTCAATGTAGTTTGGATTACTTTCAATAGCTTTTACTAAATGATATTCAGCCTTTTCTAAATCAACTTTTTTCGCACTTGGGTCTTTATATATATTCGAGATATTATTATGTGCTTTGGCATTTTTAGGGTCAAATTCAAGAATTTTATTGTATTGCTCTTCAGCTCCCTTTACGTCATTAAATTCTTGTTTTAGCAATACTCCAAGATTTAGTCTTGCGATGTCAGATTTTGGATTCGCAAGTACAGCTTTCTCGTAAAGCTCTTTTGCCTTTTTAAAATCTTTTTTTACGTGTTGAGCAATTTGACCATAATTGTTTAAAATTGTAAAAAGATTTGGTTCAATAGCAAGTCCTTTTTTATAATAATGTATTGCTTGGTCGAACTTGGATAAATCTCTTGAAGTTGAGCCTTTTATTGAATAGTAATAACCACTTTCTTTATGATTGTCGATATAATTATCAAGAGCTATTTCTCTCTTTTCTAAATCAGTAATTAGGTAAATGTTCAGCAAGCTAATTAATGATTCGGCATTAATTCCCAATCCAAATTTGTCAATAATTGGTTTGTATTTTTTGTCAATTATTTCCTCTGGTTTGAAATGAAGTGATTCAGAAACAAGTTTCAAAAACCTGTCAATATTAAAACTTATATCCTTAAATAATTTTAAATCTTTATAAAGTTCAGTTGAATTTATTGGGTCTATAGTTTTGAGAGCAGTTTCAAGTTCGATTGTTTTCTTCTCCCAAAAATTTATATATTTTATTCTATCAAATGCGGTATATATTTTTGTCTCTTCGCAAACAATTGGAAGAACTTTATCCCAGTGATTGTCATCTTTTTGTAATTCTAAAATTTCGTAAAGGCAATTTTTTGATTTTAGATAATTGTCAGAAATTAGAAGAAGTGCAAAATCGCTTGACCTAATTCTTTTCATAAAATCAGGAATATTGTCGGTATACTCTAATTCTTTATTATCCTAATTCCTATTACTTCTAAATCGTTCGCTATTCTGTCCGCTAACTCTTTTGTTTGCCAAGAATAGGATATAAAAAGAGTAGGATTTTCATTCATTTACGACTGTTTTTTAAATTACTAGCAACGTGTTTGTATATGAAAAGTTGCGTTGACTTAGCTATAAAGTTAGCAAATAAATCACAGATAGAAACTCCGCAAAGACTTTCGTAAATTGTCTAAAACTAGCAATTAATTTTATACGTTGTTACCAAACGTATTTTATTTTCAGTTTAGAAGTTCATTGACATACTGAAACCTTTATTTTTCTTATAGGGAAGGCTGGATTACTGAATGTCGGAAGTAAAAAATATCAATCATTTTTTGCTCTTTCATAAACGTCCAATGTTAAAAGTATTTCCGTTTCCATTATTGCAGTTTCGTAAATATCGGAACAATAAATAAATGAAATATTATAATCTGCTGAATCAAAATCGTAGTCGTATTTTACCCATTGATCCATTCCGCAAATTGCAAACCAACGACTAAATAATCTTTTTCTATTTAGTTGACGTGAGTCTTCGCTATCACATAAAAAATGAATAACTAAAGACGGATCAGTTTCTAGAAACTCAATTATTATGTTCAATATTGTTGAGGATATTTTTATGTCATTTTTTCCTTTTAGTCCGTTTATCTCTCCAAAATCTAGAGAATATAAATTATTTAAAGGGAATGCTTCTTGAGACATATTCCTAAATGCAACATAGTATGTAAGGTTGAGTTCAGTGTAAAAATAAAAATAGGGGCCATCAGCCCCTTGTTCTTTATAATATTTGTACATAACTATTTGTTATCCTTAGCCTTTTCTTTTATTTTAGCTATGATTTTCTTTCTATGCTCTTCTTTATCAAGAGCCATTCTCTCCAATACTTTAATTGTATTGTGATTAGCCTTTATTGTTGTTGAGCGTATCATTGCGTTTTAATTAATTTTTTAATTACATACAAAATTACAATAAGTATTCCAAACTAAGTATATACCGTATATACTATGTATTTATAATGCATTCACTAATTATAGTTTTTTTCTATGATAGATTAGTCAATTAATTATTCTTTAATTTAAAATAGTATGTTTAAACAAGCAAAAAAAAGAGATTTTAGTAAGTTAGATGAGTATGAGTGGATATGTTTGGTAACATGCGAATAAACGCATGGTGTTTATTTACTATGTATCGATGATCTAAATATAAGGATTTTTATTTTTTTAATTAATGGTTAGCTATATGGGTATAAATTTCGATGATTTAATGGGCTAAAAGCTATAGGATATCTTAAATCTACTCCATTTCACAAGAGATGTTTGGCGAAACGATGTCGAAACAAAAAGTATAGTAAGCGTTTATTATACGTATATTCAACAGATGTCAAAAATAATAAAAACAAACTTTGCGATAGCAAAATCAGGATTGCCCTACGATGAAAATTATGTTTCTGTTCTAGCCAAAGGATAGATGTGGCTCAAATTTAAAATAAAACAGAGTTGTTTTTTACCTCAGTTCTTTGTGGTGTGTTGGCTTTCTGAGTTTTTTTATTAATACCAACCATAATATATAAATACTAAAGCAATAGTATCAAAAAATCCGTGAACAGCTATATTAAACCACAAATCGTATTTACGGATATAGAAAATGATAGCAAATAGTACACCAGCAATACCTGTGATAATCTGACCGGTTATTCCCTGATAGGAATGTATCCAACCAAAAATTACTCCAAATAAGATTATGTTTATTAGAAGACTTGTTCTGTTTTTACCAAAGAATTTAATAAACTGCTTCATGAAGTATCCTCTAAATAGAATTTCCTCTCCAAATGCAGCTGATATCCAGATAAAAATAAGTAAGCCTAACGTAGCTGATAGATTACCATTAAAAGAATCGAATGCAGAAAAATCCATTGCCTTTCCAGTGATATAGGTAACACCTGGAACAAGCACGAAATAGTATAGCAGAAATAAGCATCCGGAAACTAAAGGTGCTATGATGAAGAGACTTTTAATTTTAAATCTTTTTTTCTGTAATCCCAACGACTTGAAAATTTCCTTTTTATATTCAATGAGGCTAGCTATTAATACTATAAAAGTGCCGATTAGGATCTCAAAATACCCAAGTAGAAATAAAATATAACAACTGCTTATAGCTAATAGTGGAACAAGTTTTGTTTTAAAAATAGTTTGCTTCATTTTTTCTCGTTTTTAAAGTTTTAACGAAGAAACAATGTAGAACTAAAGAAAATAGTGAGAAATCTTTAATATTTACTGAATGGTATCAAAATAATAACTGAATAATCATAACAAATTATAGTTTCTTCTCAAACCATTCCATAAACTCCTGCCGTTTATACCTGCTGATATTTATTTGAGGCTTTTTTTTGCCGGAAACGGTAGGTTTCAGAAATATTAACAATTTTCCATTTTCTATGGATTTTACTTGCTCAATAGAACGAGCGTGAAGAACTGTCTGTTTATTTGCTCTAAAAAAATTTGCTTACTAACTTTATCTTCAACTTCATTTAAAGTAAAATCTGTAACGATAGAAGTCCCATTTGTTTGTACGATGTATACTATTTTGTTTTCGCTATAAATAAAAGCAATGTCAGTAAAGTTGACTAAGGTAATATTGCCACTTCTTCGAACTCTTAGTTTTCCATTTAAGGTCGCAAATTTGTGAAGTTGATAAATATCGTTAGAGAATAAAATAGCTATTCCAAGGGAACTCAGCAGTAAGGTGACTGAAAGCCCTGTTAATAAATAATAAGCATTATAGGAGTCAGTTCCATTCACTAGTCCATTTAGGCTATAATATAAGGCAATATATATAATAGAAATATAACCTAAGGTTGAAAATAAGAAATGTAAAATTACCTGTAGATTGATTTTTTTAGTGAAGTCCTTTTTTTTGAAATGCTGAAAATTTAAACCCGCAATAAGTACTATAATACTTCCAAGCAGAATTGAAACAATAATAGATTCCCAAGGGAAGCTGTAGGATTTATTTAGGGGGAAATGTTCAGGCGTTACAAGATGATTTACCACTATGGATAGGGCTACAAGTATAAAACCATTTTTTATCCAAAAATTTGAAAAATTAATGTGTTTTTTAAAGATGTTGATTATTGGATTCATCTAAAAATTGAGTGTATCTAAGAGCTTTTTTGAACTTTTGCACCACGTGCGAATAAATGCAATTGCGTTTATTTACACTTTATCGATACTCTAAATATAAGGATTTTTAATTTTTTAAATTGATGGTTAGCTATATGGATATAAATTTCGGTGGTTTGGTGGGCTAAAAGCTATAGGCAACAAGCAGAATAATAAATTTATGCAGTTTGCAGCCATTGCCTATAACCTCAAAACCTGCCTGACGGCAGTAAAATCCCTTAAAAGGGGGTAATCTATCTTGTTTTTTAAAACTAGAGGCTTGTGAAACGCTTATCCTTGTGGTAGAGCCTTTATTTAGGGGATGTTCATTCTTCTTGTTGATTGTTCCAATCATCTGGATATGTATTGGTACTTCCCTCAATTTGGTTGTGAATTGTGAATTGTTTTGATTTTGAGGATGGGTTTGCCCCAGGTAATTCAGAGCAAAAATTCATCGAAAAGATGCGTGTGGCACTGGAAGGTTGAATTAAATGGCTCAATGTTTTTCCTTTTGTACTAGGGTTAATCCATTTAGAATTTTGATGACTCCAAGTGTCAAAACCAAGTTGGCAGTTGTTTGCAACACAATTTTTGTAAGTTATTCCATTTGCAGGTTTAACATTTGAAGGACGAGGATCTGGAGCCCATCCAAAGCCTGTTCCATATCCGTGAGAAATATCTGGTGATCCATTAGCATCTAAAGCGGTTACAGATGTTGCACTGCATGAATCCAATTTGATATTTGTACCGCATACACTAAACCCTGTTGATTGTAGGTCTTGTGGCACGATAGCAGTAATGTCGCTCACTTGGCACTTGGAAATGGTGATGTCTTTTCCATAAACTTCCAAACCAGTAGCTTTAGCTCCTGTTTTTTGAGCCCCATTTCCGTCATGGACATGACTAGCCTTAAAATGAGTAACCTTAGCTTTATCTATCCAATATAAAGACATACCATGACAGTCATCACAACAACCCTTCATAACACTTGCTGAACATTCAGAAAAGGTTAAGCTTTTACATGCAGTCATCATAAAACCAATACAGGTATGACCAATTATAGAAGCAGGATTTCCTGCATAAAAAGTGGTAAGGTTAGTTGCTGTACAACTTTTTGTTTCAATACCTGAAGATTGTAAATAATTATATCCAGAAGCAACTCCGTCATGATTGGTAAATGTATCAACAGTGCAGTTACTCACGATTCCGGTTTTAGAATTTAATATTAGTATACCACTTCCCATGAGTGCTGTTAGTTCTATGTTCTTAACAAAACAGTCACTTACCCTAAAGGATTCTGCATCCCAAAGAGAAATACCACTAGGGAGTAGATTAAAGTTAGGATTGGATAATCCTTTAACAGTGATTTTAGAAACAGACAGGTTATTAGTTTTAAATGCCCAAAGACCACAAATTCCCATGTCTTTGATAGTTCCATTTGTTACAGTAACATTACTGCAGGCTGTGGGGTAATCTGAGTTAAGCACAATAACTCCCATAGAAGAGTAGTCTCCATCATTTTTAGGGTTATGAATACTTAAAGTATGACCTTTAAAATCTAAGACAACATTATCACATTGTATAACGATGGCGGCAAATAGAAAACCATTTACAGGGGGAGCCCATGTGATGTCATTTCCCAAAACATATGTTCCTTTTTCTTTGATATAATAACCCTCAGAAGGAATTTCTGAGATAACCGTTATATCACCCGTACTGGCAAGTTCTTTTGGAGCATTTTTTTTGATCTGCTCAGTGATTTGATTCATTTGATCTAAAGCTGCTTTTTGTACTGCTACATTTCGATGATTTGACATTTTCATGGATGTTAATTTAATATATGGTTATTTATAATGACTCAATTTAATGAGGCTCTACAACGGTAAATTGTATGAGTAGTGGCAGTTTGCGTGGTAGTTTCTTGTCGAACCACTACACAGTTTGAGCGGGCTGCAAACCTTAATATTTACCACTTTTCCTGCCATTACTTATACAAAATGTTATGGGCTTTTATTCTTAGCTACTAGAAATAACCATTCCCTAGGCGCTCTTGGGCTTTCTCAATAATTTTTTTGTAACTACTACCCATGGTAGACATTCTTTTGATAGCTGCTTGAACAAGTTCATGGTTAGCACTTGTAGGTAAACCAGAAGTGCTCATAATCTTGCGAGTGCGAACAAAATCGACCCTAGCAGATGCAGTCTTCTCAACAGGTGTTCCATCCTTGACTCTTTTTTGAAGTTCAGCGGCTTTTTTTGCATATTTTTCGTCCAAAACGTTATAGGCATCAAATGATAATTTTCCATCAGCTAACTGATTGACTAAATTTGCTTGCAAAGCAATGAACCTACGGTAGGTTTCTAAGTCTGCAGCTACTCGTATTCTTGTTGCATCAAAAGCTCCTTGTAACTTTATGTCTTTTTCACTTTGAATGAGTCGGTAATAAATGGCTGTGGTTGTAACAGCTTCTTCACCAAAAGTCTCGTTATCTTGAATGTTGATAGATGACGCATACAAAAAGGCAATTGTACCAGGTGCTAATCGGCTCATGGAAAATGCTAAACTTGCCCCAGCCGTAGAAGAAGACTTAGCAGCTTCGGCAACTGAAACTACTACATCAGAATATGCATCAATGGCTTCTGGGCTTGTGGGTGCTTGTGGATTTGTTGGGTCTGTGGCAACTTTCGCTGCTTTTAATGCGGTAGTTACAACACCTGCAATCTTTTCTAAGCTAAATTCACTTGTATATTCTGTTTTGATGTTAGCTTGATAATCCGTTTCTCTAGCATCATCAATCTTGGCACTTTCTAAGTGACTGTCAATTTGATGGTAAAACGTTGCTTTGTTAGATGACTCTTGTGCTTTAATCATCGTTTCAAGCTTGTCAATTTGTTCTTTAGCTTTAGCAGTTTTGTCGGCTACACGCTCGACACTTGGAGTTCTACATGCCATGTTTTTATGATTTTAATTCTTTCCTACTCGTAAGGCTTTTTGGATTACGCCCCGTTTTTTTGAATGGTTTCTGGACTCCATTATTCTTTAAGGCTTTTTTGTCACTTTGGGTGGTCAGCCCGTTGGCTTTCGCAGAACATATCTTAGTTTTTAATAATATAACGGAATTTAATATGAGTAGTTCGGGCGTAAATACGCACTTTCCTTTCTTTTAAAAACCTAATCCCGCATTGCTTATACCAGTGTTGTGCGTCGTACATTATTTTAATATTGTTATTTTCGAATCATATCAATCCAACCTTGTGGAATTCTCCAAATTGATGTTCCCCAAGAATAATTATCTAAAAGATTTTTGAGAGCTATATAGTTTATATTGATTGTTTGAGTTCTCACTGTATTATCTGCTGACATAACATCAAACTTTACTGCATTTCTCCAGCAATTATTATTACTGGAATCTTCGCAAATAGTATTTAGTAAATTAGAAATGTTAGCTGTAGTTCTTGATGAATGTAATCCTATCAATTCATTTTCGTCATTGAAGATTGGGCCACCCGAAAAACCAGGTAATGAATTTCCTCCGTAGTGTATTCTTGTAGGAATTCCGTTTTTAGCTTCATCATAACAACTCAAAATGTTTGTTTTGAAAACACTCAATGAAGATAATTTTTGGTTTTGAAGAAAAATAAATGGTAAATCTGGAAACCCAGCTATAAAAATATTATCGCCAGGCATTGGTAAACTTTTAGAAAGTTCTATTGGCTTAATCAATCTGCCGTTCAGATTGTTAACCTTCAAAAGCTTCAAATCATAAGAAGTAGCATTGTCAGGGTTGTCAGTCAACGAATTGACTTCGACAGCTGTCAAACTTTGCTTTGGAATATCATAGAAGTTGTCTACAAATCCAACTTTAATTACCGTCGTTGAATTAGTACCACAGATGTTACCTACGTGTTCGGCAGTTAGAATGTATCCTGATTTAGAAACTATAATACCAGCGCCAGTATAAATTTTGCCACCGCATTCATACCAAATTTTAACTATACTTTCAGTCCATTCTGGCTTTGAATTATTTTCAGCAGTAAGGTCATTCGTGATTTGTGCTTTCATCGTTGAGCCTGACAAAAGCATTGCTGTTAAAAAAAGTAGAAATGTATGATTTCTCATAATTTAATAAAAATAAAAGTTTCAACGAATTTTTTCGTATGACGCACACCATGCGAATAAACACACTAGCATTTATCTACAGTTTTATTATAAATAAAAGCAGTCAAATTCTAACTACACCATAAATATAAATAGTTATTATAGTTGTAAATAGCGTATAAATACCTGTTTTTCAAAAAGTTAAGCTTAAATCTTGTCAAAGAAGCTCCTAAAAAAGAACGCAGAAGAACCGTGTCTTCCAAACTCATCAAGCCCCATTTCCGGTAGTTCCTACTTCCAAGATTTAAAGACAGAATAAGAAGTAGCCCTATTACTTAAAGTCTCTTCCCATACACTATTTAGTCATTTTAGCAGGTTTTTGTTTGGGAAAAAGAAAATTGCACCTAACAATCACCAAAAGAATGTCGAAAGAGTAGGAGGGGAATAGGAAGTTGAAATTGAAGTCGAAGTCGAAGTTGAAATAGAAGTTGACCCTTCGACTCCGCTCAGGGGGAGATTTCTGAAAATGAAACTGAAGTTGAAATTGAAGTTGAAAATACTGCGAACTTTCAACGGAACACTAAAACCTGCTTACTCAACTACTTCTCGATACAATTTTACCTTTGCTCTTGCTCAGTTAAAATCATTTCTCTTGCTTAGTTTTCCCAACTTCCCACTTCCAACTTCTAAAACCCTAATCAGAACCACCCCGCCCGTTGGGCACTCATCCTTCTAAGTGGGCAACAGTTGGTTTTGGTAATCCTTTGGTTTTAAATTGAAGTTGACCCTTCGACTCCGCTCAGGGGGACATTTCTGAAGATGAAACTGAAGTTGAAATTGAATTCGAAAATACTGCGAACAGCCAACGGAATACTAACCTGCTTACTCAACTACTTCTCGATACAATTTTATCTTCGTTCTTGCTCAGTTAAAATCACTCGGAGTGACTGTTATAATTGAAATCCTTTTCTCTTGCTTAGTTCTCCCAACTTCCCACTTCTAACTTCTAAAACCCTAATCAGAACTACCCCGCCCATTGGGCACTCATCCTTCTAAGTGGGCAACAGTTGGTTTTGGTAATCCTTTGGTTTTAAATTGAAATTGACCCTTCTACTCCGCTCAGGGGGACATTTCTGAAATTGAAGTTGAAGTTGAAGTCTTGTTTTTACTTCCAACTACCTAATCCCTACAGCCTAAACCCTAAATTCTTCAGGTCGAGTGAAACAGAGCAAAATGGTATCGAGACCTCAGGTTAACTTCAAGCCTATTTTTAAAAAATAAATCTCAATAGAGTTCTAACTAAAATAGCGGTCTTGAAGAGCTCCTTATCAACTACACGAGTAGATATAAATCATGAAAAAATATTCATTTAAATAAATCTTATCGTATCTTTGCAGCGTGAAGCATATTTTTGGCATCGTACTTTTAATTATCCTAATAAAGCCCGTATTTCCGGTAGTGGAATATGCGGTGAATTATGATTATATCTCAAAGGTATTATGTATCAATAAAGATCAACCCAAACTCAAGTGTAACGGAAAATGTTACTTGATGCGGCAATTGGCAAAAAATGCTTCCGATACAGAAAAAAAATCTGATAAAGAAACTACTTCTAAAGTTGAATTTCAGCTTTTATACCTAGAAGAAATTACTTCTTTAGCGTTGACTCCGCTATTTTTATTGCAAAAACATCAAATTAATAAAGAGTTTCTTCAGCTTTATGAAGATGCATTTACTTCAACTTTATTAGACCCTCCTCGGTTCGCTTAATTCTTTTACATAATCAATCTGTTCATCTTAATAGAGATGAATATGATTAAGCCCTAGTGCATATTAAAATTCGTCAGTTCGAATGGTTTTTGCAGTAAAACACAGCAAAAAGGTATTGAACACTGCATTTGAGTTACAAGCCTTATTTTCGATAGAAAATACCTAACGAGTGTTTATCGAAATGATTGTCTTTAGGTTCAACGAATACCCTGCACTATAGTTAGAATCATTAATTTTAAGCGAATTCAATTGAAGTATTACGTTTATATACTTTGTTTCTGTTTTTTGTTTAGGCCCGCTTTTCCGGTGGTAGAATATCTAGCGAATTACGATTACATCGCTAAGGTACTTTGTATCAATAAAGATCAACCTGAGCTTCATTGTAATGGTAAATGCTATTTAATGAAACAATTGGCCAAAGGAGTTGCCCAAAAAAGCAATCCTCAAAAAACTGAATCACATCTTAAAATAGAAATTCCCGTGTTGTATTTCGCGGAAGAATTTAGGGTTGAATTTTTTCAACCTCTAGCTAGTCTTCAGCAGCCTGAAGAAACTTATGATAATTTATATACTTCCACCTATACCTTTGAGTTATTAAGGCCTCCTATTTTTCATGATTGATCAATTATTTTTTCTCGATCATCGGGATTTAAAATATCTATTCAGAGGTAGGTAGCATAGCACCTATCTAAAATTCAATAATAAATTATTTAAATGTCCGTAAAGAATCATAATGAGATTCCGTATCAAGCCCGCCTGTAGGACGGGTAGGTCCGGAATGACGAAAATACCAATTATGACAAATTACGGATACTCAACATAAATTTTAATACCCTTACTAATGAAAAATATAGCTTTAAAAATAACGGCTTTAGCGATGGCCATTTCTGTGTTTACCTCTTGCTCTGATGATGATGACGCAGCGGGAAAAGACTTAACCGGAGAGAATAGCGTAAGCTTAGAATTTGACAATAGTATGAACGGAGACGATTTACTTTTAGGCGCCTCTACTTATACCAATTCTAACGGCGAAAGTCTTGTCGTTAATCGTCTCAATTATGTGGTAAGTAACTTTGTTCTTATCGATGAAGATGGCAACGAATTTGTGTACCCAAAAGACGATAGTTACTTTGTGATTAGTGAAGAAGAAGAGATGACAGAAATTTCACTCACTAATATTCCTGCAGGTAATTATACCCAACTTAAATTTGGAGTAGGTGTAGATCAAGAGAAATACCTACAAGGAGCCGAAGGGCAAGGAGACTTTTTACAAATAGCAGAAGAAACCAATATGATGTGGTCTTGGCAAGCAGGTTATAAGTTTTTAAACTTTGAAGGAACTTTTACTTCACCCACGGTAACTGAGGCTACCAACTTTCAGATTCACATGGGGAGTCACGGGAGTGCTTTAGACAATTATAAAGAAGTCACCGTAGATTTACCATCCACAGCGATCGTGAGCGAGAATATGAGTCCGCTAATGCATTTCCAAGTCGATGCCAATAAAATTTTAGATGGAGCACATAAAATTTTACTTTCAGAAGCGCCGGTGGTGATGATCGATGAAGTAAAATCACCTCAAATTGCTGAAAATACCGCAAGCATGTTTATGGTACATCACGTACATAACGGCGAAGGTGGACATCACTAAATATCAATAGTAGCTGTCTAGTTTTTTACAAAATTTAGGCAGCTACTTAATTCTCTATCTAATGAAAATAATAGTGATGTTATTGATGGGAGTATTCCTCTTGTCATGTTCCAACGATGAGGAAAGCTATACCGAAGTGAATGAACCTTTAGCTTTTCAAGTCCCTAGTAATTTTCCGGAGTTGCAATATGACCTGGAAAGTAACCCGCCTACCGAAAAGGGTTTTGAATTGGGAAAGAAACTTTTTTATGATGGTCGCCTTTCTACTAACGGCTTTATTTCTTGTGGTTTTTGCCATGAGCAACGTTTTGCCTTTACGCATCACGGACATCAATTTAGCCACGGAATAGACGATTTGGAAGGGACGCGGAATGCTCCGGCCATTCAAAATGCAGCTTTTATGAAAGAGTTTGCCTGGGATGGAGCTACCGCTCATTTAGACCTTTTTCCCATTATCCCAATTACTAATGAGGTAGAAATGGGGGAAACGGTAAGTAATGTATTGCAGAAAATTAAAACCGATAAGGAATATCAACAATTATTTGCTGACGCTTTTGAAGGCGGTGAAGTCACTAATGAGTATTTCTTTAAAGCGCTTTCGCAGTTTATGGTGATGATGGTTTCTTCCAATTCAAAATATGATAAGTATGTAAGAGGGGAAGCAGGCGGAGATTTTTCAGAGACAGAGGCATATGGGTTGGAAGTATTTCAGCAAAAATGCGCTTCTTGCCATATCACCGACTTGTTTACCGATGATGCTTTTCGGAATAATGGTTTATCACCATATCCCGGTATAAACGATATCGGTAGGGCAGAAGTGACCGGAAATGAAGCTGACAAGTATAAGTTTAAAGTGCCCAGTTTGCGGAATGTCGCCATCACCCAACCTTATATGCACGATGGACGTTTTGGCAGTTTAGCATCGGTATTGAATTTTTACGATAACGGCGTACAGGACTCTGAAACCTTAGCTCCTATTTTAAAACAAAACAATCGATTAGGTATTGACTTAAATGAGGAAGAAAAAGAAGCTTTAATCGCTTTTTTAAATACCCTAACCGATGAAACCTATTTAAATGATGAACGCTTTGCCGAATATTAATTTATATAAAAAAGCAGTACTTATCTTTTTACTGCTGTTAGGAGGGCAGGTCTCTGCAAATCCTATAAAAGATACGTTGACCTATTCACCTTCCTTATTATTTGACGATTGTGATGTCTGTGGATGCAGTGGAAACGGTGGAAGTATGGGCTATGGTACGACGATGAATAAAAATTTTATAGGGGTACGCTATATCTACCAGCAGTACCAATCTAGGGATGGGATTTTTAGAAACTCCCCATGGATTGATGAAAATTTTAATACTACCCAAGTGTGGACAAGACTTCCGCTAGGAAAACGGATATTGGTAAATGCAATGTTACCTTATCATTTTCATAATCGAGCATACCAAGACGGGCGTTCTCAAAAAATTGATGGATTAGGAGATGCCACCTTGATGGCATTTTATAAACTCATTCAGCCTAATCAAGATTCCTTGATGTTGAATCCGTTTAAGGCTTCTCATACACTTCGTGTGGGAGGAGGCGTTAAAATGCCTACCGGGGAATATAACCGATCTAATAATGAAGGAAGCGTAAACCCAAGTTTTCAAGTAGGAACCGGCAGTTGGGATTATACCTTAGCCGTAGATTATTCCTTAAGCTTTATGGACTGGGGAGTAAATGCTTTGGTGAACTATACCTTTAAAACCGAAAATAACGATCATTATCATTTTGGAGATCAAGTAAATTATGGAATTGATGCCTATAAGGCTTTCGAGCTTAATTCCTCTTGGAAAATAACGCCATTTGGTGGTTTTTCAGGAGAAGTCTTTCAAGAGAACGAACAGTTTGATCAGGCTGTAAGGGATACGGAAGGGGATGTTTTCTTTGGAAAATTAGGCGTAGAGGCTTCTTATGAAAGATGGTCGCTGGGCGTAAATGCCATGCTTCCCATTAGCCAAAACCTGAATGGGGGATTAGTGGAAGTAAAATCAAGGTTGGGCGTTTATTTGAATTTTAATATTTAAAATGAATCAACTACCATCTTCGGTGGAAGATGGTAGTTTTTAATTCACGAGCAGCTCTTTTTTCTTCAGCTTTACAAATTCTTCCAATTCAGAAAAAAAGGCAGTGAACTCACTTTCAAATTCGGGATAAAATTCTTTTAATTCTTTCACCGATTCTTGGAGTTGGGTTTTTCCTTTGACCCGATGGTTCATTTGGGTGAGTATTTTTTCAATTCCATCAATTTCAGCATAACTCAGTAACCAATTATCACTCACCATATAGGGATAAAAATTTTGTACCCGTTTAGGGAGGGATTCAAAATTATACTTCAACAGTAAATAAAAATCTTCTATATATACATTTAATCGGGTAGGGTGGTAATCTTGCCAGTTTTTCGCTAAAAAATGATCGTAAAGTACATCTACAATAACCGAAGAATAGTGGCGGTATTTTTTAAATAAGCGATGCTTACTTTCAAATACAATCGGATGCGAATCGGTAAAGGTGTCTATTTCCCGATGTAGCTTAATGCCGTTTTGTATGGCTTGTGGATATTTTTTAAATGCTTTCCCTTTTACAGAATCAGCTATAAAATTTCCTATTTTCAATAGGGGATCATCGTCTCCCGAAAGGTAAATATGGGCCAAGTAATTCATAACTTCTAAAGTACGTTTAATAATAACTTCCTACAAGCTTTTTGCTTCGGAACTGAATACGTGTATCTTTGCGCCATTAATTAAAGAGAAATAGAATGACACTTATAAAATCAATTTCAGGAATTCGTGGAACCATTGGCGGAAATGTAGGAGATAACTTAACCCCGATTGATGCCGTGAAATTTGCTTCGGCTTACGGAACCTGGGTAAAAAATCAAGTAGAAAAAGACGAATACCGTGTAGTGGTAGGTCGGGATGCCAGAATTTCCGGAGAGATGATGCAACAATTAGTAATGAATACGCTAGTAGGATTGGGTATTCATGTGATTGATCTAGGGCTTTCGACCACCCCAACCGTAGAAATGGCCGTCCCTATGGAACACGCTGATGGCGGAATTATTTTAACCGCAAGCCATAACCCCAAACAATGGAATGCTTTAAAATTACTGAATGAAAAGGGAGAGTTTTTAAATGGGGAAGAAGGAGCTAAGATTTTAGAAATTGCAGAAAGTAGTACTATTGAATTTGCTGAGGTAGATGAATTGGGGGAGATTACCATAAACGATGCGTATATCGATTTACATATCGAAGAGATTATTAACTCCAAATGGGTAGATGTAGAAGCCATCAAGGCGGCCAAATTTAAAGTAGTAGTTGATGCTGTCAATTCTACCGGAGGGATCGCTATCCCAAGGTTATTAAATGAATTAGGCGTTGAGGTCGTAAAATTGTATTGCGAACCCAACGGACAGTTTCCGCACAATCCTGAACCTCTAAAAGAACATTTAGGGGATATTTGTAAGTTGGTTGTTGAAGAAAATGCCGATTTTGGTATTGTCGTAGATCCTGATGTAGATCGTTTGGCATTTATTGATGAGAAAGGAAATATGTTTGGTGAAGAATATACTTTGGTTGCCGTAGCCGATTATATTTTAGGAAAAGAAAAAGGAAATACGGTGAGTAACCTTTCTTCTTCGCGTGCGTTACGCGATATCACCGAAAAACATGGCGGAACTTATCAAGCCAGTGCGGTGGGAGAAGTGAACGTAGTTACCTTAATGAAAGCAACAGAGGCGATTATTGGGGGAGAAGGAAACGGTGGAATCATTTTCCCGGAATTTCACTATGGAAGGGATAGTTTAGTGGGAGCCGCTTTATTCTTGACCCATTTAGCGGAAAAGAAAATGACGGTTTCAGAATTACGCAAAGAATATCCGGCGTATTTTATGAGCAAGAATAAAATTCAATTAACGCCAGAATTAGATGTAGATGCTATTCTCGCAGCCATGGAAAAGAAATATGCAGCGGAAGAAGTTTCGACGGTAGATGGGGTAAAAATAGATTTCCCAGAGAATTGGGTTCACTTACGAAAATCAAATACCGAACCTATTATCCGTATTTATACTGAAGCACAATCGCAGCAAGAAGCTGATGAGTTGGCCAATAAAATGATCATGGAAATTAAAGCCATTGCGGGGATTTAATTTAGAAATACTAACCCGTATTTCTTTTTGTTACTTGACTTCAAGCCTATCAATTCGAGTGAAAATCGGTTAAGATTTTTGTATCGAGAATAAGGCTTGAAGTTAAAATTCGGTTCTCGATACAATTTTGTTTCGTTTTACTGCACAAAATCACTCGAACTGACTACTTTTAATTTCTTAAGGCACTTATTGTGTCAAACTACTATCTCATAAAAAAACGGCTTTTCTAAATGAAAAGCCGTTTTTTTATGGTTACAAACTATTTTTTAGTCGTTTACGGTAGGTTTTTCAATTTCGGTATTGCTTTTTACCACGACAAACGTACTGGTGGCATAATAAGCATCACCATTCTGTTCATTATTTGTCCAATCTTCATAATCATATTCGTAGGTAAAGGTATTACCTGCCATAGCTTCGGTAAAGTTATCGATACGGGTAGGTACTTCCATCCCCGGGCACCATCCCGCTCTATCAGGTGTCCAGTTTCCGGGATTTTGATTATTCACGGGATTTTGAGCACAACCTATAGGACCCATGTAATGTTCAAAAGCAGGTGCGCCATTAATTTTAATATGGTGGGTTCTAAAACACCATTCCGCACAAGGTCTGTTTCCCGGATCGTAAGGAGTGGCGTGACCCCATCCGGAAATAATGGTTCTTAAATGCGTGCTTTCCGCATTTTCAGGAATCGTCACCGATTTATCCAAATCAAAATCATGAGCTACCCCATAAGGAACACCATCGATAGAGGAGCTGTTATAAGCCATTACGCGTTCTACAGCGTAATACGGATAATCAGGTTCTCCGTATTCATAATCAAATTCTACAGAGATTAAATAGCCTAAGTCATTCCAACATTCCGTTTTAATCTGTAATTCGGTATTACCGGTGAGGAGCGACTTAAAATCGGTTACATCAAATTCAAAACCTCTTGGTAATTGGCTGTTATCATTCCAATAAGGGGTAATATAACGTGCCATTTCAAAAAACTCTCCGGAAGCATCATCTTTTACTCGTACATTGGCATATACATCCCATTCGTCACAGCCTACTTCCGGGCATCTGAGTTTGACATACATTTTAATGTTGGAGATCAGTGTAGGGTCGGCAGGTAAATCAAAAGCTTGGGTAGCGGTTTGGCTATAGCCATCACCAAATGCCAATCTGGTGCTATTAAAGGTTTGAATGGTCTCTTCTCCAACAATGCCTTCGCCATTCAAGTTGATTGTTTTTTCATCAAAATCTGCACCGGTCACACTTAGGGTATGAGTTACTTCTCCTAGTTGGGAAGGTGTAAATTTTACATGAATGGTCATGGAATTATTGATGTCGTCCGGGGAAACAATCACTTCATCATTAAAGTTTTCATTATCTACGCTTACCGTAAAATCACCGGAGGTCATCAAAGAAACTTCTTGGGAAAGGTATTCTCCGGAAAGTGTTACTTCTTTTTGGGTAGAATTTGCAATTTCTGTTTGTTCAAAAGTTAAGGTGGTGGAAGAAAAACTTAGGGTTGGAGTTTCTTCATTTTCACCATCATCTGTATTATCTGGAACTTCTTCTTTATTTTCTGAAGTATCATCATCACTACAAGACATGATAGTTGCACTCACCAAGAAGCCCATCAAAATAAGTAGGGATAATGTTTTAAGATTTTTGTATTTCATTAAACTATTATTAGAGTTAAACGTTTTAGTTTAGCTAAAATAAGTTAAAAATCGTTAATAGTGAAAAGATTGTTTAAAATCTCTTATGCTTCCATCGCTTGTGCGTCCAAAGGTAATATTCAGGTTGTTCACGTATTTGTGCTTCGAGTAGCTGAAAGAATTTTTCGGTAATTTTAAAGTCTTCATAATCTTTAGGGGTAGCCGTCAACGGAATTAGTTTTGCTGAATAATAGCCCCGTTTCACCTTTCTGATTTGCAGGTAAAGAATACCAAAACCTAATTTTTTCGCCATCGATTCAGATCCGGTAAAAGCAGCAGTTTCCTTTCCCATAAAATCTACCCAGCACGCGTTTTTAGTGTTTCTGGGAGATTGATCGGAAATCATATAATAGCTCGCTTTTTGGTGATTTACCTTATTTCTCATCATGGTTGGGATAACCTCTTTACTGGTAATTAAAGTAGTCCCAAGGTTTGCTCTTATATCTTTGATGAGCTTATCAAAATAATTGTTCTTGATTTTTTTATAGATTGCATAAGCTTTATTATGCGTGTCGTAAAAGTTAATGGCGGTAGCCCACTCATAACTGGCATAATGACCACACATCACTATTGCCCCGTTGCATTCTTTTTCAAATTTAACAAGCTCTTCAATATTTTCATAAACAAAACGCTTTTTAAGTTGCTTATTAGAGATCGATAAGGTTTTTATCATTTCTAAAAAGATATCACACATATGTTTATAGAACTTCTTTTCAATCTGTTTGATTTCTGAAAGGCTTTTCTGCGGAAAAGATTGTTGAAGATTATTCCGAACTACTTTTTTACGGTAACCAATTAAATAGTAAACCAGTAGATAGCAGCCATCAGACACCCAGTAAAAAATAGGAAAGGGAAGTTTAGATACCAGCCATAGTAGAGGATAAGAACAATAAAAAACAGCTTTTTTCATAAAAAGAATGATAAGCCGTCAAATATAGATTTTTATTAAAAAAAAGAAGCTAAAATTAAAATATTTATAAATAACCAGCTAATTTTTTGCGTGTTTCCAACGTTTATGAGACCATAAATAATACTCGGGTTGGTCTCTTATTTGTTCTTCTAATAAATGAAAGTATTTGTCGGTTAACGTAAACTCTTCATACTTTTGAGGATCGTCTGCTAAGGGAATAAACTCAGCCGTATAGTGGCCACGTTTTACCTTTTCAATATGTAAATAAGTCAGGGCTAAATCCAATCGTTTGGCCAATACTTCACCTCCTACAAAAACAGGTACTTCTTTTCCCATAAAATGGAGCCAGTATTTCGCTATAGCTCCTTTGGGAGCTTGATCGGCAATCATTCCGTAGCTGGAAAGTAAACCGGCTTTTTTATTTTTTAATATTTGTTTAGGGACTTCTTTCGTCGCCAGCATCGTGGTATGGTGCTTACTTCTTATCCGTTTGATAAGATCATCAAAATATTCATTTTTAATCTTTTTATAAACACCATACGCTTGGTAAGTTAATCCATAAAAATGGAGCGCATTTACCCATTCGTAACTGGCATAATGTCCCAATAAAATAATGTGGCTTTTGTTTAATGTCTCTAAGCGTTTAAGTTCTTCCGGATTTTTAACCAAGAAGCGTTTTTTTAATTCTTTGTCTGAAATGGACATGGTTTTTACCATTTCTAAAAACATATCACAAAAATGGTGGTAAAATTTTTTTTGAATTAAATGGATTTCTTCCTTGCTTTTTTCAGGAAAAGCTAATTCTAAATTTGCTTTGACTACTTTTTTTCGATAACCAACAAGATAGTATATAATAAAATATACCAGATCTGAAAACAAGTAAAAAAGCCGGAAGGGTAAAATGGAAATCAACCACAAAAGAGGGTAGACCGCTAGAAATCCCAATCTTTGCATGAAAAATAAAAATTTTTACAAAGATATGGTATCTTTGATAGACAAACACGAACTATGGGAAATTTAGAACTGGTTACCTTAATAATTATTGGGATTAATGCAGTAGTCTCTTTAAAGGGATTTAATGATGCTTTGTTTTTTGACAAATATAAATTTAATGTGGGAGCCATTAAATTAGGGCAGCAATTACGCATTATCACTTCGGGATTTCTACACGTAGATGTAACTCACTTGTTTGTAAACATGTTTACCCTCTATATTTTTTCTGAAGTGGTTGTACTACATATGGGAACGCTCAATTTTTTCATTATTTACTTTGGAAGCTTAATTTTAGGAAATTTATTTTCGCTCTATTTTCATAAAGATGAAGATTATTACACCGCCGTAGGTGCTAGTGGAGCGGTCATGGGAATCTTATACGCTGCCATTCTGTTAAGACCCGATATGACCTTAGGCTTATTTTTTATTATTCCTATTCCTGCCTATATTTTCGGAATTGGCTATTTGCTTTTTACGATCTATGGAATGAAAAAGCGTTTAGGTAATATTGGCCACGATGCTCACTTTGGAGGAGCCATGGGCGGTTACTTTATCACCATCATTTTAAATCCATCAGTAGTTACCGAAAATTTATTAATGACACTTTTGCTTTTAATCCCGCTAATAGTGTTATTTATTTTACAAAAAACCGGTAAAATTTAAGTTTGGTATCCTTATTGGATAACCCTTACTAAACAATTAATAAATCAAATTATGAAAAAATTATTTTTAGCCTGCACCTTACTTTTTGCCACGATAGTAGTGGCGCAGGAACAACCGAGTGGAATTTCTGTAAACGGCGAAGGAACAGTAAAAGTAGTCCCCGATGAAGTCCTTATTCAGGTAAATGTAAATGAAGAAGCCCAAACAGCCAAAGAAGTAAAAGCCAGCACCGATGAAGTGATTGATGCGGTATTGAAGTACTTAAAAAAAGAAGGGATCGATAAAAAAAATATTCAAACAGAATATATAAGATTGGCTAAAAGTTATAAGTACGATACCAAAACTTACTTATTTCAAGCTAACCAAAGTATTTCTATTTTATTAACCGATGTTTCTCAGTATGACAAAATCACCCAGGGACTATTGGAATTAGGAATTAATGGTATTAACAGTGTTCAGTTTAAATCTTCAGAAATGGAAAAATACGAATCTCAAGCTCGTATAAAAGCCATTAAAAATGCCAAAGCAAAGGCAGAAGAATATGCAGAGGCTTTAGGGGTGAAAGTAGGAGCTCCAATATTTATAAGCGAAAGTTCTACTGGTAATTACCCACAACCTCAAATGATGCGTATGGTGGATATGAAAGAAAGTAGTGCCTCAGGTAATCAAACACTAGCGGTAGGAGAGATGGAAATTATGGCTCAGGTAACTGTAAATTTTGCGATTATTCAGTAAAATAGGGTTAGATAAATAGCTCAAATAAAAAAATCCCGATTCAACTGAATCGGGATTTTTTTGTTAGTATATTTTTAAGCTTATGGAAGCATTTCAGCAATCTTAGCTTCTAAGGCATCACCTCTTAAGTCTTTAGCGACAATGATTCCGTTTTCATCTAAAATAAACGTAGCCGGAATTGAAGATACGCTATACATTTGTGCAACCGGACCTTTCCAATATTCTAGGTTAGAAACATGTTGCCAGGTTAAACCATCGTCTTCAATAGCTTTTAACCACTTGTCTTTTTGTCCGTTTTTATCTAAAGAAACACCTAAGATGTTTAATCCTTTATCGTGGTATTTATTGTACAGTTTTACCACGTTTGGGTTTTCAATTCTACAAGGCTTACACCAAGAGGCCCAAAAGTCGATAATGGTTACTTTTCCCATTGCATCTTTTAAAGATAATTCTTTTCCATCAGGAGTGGGAGCAGAAAAATCAGGCGCTTTACTTCCTATTGCAGTTGCGGTCGCTTTCGTTAAGCTTTCATCTAATTGCTTTCCAATAGGTGTTTTCTTTACATCTTCAGAAAGATTATCAAACAATTCTTTAGCTTCTGTAGTACTTACAGATTTAGCATTGATGATATCAGATAAGATTAAAACAGAAACTAAAGAGTTAGGATGGTTCGCCACCATTTCTTTAAATTTTTCTGAGTTTTTGTCTTGAAGCTCTTTTTGTTTTTCCTGAATTTCTTTCATGAGTTCAGGATTCTGGCGAAGATCAGGATTGTTTTTTTGGTATTCAGCTACCATTTTTTGCATCTCAGACCTTACTTCTTTAATTTCAGAAACATACTCATTGAATAGCTTGTTAGAGTCGCCTCCTTTAATTTCAGAACTTCTTAAACTATCTTTGTAGATAGTAGCTGTAATCGGTTCATTTTCATTGATAAAAATAATATTCCCCCTAGCACCGTCTATTCTCAGGATATTTAAGGTTTCAAAATCTACCTCCGGTAAATCTATCTCAAAACTACCTTTTTCTACAGTAATCGTATCGATGGGTTGTGGCTGTCCTTGTTCTCCCAATTGAGAAAGATAAACCGATGTTCCATCTTCAATATTATCTGCATTACCTTTAAAAGTAATATGTTCAGGTTTTTGATCTTGGCAAGAAAAAGCTAATGCCACTAATAATCCTAATGTTATTTTCTTCATTTTTAGTTTAAATTTGTTTTGCAAAAGTAGGCAACCTTAAAGAAAGGGACAAATTTCTAAAGTATTGTTAATTTTTATCTTTTTTATTTGTGTTGCCTTTAGATGAATTACCTTGTTATTATTTAAAATTTAGTGATGAAAACTCAAAATCAAGACTTTCCTTTTTTAATTAAAGTTAGCTTTAAAAAAGTAATCGATGCCTATCGGGAACGTGCAAAAAAGGAAGAAAATCCTATTGCTAAAAATTACCTGAAAAGTGTATTGGATTATGTAAAGTCTTACCCTAAATTAGAGGAAGGTCTTGACAGCAAAAAAGAAATAAAAGAGCATTTAGAGCCAATTCATATTCTTTTAGATGATTTATTTCCTAATATTCTAACGAATAATGAAATAAAAGCTGCATCACTTCCACACCAAAATTATCTTTTTAATAAAACCCAGCGTTTTCAGGAGATATTGGAAAATGCCGGAGAGGATTTTGAGCCTACCATTAGAAACTTTACATCTGAAGCCGATTATGTGTTTGGTTGTATTTTAATTTTGAATGGATACTACGGATATAATATCGATTTTACTCGGCCTTTTTATTACGATATTCCTGATGAAAATGGAATTATGCGCCATTACAGAATTGCTTCTAATGCAGATTTTATAGAGTTTGAACCTACCGATAAGGCTATTGATATTACCGATGAAGATGTAGATATCTTACTTCAGGATACAGATAATATAGAACTTTGGCGGGAAAAATTTCCACCGCTAAGTTGGGTGTTTAGAGGCTTTATAATCACCAATCTCACTGATGTGACAGTAGATGATGGTATATCTGATTTAAAAACTCAGCTCCTCAACAATAAAATCCCTAAAGAGGATAACTTAGAAGGGATTACCGAGATTTTCCGTTCTATCTATAAAAATCCGGAGCTTAGGGTTGGGATTACAATGTTTGATAGTAAAGAAGCAGACTTTTCCCATATGGATGAAACACAAGTAAGCAGCTTTATTTTAAACGATAATGATGAAGTAGAGTGTAAAAAGGCTTTTTGTGAACATGCCTATGAAACCATTATTGAAAAGCATCAATATTTTGCTATTTCCAATGTCGATACTTATAAAAAAAAGAATCCCGATAGCTTTCTTGCCAAAAACCTTATAGATCAAAATGTAAAAAGTTGCATCTTGGCTCCGGTAGCAAAGGATAACGATCTTTTAGCCGTATTGGAGTTGGTTTCTTATAACAAAAATGAGCTCAATAGTATTAATGCTGTTAAGTTAGACGACATTGTACCTTATATTGTGACAGCCTTAGAGCGGCACAGAACAGATTTTGAAAACCGTATAAAAGCAGTTATCCAAAGTGAATGTACTTCAATTCATCCAAGTGTTTTATGGATTTTTGAAGAAGAAGCAAGACGGTATATTAGGGATTTAGATAAAGACGGTGTTTCCTCCTTCCGGGATATTGCTTTTAAAGACATTTTTCCACTTTACGGTCAGATTGATATTGTAGGTTCTTCCGATGAACGAAACATAGCTATTCAAAAAGATTTATTGAAACATTTGAATATGATTGTTCAAATGGTAGATAAAGCCATGGAAGAAGAAGCACTTCCTATTTACGAGCAGACTAAATTCAGAATAAATAAATACATCAAAGACTTAAAGGAAAACCTAAATGCTTCCAGTGAACAGAAAATAGTCAATTTTATTCATAAAGAAATCAATCCACTTATTGAGCATTTCAAGACAAAATCGGATGTTTTGGTGCAGATGATCGAGCACTACAATAATTGTGTAGATAAAGATGCAGGTGTAATATACGATCAGCGTAAAAATTATGACGATACTGTACAAAGAATAAATAGAACTTTAGCTCGCTATATCGACAGAAAGCAGGTAGAAGCACAAAAAATATTCCCTCATTATTTTGAAAGGTATAAGACCGATGGGGTAGATCACAATATCTATATTGGTGAATCGATGACTAAAAACAAAACCTTTAGTCGGGTTTACTTACACAATATTAGACTTTGGCAATTGCAGGTAGTTTGTGAGATGGAAAATAAATTCTATCACGTTCAAGAAAACCTGCCTTTAAAGCTAGATGCCGCTTCTTTAATTTTAGTATTTAGTTCTACACTTTCCATCCGTTACCGTATGGATGAAAAGAAGTTTGACGTAGATGGTACATATAACGCCCGATACGAAATCATTAAAAAGCGTATTGATAAAGCTTATATTAAAAATACCGAAGAACGCGTTACCCAAAAAGGAAAAATAGCGATTATCTATTCTCAAAAATCGGATGAGCGGGAATACTTAAAATATATTGAATACCTACAAAAGAAAAACTACGTAGGGGATGAAGTAGAATTAGTGGAGCTGGAAGATGTACAAGGAGTGGTTGGTTTAAAAGCTATTCGCGTAAATGTTCTTTATTATAAGGAACAGGAAACAGAGAAAAAAACACTTACGTATGAAGATTTAATGGAACAATTGCATTAATCTCAAAACGTAATTATCAAAAAATTAAAATATCGCCATCCCTAATGATTAGTTGGGGTGGCGATATTTCTTATCTATTATTTACCTGACTCCGATTTAAGAAAACTTCGGAAACTGATTGAAATCTCTGCAAAAGATTTTGTATCGGAGTTTCTGTTTTCGGAGTATTTTGATACCAATTTTCTTTGAAAATATACTCAATAATCAAAAATGCTTGCAAAAAACTTTATATAGAACTCTCAGGTTGTTATTAGCAAATAAGCAATTAATTCCTTCATTGAAATCTTGAAGTAAAATTTTCATTTTTTCTGATAAGTAGTTAATTACATTAACCAAAATGCCATCACATAACTTATCACAGAAATGATGATTCCGGTCATAAATATGGTGTATGTCCACCGAAGGATCTGATATTTTCGGTTCAGCACGATTCCCAAATAGTACAAGTCTTTCGTTAAAGCCTCATACACATAATCTTTGTCTTTCATAATTTCATTAAGTGCCCAATTGTATTGATCAAATGGCATTTTATGAAAGTTACCGAAGAAGAGTACATTTACTTCCCGTTTTTTTACTTGCTCTTTTGTAAACTCTCCGCTAGTGACATTGGGTCTAGTAGACATAATCGAAAGAACAATAGAAGCTACACTAAAGCAAACCATAATTAGGGTAGGGAACATTAAGTGCCTATTGGAAGCCGCATCTAATTTGGGAATAATATTTGCCAAGGCCAGTGAGATAATAATCGCATTAACCGATAATAAAATGTTAGCTTTTGTATCTGCTATATCACTTAACTTAATATGGTTTCGTAAAGTAGTCCTGTATAAGGTTTGAATACTACGCTCAGGATTATCGTTTTTATAACGAGCTTTCATTTTTGCTTTCGCTTCTTCCTTGGCGTATTTCTTTTTAAGCTTTTTTTGCGACTCTAATAAATCTAAAAGATTTTCATCCTTTTTAGGGCGCCAATGTTCAATAGCATATGGACTATAAAAACGATGCTCTTCGGTAAACATTCTAATGTTTTCCTCTAACCACTCGTTAGGAGTGAAATATTTTACATTATGCAGCTTTAATTCTTGTCTTAAAAATTCGGTGGTTTCTTCAAAATATTCTTTTGCTAAATGGGAAGAATCGGCATCTTTTATAATCTTCTCCAATTTAGTCTCCGGAGTCACACTTTTCTTGGTAGCTAAAATACATTTTTCAACAAGCTGAATAATTTCTTCAGACTCATTATTTTCTTTTAAAAAGCCCTTAGCAATCTTAACACTTTCTTCTTCATGACCTTTTATAGTTTTGGTGTAACCTGTGTCGTGAAGCCAAGCAGCGAGTATTAAGGCCTTTTCTTCTTTAACATTAATTTGAGATTTTTCAATTAATTCTTTAGTACTTTTAACCACACGCTGTGTATGATTGTAATTATGATAAATGAAAGTATTGGGCAGTTGTTCTGTAAATAATTTAAGTACAAAATGATCTGCTTTTTCAAGTATGTTATCTGTATCAACAGTGTTCTCCATAAATATCGATGTGTTTTAATAACCATCCCAAATTAGTGAAAATTCAATGACGATTTAATTTATATGAAGAAAAATAACATACTTCTAACAATTTTAGGGATTTTATTATTATCTGCTTGCGCAACTTTCGAACCTAAGATTAATAAAGATTATCCTCAGGATTCTTTACGGTATCCTTCAGAAAAAGAATTAGAACAGCGTTTTTTTTTAATTGGTGATGCCGGTTACTCTCAACCCGGTGGATCTTCCTCCGGTCTTCAGGCATTTAAATCTTTATTGGATTCTGTAGAAACTAAAGATTCTTATACCATCTTTTTAGGAGATAATATTTATCCGGCAGGAATGCCCAGTGAAGGAGATCCTATGCGTAAACAATCTGAATACAGGATTGATGCTCAAATTGATGCTTTAGAAGGTTATGATGGAAAAATATTATTTATTCCCGGGAATCATGATTGGTATGTAGAAGGCGTAAAAGGCGTAAAAGAACAAGCCAAATATATTAAAGGAAGAACCAAACAAAAAGATATTTGGGAACCTACCCCGGGTTGTGGTCTTACCATTAGAGATGTTACCGATGAACTTACGATGATTATTATCGATTCGCAGTGGTATTTAGAAGATTGGGATAACGATCCGTTAATCAACGATAATTGTCCTGAAATAAAAACACGGGAAGCTTTATTTTCGGAAGTGGAGACTGAACTGAAAAAAAGTCAAAATAAAAATGTAATTATTGCCCTTCACCATCCCATGTATACGAATGGTGTTCATGGCGGGAATTATCATTTTAATCGTCATTTATATCCTTCCCAAAAAAAGATTCCCATGCCTGTTTTGGGGTCATTAGCGATGCTCATTAGAACTACCGGAGGGGTGTCTATTCAAGATGCACAGAATGAACGTTATAAATCCTTTAGAGATCGTTTACAAACCATTGCCAAAGATTATAAAAGGGTGATGTATATTTCTGGTCACGAGCATAACTTACAATATATTTTACACGATGGCTTGCACCAGCTTATTTCCGGTTCAGGTTCTAAAAGCTCATATGCCAGCTTGAGAAATGATGGGGTATTTGCTTATCCAGGACAAGGATTTGCTGTGTATGATGTTTTTAAAGATAAATCGTCTTGGGTACGTTTCTACGGAAGTGAAAACAACAAACCAAAGCTCTTATTTCAAACCCCCGTTTTCGAGAAAGAAAAAGAGTTTAAAATGGATTCTATTCCCGATCCTTTTAACTTACCTCAAGAAGTAGAAGTTTCTATTTATCCCCAAGAAGACACCGATAAAAGTGATGTTTATAAAAGCCTTTGGGGAGATCACTACCGTTCATTATACGGTAAAAAAATAAAAGCAGAAGTAGCGTTGCTAGATACACTGTATGGTGGATTGGAAGTAATGCGTGCCGGTGGTGGGCACCAAACCAAATCAATTCGTGTAAGAGATAGTTTGGGAAGGGAATATAACATTAGAGCGTTAAAGAAAAGTGCGGTTCAGTTTTTACAAACCGTTGCTTTTAAAGATAAATCTGTAGAACGTAAATTTCAAAATACCTTAGCAGAAGATGCGGTGGAAGATTTTTATACCGCTTCGCATCCTTATGCGTTTATGGCCATTCCTAAATTAGCTGGTGCCGCAAATATTTATCATACCAATCCTAAAATTATTTATTTGCCTAAACAAAAAGCCTTAGGAAAATACAATGAAGAATATGGGAATGATATCTATATGATTGTGGAACGTCCCGAAGAGCATTGGCTAGATGCCGAATTCTTTGGAAAACCCAACCACGATATCGAAAGTACTGACGGGTTGTTTGATAGGCTTCGACGGGATGAAAAATATAGTTTAGATGAAGCCGCTTATATCAGAGCTAGAATTTTTGATATGCTTGTAGGCGACTGGGACCGTCACAACGACCAATGGCGTTGGGCAGAATTTGAAACAGAAAATGGTGAGCATTATTTTAAGCCGATTCCTAGAGATCGAGATCAGGTTTTTTCAAATTTTGATGGTGCTTTCTTCGCCACTTTAAAAGGACTTACCGGTTTTGCGAAGCAGTTTGGTGAATATGGGGAAGATATCGATGATGTTTCATGGTTTAATACTGCAGCCATCGGGTTAGATCGTTCACTTATTCAAAATCAAGGAAGGGAAACCTGGATAGAAGAAGCGAAATACATTCGAGATCATATTACTGATGAAGTCATCGATAAAGCTTTTGAAGATCTTCCCATAGAAGTGCAGCAAGACGAATCTACTGTAGAAATAAAAAAGCTATTGAAAGCGAGAAGAAAAAACATCGTAGATATAGCTGAACGTTATTATAAAGTATTGGCTAAACTTTCTATTGTAACAGGAACCGATAAAGATGATTTTATAGATATTACCCGATTGGATGATGGAAAAACGAATATCAAAATCTTTAGAAACATCAAGGGAGAACGAAAATACTTAGTAAGTGATAAAACTTATGATAAAAAGTACACCAAAGAATTATGGGTGTACGGCTTAGATGATGATGATGTCTTTACCGTAAAAGGAGAAGAATATCCTTCTAATATTTATATAAGGCTTATTGGTGGACAGAACAATGATATTTATAAAATAGAGAATGCTAAAAAGCTTAAAATCTACGACTATAAGTCAAAACCCAATACCTTTGATGAAGCGGGAGATGCAAAAGTGAGATTGTCTGATAATTATGAACAGAACATTTTTAATAAAGACAAAAAAATATACAGTGATGGAGTAATTTTACCGGGGATAGGTTATAATCCGGATGATGGTGTCAAGCTAGGAGTACAGGGTATTTATACAACTTATGGCTTTAAACGCGATCCCTTTACTTCAAGACATCGGTTAAGAGCCGGTTATTATTTTGCCACGGGCGGTTACGATATTAATTACGATGCCCGTTTTGCAAGAATAGTAGGGAAGTATAGTTTAGGAGTTGGTGCGTGGTTTACCAGTCCTAATTATGCACAAAACTTTTTTGGTTTAGGGAATACTACCAGTAATCCTAATCGTGATGAAAATAAAAACTTTGATTTTAACCGAGTGAAATTAAGTAGAATAGGAGCAGAAGTTGGCTTGGTAAGAGAAAGCCCATTTGGTAGTTTCTTTAGTTATAAAGCAAGTTTTGAGTCTGTTGAAGTAGAAGAGACCGGAGATCGCTTTATAGATGAATATTATATAGAACAAGTAAATCAACCCGAAAAATTTGAAAGACAATATTTTTTCGGATTAGATGGAACTTACCGTTATGAAAGTTATGACGATCGCTTAAACCCAACCAATGGGATGCGTTTTGAGCTAAGTATTGGAGCGAAGATGAATACCAAAGAAACTGAAAACAAGTATGCTTACCTTAAACCTTCGATCGAATTTTATAATGCGATGATTAGAAGTAGAAAATTGGTGCTAAGAACCCAATTGATTTCCCATATAAACTTTGGGGACGATTATGAGTTTTATCAATCGGCCACTTTAGGAGGAAATAATGGTTTACGAGGGTACCGAAGAGAAAGGTTTACTGGGGAATCTGCACTTTCTACTTCTGCTGATCTCCGTTATAGTTTAGGTGAATTTAAAACTACCTTTTTACCTTTTGAGTTCGGAATTTTTGGGGGAGGTGATGTAGGTCGTGTTTGGTTAGATGGAGAACACAGTGAACGTTGGCATAATGATATAGGTGGAGGTATTTGGATTAACAGCGCTGAAGCTGTAAATGGTACCTTTAATCTATTTACCGGAGAAGACGGCGTAAGGTTTAGCTTTGGTTTTGGGTTTAGGTTTTAGTTGAAAATAAATAGATGTGTAAAGCCGACAAGAAATTGTCGGCTTTTTTTGTAACATTTTCTTGGAACTCGTATCAAAAGGGAAAATAATAAAATATAATTATGATGAAGACCATTAAATTTTTAATGATCACTTTTTTCCTTTTTAGTCAGTTATGTGTGCAGGCTCAATACGGTTTTAAAGTTGAAAAAGAAGGAAATGCGAGTAAGACGATTCTGTTCATTCCAGGATTTGCCTCTTCTGGAGAAGTTTATGATGAAACGGTAGAAAAATTAAAAGATGAATATACCTGTTACCAATTGACCATGCCCGGTTTTGCCGGTGTAAAGTCTCAAAAAGAAGCAAGTTTCGAGCTATGGAAAGAACAACTGGCAAGTTTTATTCAACAAGAGAATATTGAAAAACCTATTTTGGTAGGACATAGTATGGGAGGGGGGCTAGCTATGGCCTTGGCATCAGATTATCCTACGTTGGTTTCTAAAGTAATCATCATAGATGCTTTACCTTGTTTAGCGGCAATGTCTAATCCTTCTTTTCAGTCTAAAGAAAATATCGATTGTAGTACAAATGTTAAACAGATTACGTCTATGAAGGATGAAGATTTTAAACAAATGCAACAACAAGCTTCTCGGCAAATGACTACACAAACCGATAAAGCTAACGAAATCCTGAAATGGAGTTTGGCTTCTAATCGAACTACTTTCGCTAAAATGTACTGTGATTTTTACAATACAGATTTACGGGAAAAAATAGCTAAAATTGAAATTCCGGTATATGTTTTACTAGAATCTTATTTTGTTAATTTTAAAGATGTTATCGAAAAACAATATCAATCATTACCTCATAAAAAACTAGTTTATGCCAATAAAGGGTTGCATTTTATTATGTATGATGACAAAGACTGGTATTTTTCTAAACTAAATGAATTTTTAGCAGAAGAGAATGACTTTTGAAGAAATCTATAAAACCTATTGGGATAAAATCTTTAGACTATGTTTAGGCTATAGTAATAATCACGATGCTGCTAAAGATTTAGCACAAGAAACTTTTATAAAAGTATGGCAAGCTTTACCCGGTTTTAGAAATGAATGTTCTGTAAGTACATGGATTTTCAGAATCGCTTCTAACCATTGTCTTTGACATATTGAAAGGCAAAAAACGAGAAAAACAAGTGCACTTAACTTTTCGATTCCTGAAGAATTACCAACGGAAAATAGCGAAGAAGTCAATCGGTTATATGCTGCTATTGCAAAATTAAAAGAGGCCGACCGAATTTTAATCTCATTAGCATTGGAAGAAATAAAACAAGCTGAAATTGCTGAAATTTTAGGCTTAACAGAAGCCAACGTTCGGGTAAGAATACATCGCATTAAAAAGAAACTTTTAAACTTGATGAATAATGGAAGAGTTTAATGATTTAAAAAATATATGGAGCCAACAAAAAGTTCCTCATCAGGAATATGAAACTTTTTTAGCTGAAGCAAAATCATATGCTAAAAAAGAGAAGTTTAAAAACTTGAAAGCTAATATTATATTATTGCTTACTTGTATTTTTATTGGTATTCTTTGGTGGTATTACCAACCGCAATATATTTCCACTAAACTGGGGATTGTGATTGCTATTTTAACAATGCTTGTATATTTATTTTATTATAATGATGCTTACCGGTTAATTATACAACCTTCAGAAGAGATAGGAAGCAAGCAATTTTTAAAAAAATTATTAAGTTTTAAACAAAAGCAAAAAATGCTACAAACCAAAGGTATTAACTTGTATTTGTTGTTTATTTTTTTAGGCGTGATTTTGTATATGTATGAATATGCAAGTAGAATGAGTTTAGAAGGAATAGTGATAACTTATGGTGTGGTAATTGTTTGGTTTGCTTTTAATTGGTTGTATTTTAAGCCTAGGATTATAAAGAAGCAAAATGAAAAATTAAATCATATAATTAATGCTTTGCAAAAAATTGAAAATCAGTTAAAATAAAAACAGGGAGCAATTGCTCCCTGTTTCTAGTTAAAACTATTCGTAGTTGGTTGTTTTTGGATTAATTAATTACCAATTTTTGCACTTGTCCTTTGGCATTTCTTACCAAATAAGTTCCTGTGGTTAACGTACTCACGTTAATATGAGTGGCTTGAGAAGCTTCTTGTAACTTTCTTCCCTGAATATCAAAAAGTGTATAATCTGTAGGTTGATTAAAAAATACTCTTTCTGATTGTGCTGGGTTAGGATAGATAACAAAATTATTAGTGGCTAACTCGAAATCATTAGTGGAAAGCACATCATTGTTTAATGTATAAACACTAATGGTAGCACTCACCTCATTTGCCAATACAATTAATCCTTTTTGTTCAGCATTGTCTTCAGGAGCTATATATACTATACTTTCCGGTGCTAAATCTCCTAAGTTTTCGATGTTATCTTCTCCAGGAGTAACACTTCTGTTGTTATAATACCCCTCAAAAACTGGAGCGTTAGGATTGGTAATGTCGTAAACCATAAAGCCACCAACACGTTCTAAACCAATAAAGGCATAGAAAGTATTATTGATTTCTTTGACAATAACAGCTTCCGGTTCAGGACCTTTATTGTCGCTACGGTTCTTTAACTTATTTTCATCATCGTTAGCGTTGAAAATGGCATTGTAAACAGGATCTTCTTTAATAATTCTTTCAAAATCAGACCCACTATCATATACTTGGGTTCCTGTAGAAGCGTCATAAATACTAAAGGATCTCCCTCCAAAAACATATATTTCTTCATATTCGTTATCATTATCAATATCTCCGGAAGCAGAAGAAATATTTATTTTCCCAAGATTTTCTTTAAGTTCCAAAAAGGCTTGGTTATTAAATATACTTGCATCTAACGTAATATCATCTAAATTTACTTCTTCACTGTAAGCATCATAGTCTCTGGAATCACCTTCATTTGCCGTAACAAAATAGGTATTTCCATTAACTGTGTAATTGGCTATAGCATCTGGCATATACATTCCTTTGATAGGCCAATTTGCCATAAAGATTACATCTAACTTATTAGAGGTGTCTAACGCATTTTCCGGTAAACTATGGTCTTTATAACCTAAAGGCCAGATATCGGTTATTTGAAGATTAATCAAGTCTACCACTGCAATTGCATTGTTTTCTTGTAAAGTAACCCAAGCTTTCGTATTATCTTCTGAAACTGTGATGTATTCTGGCTCTAAATCTTCAGAAACACTAGCCCCAGGACCAAAAATTCTAACACCGTCTTCTTTCAATTGAGCTTCTTGTGCATCAAAAGCATTGAAATCTAAGGTAGTAACATTAGCTTGTGTTAAGTTTTCTGCTCCGTTGGTTAAATCGACTACAGAAACTGAACCTTCTGGATCAATAGTATAGTCTTCATTGGGCTGCCCTTCATTAGCAACTAATAGCATCATTCCGTTGGGAGAGAAAGTAATCATATCAGGTAGAGCACCTACTTCTACTGTAGAAAGGATGTTACCATCGGTGTCCATAAAAATAACCGTTCCGTTTTCACCAACAGTTTCAGGAACTGCGGTGGCTGCTACGATACCATTGTAATGAGCAACACTTGTACTTTCGTCACCATAAGTTGAAAGATCTATAGTGCTGATGGATGAAATGTTTAAAGGGTTGCTGAAATCTAAAATTTCTACGGAAGCATTCCCGCTGTTCAATACAAATAATCTTTCGGTTTCTGGATCGTGCGCAACAATTTCAGATCCGGGATTATCTCCTTCAATAGCGTAGCTTGTTCCAAAAGTAATTCCTAAATTTTCTTGTGCTGTTGGAGCGTGCATTTCATCATCTAAAATATAAACTACACTCACGATATCTTCCCCTAATTCAGCATTAGTTACGTTGGTTAATTCTAATGCCAAAAGTGTATCTGGTTCAGCATCTGAGTTGTTTGGTATACTGATCGTAATGGTTTGCGTAGTACTTCCTGTAGTTGTAAAAGTTACCGTTTCGCCAGTATATGAATAATGTTGATTGGCAACAGCTGTACTTTCTGAAGTTAATATTGAAACATCTACCGTAGCATCTGTAGCAGGAAGATCAGAGATCTCTAGCATTACAGTAATCGAACCTGCACCTTCATTAACACTTACATAATCTTCATCAAAATTAATTTCTTGTAAATCTTGTGCCGGCATAAAACTACCTAAAGCAACTAATTGATTAAGTTGGGTACCTCCTTTACAAATACCTTGATCATCTAATTCATCTAAAGCTCCGAATGTCCAGTTAGAGGCATCAAAGTTTCCTCCATTAGCGGTTTCACCATTATTTCTTAAATAGTAAGAATCAGTATGTTCCCAAGCGGTACCAGAACCATCTATAAACTCTTCTCCAAAACGGTCAATCACATTAGAGTTGTTATCTACAATCTGAAAAGCATCATTCCCATTAGAGTTAATTCCATTATTTACAATTACATGAGCCATTACTCCAAATTCAGTTTCAAAAATGGCTTCGTCGTTCGTAATGTAAGCAAAATCGTCAGTAATAGTACCTAATTCTGAAATATCCAAATTGGTATCATATCCATCTACATTACCATTAGACTGTCTCCCTATAGCCCAACCTGTAAAATCTATCGTACCATTAACGTAAATTTCAAGTACCCTACCGGCAGCTCCGGAGCAGGGAGAATCTACATAACCAGTGATCATGGCTTCTTGTGCAAAAGAGACACAAGATACAAGTGCTAGTAAAACACCAAAGTAAACTTTTTTCATAAAAATAAATGTTAATTTAAAATTTGCGTAAAGTTAATTTCTAGGGAGATGAAACACTTGAATTAAAAATTAACTAAGTTTTACTTTTAGTGCAAAAAGCGGTCATTAAAGAATTTCTGTAACCTTTTCTAAACATTTATTTAATGTTTTCGTTTTCTGCTTTCTTTTTAAATTGAAAAGATATTTACATTTCGTACCTTAAATAGTACAATTGAGTCAATTCTATTTTCATTCATTTTACTTTTAAATGATATTTGTCCAGTAATTAGTTATTCAATGAAAACAAAACATTTTAGAATATTACTTAGAATTTCACTAGCAGTTACAGCACTTATTGTATTGTTAGAATTTGTTTTTAATGGTTTTGATACTGCTTTTTTTTACTGGAAAAAGATATTGATTCAATTTTCATATAGCTTCTTAATTACCCTTTTCAATTTCGTTTATTTTGTTTGGTTGGAGAGGAAATACGATTGGCAAACCGAAAGTAAAAAAAGGTTTGCTATTGGGGTGATAGGTTCTACTTTTGTCACCTTAATCGCTTTTGGATTATGTAGGGTGATTCACCTAGTGATTATTGAGCAAAGCAAAACGATACCTGAATTTTTAGAACAAGAAACGATTAGTACGTATTTCTTTCCGTTTTTGCTTTCGCTTATTGTTAGTCTTTTTCTACACGCTTTTTATTTCTATAAATCCATACAGGAAAATAAAGTAACTGAACAGAAATTGATTGCCGGAACGGCTTCAGCAAAATTCGATGCCTTAAAAAATCAGTTAGATCCGCACTTTTTATTTAATAGTTTAAATGTACTCACTTCTTTAATCGAAGAAAATCCGGACCAAGCACAAAAGTTTACTACGTCACTTTCAAAAGTATATCGTTACGTTTTAGAGCAGAAAAATAAAGAACTCGTAAATATTGAAGATGAATTAGCTTTTGCTAAACGCTATATTGGTTTGCTGAAGATGAGGTTTGAAAACAGTATTGTTTATACTTTTCCTGAAGATATAAGTGATGTTCAAGCTAAAATAGTTCCATTATCCCTTCAGTTATTATTAGAAAATGCGGTTAAGCATAATATTGTTTCAGAAGAAAACCCTTTACATATTTCAATTTTAGAAGAAAAAGGATTTTTAGTGGTAAAAAATAACCTTCAAACTAAAAACGTATTGGGGAAAAGCTCCGGCTATGGATTAATGAACATTCAGCAACGCTATCATTTATTGACAGATAGAAAAGTATTCATAGAAAAAGATAAAACTTCCTTTCAAGTGAAGTTACCCATTTTAACCAAACAATTAAGTTTCATTAAAAAACAACCAAAAATGAATGTAGATATGAAAGATTACAAAAAATTAGACCGCGCCAGAGAAATGGTGAAAAAACAAAAAGAATTTTATTCCAGTTTAACCGCTTATATCATTGTGATTCCGTTTTTAGCTTTTATCAATTGGTTCACGATGGGATTTGGTTTTCCTTGGTTTTTATTTGCTGCTGCAGGCTGGGGAATAGGCTTAGTATTTCAGTATATGGAAGCTTTCGATAGAAATCCATTCTTTTCTAGAGATTGGGAAGAACGAAAGATTAAACAATTTATGGAAGAAAAAGAAAAGTAGTAACTTAAAAACTGATTAGCATGGAAATGTCAGACAAAGAAAAACGTTATTTTGAAGCAAAAAAACGAGTAAAAGATTTACGGGACTTTTATGTTCACCTCTTTATTTATATCGTTGTCAATGGTTTATTAGCCTTTATAAATTTTAGACACGGTTTTAATACTTATCCTTGGATGCTATGGTCCTTGGCCGGTTGGGGAATAGGGCTTTTATTTAACGCCGCTCACGCTTTTAGGATTAATCCCGGTTTTAGCAAAGAATGGGAAGAGAAAAAATTAAAGCAGTTTTTAGAGGAAGAGGAAAACACACAACAGCGTTGGGAATAATTTTAAAAGAACTATGAGAACAATAATTATTGAAGATGAAAAACCATCGGCAAGGCGATTGGAAAGAATGCTTGAAAAACAGGATGTTCCGGTAGAAAAACTTTTACATTCTGTAAATGATTCCATTCAATGGCTGTTGGAAAATGAACAACCCGACTTAATTTTTCTAGATATTCAATTAAGTGACGGACTTTCCTTTGAAATTTTTGAAGAAATTGATATTGAAAGCGCTATTATTTTTACTACCGCCTACGACGAATATGCTTTGAAAGCTTTTAAATTGAATAGCGTAGATTATTTATTGAAACCCATTGATGAAGAAGAATTGGAAGCTGCATTGAAGAAATTTAAAACCAAATTTGCCAATACCAATGAAGTTACCGCTAACCTTTCTGAACTAAAAAAACTACTAGGAGCAGAAACTTCCTCTAAAACCTACAAAAAGCGTTTTACCGTAAAAGTAGGTCAGCATTTAAAAATGTTTCCGGTAGAAGAAATTGAATGTTTTTATAGTGAAAATAAAGGTACTTATTTACACACTAAAGACAACCGAAGTTATTTGTTGGAAACCACTTTAGAAAGTTTAGAAGATCACCTTAATCCTGAAAAATTTTACCGTGTAAGTCGTAAGTTTTTTGTGAATATCAATGCCATCGAAGATATGGTAAGTTACACTAACAGCAGACTAAAAGTAAAGTTGAATCATTTTAATGAACAGGAAATAATTGTCGCACGCGAACGCGTAAAAGATTTTAAAGAATGGTTGGGAAATTAAGGTTTTTTAATTCTGTTTTCATTAAATGAAGAGGGCAGAAGCTGCGGAATAAATTTGATGAGAATAGGCAGCAAAACGCTACCACCGGGTAAAATAAAAATAGCCAGAGACGGAATGGTTTTGCAAATATCCAACAACTGCTCTTTTACTTTGTGTTTTTCTTCTTCAGATAAATCTTTATGAGTTGATTTGGTTAATAAAACCACCAATTCTTTACTTTCTAAAATCTCTTTAAGCAAACGGTGTTTATTTCGCATAATGAGCACTTTTACCATTCGGTTAGTGTTTTTGTAAAAATGCTGAATAGAGTTACTGTAATTAAAATAAGAAATTTCTCTTTTATGCTGTTTTAAAAACTGAAGCATTTGGGTGATATTTTCATCTACTTCAGTAGTCATAAAACCTAATTCATTGCCTAGTTTTTCAATAAAAGCATATTCTTTCTTTTCTATTTCTTCGTCACTGTAAATAGTGATGGATGCTAAATCTAAAATATATTTTCGCTCAAGATGGACTTTAAAGTTTTCAAAATTCAGTTCTTCAAAACCTTTAGGTTGAGGTTGAATTTTATGATAACGCAACGAACTTTCTAAAAGCTTAATCACCAAATTTTCATACTTATCTTTAATGGTTTTTTTCTGAAAAGCTAAAATCACCACGTTGGTAATTAAACTTTCCAACTCAGTAAGATAAGCTTTGGGATGTTTTTTATGAGCTAAATATTCTTTAAAAGCTAAAACATCTATAAAAAGTAAGGCATTGGTAATTAAGTGACTAAAGTTTTTCTGAATGTAAGATTCGTTGATTTGGATTCGTTGCTGAAGGATTTTCTCTAGCGTTTCTTCCGGTTTCGATTTAAAAAAAGAAATTTTTATTTTCCAGATTGATTCTTTCTCCAACAATTCGTAAAACTGAATGACTTCTTTAGTAAAGTCTGGTTTATTGGCATTTTTAACTTCAGAAAAATAGATATAGGCCAATGCATCAAATAGATTGATTTTGCTAAGCTCTTCTATGGTCCATTTGATCTTTAATGGGTTTGGGTAGCTCAGTGTTTTGGTGCTATGCGCATAAATAAAACCGGTTTGTTGTAATTGTTGGTAGAAACTTTCTTCCGAAAAATATTGATCTAAAACGTTTTGTTGAAGATGCGGAAAGTGTTTATTGATCCAACCACCGGCAGAGGGATTCATAAGTTTAAAGTTTCAGCTAAAATATTTAAAAAGAAAAAATATTAAAATTATCGGAAATGTTAAAGTTTTAAAGATAAAAAACCAAAAAAAACTTTCTTACGTAAGTCTAGGTGAAGTTGAAATTTAATGTTTCAGTTTTATAATTATTGAAGGGAGAAATTGCTATGGTTTTTGTTCTGAATAATTAATTGAAGTATTGGTTTTTTCAAGTTTTTTGTTAGTTGTTGAAGATGCCTGTTCAGTTTTTGAACAGGCATTTTTTTATTCTATGAGGGTAACTATCATACACAAGACTTGTCTTGCTACTGAATTTTTAAGTTAGAAATCGTACTCAAGTTAAATAATCTGTGAGTTTAATTTACTTACTTATGAATTTTGTACAATACCTAATGTATAAAGTTGATCCATAGTTGGTGTTTTACTACCTCCTTTAGGTTCTAAGGTAATACCAAAGGCCTGTGAAGAATTTGGATTTTCTAGAATGAAAATTTTGTTTTCGTCCTCACTAAAGTTAGATAATAAACCTATACTGGTTGGAGTAAGCGGATCTAAAGTAAGCGACCAGACTTGATATTCTTTTCCTTCTGGTGGGGTAGGAAGGTCTTTTGCATCTAAATAAATCTGATTGGTTTTTTCGTCCCAGTGAACTTCAGCATAAGCTTCCGGAGCAACTTCTTGTCCGCCCAAGGGAACGGTAATAATTTCTTTATCCCTAAATACTTCTAAAAGTTGTTTGTTTTTCTCAGCACTTTGTCGAGCATCTGTAATTTGTTGTTCTAAAGTAGTATTTTTTACGTTAGCAGCTTCTAAAGATTCCCTTAGCGCATTACGGTCACTAATTACACTTACCAAACCAATTAAAAGAGCAATACTCGCGGCCCATCCAATGTAAAGAACCAAATTTGTTTTTCTTGGTTTGGCAGGATGTTCTATTACTCCCGCTTTTTGTTTTTCAGTGATTTTTTGTTGAATGGTATAGAGTAAAGCCTCAGGATTATAGGGAGCTACTGAGATGGAAAGTTGGGTTAATGCAGCTTCAATCTCTTCTACTTCTTTAAGAATTTCAGGATGTTGTTTAAGTTCTTGCGTTACCTTTAAACTTTCTTCTTCAGGTAAAGCACCGTAAACATATAATTCTAATATTCCGGAAGATATGTATTTTTCTAGTTCCATTATTCAGTTAAAATCTCTCTTAATTTATTAATACAGTTACGGTTTCTGGTTTTAATTGTACCTAAAGGCATATCCAGTTCCTCAGAAGCTTCCGACTGGGTAAATCCTTTAAAGTAAAGTAGGTCGATAATTTTTTTGCAATAGGGCTTGAGTGCTTCAATATATTTTTTTATTCCAATCGCATCTACTTTGCTGGAGATGTTTGTTTTTTCTTCAAGGATATCTACGAAATATTCAGCAGTTAAGTTTTTCTTTTTGTTCTTATAAGCTTTAGACCTTGTTTTATCTATAGCTGCATTTCTGGCTATATTTAATACCCAAGTAAAGAATCTACCCTTAGAAGAATTATAAGATTCTGCTTTTTCCCAAATTTTCAAGAATACATCTTGTAGAACTTCTTCTGCTATATGTTGATCGCGTACTACACTATAAATAACGCCAAAAGTGCTTTCTGAATAGCGTTCATAAATTCGTTCAAAAGCTTTAGGGTTCTTAGCTTGAAGTTCTGCAATTAATCCATCGGGCTGTTCTTGCATGGAAATTTGGTTAGTGGTTTTTATAAAAATATGAAAATTAATCACATCACAAAAAAAGCTGCTAAATAAATAGCAGCTTTTGATAATTTTAAAAAAAATTAGAACTTATTTTTCTAAAGTAACGGTTCTTTCTACTGGATTAAAAGGACTTTCAATTAAATTACCTTCCTTGTCCAATAACTCTAATTTAATAGTGTTTTCACCCATAGGAAGACCTTCCATTAGTTTAGGTTCCCATTCGTCAATCATAAATTCTTGACCGTTAATGGTTGCACGTACTTTATTACCATCAGGAGAAAGATCTGTATTTAAAAGGAAAAAGTCTAACATTACTTTTTCGGTGTCTTTTCCTGAATAGGTGCCTTTTGGTCTACTGTAGATTAACTGAGGTTTAGAAATATCTATATTTCCTAACTCATCATCTTTAGCTTCTCCTACGGTTAATTTTTTTACCACAAAAGAATTTTTGTTTTTTACAGCTTCATGATAAGAACGAGATAAAAATGCCACTAATACGTGATTTCCAGGTTCTAGATCTTTAGTGAAGTTTGGTTCATAATGAGCTGAATAAGGATCATTATCTACGATAAAGTGAATGTGCTGCCCTTTTGCTGAATTTGCCAACATTCTTTCTTGCGCTCCTTCAGTTTGTACACCTAGCTCATAGTTTTGAACATCAAAAGAAAAATCGATTCCTTTTCCGTCTGCTACTTTATCTTCAGTAGGAGTAATTAATGTAAGACTTGCATTTTCGTAGGCAGGAGAGTTTTCTAAAGCAGATAGTGTTATTTCCTTTTCCCCATTTTCTGTATCGTCCATGGCAGAAGATTCTTCAGACATTGTAGAATTCTCCATATCGTTTTCAGCTTCTTTCTTGTTTTCTTTACAAGAGGTAGCAAAAATTACCATTGCAGAAGCTAACATTAAGCTTACTTTTTTCATAAAAATTTGGTTTTATTGTTTTGATTCAAAGTTACGGTCTAAAGCTTATCTAAGAAATATTTTATATTAAGCTTAACACAAATTGGGCATTTCAAGATTTTGTATCCTCGCTAGTAGTAAATCGTCAGATTATTCTACAGCAACTTCTAATTTTTTTGGAAGGATTTTAGCCTTTACTTCCTGTAATGAGTTACAATATTCACCATCAATTTGAAAATCTACCGGTTGTTTGGTGGTGATAGTAGCTTCTTTTACAGGGAAGTACTCTATAAAATCTGACGAAAGTTCACTTCCTTCATTTAGGGTTTTTAGAATTTCAATGAGGTCTAATTTTTTAAATAGAAGAATTTCAAAAATACCGTCATCAATTTTCCCTTTTGGGTTAACAACAGATCCGGTCCCGAATTTTTTACTGTTGGCTAAAGCTAACATTATCCCTTTTTTATGAAAGGTTTCTTCTTTTGTTTCAATTTTGAAATCATACGGACCTTTGCTTTGAAATAGGGTGCTAATGCTATTGAGAGCATATCCCAATTTTCCACGAAGAGAACTACTTTCGTATTCTTTAATTAATTCAGCATTCAATCCAAAATCGCTAATGTGCAGCCCTATTTGGTCATTTATATGGATGGCATCAATTTTTCGGGTCTTGCCATATAAAGCAATAGGGATAAACTTTTTAGGTTCTAAGGGTAAGTTTAAATCATTGGCCAGTCCGTTAGCTGACCCCGCAGGTAAAATACCTATAGGCAAGGAGTCTTCTCCCATAGCTTCAGCAGCTAATTTTATGGTACCATCGCCGCCGGCTACCAAAACCCTATCAAATTTAGTTTCTGAAAGTTTGGTTTTTAATTTCTTAAGATCGTTTTTGCCGGAAGTTTTAAATATTTCAATTTCATCTTTTTCACGAAGCTTGGCCTTTACCAGTTTTAATAAGTGACTTTTATCTTCATTGCCACTAATAGGATTTATAATAAATAAAAACTTCATAGTTATACTTTAATGTGCATAAAAATATTTATTTTTCCGTTTAAAATGCGTTATACTTTCCTTAATTTATGAAACTTGACCTAAAGATTTATCGAAGCTATGCCAACGAACGTGAAATTGTCGTGATGGGGCATTTATTTAAAAAACATGCGCCTGATGTTTTCGATTTAGATAAACGTTGGTATAAGCATGCTTGGGCAGTGATTAGGATGTTTAGGATTAAAACCATCTCTAATGCAGAAGTTGTATTTAAGTTTAGGGAAAGGGAAATTGCTTCTAAAACTTTGGGTGATGGTCATTTTAGATTAACGATTCCCTATCACGAGGAAATTGATAGCGGTTGGCATGAATTTAAAGTTACGGCAAAAGTAGAAGGACATACTCGAGAAGAGAAAGGAGAATTTGTAAAACCCTATCCCGGTGAGTATGGAGTGATTAGCGATATTGATGATACTTTTTTAATCTCGCATTCAGGGAATATTTTTAAGAAATTATATGTGATGCTTACCAAGAACATTAATAAAAGAAATGTTTTTGATGAAGCGGTAAATCACTATAAATTTTTAAATCGCTTAGGAAGGGAAGATAAATCCACCAATAATGCTTTTTTTTATGTAAGTAGCAGTGAATGGAACCTATACAATTTTATTAGTCAGTTTGCAGATTTAAATGGCTTACCTAAAGCGGTATTTAAATTAAAAGACATTAAAACAGGGATTGCAGATTTTTTGTTTAGTGGAGGAGGTGATCATAACCATAAACTTTATAAGATAAAGCATTTGGTTGAGTTTTATCCTGAACTGCGTTTTGTATTATTAGGTGATGATTCTCAAAAAGATGCTTATATCTATCAAGATATAACCAAAATATTTCCAGAAAATATTAGTACCGTATATATAAGACAAACCAAAAAGAAAAAGAAAAAGGAAATAAAGAAGATTTTAAAAAATATAGAGAGCATGGGCGTGAAAGTGTGTTATTTTAAAAATAGCCAACAAGCTATGGAACATACCAAAGAAAATTTAGGATAAAAAAAGGAGAACAATTTGTTCTCCTTTTTTATAAAAATTATGGTTCATAAATTAATCGAAGAAATGAGCTAAAACGTTCGTTCTCCTTATTAATAGGAATACCGGTAACAATACCAATAAGCAGTTGTTCGGTTATCTCTACACGCATCTGTGGTCGAATGGTCATATCAAAATCATGTCCATGAATTTCTTTATTAAATTCTATTCCAATAAAATTTCTAGAGTTAGAAATCATATAATGAAAGTTAGAATTGATTTGAAAATGCGTTTCAATATCATTATTGTCAAAATGATGTTCAAAAACAGGCCCTGTATACAGTAGTGAATGAAAATTAGCTCCTAAACGTTTAGCTGCAATAAAAAACGGATTGTAAACATTCCCGGTAAATAATTTGCCATTGCCATAATTTTTAAAGTCGGTTAAGGTAAATTCGTGTATGTAACCAATGGCCAAGGAGGTTTCATGTTTTTTAGAAACCAAGAAACTGTATTGAGCTGCCATTTTTATACTATTTAAATTACTACTGGGAGTGTAACTTCCTTCATTAGGATAATAAAAAGAAAAGGGCAATTCTATTTCTAAACCTAGACGATCGATGGGAGCCCATTCGTATTCTACCAAGGTAGTATATTCATCATAATTGGCTTTATCGGTAAGGCCAAGTCCAACATTCCATTCTTTTTCACCTTTTCGAGCTCCGAGGTCTCGAATTAAATCAATATAAAGTGGCTCGGCGTGAGTAACTTTATCTGGTAAGCTTTCTCCAATTTCTAATTTTTCATTTTGAGCATTGGTATACTGGTGTAGATTTAGAAATAGCACTAAACCTACAAACTTTAAAAAGTTGTAGTTCATGTAATTTATAGTTTAATTATTGAGATTTCTATTATTATTTAAAAATTCAATAACTAAACTTGTGGAGGTGGAGAGGAGACTTCTTGAAAAATAGATTTTAAATTAAAAGTATGTATTTTAGAAACTTCTTTTTTTAAAACCTCTATATTGAAAATATTATATGGAGATATATAGGCTTGAAGTTCTAACTTGACATCTTTTTTTTGGATTGAATTATTTTCAAAATCTTCAAACTCTTCAAAAGCATCTTCGTCACCAAAAAATTTTTCGAAAATAATTTCTACAATGCTTTCTTGCTTGTTATAGTTTAAATTCTCTCGATAAGTAATATGGTTTGAAATAGGAGCATCTACACTTATATTTAGCAAAATTAAGGCTAAATAGAAAGTGAATTTTTTGAAGTATTTATGTTTCTTTAAGTCCAAAAAACAATTAATAAGTCGATAAAATTAAAAAAGGGGTTGAAATAATCAAACCCCTTTTTTAATTTTTTATTTAATATTCTAGCTTACAGCTTCGTGCAATTCTGCTTTGGCCTTGTAACCAATTTCTTCTCCTTTAGAATTTGCCATAGCAGCTTTCTTTCTTGATTTTAAAGCCTCTAGTTTATGCTCGATAGAATTTTTTACAGTATCTAATTTTCCTTTAGCTCCTTTTACATAATCATTACTGGTATCTGCAATATCTTTACGTGTATCTGCTCCTTTTTTAGGGGCTAATAATATTCCAGCTGCTGCTCCTGCTAATATTCCTGAAGCGATTCCGATCAATATTTTTCCTGTTTTCATGGTCTTTTTTTAATTTTTAAATTATACTGTAAATTTAAGAAGAAGCATTACTTAATTGAAATCTTTATAGTTAAGCTTGATTTAAACTTTTTTGACTTTCCTTAAAGTTTTAACAGTTCTATTTATTCAGTAAATTTTTTCAATAATTTTTTTACTTCAGCGGTATCTTCTACATAATATTCAGCATCTGTTTTTTGCAATCCTACTTTTACGGTAAAGGTTTCATCGGGAAGTTCTCTAAACATGTATTCATCGGTCCAATCGTCACCAATTGCAAAAATGAAATCGTATTTTTTGGTGAGTTGTTTGGTAGCTGCCCTTCCTTTATTAACGCCGCTGTTTTTAATTTCAATTACTTTATTTCCATTCAATACACTTAAATCATGATTGGAACTTAAATCTTTCAACACATTAGAAAGTTCGTTGGCTCTTTGTCCTCCTAATTCTGGATCTGATTTTCTATAATGCCAAGCAAGGGAGTAGTTTTTTTCTTCCATAAATGTCCCGGGAGTTCTATCTACAAAAGATTCAATCACCGGTCGAATACTGCTCATCCAGTTCTTTTTAACATTCTCGGTGGTTTCCCAGTCTTCATTTTTCTTTTTCAACCATAACCCATGCTCTGCTATAAGTGTTATATTTTTATCGCCAAAATGAGTGTTTAAAAATTCTTTATCCCTTCCACTTATAATTACTACATCACAGTTTTTGTTCTTTAACTTTTCAATAATTTCATAAACATCTTGATCAGGTGCTACTTTTTCAGGATCGTCCTGAAAATTTACTAGGGTACCATCAAAATCTAAAAACAAAATTTTATTGGTAGCATTATTCAGTTGCTCTGTTATATAAGTTTTTGTTCGCTCATCCAGCTGTTTTGCTTTTTTAGAAATATGGTTCACTTTGGTAGCTTCTAAAGCTTTGATAAATTCACTGGACCATTTTTTGATTCCGTAGCGTTTTAATCTTTTTTGAATAGTTCTGTTTCTGGATTTTTGCTCGATCAGTGGCATTTCGTAAGCTTGCTTTAAAGCATCTGCAATTTGATCGTAATTATTAGGGTTAATAATTAGAGCTTCATTCATTTCGTGAGCAGCACCGGCCATCTCACTTAAAATAAGCACTCCAGATAAATCTGTTCTGGTAGCTACATATTCTTTAGCTACTAGATTCATTCCATCGCGACGCGGTGTTAAAAGTGCGATATCGCAGGAGGTATATAAGTCTATTAAATTATCAAAAGGCATGGAACGGAAAAAATACCAAATAGGTGTCCAACTTACCGTGGAAAACTTACCATTTATTCTCCCTACCAATTCATCTATTTCACGCTTCAATTTTTGGTATTGAGGTACGTTAGAGCGGGAGGGAACCGCTAACATAATCAAGCGTACTTTCTCTTTAAATTCAGGATATTTTTCTAAGAAATGCTCAAAAGCCCTAATCCTGTTGGCGATACCTTTGGTGTAATCCAATCGGTCTATGGAGAGGATCATTTTAGAGCCGGGAGTTGTTTCTAAATGTTGATCTAAACGTACTTGAAGTTCAGATTTTTGCTCCTGTGTTTTTTCATAATGTTCTAGAGCGGCCTGTTCAAATTTTTCATAGTCTATTCCCATCGGGAAAGAATCTACTTTTACCAATCTGTTTTTGAGGGTGATTTCATTAAATTGAGTTTCGTAGCGTAAAATTCTACTTACAGAGCTTAAAAAATGCCGTTCATAATCGTATGTATGGAAGCCTAACAAATCTGCTCCTAACATTCCTTGTAATAAAGATTCTCGCCAAGGTAAGGTTCTAAATACTTCATAAGAAGGAAATGGGATGTGTAGAAAGAAGCCAATAGTAACTTTTGGTTTATTCTTTTTAATAATGCCGGGAACCAATAGCAGTTGATAATCGTGAACCCAAACGGTATCTCCGTCTTCAAGGTTTTCCAGGATTTTTTCAGCAAACTTTTCATTTACCTTTTTATAGCCCATCCATTCTTGTTCATCAAATTTGGTGTATTCCATAAAATAATGAAACAAAGGCCAAATGGTTCGGTTACTAAAACCGTAATAATAGTCGTTTAATTCTTTTTCTGTAAGGTTAATTGCAAGACATTTTTCATTTTTGGCAGCTTGGTCTATTTGCGATTGAATTTTAGGGTTTACTTCTTCTTCGGTTAGGCCAGACCAGCCAATCCATAGACTATCTCCTTCTTGATGAACCGATTTCATTCCTGTGGCCAATCCTCCCACACTTGGAGAGACTTTAACATCATTATTTTCAACAGAAATTTGTAAGGGCAAGCGGTTAGAAACGATAATCGTTTTGTTTTTCATTGGTAAAAATTTAGAGTTGGTTGTTTTATTTCTTTAATTTACATTTTTATATTGAATTGACCTTAAATACAAGTAAACTTTAATGAAAAATTTAGATTACGGGATTATTGGAAATTGTAAAAGCTCGGCGTTGGTTTCTAAAACGGGTTCTATAGATTGGTGCTGTTTACCTAATTTTGATTCTGATGCGATTTTTGCCAAAATACTTGATAACGAGAAAGGTGGGAATTTTGATTTAATTACTTCTGAAGAATATACAATTCATCAAGAATACTTACCCAAAACCAATATTCTTGTAACTAGGTTTGAAGCTGAAGAAGGTGCGTTTGAAATTCGGGATTTTATGCCCCGTTATTTTAAAGAAGACAACAAATCTTATGCTCCTTCAGAAATTGTACGATGTGTGGTTTTATTAAAGGGGGAACCTAAATTTAAAGTGCAGTACAATCCTAAACCGGCTTTTGCTAAAGAAAAAACCATAAACAGGATTAAGGACAATTATATTAAAAGCCATACAGTAGAAGGGAAGTACGACTCGGTTTACCTTTATTCTAATATCGATTACAATGATATTTTAGAAGAAAAAGTGATCACTCTAAAGGAAGATGCTTTTTTTGCGGTAGCCTATCATGAGAAAATTCTTAAGCAAACTGTAGATCGTGCATTTTTACAGTACCATCGTACCTATACATATTGGTTAAATTGGAGTGAGAAAACTACTTCTTACCTGTATTATAACAAAGAAATTTTAAGAAGCGCGCTTACGCTAAAAATGCTTACTTATGAAAAAAGTGGAGCAGTTTTGGCAGCTGCAACAACTTCGTTGCCCGAAACAATTGGAGAAGTAAGAAACTGGGATTACCGTTTCTGTTGGATCCGGGATGCTTCTATGGTAATCAAAGTAGTTTCAGAATTAGGTCACGTAAAATCGGCGCAGAAATTTCTTCAATTTATCATTGATATTATTCCAGATAAGGGCGATAAGATGCAAATTATGTACGGTATTAATGGTGAACGCAATTTAACCGAACATATTTTAGATCATCTCGATGGTTACGAAGGTTCTAAACCTGTACGAACCGGAAATGCAGCCTATTTGCAGAAACAGAACGACATCTTCGGAATTTTAATGGAAGTGATCTACCAGCAGTTTGTGAGGTTTGAAAATACGTTGGAAAATTCTGAAGAACTTTGGACCATTACCTGTGGAACAGTTCACACGGTTCAAGAAAACTGGAAGGCTCCCGATAAAGGTATTTGGGAGTTAAGAACTGAAGACAGACATTTTACCTTCTCTAAATTATTATGTTGGGTAGCTGTGGACAGAGCTATTAAAATTGGGGAACTTATTCATAAAACCGCTAATCTAGAGTATTGGAAAGAACTTCGAGCAGAAATTTTTAATGATATTTATGAAAATGCTTGGAATGATGAAGTACAAGCCTACACGCAGTATTACGGCTCTAAAGATTTAGATGCTTCCACCTTATTGATGGAAGATTATGGTTTTATTGAAGCAGAGGATCCAAGATACATAAAAACGGTAGAAGCTACCGAAAGGGAATTATGCAAAGACGGTTTAATGTACCGTTATAAAAATAAAGACGATTTTGGAGAACCGAGTTCTTCCTTTACCATTTGTAGTTTTTGGTTTATCAACAGTCTTTTCAAAATAGGAAAGAAAGAAAAAGCCATTAAATTGTTCAATAAATTATTATCGTATAGTAATCACTTAGGTTTATTTAGTGAAGATATAGATTTCGAGACCAAGCGTTTACTAGGTAATTTCCCTCAAGCTTATTCGCATTTGGCGTTAATTGAAACCGCAACTAATTTTTCCGGTGGAATTACAGAAGAAGAGGAGTTAATTGAATTTATTCATCATTTTTAGATGAATCTTTTTTGATATCAGAACTATCTGAAGAGTCATTGTTTTCAAAAACAATTCGAGTTCTTGGAAGGCTTTTCGGATAGTTTTCTTTAATAAATTTAATCATCTTTTCTCGGATGTAAACCCTTAAATCCCAATTGGTAGGAGAGTTTTTAGAGCTCACCAAAGCTCGAAGTTCCATCGATTTTTCAGTGGCATTGGTCACTTGCAGTACATTCACTTTACCGTCCCATAGTGGGGAGCCTTCTAATAACCGAGTTAATTCTTCTCTTAAATCATCTACAGAAATATCATAATCGGTATATAAAAAAACCGTTCCCATAATATCTGAAGTGGTACGCGTCCAATTTTGAAATGTATTTTCAATAAAATAAGTTGAAGGGACTACCAACCGACGTTTATCCCAAATTCTAACGACCACGTAAGTAAGTGCGATTTCTTCAATCCAGCCCCATTCACCTTCCACAATTACAGCATCATCTAAACGAATAGGCTGTGTAATGGCAATCTGTATACCTGCCAATAAAGTAGCAATAGCTTTTTGGGCGGCTAGCCCTACAATAATTCCGGCTATCCCGGCAGAAGTAAGCAAACTAACTCCAATATTTCGTATGCTTTCAAAACTCATTAAAATGATTCCGATCGCAAGAATTATTAAAATGAATATGATAATATTTTCCAAAATGGTAAATTGTGTATATACCTTTCGGGCTTTTAAATTATCTTCCCTAGAAACATCATACTTACTCAAAAGCCGTTTCTTAAACACCTTAAGTAGTAAAATTAAAATCCAAGTAAAGGAAATGACCAGCAAAATGGTGATTAAATGTTTGGCTACATATTCAAAATCTTTATCGGGGAAATAGTTGGACGCTTTTCCTATCCATAGCACAATGGCCACCAAAAATAATAAAAGTGGAATTTGTATATTCTTGGCAAAGTTGACAGGAAGTATGTTTCGTGGATCTTTTCCAATTTTTTTGATAAGAAAAAAAGCAACCCAAAAGGTTACAATAATTCCTACGATGCCATAAATAACATAGCGGAGTGTTTGTTGGGTGTCATTTAAATTTTCAGCTATCAAGGAGGCTACTAGCATACATTTAGTTTTCTTTTTTATCGGGCTTTTGCTCTAATGGAGGAAATTCTTGTATTCGTACACGGGAAGTAGAAAGGTGTAAGCCATCTTCTAGACTACTAATATAGCTCACCATTTCTTCCCTTAGTTCACAATGTAAATCCCAAGTAGAAGAAGCATCGGTAGAGCTGCACAAACATCTAATTTTAATAGCTTTTTCAGTAGTATCAACCACTTGAACTACTGGGGGATGATTTTCATCCCAACTTTCGTGGCCTTCTAATAATTCCTTAAATTTTTTACGGACTTTTTTGACATCGATTCTATAATCTGCATAGATAACAATTGGCCGTATTTGATGGGCAGAGGTAATCGACCAGTTTTCAAACGTATCAGAAATTACTTGCTTTAAAGGAATCACCAGTCTCCTCCAGTCCCAAGTCCTCACCACCATATAGGTAAACCGAATATCCTCTACATATCCCCATTGATCTTCAAACACAACCGTATCGCCAATTCTAGCAGGTTTAGTAATCGCAATTTGTATTCCTGCTATAATATTTCCTAAGGTACTTTGGGCGGCAATTCCTAGAATTACAGTGGCTACTCCGGCAGAAGCTAGTAACGAAATTCCTAACTTCTCTAACGATCTAAATTGAGATAAAATTACCGAAGCTCCAATGATAATAACCAAAAAGGTCACAATTCTTCTAGCTACAGAAACATAAGTGAGCATTCTTCTGGCTTCTGTATTTTCTTCTAATGAGGTATCACCAATTTTATTTTCTGCCACGTAGAGCATAAAGTAGTCAATCATTCGCATAAAAAACCAAGTTACCGAGCCAATAACCATAATTAATAGAATAGCGTAAAGCGTACTAGCAAAAGACCCTGCAAAAGAAATTAGATGATTTAAGAGCAAATAAAAAGCTAGTACACCAACGGCAAAACCGGCGGGAGTAGCTAGTTTATTGGCAATATGGTTAATCCATTTTTTATCTGACCTTAAAAATATTTTTCTTAACAAGTAAGCCGTGCCCCTTCCTATAAAATAACAAATGATTAGAATCACCAAAGCACCAACAAATTTCCAGACCGGCATGTTTAAAATTCTAATTCTTGTCCAGCTAGGCATCATTCGGTCTAATTTACGTGGACCATAAGTGGCATAAAGCGCATCGATGTTTTCTACTGTATTTTGAGAAATAAGCCAAAACGCACCAAAATCTTTATATTTTACTCGCTGTAGACGAAACACAATATCGCGGCCATCCATATCAACTTCTCCAAAAACAATACTTCTTCTCGGTTTTCCGGCAACCGCCTGATTCGTGGTGGTTTGTATGTCTACTTGTCCATCAGGACGATCAGGCAGTTCGTCCCAATTAATATTTACCCGTTGGTTAAGAACGAAATATAATTTTTCAGCAAGTTTGGCAGCGTCTTCTTCTGTAATATTATCAGGAAGTAAGTTGAAATTTAAAGCATAAGCCGCTTCTTTATAATTATTATTTCTTGCTTGAGTAATAAAATGTTCTAAAACCGATTGAGGAGTCTGAAAATTAATTCGGTTAGGAGGTAAGCCAATACTTTTATTCACGCGGTTTAAAATGTAATAGGCTTCATTGTATTCTCTAATGGCATTGCTCCTAAAGTCACCTTTCTCTTTTATTGTTGGTTCTTTACTGGGTAAACTTGTACCTGATTTTTGAGAGGTAGAATCTTGTGATTGTTGAGCTTGAAGCAAGCTACAATTTAAAAAGAAGAATAATATTAAACAGGTTAGCGTTGAATAGTTTTTTGTCATACCCGACAAGTTAATGGCTTTTTTGCACAGATTTTATTAGCGTTTTGTTAAAACCTTTAAATCCTTCAATATTATTAAACTGTAAAGTTTATTAAAGTAAAGCAACTTATTTGAAAATGATACATCTACTCATAAACTATTCAATTTATGACGATGAAAAAACAACTATTCTTATTAATTAGTTTAATTAGTCTGCAGTCCTGTATTCATTGGGAAGACGATGATGTAGTTTACGAAAGTAATTACAACCCAATTGTACAAACACGAGAGGTTTTTGAAAACAGTATTGAACTGCAATCAGCTAGACCGGTTAGTAATGCCGGAAAAATTTATGTGAAAGATCAGTTTTTATTTATTAATGAAAAGGAAGAAGGTTTTCATATTTACAATAACCAAGATCCCGAAAATCCAGAAGCGATTTCATTTTTAAAAGTTCCCGGAGCGACAGATTTAGCGATACGCGGGAATACTATATTTGTTCATCATTATGTAGATCTACTTTCCATAGAATTGAATTTAATCACGAATGAAATTCTAACTATGACTAGAACTTCAGATGTTTTTCCTCAACTGAATTCACCAGATGGTTTTGAAGCAGCGTATTTTGATGTTTCTGCGGATAAAATAATTGTTGGCTATGAACCTAAAAATTAAACGATGAAAAAAACTATACTTATTTTATTGGTGGTTGTGTTGAGTGCTTGCAGCTCAGATAGTAGTGATACGGGAAATATTACCGATGGTCAAGGGGGGAGTTTAGCACGTTTTACTCTTTCCGGAAATTATTTATATACAGTGGGGGAAGAATCTTTAAGTGTATTTGATGTTTCAAATACTGAAAATCCTGTTTTTAAAGGAAACACTTATATAGGTTTTAATATTGAAACCTTGTTTGGACTTGGCGATAAGCTTTTTGTAGGAAGTCAATTAGGAATGTACATTTATGATATTTCTTCTCCCGAAAATCCTTTACGATTGGCAGAAGTAAGCCACATTAGAAGCTGTGATCCTGTAGTTTCTTCAGGTGATTATACCTATGTAACCTTACATACCAATTCTGCCTGCCAGGGAAACATCAACCAGTTAGAGATTTATAATACTGAAAATCCGCTTTATCCTGAATTATTAACGACCGTACAAATGAATCAGCCTATAGGTTTAGGTTTATATAATCATTACTTACTGGTAACCGATTTAGATATAGTGCGGGTCTTAGATGTATCTCAACCTCAATATCCAAACTTTGTTTCGTCTATTCCTGTGAAAGGTTTTGATGTTATTATTAGGGAGGACGAATTATTTGTGATTGGAAACGAAAGCCTTACACAATTTGAGCTTTCTATTGTGGAGGATGAATTGATTTATACGGAAAGAGGTAGTATTGAATTTTAGTCTTCCAAATTTTATTGCTTCAATAAAAAGCTTTTCTTTTTTTAATGAGTAAATTTGAAGCTTAAAATTTTTAAAACTGAATGAAAATGAAAAAATACCTTTTAATTCTTAGCGTATGTAGCCTGCATCTGCTTACGGTGAGTTGTGAAAAACATACATCTCCTGTGAAAGATGGAGCAAAACCGGAACTGATTTCTGATGAGTTTATATTTACCGAAGGCCCGGCTTCTGATAAGGAGGGAAATGTATATTTTACCGATCAGCCTAATAATCAAATTTTAAAGTGGGACGCAAAAAGTAATTCCATTTCAGTTTATATGAAAGATGCAGGTCGTTCTAACGGAATGTATTTTGACGATGATCAAAATTTGTGGACCTGTGCCGATGAAAATTTTCAGCTATGGAAGATAAGTCCAGATAAAGAAGTAAGCGTTGTTTTAGACGGTCACGAAAACAAGGCATTTAATGGTCCTAATGATTTATGGATGGATGAAAAGGGTGGTTTTTACTTTACAGATCCTTACTATCAAAGAGAATACTGGGAAAGAAAATCTCCTGAGATGGAGAAAAGAAAAGTGTATTACCTGAGTCCAGATCATAAAACCGTAACACCCGTGGCAGAAGGTTTTGTACTTCCAAACGGAATTATAGGTTCTTCTAAAGATCAGGTTTTGTATGTTTCAGATGTTTCAAAAGAAAAAGTGTATAAGTATCAAATACAGGATAATGGTACACTAACCGATAAAGAGCTTTTTGCTGATATGGGCTCTGACGGAATGACCTTAGATAATGAAGGAAATTTATATGTTACCGGCGATGGAGTTGTTGTTTTTGATAAAGAAGGCAATAAAATAGATCATATTCAAATTGATAAAGATTGGACAGGTAATGTTACTTTTGGTGGAGCCAATGAAGATATTTTGTTTATTACCGCTTCCGATGCGGTTTATAAACTTCCAATGAAAACTCACGGGATTCGATGGAATCATTAATATTAAATAAAAAGAGCTGCCAATTGGCAGCTCTTTTTCAATTTAAAAATCAAACTTAACTAAACCTCAACTTAAAAACAATACTTATTTTCTGCGATTAATTTATCGGCAATTTCAGTTCTTAATTTGACGACGTTCGGGAAATTATCGTATTTCGTGAAACGCTTTAATCCCATTAACATCATTCGTAATTCGTCTCCTTCAGCGAAAGAAATAATTCCTTCTTTGGCTTTGGCGTTGATTTTTTCAACGGCATTATAAAGGTAAAGCTGAGACATTGCTATTTGTTCTTTTTGGGTATCTTCCCCAAAACGTTTCGCGTTCTTTTCGGTTCTTAAAATAGCCGATTCTGCCATATATACTTCAATTAGAATATCGGAAGCAGCCAATAATAATTGCTGATGTTCTTCTAGTTGTGGTCCAAATTTCTGAACAGCACTACCGGCAACCATTAAGAATACTTTTTTCAGCTTTTTGATCATTTCTTTTTCTTCCGCAAATAATTCAGAATAATCAGGTTTATCGAAAGACGGAATTCCCATTAATTCTTCTCCTACCGCTTGTGCAGGTCCTAAAAGATCTACGTGACCTTTCATCGCTTTTTTCACGAGCATTCCTACCGAAAGCATTCGGTTAATTTCGTTGGTACCTTCATAGATTCTTGAAATACGAGCATCTCTCCAAGCCGCTTCCATAGGGGTGTCGGCAGAGAATCCCATTCCACCAAAAATCTGAATTCCTTCATCGGAGCAATGCTGAATATCTTCAGAACAGGCTACTTTTAAAATAGAACATTCAATTGCATATTCTTCTACTCCTTTTAATTCGGCTTCAGAATGAGAATTTCCACTTTCCATACGAAGGTGAATTCGGTCTTCTATATTTTTAGCCGCTCTGTAGGAAGCTGATTCGCCTACATAAGCAGAAGTTGCCATTTCGGCTAGTTTTTGTTTAATCGCTCCAAATTGTGCAATGGGTGTTTTAAACTGAACTCTTTCATTAGCATATTTAACGGCATTTTCGGTCACCCGACGTTGTGCATCTAAACAAGCCGCTGCCAGTTTAATTCTACCTACGTTTAAGGCATTCATCGCGATTTTAAAACCTTCACCGCGACCCGCTAACATATTTTCTACCGGAACTTTGGTTTCATTAAAGAATACCTGACGGGTAGAGGAGGAGTGAATCCCTAATTTCTTTTCTTCTTCCCCAAAGGAGATTCCGTTTTCTTTATCATTTTCTACGATAAATCCGGTGATGTTTTTATCATCTTCAATACGTGCAAAAACGATGAACACATTCGCAAAACCAGCATTTGAAATCCACATTTTTTGTCCGCTGATGCTGTAATACTTTTCATCATCAGAAAGCACGGCTTTTGTTTTTCCTGAATTGGCATCACTACCTGCGCCCGGTTCAGTTAAACAATATGCACCAAACCATTCTCCGGTGGCTAATTTTGGTACATATTTTTTCTTTTGCTCTTCGGTACCATACAATGTGATCGGCATTGTACCAATCCCGGTATGTGCTCCAAAAGCGGTAGCAATCGATCCGGTAGCTCCCGAGATATAATCGCAAACCAGCATTGTAGAAACAAATCCCATACCTAATCCATCATATTCTTCGGGTACGGCAACACCAAGAAAACCAAGTTCTCCGGCTTTTTGCATAATTTCTTCCGTAAGCGCGTAATCTTTTTTCTCGAATCTTTCCTTATGTGGAATGATTTCACGATCTACAAATTCTTTTACAGAATCACGCATCATCTTTTGCTCCTCGTTAAAATCTTCAGGAGTAAAAACATCGTCGCAGCTGGTTTCTTTTACTAAGAATTGACCACCGCGTAATATATCTTTTTGTTCAGTTGTATCACTCATTTTAATCCCCCTATCCCCCGAAGGGGGGAACTACCTATTGGAGGTTATAGGTTTTTATATTAAACATTTTGTTAGTTCTCAATTTAAATTCCTCCCCTTAGGGGAGGTTAGGTGGGGATTAGAATACCTCATAAACTCCCGCAGCACCTTGTCCGGTTCCTACGCACATAGTAACCATTGCGTATTTGTTGTTAAGCTTGCGTTTACGCATTTCATCAAAAATCTGAACAGATAGTTTAGCTCCGGTACAACCCAGTGGGTGACCCATAGAAATCGCACCGCCGTTTACATTCACGATATCTTTGTTTAATCCTAATTCACGGATGACCGCTAGCGACTGAGAAGCAAAGGCTTCGTTCAATTCGATTAATGAAATATCATCTTGTTTTAACCCAGCTTGTTTGATGGCTTTGGGAATTGCTTTAACCGGTCCAACTCCCATAATTCTTGGCTCTACACCAACCGCAGTATAACTCACCATTCGGGCAATAGGTTCAAGATTGAGTTCTTTTACCATTTCTTCGCTCATCACCATTACAAAAGCAGCGCCATCACTCATTTGTGAAGAGTTTCCGGCAGTTACACTTCCACCTTCTGCAAATACAGGTCGAAGTTTATTCAATACCGCTTCAGAAGTATCTTTACGTGGACCTTCATCTTTAGTTACGGTGTAGCTTTTGGTTTTCTTTTTTCCGTCGTCATCTACATAAGTCTGATCTATGGTAATGGGAACAATTTGATCTTGAAAACGATCTTCAGCCTGTGCTTTTATAGCTTTTTGGTGAGAATTGTAGGCAAACTCATCCTGGTCTTCCCGAGAAACGTTGTACTGATTGGCCACCGCTTCGGCAGTTAATCCCATTCCCCAGTAATAATCTTCGTGACCTTCTTTTGCCAGTTTATAATCGGGAACCGGTTTGTAACCTCCCATTGGGATGTAGCTCATACTCTCGGCACCACCGGCGATGATACAATCTGCCATTCCACTTTGAATTTTAGCGGAAGCAATAGCGATGGTTTCTAAGCCTGAAGCGCAATAGCGGTTTACCGTCATTCCGGCTACGTCTTCGGTTTTTAATCCCATTAAAGAGATTAACCGACCTACGTTTAAGCCTTGCTCCGCTTCGGGCATTGCATTTCCTACGATCACATCGTCGATACGATTTTTGTCAAATTCCGGAAGTTTGTCCATCATATATTCGATGGTTTCCGCTGCCAGTTCATCTGGTCTTTTAAATCTGAACACACCTCGGGGTGCTTTCCCCACTGCGGTTCTGTATGCTTTTACTATGTATGCTGTTTTCATTATTTTTAGTATTTAGAATTGAGAAGTCTATATCTTTAGACGTCTATTGTATTTCGTAAATTGTATACTGTATTTACAATATGTCTTGAATTCATTTCTTATAGAGTTGATTGTAATTTGATAATCATATTCTGAATATGTTGAATTTCCCTTTCAAAATGTCCAAAAACATCTGGACTTAGAAAATTAAGATTTTTGGCAATTATCAGTTGGGTTTCTAGTTCAAATGCAGATCCAAGTGCTATTCCCAAAAAATTAGCAAAATCTTTATTGGTCTTTCTGCCACATCCTTCTGCAATGTTGGAAGGTATCGATACAGCAGATCTTCTAATTTGAGAAGTAAGACCATAAAGCTCTTCTTTTGGGAAATTCCTACTTTTTGTGTATGTATCAGTCACTAGATTAATTGCTTTTTCCCAAACTTTTAATTCTTTGAAGTAATTCATAACTCTTACAAATTTCAGTCTACCATTTACATTTTACAGTATACAATCTACGGTTTACAGTTCTAACTCTACAGTTTACAATCTATACTTAGTTTCTCAACGGTTTTCCCTTCTGTAACATATGCTGAAGGCGTTCTAAAGTTTTTCGTTCTCCGCAAAGGCTTAAGAAAGCTTCACGTTCTAGGTCTAATAAATATTGTTCGCTTACGTAAGAAGCTTCCGATAGGTCTCCACCAGCCATTACATAAGCCAGTTTGTTAGCGATTTTCTTATCGTGGTCGCTAATGTATTTTCCGGCATTCATCTGATCGGTTCCTACATAAAAAGCTCCTAAAGCTTGTTTTCCTAAAACTTTAATGTCTTTGCGCATAATTGGTTTGGTGTAGCCATTCTCTGCCATTAATAGCGCGTGTTTTTTCGCGATGGTTAATTGGTTGTCGCGGTTCACCACCACAATATCTTTTCCTTTTTGCAGAATATTGGTATCGTAAGCTTCGTAAGCTGAGGTGGATACTTTTGCCATTCCGATAGTGAGGAAATTTTCGCGTAATCGGTTCAACTCTACATCATCTTTCTGGTAGGTATCAGAAGCTCTTAAGGTCATTTCTTTAGAACCGCCACCGCCGGGAATTACCCCAACACCAAATTCCACTAAACCAATATAAGTTTCGGCGTGAGCCACCACTTTATCGGCGTGTAACGAAAGTTCGCAGCCGCCACCCAGCGCCATATTATGCGGAGCAGATACGGTAGGGATAGAGGAGTAGCGCATACGCATCATCGTATCTTGGAAGTATTTAATGGCCATATTCAGCTCATCATATTCCTGCTCTACTGCCATCATAAAGATCATTCCGATATTAGCACCTACCGAGAAGTTTTTTCCGTCGTTCGATACTACGAGTCCACGGTATTCTTTTTCAGCCAGATCGATCGCTTTGTTGATTCCATCAAGTACATCACCTCCAATAGAATTCATTTTACTGCGGAATTCTAAATTTAGAATGCCATCACCTAAATCTTCAACGACAACGCCACTATTTTGGAATACGGCTTTAGATTCGCGAATATTATCTAAGATGATATAGGAGTCTTGTCCGGGAACTTTTACGTGTTCCTTTTTCGGGATTTCATAATAATAGGTGTTTCCTTCTTTTACGGAATAAAAGGAAGTAATACCGGCATCCACCATTTCTGAAACCCAAGCTGCAGGCTCGTAACCTTCAGCTTTCATCATTTCAATTCCTTTTTCTACACCAAGTGCATCCCAAACCTGAAATGGACCGTGTTCCCATCCAAAACCGGCCTGCATCGCATCATCAATTTTGTAGAGTTCATCAGTAATTTCTGGAATTCTGTTGGAAGCATAAGCAAATAATGCTGAAAAGTTTTTGCGGTAAAACTTCCCTGCTTTTCCTTCATCTTTAATTAAAACTTTATAGCGATCGCTAAGTTTATCGATGGTTTTGGTTTGCTCTAATACACTAAATTTCGCGCTTTTTCGATCGCGGAATTCCATTTTATCAAGATCAAGTGATTTGATTTCGCTGGAACCATCTTCTTTCTTTTCTTTTTTATAAAAACCTTGTCCGGTTTTGCTTCCCAACCATTTGTTATCCATCATTGTTTGGATGAAGTCTGGTAGTGCAAAAAGATCGTGGGCTTCATCCTCGGGAACGTTTTCGTACAAACCGTTGGCAACGTGCACCAAAGTATCTAAACCAACAACATCTACAGTACGGAAGGTAGCCGATTTCTGGCGGCCAATCACCGGTCCGGTTAATTTGTCGACCTCTTCAATGGTCATATCCATATCTTTTACCATATGGAACAAACTCATAATGCTGAAAATACCAACGCGGTTTCCGATAAAGGCCGGTGTGTCTTTGGCGATCACCGATTTTTTTCCAAGGAATTTTTTTCCGTAGTCATTGAGGAAATCTAATACCTCTCCTGAAGTATCGGGTCCAGGAATAATTTCGAATAAGCGTAAGTATCGTGGCGGATTGAAAAAGTGTGTTCCACAGAAATGTTTCTGGAAATCTTCACTTCTTCCTTCGTTCATAAATTTAATGGGAATCCCGGAAGTATTGGAAGTGATTAAAGTTCCCGGTTTTCTATGTTTTTCAAGTTTTTCAAAAACCTGTTTTTTAATGTCTAATCGTTCTACTACCACTTCGATAATCCAGTCGGCTTCAGAAACTTTAGCGATATCATCTTCTAAATTTCCGGTGGTTATGCGATTGGCAAAATCTTTATGGTAAATAGGAGAGGGCTTGGATTTTAAAGAATTTTGAAGGGAATCGTTGACGATGCGATTACGCACTTCTTTATCTTCTAAGGTAAGTCCTTTTTTTTGCTCTTTTTCATTGAGTTCTCGCGGAACGATGTCAAGCAGTAATACCTCTACGCCAATATTGGCGAAGTGGCAGGCGATACCGCTACCCATAATTCCTGATCCAATGACAGCAACTTTATTGATTGTTCGCTTCATAATTATTTAGCTGAGGTTTCAGGTTTATAAATTTTTTTATTATTAATTAATTCCATTATCGTATGTGCTACTTCAATGAAGGTTTTAATGTCTTTTTCTGGTACAGACTCTTTTACGGCATCGTCAAATTGGAGTACTACGTCTTTAGAGAAGGCTCTCATTTCACGACCGTAGTCTGTAAGGGTAATTAAAACACTTCTGCCATCTTCAGGGTTCCTTTTTCTTTCAATTAATCCTTTTTCCTGCATTGATTTTAGGGTTCTGGAAAGGCTTGTGGCTTCCATTCCCATTTTAGGACCTAAAGAGGTAGATGGTGTACCTTCTTCAGGGTCTATATTTAAAAGAGCAAATCCAGTTGCCATCGTGCTACCTTTTTTACCCGCTTCTTCGTTGTACATTTTAGCTACAGCAATCCAAGTAGCTCTAAGTACATAATCTATTGTTTTTTCTCTCATATAATTTGATGTGCAATCAAAGATAATGAAAAATATTATGCACGCATAACAAAAGTAGGTAAATTTTAATTGAAATTAATGATATTCATAAAAAAACTCCTTCTGTTTGAGGAGTTTAACAATAACTTAATAATAATTTTAAAATGATCGTAATTTATTGATAGAATAGACCTATTTCCTGAATTACTTTTTAATTATTTTTTGGGTAATAGTTCCATTTATTTTTAAAAAATAAATATCTGATGAAAATTGGCTTAAATCAATTTTTTCAAACGATTTTTTAATGGTTTGGATTTTTTGTCCGTTAATATTTAGTATTTCTATTGTTTGGATGATGTTTTTATTGGGAGATGCTATAAATACAATTCCTGAAGTTGGGTTAGGGTATAGCGTAAAGTTAGGAGAGTTCACATTCATTGTAGAAAGGTTGCAATTTTCAGCTGGTGTGTCTTCGCTAATGTCCCAACCTAAATTATTGATTAAAAAATTTCGATCATTTTCGTTACAATAAATAAGATCAATACCTCTAAAAATTTTGTTAGTATATCCTAACTCTACAAAATGAGCCAATAAAGCATCGTAATTTTCAATATCCAAATTACTGCTAGAAACTATTCTTCTAAAATCTACAGCAGGATTAAAATTCCAATTAGAAAGGTCTTGATTAAAATTTTCTGCTAAGCTAAATATTGCGAACATAGTAGTCACATTGGAGACATCCCAATTAGAAAGAGGTTGATTGAAATTTTCTGTACTACTGAACATATTATCCATCTTTGTAACACTTGATACATTCCAGTTATTAAGTGGCTGGTTAAATTGACTACTCATAAACATAAAATTCATATTTGTTACATTTGATACGTTCCAATTGTCTATTGGTTGATTGAAAATCGAAGCACTAAACATACTTTCCATATTGATTACATTAGAAACATCCCAATTATTTAAAGACTGATTAAAACTTTGATTAGAACTAAACATACTTTCCATATTGGTGACATTAGAAACATTCCAATTATTAAGAGGCTGATTAAAAGCACTTGCAGCAGTAAACATATAGCTCATGTCGGTTACATTAGACACATCCCAATTATCAAGAGGCTGGTTAAAATTAGTAGCAGCAAAAAATATTCCACGCATGGAAGTGATATTCGATACGTCCCAGTTATTTATGGGTTGATTAACTTCTGTTGAACTAAACATAAAGTTTAAATTAGTAGCTTGACTTAAATCTGGAGTATCTACTGCTAGAATTTGTAGATTAGAACAGCCAGCAAATGCCGATTGCATAGATTGCCATGGGTTGCTTCCCCATTGGTTTATGCTTAAAATTTTATCAGCATCAGTTTGATTATCAGAAAAATATATTCTCGGGAAATTTCCCGAAATAGTAACTGTGTATATTCCGGCAGAATTATAAGTATGTGTTACATCTCCGGTAATGTTATTTTCAGAATTACCGTCTCCAAAATCAATACTGTAATCATAACCTGTCCCAGTAGTAGGAATGGTTATACTTAAATCGTTATCATTAACTTCCCATGTGGTAATGAATTCTGTTTGGGCAAAAGCAAAAAAGCTAGTGGTTAGAAAGAAGAGTAATAAGTAAAAGTTTTTCATAGGATAATTATTTTGGTTCCTATAAATATAAAACAATATGTTGAGATTTTATTTGATAAATTTATGTAAAAAACTAATTTACAGTAAATTATATCGTTTGGTTTCTCAGGATACTTAAATTTATTCCTTTTGGAATCAAACTTTTACTTTCGGCTTTAATGGTTAAACTTCTTTCTTTTCTCTAGCTAATATAAGCTGAACGTTTATAAATTCAGTAAGGTTAATGGTAATTATCAACTTCTTGCTATCTACATTTTTGTCCTAATTTTGGTCGGAAGAGATTTTAGTATCAAACTAAGAAGCTTTAAAATAATTAAAAAGGTGTTGATTTAAGGGACTTTTTTAAAATTTATATTGGCGTAGCTATTGGATATATGAAGTTGAGTGTTACTATTTTGGTTTCTATAGTAGCCTGTGATTTTTTTGCTAAAGCTTTCTTCATAAGATTTAAGAATTTCTAGATCACTGGTGCCGCTAATTCCACCGTAAGAGGAATCAACATTAAACTGAAAATCCATTTCGGCATCAAACCCTAATTTAATTCCGGAGTAATCGGTTTTTATTTCCACATTTTTAATACCCTTCATAAGTTTATCTATACGTACCGAGCCATAAGCTTGTTTTAGGTCTAATGAAGAAAATACACGACCAATTTTCGTGCTGAGGTAGTCACCACGGGCTTCGATATTTCTCGCTTTTTCTACAGAGATGCTTCCATAATCGCAATTAAATTGAAGGTTTTCTACTTTGGAAATATTAGAATCAGAATAATCTGCCCGTAGGTTGATGTTTTGGGCTTCCTCAATGGTAAATCCAGAATAATCAGCCTGAATAGTGGCATTGGTAATATAACCGAAATGACTATTTCTAGTATAATCGAATTTTAACGTATTACTTTCCCCTCTCAATTCACCTATATCAATTTTACCATAGTCGCAGGAAATATTTGTATTTCCTAAGAGTTTATCCATATAAATTGCTCCGTAATCATTATCGATATCTATATTGTGTTGTGCGGGCGCTTTTATCACATAATTAATCTCCATATTTACGTTATTGCTATTCCCGAAGATCCCACTCCACCAAGATTTGTTTTCATTTTCAAAATGAGTGACTGCACTTACTTCATTACCTTTTTGGTTGAATACAACATTAATATGATCTAATTTTTTTTGAACTTCTTCAGCATTATTGCCATTGGTTTTTATAAAGACATTAATGATAATCCGGTCTTGGTCCCAAGTAGATATATCAATGTTTCCATAGCTGTTATCTATTTTTAGTGTCCCTTTTTGGGATACAGAAAATTCTTTCGATACTTTTTTTTCTTTGGTATGTTTCTCTTTATAATCATGATTTGCAAAGCTTACGGCCGGAAAGAATAGGGCCAGTAAAAACAATTTATAGAGTATTGGTTTCATTTTTATAAATTTTAAGTTCATTAATTCTTTGTGTTTGTTCTAGTACTTGTTTTAAAAGATCAATTCTTTGTTGAAAATTATTGATCATGGCAAAAATTACGCGTTTATCTTTTCCACTTTTTAAAAGGTCTTTTTTTAATTTGTCGTATTCTTTTTCTAAGGTCTGCATTTGTACCAATGCATCGTTGATAATTTGACTGGTTGCTGGTGTTCTTTTATCTTCTATAGATTTAAGTTCTTGCTCAATAAGGTTACTATAGAAATTTTGAGTTTTTTTCATTTCCGGTGAAACACTGGCTAAATCTCCTTCTTTGTAAAAAGAAAATGAATTAAAGCTTGTACCCATTACAAGTAAACCAATTAGCAATGCAGCTGCGACACCGCCTAGTGAGAACCATAATACTTTTACTTTATTGGTTTTAGGTTGGTACTGTTTTAATTTGGTATGAAAACGGTCTTCGTGTCCCGAAGTAGGTTCAGCCGTATCAAAATTTAAGTTCTTTAACTCTTCAAAAAAATCATCATTTTTCATCTTTCATCATTTTTTTTCTTAAACTCTCTTTTGCACGAGAAATGGTTGTCCTGCAATTGGCATAGGAGATATTTAAAATTTCTCCTATTTCTTCATAGTCGTATCCCTCAATAAGGTGAAGTGTGAGGCAAATTCTATAATTTTCTTTAAGTTCCTGCATTTTGTGCAAGACTAGTTTTATCTTTTGGTTTTGGATATCATCATTCGTTATTCCTGTATTTTCCTCGATTTCATTTTGAAGATAATCCTTATAGTTTACTTCTTCGTACCTCGACTTTTTTTGATGAGCATTAATACTATTATTAACTACAATCCTTTTCAGCCAAGCTCCAAATGTGGCATCTCCCTTATAAGAGTTTATTTTTGCAAAAGCACTTAGAAAGGATTCTTGCATGATATCTTCTGCTTCAGCACTATGGTGAACAATTCTTAGTGCTGTATTATACATCGCTTTATAATACCTATTGTAAACTTGCAGTTGAGCTTTTTGGTCTCCTTTACGACAGTCCTTAATAAGATCGTTAATATGGGTAATGGTCGGTTGCAAAAATTAACTTGTTTCTATTATAAAGATATGGCTTGTTGCGGTTTGTTACAGTTTGAATAGTTTTTTTTATATCTGCTATGTGTGATAATGGAAATTTACTTTATTTTAAACCTATTTGTTGGGTAGGAAGAGTAATCATGAGTTTTGAAAATCTTTTAAAAACAAAAAACTCAGAATTTAATACAATTCTGAGTTATGATTATTTTTTTGAATAAATTTTTTAAGAGTTAGGATGACCGTAGATATCGTTGTAAAGATCTTTGTATTTTTCTTTAATTACTTTACGCTTCATTTTCATAGTAGGGGTAAGGTGTTCTGATTCTACTAACCAAACATCTGGTGTTAATCTAAATTGTTTTACACGTTCCCATTTCCCAAAGCGTTCATTGTAAAAATCTACTTCTTGCTGAATCCTTTCAATAACATCACTGTTTTTAACTATTTCTTCATTAGAATCACCTAATTTTATTTTCTTGCGCTTAGCCCAGTCTTCTATAAATTCGAAGTTGGGTTGTATTAAAGCTGCGGGCATTTTCTCACCTTCACCAACCACCATAATTTGGTCTATAAACCGCGATTGTTTCATTGCATTTTCTATAAGTTGAGGTGCAATGTATTTACCACCGGAGGTTTTAAACATTTCTTTTTTACGATCGGTGATTTTTAAGAAACCATCAGCATCCACTTGTCCTATATCACCAGTATGAAAGTATTTATCTTCGGTAAGAACTTCATTGGTTTTTTCTTCATCTTTGTAATAACCAATCATTACTTGGGGCCCTTGAATCATAATTTCCCCGTCATCTGCAATTTTTATATTTGTATCAGGTAATGGTTTTCCAACTGTTCCTACTTTAAATCCGTGGTTACGCATATCATTAACGGCAACAACCGGAGAAGTTTCTGTTAGCCCGTAGCCTTCCATAACACCGATTCCTGCAGCATTGAAAACCCGAGCTAATCTGGGTTGAAGTGCAGCACTTCCGGAAGCAATTACATTTAATCTTCCTCCTAAAGCGTCTTGCCATTTGCTAAAGATGAGTTTCCGAGCGATTTTGAGTCTAAACTCATACCACCAACCATTATTTTCATAAGGTTCCCATTCTAATCCTAATTCTACTGCCCAATAAAATAGTTTATGTTTAATTCCAGATAATTCTGAACCTTTTGCGATAATCTTATCATAAACTTTTTCCAAAAGACGGGGGACAGCCGACATCACATGCGGACGAACTTCTTTGAGGTTCTCGCTGATTTTATCGATAGATTCAGCAAAATAAATACTTACCCCGGCATATTGGTACATATAAAGCAACATCCGTTCATAAATATGGCAAACCGGTAAAAAACTAATAGCCACGTTGCTTCCTTCTTTTAAGGGAAGACGGGTGGCACTATTGATGGCATTACTGGTGATATTTTTATGGGATAGCATAACCCCTTTAGGTTTTCCGGTAGTTCCTGAAGTATAAATAATCGTTGCTAAATCATCTTCTGTAATAGAATCTTTGATGCGTTCTACTTCTCCTTGGTTACTTTCATCTTCCCCGAGTTCTAAAAGTTCTGACCAGTTTTTTGTGTTTGAAATTTTATCGAATGAATAAACTTCTTTCAAGCTAGGAACACGATCTTTTATTTTGTTGACTTTAGCGAGTACCTCTTCATCTGAAACAAAACAGTATTTAGATTCGCTATGGTTTAAAACATATTCATATTCTTCTTCAGAAATAGTAGGATAGATAGGGACATCCTGAGCACCTACTTGTAGAATACCGATATCCATGATATTCCACTCGGTTCTGTTAGAAGTAGATATCAACGCAATTTTATCATTTGCATTTATTCCCATTCTTAGTAAAGCTCTACTTATTTTGTTGGCTTTTGCTACGTATTCTTCAGTTGAAGTACCTATCCACTCGCCGTTATATTTGGTAACAAGCGACTTGTTTAGATTGAATTTTTCTAACTGATAATATGGGAAATCGAATAATCTTTTAATTTCAGTCATAGGGGGAAATCAATTTGTACACTGCAAAATATAAAATAAACTGTTTAATTTATATTAAATTTATAAAAAAACCTTCCTAAAATTATTCAATTAACTAATTCTGATTTTTTTTTGGGAAAATTTTTAAAGATTCATAAAACAAATTAATATTCTAAATTAATTATTAGAAAATCTTACAAGTTTTGAATGTTATGAAATAAAAAAGCTGAATTAAATTTAATTCAGCTTTATAAAGTTAAGTTTATGAGATGTTTATTCCTCTACTTTTAAAACCAAGGTTTCGTAGCTATCAGATTTAATACCTATTAAACCGTATTTTGTTTGGCCCTTAGGAATTTCCATTCCATAGATATCATAATGCATCAGTTCTTCTTTAAAATTCTTATTTGCACCACTGGCCCCTAAAAGGTTTCCTGCCGCAAGACCAGGTCCTACAATTAATCCAATAGGGACAGAGTCTTCTGTTTCTCCTCTAGAATTAGTTGTGTATAAGTTTAATGGGGTAAGCAATAAATAGAATAAATAAAAAGCGGGTTTTTGTTTAAGTTCGTCAAAAACCTTTTCCGACTCTAAAATATGAATGTCATTGCCATTGTCAAAAGCTAATTTCATATCCCTACCAAGCGTTAAATCACGGTCAGAGTTATTAGTAATTTTAACTGCTACTACTTTTATATCTTTATTTTCTTCTTTTTTTGCATACTTTTTATGAAGTAAATCATATTTATATTCTAAGCTTACATCCTTATTTTCGTTCTTTGAAACGTAATTTATTTTTTCTGGATTAATAAGTTTATACTTTGAAGCACAACTTGTTAATAAGGTTAAAATAAGGCATAGGGAAATGGGTAGAATTCTTTTCATTCTTGTAAATAATTGTTAATGATAAGTTAAATTTTATATATGCAATTATAGCAATTATTTAGAATTTCTCAAATCATTTTCTAGTATTTACAAAAGCTTATAGCCCAAGGTCTAACTTGATTTTCTTTTCGGTATTTTGGATAATATAGCCATGCTCAGTTCGAACTAAAAATAGAATGCTTTGTGGGGTATTAATTCTAAATGATAATAAGGATCTTCAGTGAGCATGGCTTTAGGTAAATTATTGAAATTTAATTATTTGTTGGATTATCAAAAGGAATTCATTATGATATATATTATTGCTGACTTTAATTTTTATTTAAAGTAATAGCTATTTTTTTCTGAGGTAATTCTCTTGTTAACCAACCACTTTTACTTGCTGTAGCAATCGCATAAGGCGTAATCCAGAATAAAGTAAAGGTGTAAAATATGCTGTAAGGATATGCCCAAAATGAGTCTGATAGTTCGTGCTTTTTAGCATAAAATATAGCCTGAACACTAGACAAAACTAATATACTTACAAGTGCTGATGTTATAAACAATAGAGGTGAAGAAATCACAAAATAAAGCATTACCAATAACAAAGGGTAAGCAAGTAATATTTTTATCCACTGATTTAATAATAATATTCTCGTACCTAATTTAGCTCCTTCTCTAAAGTTTTTAAAAGCAAATTTACTCATGGCTATGTTTTCTCTAACATTACTTCTTTCCCAACGAATAAACATTTTATACAAGTTTTTGTATCGTTCTGGAATGTTAGTAAACACAAGTGCATTACGTTGAAATAAAACATGGTAACCTTGCTTTAAAATCATATTGGTCATCGCACGATCTTCACCAATATCTGAAGGTTGACCATTAAATTTTTGATTAATCCAGTCTGAAAGACAGTTGAAAACAGCTTCTTTACGATAAGCCGCTAAAGCTCCAGGCGTACACATTACGGTGCCCAATGTACTTTGTGCTGAACGTACAAATTCAAAGCTAAATGCAAAACTTACATTCAGCATTCTAGGGATAAGTGCTTTTTTACGATTTAGAACTCTAACATTTCCTGCAACAGCACCACATTTTTGATTTCCAACAAATGGACTAACCATATTTCTAAGTGTATTTTTTTGTACAATAGAATCACTATCTACGGTAATGAAAATATCGCCAGTACCTAACTTAAATCCTCTATACAATGCGTGTCTTTTTCCTTTATTTTTAGGTTGTTGGTAAATTGTTAAACGTTCACCTAGTTCATTTTTAGCTTTAAGCATCCAATTCCATGTATCATCTGCGCTACCATCATCTATTGAAATTAGTTGCATCTTTTCTTCGGGATAATCACTTTCAGCTAAACTGATCAAAGTTTTATAGACTAACTCCCCTTCATTGTATGCGGGTACAATTATGGTACAAGTTGGGAGAGATTCATTAGCAACCGGTTTGACTACTTTATATTTTAAGTATAAAACAAATAGGTAGACTAAAAAACTAATCTGTATTGCCAACAAGGTAAAGCCAACATATTTTAAAATATTGTCAAAGTTGGTCATTTTTTCTAAATGAATTTCTTGGAAATAGGGATAGAAAAAATAAGAAACTGCTAAAGCTCCAAAAAGCAATAGAAAAGTACCCAATAATACTAATTGATTAGGAGAGTTTGAATTTTTTTTCGGGGATGGGGTTGCTTCTTTTTTCATTTCCATAAGTAATTTTTTAGTTTGTACAACATTAGATTTGATATAGCTTATTCTAATGATGTGCCATTAATTTATTTTGCTAAAAAACAGTGCTTTATGGAAATGGTTGTTTGTAAGAACTGTGGAAGAATTCCACAAAAAGTGTGGAATTAAGATCAAAAAAAACGCTTGAGAGGAAATCTCAAGCGTTTATGATTATTCATGATTTCTTATAAATCATTTTTGCTCTAGCCATTTTCTAGCATTTACAAAAGCTTCTAGCCAAGGTGTAACTTGATCGCCTTTTCGGTCTTTTGGATAATATGCCCAGTTCCAACTAAACGTTGAACGTTCTAAGTGAGGCATCATTACTAAATGACGACCAGAATCATCGGTGAGCATAGCGGTATTAAAATCAGATCCGTTTGGATTGGCAGGATAAGCATGGTAACCATATTTTCCTACAATGTTGTATTTCTCTTCCTCGTAAGGGAAACTAAATTTACCTTCACCGTGAGCTGCCCAAATTCCTAATTTGCTTCCTGCTAAATTGGAAAGCATTACAGAATTGTTCTTTTGAATTTCTACAGAAGTGAAATTACATTCAAACTTATGCGAATCATTATGCAACATTTTTGGTTTTTCTTCGTGCCCCGCATTAATTAAACCTAGCTCTATAAATAATTGGCAACCGTTACAAACTCCTAAAGAAAGAGTATCGTCTCTATCGAAGAACTTTTTTAATGCAGTATTTGCTTTTTCATTATAAAGAAAAGCACCTGCCCAACCTTTTGCACTTCCTAAAACATCAGAATTGGAGAATCCACCAACAGCAGCAATAAATTGAATGTCTTCTAAAGTTTCCCGACCGCTAATTAAATCGGTCATATGAACATCTTTTACGTCAAAACCGGCCAAGTGCATCGCACGTGCCATTTCACGTTCTGAGTTGGAACCTTTTTCACGAATAATGGCCGCTTTTATTCGAGGGGAAGAACCTTCGATTATGGGGAGCTTACCAGTAAATTCTGCTGGGAATTTAAATGAAAGTGGTTGCTCTTTATAATTATTAAAGCGCTCGTTTGCTTTTTTTTGTCCGCTTTGTTTTTGGTCTAATAAATAAGATGTTTTAAACCATGTATCTCGGTACATTTCAATATCAAAAATGAAATTATCACTGTGATTAATTATTTTTAATTCAGCATTCTTTGTAACTAATCCTAATTTGAAAAATTCTATTCCGTTTTCATTCAATAAGTTTTCTACTGAATTGTCTTTCGCTTGAAAAACAATTCCACTGTTTTCGTTGAATAAAACTTTAGCAGAATCTTCTTCATTTAATTTAGAAAGATCTAGTTCTGCACCTAAACTAGTATCCGCAAAACACATTTCTAAAAGGGTAGTAATTAAGCCACCGGAAGCGACATCGTGACCGGCAAGGATTAAACCTTCTTTAATGAGTTGCTGAATGGTGTTAAAGGCAGAAGCAAATTTTTCATCATTTTTAATCGTAGGGACTTCGGTTCCAATTTTATTTAAAACCTGGGCAAAAGAAGAACCTCCTAATTTAAATTCATCTTGCGAGAAATTAATGTAATATACTTCACCACCTTCCTTTTGGAAAACAGGCTCAACTACGTTAGAGATTTCATTACAATTTCCGGCAGCTGAAACAATTACCGTACCTGGAGCAATGACTTCTTTATCGGGATATTTTTGTTTCATGGAAAGTGAATCTTTCCCGGTAGGAACGTTAATTCCTAAAGCGATGGCAAAATTTGATAGTCCTTCAACCGCCTCATATAAACGTGCATCTTCACCTTCATTATTACAGGGCCACATCCAGTTTGCAGAAAGTGACACCGATTTTAATCCGTCTTTTAATGGAGCCCAAACCATATTGGTTAAGGCTTCGGCAACTGAATTTTTAGAACCCGCAACAGGATCTATCAAAGCTGAAATAGGGGAGTGACCAATACTGGTAGCTACACCTTCTTTTCCTTTATAATCCAAAGCCATTACACCAACATTGTTTAAAGGTAATTGTAAAGGTCCGGTGGTTTGCTGTTTGGCCACACGTCCAGATACACAACGGTCAACTTTATTGGTTAACCAATCTTTGCTGGCCACCGCTTCTAACTGTAAAACTTGTTGTACGTAATCGTATATTTTAGAAGTATCGTAAATTAATTCAGCATATTTACGATCTACTTTTTTATCGTTCATGATGGTTTTAGGAGAACTTCCAAACATATCTGAAAGTGCTAAATCCATCGGTTTTTCTCCTGTGGTTTTACTTTTAAAGGTAAATTGATGATCTCCGGTTACATTTCCTACTTCATACATAGGAGAACGCTCACGCTCTGCTACCCGTTTTAAGGTTGCGATTTGCTCTTTGCTGATTACCAATCCCATACGTTCTTGAGATTCGTTACCAATAATTTCTTTTGCTGAAAGAGTAGGGTCGCCAATAGGAAGTTTGTCTAAATCTATTTTGCCGCCGGTATCTTCTACCAATTCACTTAAGCAGTTTAAGTGACCTCCGGCTCCGTGATCATGAATGGAAACAATTGGGTTTTTATCGGCTTCCACCATCCCACGAATTACATTGGCTGCTCTTTTTTGCATTTCTGGGTTAGAACGTTGAATGGCATTTAATTCTATACCGCTGCTAAATTCGCCTGTATCTGCTGAAGAAACTGCGGCACCGCCCATTCCAATTCGGTAATTTTCACCCCCTAAAATCACAATAGAATCATCGATTTGTGGTGTGGCTTTGATGGCTTGGTCTATTTTACCATAACCAATCCCTCCAGCTAGCATAATTACTTTATCATAGCCTAATTCGCGATCATCTTCTTTGTGTTCAAAAGTTAATACAGAACCGGAAATTAATGGCTGACCAAATTTATTACCAAAATCGGAAGCTCCGTTGGAAGCTTTAATTAAAATATCCATTGGGGTTTGATACAACCACTTGCGTTCTTGCATTGCTTTTTCCCAAGGCCTTTCTTGATTAGAGTTTAATGAACCCGCTTCCAATCGGCTGTATGACGTCATATAAACTGCGGTTCCTGCGAGTGGCAATGAACCTTGACCACCGGCCAGACGATCCCTGATTTCTCCACCGCTTCCGGTTGCGGCTCCATTAAATGGTTCAACAGTGGTTGGGAAATTATGTGTTTCTGCTTTTAAAGAAATTACAGATTCAAATTCCGTATTTTGATAAAAGTCAGGTTTATCAGCAGATTTTGGAGTGAATTGTTCCACTTTTGGGCCTTTTATAAATGCCACATTATCTTTATATGCCGATACAATATCATTCGGATTTTCTTCAGAAGTTTTTTTAATAAGTTTAAAAAGCGAAGTTGGTTTTTCTTCGCCATCAATTACAAAAGTTCCGTTGAAAATTTTATGCCGACAGTGTTCTGAATTGACTTGTGAGAAACCAAATACTTCAGAATCGGTTAGCTTTCTCCCCAATTTTTTAGAAAGTTGTTCTAAATAGTTAACTTCTTCATTACTTAAAGCTAAACCTTCTTTTTGATTATAGGCTTCAATGTCTTCGATTTCGATTACTTTTTCGGGTTGAAGATCAATATCATAAATACCCTGATGAAGTTCTGGATACTTTTGTGATATCATCGAGTCAAAATCTTTAAACTCTGGGGTAACTCCATGGAATTCTTCTATACGATTAATTCCTTCAATTCCCATGTTTTGGGTGATTTCTACCGCGTTAGTACTCCAAGGGGTGACCATCGCGGCACGCGGACCTACAAAATGACCTTCCAGGGTTTTTTGGTTAATTTGTGTTGTATTGCCAAAAAGCCAGTTGAGTTTTTTTACGTCTTCTGAAGTTAAGTCTTTTTGAACTTGTACCGCATAAAGGGTAGATTTTGGGTTCCCGAAGAAAAGAATCATAATTGGGTGATTTGCGTTGTGTTTTAAAAAGGCAAATTTAACTTTTTATGGGGAATTTAAGATATAAAAAAAGCGACAAAATCTTGTCGCTTTTTCACTTACTATCGTTAATAACTTTTAGTTGATGACTAATTTTTTAGTGGCCACTTTTCCTTTTGAAGAAACTTGTAGTAAATAAAGTCCACTAGCTAAATTTTCAACTGAAATTTTTTGAGTTGAATTATTGTTTTGTTGAAGTAATCTTCCATTTAGATCATAAATCCTGTAAGAAAACTTTTCTACAGTAGGAATTGAAATATTCAAAATTCCATTGGAAGGATTAGGGTAAATACTAAATTGAAGTTGACTTTTGCTTGTAGTTGAAAGGTCTTCTTCTCCTTCAATCACAAAACTATCTACAGTCCATCGTGTAGCTTGCTCTCCGTTGGAAGTGTCGTATTTAAAAGCAAAATATACTTCACCGGTAATGCTACTAATATTAATATTTGAAAAATAATTTTCTTCAACATTTGCATTTCCAGTTGAGTGTAATGGAATAGTTACATTAGGTACTTCCTCCCAAGTAAAATTGGAGGGTGAGCCATTGCCATTATAATCATTGGAATATAATAGCTGAAGTTCTGAATCTCCATAAGATGCTGCTGTGAAAAAACTTAAAGTTTCATTGGTGTAATTATCAAAATTTATGCTGTTGCTAGTAATTAACCAATCAATACTGGGTACTTGTCCGTTTGAAAAACTATTCATTTGATAAGCTCCAGAATTGTTTTCTCCAAATTCTTCAGTGCATTCCCAATCTAAATCGCTTAACTCACTTATGGCAGTAAATTGTACATTTTCGCAATCTTCAAAATTTTCAATAAAAATCACATTTGGTGCTTCTAAGGTAGTGATGGTTAAACTATTACTGGGGTTAGAAATATTTCCGTAGGCATCTAAAGCAAAAATTTCAAAGGTATAAGAAGTTTCAGGAGATAAACCGGTGGTTGGGTAGGAGGTAGTATTTTCAGAAACAGTAGCGATAATATTCCCGTCTTGTTTTATTTCATAGGAAACTACTCCTACGTTATCGGTGGCTGCATTCCAAGTTAATAGAACCGAATCATCGGTTAAATTAGTGTAAGATAAATTGGTGGGAGCAGTTGGAGCTTCATTATCCGGTGTTCCCCAAATTTGAGCTACGTATTGGGGATTGTCGATAAACGGATTTCTATTTCCTTGAAAATTATAAGCTGCATTATTTCTGTCGATTTCTTTTTGTGAAACAGGATCTGCATTATGCCAATCGATTAACATGGCTAAAAACCAATCTTCATAAACTTGAGTGGAGGTACCATTTAAGGCAATATCACTATTGGCAGTATTGTTTTCCCAACCGTCAATCTGGCTTTCGTAACGCGTTGCCATGTAAAAATATACTCGGGCTACATCTCCTTTAAATTCATCAATAGGTTCAAAAACAGTCCCATTATAAGCTCCGGGAAAATCGTAACTATTGTTCCCTTTTTTGGTTCCGTTTTGAGAGGTCCAAGAAGCATTGCTTACTTCTCCAAAAGAGAAGTTACTGCGTTGTCCATTCACATAGCCATCGGTAGGATAGATATGATGAATATCAGAATACATTGGTGATTGGTCGTTAAACCAGCTTTTAGGGAAAAGATGCTCCCGATTGTAACAGCTTCCTTCGCCGTTATAATTTCCACATTGATCGCTTCCTAAAGAATAATTATAAGGATCGGCTCCGGTAGGGTTTTCAGAATAGATATCTAAAAGGCTTCCATCATCTTCGTAATAATCATCGACATCTGAATTATAGTAAGCATCCCAAAGATCACCGTAACCTTGAGGATTATGTCCGTTGGTTATAATATCGCTCAGTTCAGTTTTTAGGCTATAACCAGTTAATCCTTGAGCAGAATCGTAATAGCCTGAAGGTACTTGTGCTTGGACAAGTGAAATACTTACAATAACTAATAATAGCGAAATTAAATTCTTTTTCATTTAAATTTATTTTGATTTTTCTAATTGAGCCATGTAAAAACCATCATAACCACTTTCGTTAGCTAAGACTATTTTTTCTTTAACTAGTTTAAAATCTTTGCCTGCTTCCCGTTGAAGAAAAGCCTGTACTTGTTTTTGATTTTCTGAAGGGAGAATGGAACAAGTGGCATAGACCATTTTTCCATCATCTTTCATGATTTTAGAATAGCGGTCTAATAAATCGGCTTGGGTTTCTTGTATGGTTTTAATAAATTCTGGTTGCAATTTCCATTTGGCATCAGGATTACGGCTTAAAACTCCTAAACCGCTACAAGGCGCATCAATTAATACACGGTCGGCAGAATTATGCAGTTTTTTGATGACTTTATTATTGTCAATCAATCGAGTTTCTATATTGTGAGCTCCTGCACGTTTAGCTCGACGCTTTAGTTCTTTTAATTTATTACTAAAGATATCTAAGGCAATTATTTGACCTTTATTTTCCATAATTGCTGCCAGTTGAAGTGATTTTCCACCGGCTCCTGCACAAGTATCTACAATTCTCATTCCCGGTTGAACATCAAGAAAATCACTTACCAATTGAGAGGAAGCGTCTTGAACTTCAAACCAGCCATCTTTAAAAGCTTTGGTTTTAAAGACATTGGCACGCTCTTCTAATTCTAAAGCTAGTGGATAACCTTGGATGTATTTTGCATCAATATCTTCTTCCTGTAACTGGTTTCTTAAATCACGTTTAGTAGTTTTAAGAGTATTGGTTCTTAAGATAACAGGAGCTTGCTCGTTAAGTTCAGCAATTTCTTTGGTCCATTTTTCTTCCCCTAATTCTTCCACGCCTAATTCGTCTAACCAATCAGGGATAGATTCACGGAATTTTCTAATTTGAGAAAGTTCATCAAATTTTCCTTTAATTCTTCGGGTAGGAGTGGTTTCAATTTGTTTCCAATCGGGTAATTTAATTCCCCGAAGTGTCGCCCAAACGGCAAATAGCCGAAATAAATTTTCTCTTGAAAAAGGTTCTTTTACTTCAGCAATTTCAGCGTATAACCTTTTCCAACGGACAATATCGTAAGTGGTTTCAGCAATAAAGCTACGGTCTCGTGAACCCCAACGCTTATCTCTTTTTAATGTTTTGGCTATTTCTTTATCGGCATATTTACCTTCGTTAAAAATAGAAGATAAAGTGTCTATCGTTGCAAAAACCAAATTTCTGTGCAATCTCATTTCTTAATTTTTTTATTTATTTTTCTTACCTATAACCAGTATAAAATACTTTCTACCTAGTTTTTAGGAACAAAAATTGCGGCTGCGAAGTTACAACTTTTACTAAGCGAATAATGTTATATTTGAAAAAATTCTATTCATGAAATTAATTTGGGGTTTTATTTTTTTGTTTGTTTTTGCCAGCTGCGTGAATGTAGCTAAACAAGAAAATGCTATGCACGAGTTTGGCTCGGTAGCAGTGGAAGATATCTTTACGAAAGAAATAAGTATTCGTGCGTTAAAAGTAAACCCCAGTCATATTTTTTATGCTGGATCTAATGGTAAGTTTGGTTATTTGAATACAGCAGATCATTCGGTGGCCTTTATGGGAAGAATTGGTGAGCAAAATACGTCTACAGAATTTAGGGCAATTGGTAGTACCGATGAATGTGATTTTATCCTTTCTGCCGGAACCCCGGCTTTATTGTATAAAGTGAATTATTTTGGCAAGCGTAAATTGGTTTATCGCGAAGAAGGGGAAAAGGTATTTTATGATGCGATGACGTTTTGGAATGCTACCGATGGAATTGCCATTGGAGATCCTACCGATGAATGTATGTCGGTAATTATTACGCGTGATGGAGGAGAAACTTGGCAGAAAGTTTCTTGTGATAATTTACCAAAAGCTTTAAAAGGGGAAGCTGCTTTTGCTGCTAGTAACTCGAATATCTCAGTGGTTGGGGAACATGCTTGGTTTATTTCAGGAGGGGAAAAGTCTAGAATTTATAAGTCTAAAAATAAAGGGAAAACTTGGAAGGTTTATGACTTGCCGATCACTTCAGGAAAATCGACTAGTGGTGCTTATAGCGTTGATTTTTTCGACCAAAACTTGGGTGTGATTGTTGGCGGGGATTATACCAATCCTGAAAATAATTTCAATAATAAAATTGTTACTACCGATGGTGGTGAAACTTGGAGCGTAGTAGCAAAAAGTAAAAATCCCGGATATCGAAGTTGTGTGAAATTTGTACCAAATACTGGTGGAAAAGAAATAATTGCAGTAGGCTATAAAGGAATTTCTTATAGTTCAGATTACGGTAAGACTTGGAAAAAATTAAGCGATGAATCTTTTTATACGATTGCTTTTATCAATGAATTTGTCGCTTATGCTGCCGGTAAAAATAGAATCTCGAAGCTTACTTTTATGGAAAATACAGGTGAATGAAATTACTTCTTGTATTTCTCTAATAGCATTTTGTGAAAATCATGCTCTGCTTTTTTGAGCATTAAAATTTTCTTATTCGACATTAATTTTTTTAATTCTTCAATAAAACTTTTGCGTAGTTCAAGGCGTTCTTCTTTCATTTGAAGATAAGTGTCCAAAAGTTCTTCGGCCTTTTTTTCCTCTATATTTTCAATGGTGTTTAACCCGTTTTTTACTCGGCACCATTTATCTTCATAAAGGCTATCTTTTTTCTTTTCATAATAGTTGTAAATAGGCCAAAATTTCTGTGCTTCTTTTTTGTTAAGCGATAAGGCATCGGTAATGAAAGCCGTTTTTAAAGATTCAATTTTTTTATCTTCTTCGTTCTGCGAAAAAGTTTGGCATGTAAACAAGAAAATGGTGAGGTAAAAAATATATTTAATCATAACTTATTCGTCGTTGAGTAGCGAAGTTATATCAGAATTATTACTAAGGTAATCTAAAATAGCTTCATTATCAACAGTATTTAGTTGTGCTTGAATATTAGTGTTAAAATTTAATTCATTTTCAAAATCAAATTCGTTTTGCTCTAAATAGTCTTCGATAGCTAATGAGCTAATTTCTTCTGTAGAAAAAGGCTGTACAGGATTTTTATAAATCAATACTATAAATATAAAAACTGCTGCTATGCTCGCAATAGCCGTAATGATTTGCTTGGTGTGAAGTTGAATTACTTTTGAGGTTTTTTCTTCTTTGGGTAAATCAACCTTAAAGCTTTCAAAATAATGAGTAGGTGTTTTAAAACCTGAATTCTCAATTTGGTTGAATGCAGAAGAGTTTTCAATCTGAGAAAAATCTACCTTGAATTCTTCAAAATAAGAAGCTGGGGTTTTAAAACCAGAATTTTGGGGTATGTTCTTTTTCTCTTTCATGTTTGATTTAGACTTCATTTATCATCAAAGGTTTAACCCTGTTTTAAGTATTCTTCAATTTTCTTACTTGCATGGTGATAATTTGATTTGCAAGCACCTTCAGAAACTTCCAAGATTTCAGCAATCTCTTTATATTTTAAATCCTGAAAATATTTCATATTAAAAACCTGTCGTTGTTTTTCAGGTAAAGTGGCTAAAGCTTTATGTAAAGCTAACTGAATTTTATCTCCTTCAAAATAGACATCGCTCTCAAGATTATCAACTAAGTAATCTTGCATTTCTTGACTGGAAAGCTGCAATTGTTTTGCTTTTTTATTAATAAAGGTAATGCTCTCGTTGGTAGCGATGCGGTACATCCAACTGTAAAGTTTACTGTTGCCTTTGAAATTCTTAATGTACCTGAAAATTTTAATAAAGGTATTTTGTAATACATCATTGGCATCTTCGTGGTTTTTTACAATGTGCCTAATGTGCCAATACAATCGTTCTTTGTAAAGAGCTACCAACTTAGAGAACGCTTCTTCTTTATGTTCTCCTTGTTGAAGTTGTTCAACAATTTTATCATCTTCTTCTTGGGTAGCCATTGTAGGTTAATTAGCAGCTACTCAAAAGACTGCATTTCTACTAAATTTTTATAAGTACCATTTAAAGCCAGTAATTCGTTGTGCTTGCCTTGCTCTACAATCTCCCCGCGTTGCATAACAATGATATTATCGGCATTTTGAATGGTAGAAAGGCGGTGTGCAATAACGATGGAAGTTCTGTTTTTCATCATATTTTCTAAGGCCTTTTGTACTAGTTTTTCACTTTCGGTATCTAGGGCAGAAGTGGCCTCATCTAAAATCATAATCGGCGGGTTTTTAAGTACCGCACGAGCGATAGAAAGTCGTTGTTTTTGACCACCACTTAATTTATTACCGCTATCACCAATATTGGTTTCGATGCCTTTTGGTAGTTCTGAAACAAATTCCCAAGCATTCGCAATTTTTAAGGCATCGATAATTTCTTTATCGGTTGCATCTTCTTTGGCTATCAGGATATTGTTTTTAATGGTTTCATTAAATAAAATAGCATCTTGGGTGACCATTCCCATTAAATTACGAAGACTTTCTTTACTGATGTCTTTAATATTGGTGCCATCTATCAAGATTTCACCACGTTCAATATCATAAAAACGGGTTACTAAATTGGCAATGGTTGATTTTCCACTACCGGATTGCCCAACTAAGGCGATGGTTTTTCCTTTAGGAACTTCGATGCTAAAGTTTTTTAAGACATCGTAGTCATCATATTTAAAAGAAATGTTATTGATGGAGATCCCACTTTCAAAAGAATCTTTAACAATTGCATTTTCTTTATCCCGAATAGGATTTTTGGTTTCTAAAACACTTAATACACGCTCTGCAGCAGCATTCCCTTTTTTAACTTCGTAAGAAGCTTTGCTAATGGCTTTCGCAGGTGTAAGAATGTTGTAGGCTAATCCCATATAGGCGATAAATGAAGCTCCATCTAAAGAACCTTCTAAAATTACCATTCTGCCACCGTAAAGTAAGAGAATAGCAATCACGATAATTCCTAAAAATTCACTTACTGGGGAAGCTAGATTTTTACGATGCATTAAATCGTTGGAAAATTTATAATGACGTTGAGTAGATTGTTGAAAAAACTTAGTAAATCTATTTTCCGCATTAAAAGCTTTGATGATTTTTAAACCGGTAAGCGTTTCTTCTAAATTTGATAAAATATGTCCGTTTTCACGTTGTACCCGATCCGATTTCTTTTTGAGCTGTTTGCCAATTAAGGAAATGATATACCCAGAAACCGGTATAAAAATAAATACAAATAAGGTTAATTTTGGACTAATAATCACCATCATTATAATGGTGAAAATAATGGTTAGCGGTTCTTTGACAATAAGTTCTAAAACTGCTAAAAATGAATTCTGAACTTCTTGTACATCAGAAGTCATTCTGGCAATAATATCACCTTTTCTTTTTTCTGAATAAAAAGAAATAGGAAGCTCAACGATTTTCTTGTAAAGCTTATCTCTCAAATCTTTTAAAACTCCGTTTCTTAAATAGGCGATAAAGAACAAGCCCATATAATTGAAAAGGTTTTTTAATAAGAATAAACTTATAATAAGTATCACAATTATTGTAAGCGTATAAACTTCACCTTTTTCTGCGGAAGTAGTCGTAATGTAATAATTAGAGTAGTTGTTAAAAAAATCTCCCAAATGAAGTAGACCTTCAAATTTGGGAGTTTCTGTTATGGGTTCTTCTTTACCAAACATCACCTTAAGCATAGGGATAAGCGCTACCATAGATAGGGTGCTAAATAGCGCATAAAATATATTGGCAAATATGTTTAAAAAGGCATACTTCTTATACGGAAGTACAAAGGGAAAAATCTTTTTAATGTATTTCATTTAATTTGTACACTTAAAAATCAAAGTGCGAAAGTACCGAATCAATTTTATTTTCGAGTTGTTCTTTTGTGTTTTTATAGTTCTCTATGGAATCTAATTCGCCATTCACACTTACATAGAACTTAATTTTTGGTTCAGTTCCGCTAGGTCTTGCTGCAATTTTTGTTCCATCTTCTAGATAGAAAATTAAGACATTCGATTTTGGGAAATCTAATTCTTTGGTTGAATTTTCGTTGAAATCTTGCGCTTTACCGGTTTGGTAATCTTCAAATAAAATAACTTTAGTATTGTTGAATTCTTTTGGCGGATTTTCACGAAGATTGGTCATCATCGTTTTTATTTCTTCTGCTCCAGAAATTCCTTTTTTTACTAATGAAACTAATTTTTCTTGATACAAACAGTGTTGCGTGTAAAGTTTTAAAAGCTCATTGTAAAAAGAACTATCTTTTTCTTTGGCTTGAGCACCAATCGTACAAGCGAGTAGGGTAGAGGTGACTGCATCTTTGTCACGAACAAAATCACCCACCATATAACCAAAACTTTCTTCACCGCCCCCAATAAAAGTTTGTTGCGGGTAGTCGTTGATCATTTTAGCAATCCATTTAAAGCCGGTAAGGCCAAGTTTACATTCTACTTGGTAATATTCGGCTAATTTGCTCATCATTGGAGTTGAAACTACTGTAGAGGCAATAAATTCATCTCCTTTAAATCCATTTTTTGCTTTGTATTCTTTCAGTAGAAAATCGGTCATTAAGATCATGGTTTGGTTTCCATTTAATAAAACCATTTTACCATCGTTGTTTCTTACTGCAATTCCTAAACGGTCACTATCGGGATCGGTACCAATTACCATATCTGCTTGCTCTTCATCGGCTAGTTTCAGGGCCATTTTTAACGCATCGGGTTCTTCTGGATTAGGAGATTTTACCGTTGGGAAGTTTCCGTTGGGTTCTGCCTGGTCTTCTACAATGAAAACATTTTTGAACCCCGCTTTTTCCAATACTTGCGGAATTAAAGTAATGGAGGTTCCATGGAGACTGGTGAATACAATTTTAAAATCTTCTTTTGCTTTTTTAGAAACGCCAAAATCTACATTATTTAGGGAAGCTTCAATAAAAGCTTGATCTACTTTATGGTCAACATATTCAATAAGATCTTCTTTCGCTTTAAACTTAATTTCGCTGTATTCTAAGGCATTAATAATATCGACAATTTCTTTGTCTTGTGGTGGAACTAACTGTCCGCCATCTTCCCAATAAACTTTGTAACCATTATATTCGGGTGGATTATGGCTAGCGGTTAAAACAATTCCGCATTGGCAATCTAAATATTTTACAGCAAAACTAAGTTCTGGAGTGGGTCTTAAGTCTGAAAAGATAAATACCTTAATTCCGTTAGCAGAGAAAACGTTGGCAACGATTTGCGCCAATTCTTTACTGTTATTGCGACAGTCGTAAGCAATTACTACTTTAATAGCTTCATTAGGGAATTGCTCTTTTAGGTAGTTAGAGAGTCCTTGTGTGTTTTTTCCTAAGGTGTATTTATTGATTCGGTTAGTACCTATGCCCATAATTCCACGCATTCCTCCGGTACCAAAAGCTAAATCTTTGTAAAAACTATCTTCTAGTTCTTTTTTATCGTTTTCTATTAAATGTTGTGTGTTCTTTCTGGTTGTTTCATCAAAAACATCAGAAAGCCAATATTTTGCTTTAGATAAGATTTCTTCCATAGTGATTCTGAGTTAGTCAGTATCTACGAAAATAAAGAAAAAAATAGTGGATGCCTATTGATTTAAGGTTTTGCTAACTTTATAGCGTTCGGTTTTATGTTGTGAGCGTAAAATAAGTTCAGCAATAAAACCAGCCAAAAATAATAAAGTACCCATTACCATAACGGTTAAAGCAATGTAAAACCAAGGGTTTTGGGTGACTAAAATATCGGGTATATGATGGTATAAGTGGTAGAGTTTGGAAACGCCAATGTAGAGGGCGGCGATGAAACCTACAAAAAACATTAATATTCCTAAACCGCCAAAAAGGTGCATCGGGTTTTTACCAAAACGTGAGATAAACCAAATGGTGATTAAATCTAACAAGCCGTGGAGAAAGCGTTCTGAACCAAATTTGGTTTCACCATATTTTCGGGCTTGATGTTTTACTTCTTTTTCAGCAATATGATGAAAGCCTGCATTTTTAGCCAATAGTGGAATGTATCGGTGCATTTCTCCGTATACATCAATTTGTTTGATTACTTCTTGACTGTAGGCTTTTAGACCACAATTAAAATCGTGAAGCGGCAATCCTGAAACTTTTCGGGCGGCTAGATTGAAAAGTTTAGAAGGAAGGTTTTTGGTGATAACATTATCGTAGCGCTTGCGTTTCCAGCCGGAAACCAAATCGTAATTTTCTTTTTTAATTAAGTTGAATAAATCTGGGATTTCTTCAGGATTGTCCTGTAAATCGGCATCCATGGTAATTACTACTTCTCCTTGTGCCATTAAAAATCCCGCATGTAAAGCTTGAGATTTTCCGTAGTTTTTTTGAAAATGAATTGCTTTAACAGAAGTGTTGGTTTCAGAAAGTTGCTTAATAATTTTCCAACTGTGATCGCTACTACCATCATCTATGAAAATAATTTCATAGGAGTAGTTGTTGGCTTGCATTACTTCAATAATCCAATTATAAAGTTCCGGTAAAGATTTTTCTTCGTTAAGAAGTGGGATAACGATGGATAGCTGCATTTGTTTACCTAATTTTCCTTTTTCTCTCTTAATCCTAACGAAACTAATAAACCTATTAGAATATATATAACAAGATTTGAAAATAATCCTAAAATCTGATTCTTCAATGAAAATTGATTTTCTTGTTTTAAAGCTTGGACAGATTTATTAATGTCTTCTTCAGATACTCCAAAGTTTTCCATAAAGGATCTTGTCATTTCAATTGTTTTATCCAAGAGAAAATCTGCAGCTTCTGGGTCTACAATATTAAATATTAAATAGTTTGTAAAGGTAGCTATGGTAGTACTAATTAAGACAATAATGAAATAGGAAGTGAAAGCTTTTTTGTAAGTATAAATACCTGAATAAGCTTTTTTGCATTTATAAGAACCGATTATTGCTACTGTTAAAACAAGTAAGAAACTGAAGATATTCATCCACCATTTTGTAATGAGTTCTAAATAAAAGACATAACTTAAAACGGTAATTAAAGATAATAGTATTCCTAAGCCAATTCCGAATTGACTTGCTAATTTTTTAAAACTAGTACTAGTTTGCTCATTCATATTTATTATTTTGGCTATTTAGTACACAAATATAGAAAAAGGTTACAGAGCATTTTTAAAAACTTTTATTCTTTCTTAAATTTGTACGGTAAATAGTTGTGAAATAATTTATTTTATATAAATTTGCACCTCGAAAATTATAAGGTTTAAAGCTAAAGAAGATGAAACAAGGAATCCATCCAGAAAATTATAGACTTGTAGCTTTTAAAGATATGTCTAACGACGAAGTCTTTATTACAAAGTCTACTGTGAATACTAAAGAAACTATTGATGTTGATGGAACTGAGTATCCATTGGTGAAATTAGAGATCTCAAGAACTTCTCATCCATTTTATACTGGGAAGACTAAACTTATTGACTCTGCTGGACGTATTGATAAGTTTAAAAATAAATACGCGAAATTCAAGAAGAAATAAATTTATAGCTATTTCTTACCATATAGTAAAACCTCTAAAGTTAGCTTTAGAGGTTTTTTGTGTTATTAATAAATCAAGAATCGGAACAATATCATTTAATATAAATTTCTTATATCCTGTTTAAAAAAGATACTGTTCTGATACATTTTCAAAATCCAATAAACATCATAATAGTTAGAATAAATACTTTGGCTATGGCTTTACTATGAAAGCTATAACAAAAAGGATGACGATATTTTATGATGTTTTACGTATCAAATTTACTCTTACAAATAAAAAAAGCCTGAAGATGTTTTAATCTTCAGGCTTTTGATTTGTAATTAAAAGTTAATATTAATTCTTGATCACCTTAAATGTTTGAGTGGTATTTTGCGAATTGATATTTACAAAATAAGCTCCGTTACTTAAGTTTTCAATATCTATAGTGGTTTGAAGGTCATTAATGTTTTTTCTTTCTATCACTTTTCTACCGGCAATATCATAGATAATTACCTTATTGATTTCTTGACTACTATTAATCGTAAAATTTGATTGAGCAGGATTAGGGAAAATGCTAATGTCCTTTTTCTCAAAATTATTTGCTGCTAGATTAGCAGGAAGACAAGAAATTTCTGCTTCCCAACCAGATTCATTTAAGTAGGTGTCTGAAGTGAACTTAATTGTAATAGCCCCTTCGGGATTAGTTGCTGTAAAACTTAAAGCTTGGGAAGTTAAATTACCAGATAAGTTTTCTCCGTTAGCAAATACAGGAGCGTCAATAGATGTCCCGTCATAAATCGTCATGAAATCGAAATCTTCTTCAGTAAAGAACTCTAGGAAATCTAGTTGTATTTTTTCATTCTCATTAGAAGGGAAGAATGTTTTGATTAGGTATTGTTCGTTACCATAATCATCTGAAGTATCCCCAGAGTCTACAAAATTTTCACCACTACAAAAATCCCAGTCACTTAAATATAAATAACTTCTATATCCGCCCGCATCATTATTCGAGCAAATATTTGCAATGTACATATCATAGTATGTATTTGGAGCTAGGTCATCAATGATTACTGTTTTAGAATTGGTGTAGATCCAATCTGAAGCATTTGCATTGCTATTGTAGGGAAAGAAAATATAAGCCCATTCTGAAGAGTAATTATCGATGATATTAAAGTTTGTAGAATTTATCGTAGAATCAAAAAAGTTCACATTCTGTATAGAGCTAAAACAGGAATTAATACAATCGGTACCTAAACAATCTTTGCTATCTATAGTATTTCTTATTAATTGGGACGGTTGAGGTCCAAAACCTAACGATAAATTAACCCCTACATCTGATAATAAATGACAGTAGCTCATTATAGTTCCTTCGGAAGGTATTGGGCCATCACAGCCTTCATCAGCTTCAGAAGTAGCTGTTGGGCCGCATCCGTCGATGGCAGTATTGTTACCATTCCAAGCACAAGCATGAGTATGTGGAGAGCCAAAAGCATGTCCCATTTCGTGTGTAGATGCTCCAATTGTCCAAGAATAAGTGGGAACTTCATTATAAAATTGTTCTACAGCAGAATATGCATAGTTGTTCCACTCACAAAGAGAGTTTAAATAAGCGACACTGGTGGTTGATGGTTGATTGATTAAATGGGCTAAGTCTCCATTAAAATAGTCCCTGTAATTACTAAAGTAATTTAAATTTCCTTCGTAATCGTAATCATAAGGATCATCCTCTGTCCAAACCATAATTTCACTTAAAGCTATGGTAACCCCATCATTTTCATAAAGCGTAGAGATATTGTTATGGATGGAAGTAACCCAGTTAATCGTTTCTTCCACATCAGAATTATTCTGTAAATAAGGTTCATAAGCCACTTCGTAATAAACCCTTACACAATTAGTGGTTACCGTGGAAGTTCTTGCTTGTGGATTAAAACTTTGCTGAAATGTTTTTTCTACATTTTCTTCTATATTATCAAACCCACATACAAAAGGATTTTCTCCAGTAAGATCGTGTTCTGCATAAACTATATATTGCTTGCTGTTTTTTATTTTTCCAATATTGATATTTCCTAATTCTATGGTAGAAACAAGTCCATAAACACTATTGTTGAAAAATGAAAAAGAAGCGATCGATTGTTGTGAATTGGAAACTACACCGCGATAAAAAACACCGGGTTTGTAATATAGATTTTGTTGCTTGTTATCAAAAGCCTTAAAATCTTTATCTAATGTATTTTTTCTATAAAGTTCAATTTCGATAGTTTCGCCTTTAAAAGGAATAGCTAATTTTATTAAAAGAGGTTTATCCTGATATATATTTTGAATGGTCTCTTTATTAATATTAAAAATAGCCGCTTCAGTTACAGATTCTTTTAGCTCTTCGTTTAAAGTCTTATCATATGTTTCTGAAAAAATTTCATATTCCTCAAACTCATAGCTATTTTGATGATACTTTTCAATATCCTTTTTTATTTTTGAAGCTTGTTGTGAAAATGCTGTTATACTTAAAAGTATAAATAGTAATTTAATCGTATTTCTCATATGAATATGTCTATTTTTGCGAATATATTAAAAATGATATTGTGTTTTAAATTTATGTTAAGTAATATGTTATCAATTAACATATATCATTTATAAATACGATAATTATTGGTTTTTGGTTTTTATATTAAATTTTTATTGGTATGTATAAGGTTTTTTTTCTATTGTTCATTTTTACATTTGCTTATTCTTGTAAGAATATTTCTTCAGAAAAAGAAAATTCAAATAAAATAGTTTCTACTGGTGATGAAATAAAAAAAACACCATTAGAAGAAAGCATAGCTAGGGGAAAATCTATTTATAGTAATAACTGTGCACAATGTCACTTGCCCACAGGTAAAGGCATTCCTAAAGTTTATCCGCCACTTCGAAGATCAGATTGGTTAACCAAAAAGAGAACCGAAAGTATTCAGGCGGTAAAATATGGATTAAGCGGAGAAATTACCGTAAACGGGAATACTTATGATAATATCATGACCCCAATGGGATTATCAGACCAAGAAGTAGCCGACGTATTGAACTATGTCATGAATACTTGGGGAAACAAACAAGAAAAAATGGTATCTTCGGAAGAAGTTTCTCAAGCAAAAAAATAAATTCCTTTTTCATGAATTCATCAGCACTTCAACAAAATTATGGCGGTTTATTTCAGCCCGAATTGGTAGAAGAAATTAATAAAGTCGCTATTTTTCGGGAGGTAAAAGCCGGTGAAGAACTTATAAATGCAGGCGATTACATCAGATCGATGCCATTAATCTTGACCGGAGCGATTAAAATTTTGCGCGAAGATGAAAATGGAGATGAATTGTTGCTGTATTTCTTAGAGAAAGGAGATACGTGCGCAATGACCCTAGCTTGCTGCATCGGAAATAAAAAGAGTGAAATTAAAGCTGTTGCAGAAACCGACGCTACACTTTTAATGATTCCCATTCAAAAAATGGAAGAGTGGTCTTCTAAATACAAAAGCTGGCGTAATTTTGTTTTCGATAGTTACCATCACCGTTTAATGGAGGTACTTCAATCTATTGATAATATCGCTTTTTCAAAATTAGATGATCGTTTAATAAAATATCTTCAGCATAAAAAGAAACTTTCTAATAGCAATTTTATAGAGATTACCCATCAAGAAATTGCTAGAGATTTAAACTCTTCTCGTGTAGTTATTTCCAGATTGCTTAAAAAATTGGAAAACCAGCACGCCATCGAATTACATCGAAATTCCATAAAATTATTAGCTGTGTAACATTTATCACTATGTCTTACTTTTCTTTTCTATAGTTTTGTTGGCAGAAATGAAAAAATAGCAAATGTTAATTAGCATTTTAGGTTTTATCGCAGCATTAATCATCGGGATAGTTTTAGGGCTTACCGGTGGAGGTGGTTCAATATTAACGGTTCCTGTTTTTGTTTACTTATTGGGTATTGATCCGGTTTTAGCAACCGGTTATTCTTTATTTGTAGTCGGTATATCCTCTATGTTTGGCGCCATTAAAAACTTACAAAAAGGTTTAGTGAGTTTTGGTACATCACTCATCTTTGCTATTCCGGCAGTAATAGCTGTATTTTCAACACGTAAATTTATCATTCCTGCGATTCCAGAAATCATTTTTCAAAATCAAGATATTTTACTTACCAAAGATGTCGCCATTATGGTGTTTTTCGCCATTTTGATGTTGGCGGCTTCTTTTTCGATGATTTTAGATAAAACTAAGAGAGTTATTGATGTAACCCGAGAAAAACCAAAACCAACCAGTTATTTCAGTTTAATTTCTTTAGGGGTTTTAACAGGAATTGTTACAGGTCTAGTAGGCGCAGGTGGAGGTTTCATTATAGTACCTATTTTATTGTTTCTAGCAAAACTTCCTATTAAAAAAGCAGCCGCCACCTCATTATTTATTATAGCGATAAACTCTTTAATAGGCTTTTTGGGCGATGCTTTACAGATAGAAATCAATTGGGTTTTTCTTCTTTCTTTTTCAGCATTTGCAATTATTGGTATTTTTATCGGAATATATCTGAATAAATTTATAGATGGTCCCAAATTAAAAAAAGCTTTTGGTTGGTTGGTGTTAGTGATGGGAATTTATATTTTTTACAAAGAAATGATGATGTAAGATGAAAGAATTTTGGAACGAAAAATTTAATACTACAGAATATATCTACGGAAAGTCTCCGAATATTTATTTAGCTGAAAAATTAAAACAATTACAAGTCGGTAAAATTTTATTTGCTGCTGAAGGCGAGGGGAGAAATGCCGTTTTTGCTGCTAGAAATAATTGGAAAGTCGAAGCCTTCGATATTAGTAATGTTGCAAAAGAAAAAGCGCTTCAATTTGCTGAAGCGAATAATGTAGCGATCAATTATTCAACACAAGATTTTCTTGAAATTAATTATGAAGAAAACTCTTTCGATACCATTGCCTTAATTTATGCGCACTTTGAAAAATCTAAACGAGCCTCCTATTTTAAAAAAATAAACCGACTTTTAAAAAGCGGTGGATATTTAATCGTAGAAGGTTTCGGACAAAAACATCCAGATTATCAGGAAAAGTATCCCAAGATTGGAGGGCCTAAAAACACTGATCTTTTATTTTCTGTAGAAGAATTTAAGGAAGAATTTACCAATTATAATTTTCTAGAACTTCAAGAAGTTGAAACCAGTTTAAATGAAGGTGAAAAGCATGTAGGCAAAGGTTCTGTAGTAAGAATGTTTGCTCAAAAAAAGTAAAAATTTTAGAGATACGATAAGAAATTTTCAATGTAACTCCAGTTACTTACATAAGTGTAGATATTGTGTATTTTTGTTATCTGTTGATAGAAAAATGTTAGAAAAGTATTTAAAAATAATAAGCGATTCGTTTACCGGTTATTTCAACTATTTGTTGAGTGAAATAACTCATCCGTCGTGGACTAACTATTTCTATTGGCTTATTGGATTATCGCTATTGGTTTGGGCTTTGGAAATATTTATTCCTTGGCGAAAAAATCAGCCTATTTTCAGAAAAGGATTTTGGTTAGATAGCTTTTATATTCTCTTTAACTTTTTTCTTTTCTCTTTGGTAGGTTACAATGCTATTTCTAATGTGGGAGTCGAATTGTTTAACGATTTTCTCGCTCTGTTTGGCATCAAAAACATCGTCGCGATTGAAGTACAAAATTTTCCTGTTTGGCTACAATTGCTAATTATGTTTGTGGTGGCAGATTTTATACAATGGAATGTTCATAGGCAATTACACAAGCAACCTTGGCTGTGGAAGTTTCATAAGGTACATCACAGCGTAAAACAAATGGGTTTTGCCGCACAGTTTCGCTTTCATTTTATGGAAACCATTGTGTATAAAAGCGTACAATATATTCCGCTGGCGATGATTGGTTTTGGGATTGAGCAATTTTTTGTGGTGCATATGTTTTCAGTTTTTATTGGTCATTTAAATCATGCCAATTTAGGGTGGAGTTATGGTTGGTTGGGTTATATTTTAAACAACCCAAAAATGCACATTTGGCATCATTCAAAAGAATTTCCCCAAGATCGTCCCTATGGAATGAATTACGGATTAAGTTTGAGTATTTGGGACTATTTGTTTGGAACGGCTTATATTCCCAAAAATGGAAAGAATATAGAATTAGGCTTTGTAGGAGATGAAAATTTCCCGGAAAGTTTTCAAAAACAGTTGATGTACCCGTTTCAGCATCAACAAAAAACAACACAAAAATAAAATATAAAATCTTTACAGATGAATATAAAACAATTTAACGATAAAGCGCTAGCTCATTATAGTTATGCCATCATTTCTGAAGGAAAAATGGCCGTAGTAGATCCTGCAAGAAACCCGATGCAGTATTATCAATTTGCTGAAGAAAATAATGCAAAAATTGTAGCGGTTTTCGAAACGCATCCGCACGCAGATTTTGTGAGCAGTCATTACCAAATACATAAAGAAACCGGAGCGACCATTTATGTAAGTGAATTGTTGGGAGCCGATTATCCACACCAAACGTTTGATGATGGAGACGATTTTATGATGGGAAAAATAAAATTTTCTGCCATTAATTCTCCTGGGCATTCTCCCGATAGTATTACCATTTTAGCGGAAGAAGATCAAGAGAAAGCAATGTTTACCGGTGATACCTTATTTATAGGCAACGTAGGTCGACCAGATTTACGTGAAAAAGCAGGAAATATGCAAGCCAAACGAGAAGAGTTGGCCAAGCAAATGTATCATACGATTAAAGATAAATTTACACATTTACCCGATGAAACTTTGGTGTATCCTGCACACGGAGCCGGATCACTTTGCGGTAAAAATATGAGTGATGCTTCTTCTTCTACTTTAGGAAATGAGCGAATGGGCAACTGGGCTTTTAAAGAACAAACCGAAGAAGAGTTTGTAGAAGAAATTTTAAAAGACCAACCCATGATTCCGCATTACTTTGGATTTGATGTTGATACCAATAAAAAAGGTCCCGATAACTATCTGAAAAGTATTGGAGAAGTTCCTGTTTTATTAAATGTAAGTGAAGTAGAAGCCGAAGCTATAATTGTCGATATTAGAGCTGAAGAAGAATTTAAAGCGAATCATTTAACAGGAAGTTTTAATATTCAGGGAATTAGGGAACCACAAAAGCTAGAAACCTGGTTAGGAGCAATTGTACAACCGGAAGAAGCATTTTATTTGGTAGTTCCTTCGGTAGATATGATGGAAAACGCTTTAAGTAGAATGGCAAAAATTGGTTATGAAAAGCAATTAAAGGCAGTAATAACTTTAGCAGGTAATTTAAATTCTTCAGAAGAAATAAATCTGGAAGAATTTAAAAACAACCAAGAAGATTATACCATTGTAGACATTAGAAATGTACCTGAGGTTGAAGAAAATAAACCGTTTGAAAGTTCTATTAATATTCCGTTGCACGAGTTAAGAGAAAGAGCAAATGAAGTCCCAACCGATAAGCCTATCGTGGTGCATTGTGCTGCCGGTTACAGAAGTGCCGCAGGAAGTAGTATTTTAGATCGTGAAATTGATAAGGTAAGTGTTCTCGATTTAAGCGATGCGATTAAAGATTTTATGTAATTGTAAATTCAAATCATATCTGTTAAAAAGCCAAACTAACTAATTTAGTTTGGCTTTTTATTTTATAACAATAATATAAATAGATATTTTATAAATCTTTATTTCTTAAAAAGTTTCCATCCGAATCAAAGACAAGTTCGGCGCCACTTTTCATTTCAATTTGGTGCCCGTCATCATCCATTTTCCAATCGGTGACGTAATCATCTTGATATCGGTTTTCTAAGAAAAATTTCATTTTCTCAGGGATCAAATCGTATGGTACTTTTTCTTCCCCTGAAATTTGAGTTGGTTCACCTTTTTCATTAAAATCGATTTTCGTTCCGTTCTTAAATTTTACCTGATAGCTATCCTCTCCAGAATTAGGATCTGCATTTACTTTATCAATCTCGTGTCCGGCATAATTTACTTTTACAATTTCTAAAGCTTTGGTTGGTAATTTGTCTAAGTTTTCTTGAGCTTGTCCCACAAGAACTGCGCTTAAGGTTAGAATCCCTAATATGATCCATTTTCTCATCATTCATTAATTTTATGGTTTTACATTATTAAGATAGAATAGTAATAAGGTTTTGGTTATTAAGGTTTTGTGAATTTGAAGAAACTTAACAATTTTTGCTAAAGAAGTATTAAGTAACTTGAGTTACAGAATTGTTCATTCTTATCTAGCATATTTGTATAAAATTTTATGACTATGAATTGGATTTTAGAACCTTGGCCGTGGTACATCGGCGGCCCGGCAATTGCTATTTTTATGCTATTGCTTTTAATTATTGGGAAGCAATTTGGGATGTCCTCCAACTTAAGATCGTTATGCTCCATCGGTGGTGGCGGAAAAGTAGCTGATTTTTTTAATTTTGATTGGAAATCCCAACGATGGAATTTAACCCTTATGATCGGTGCTGCAATCGGTGGATTTATCTCAGCAAATTATCTATCCGATAACATTGTTCAAATAAATGAAAGTCTTATTCCCCAACTAAAAGAATATGGAATCAATAGTGCAGGAAAAGCCTATTTACCTCCAGAAATTTTTGCATTGGAAAATCTAGACCTTAAAAATGTTATCCTTCTTTTAGGAGGCGGATTATTGGTTGGGTTTGGAGCACGCTATGCCGGAGGTTGTACATCGGGCCACGGAATTTCAGGCTTAAGTAACCTACAGCTTCCTTCATTAATAGCTATCGTAGGTTTCTTTATTGGAGGTTTAATAATGGTGCATTTACTCTATCCATTTATTTTTTAAAATTAAATTAAAACTGTTTCCTTGAGCTTGACTGCCGTTAGGAAGTCGGAGTCGAGAGGTTATCAAAATATTATTCAAAATATTATTCAAAATGAAAACATTACTTTATTTATTCCTCGGTACCATTTTTGGGATCATTATGTATAAATCTGAAGCTGCATCTTGGTTTAGGATTTACGAAATGTTCAACTTTGCCAGTTTCCATATGTATGGCATTATGGGATCTGCCGTTGTCATCGGGATGATTGGCGTACAATTCTTAAAAAAGAAAAATGTAAAAGCTATTGATGGTTCAGAACTTTCCTTAAAGCCTAAAGAAAAAGGAATTTCCAGATATCTATTTGGCGGAATCATTTTTGGTTTAGGTTGGGGCTTGGCAGGTGCTTGCCCAGGACCCATGTATACCTTGGCCGGAGTTGGTTATGTTTCAATATTCATTGTAATTCTTGGAGCTATTTTGGGAACTTTTCTTTATGGCTTACTTCGGAAAAAATTACCCCATTAAAAAAACTCATAATCACGTTCAACTTTTGCAATTCTAACTCTATAAGCAGCATACCATTCGTTCTTACCTAATTTTTGAGCCAATTGGTGTGCTGTATTTTCTTTCCAGTTTTTTATACTTTCCAAATCTTTCCAATAAGATACCGTAATCCCAATTTCTTCACGGGCACTTTCCATTCCTAAAAATCCTTTTTGTTTCTGTGCCAGCTTAAGCATTTTATGAGCCATTTCTTCATAAGCTAAAGACTTCTTTTTCAATTTAGAAGTGAAAATGACTGCATAATAGGGAGGTAGTGGTAATTTAGAGCTCATTTTTTTGAGTTTTAGAAAATTCATATTAAAAACAAATTCTGAAAAAAAATGCGTTTATATTTTTATATATTTACAAATCATCAAAAATAAGTCTATTTATTTATCGATATGGATAAAAATTATAAAGTAAAAGTTAATGGAGATGTTGAGCTTGAATTTAACTTAGATGAAATTCAAAATCTCGATGCACAGCCACTTCCCAATCAAAAATATCACGTACTTCAAGAAAATAAATCGTTTAAAGCAGAAATTGCTAAAAGTGATTTTTTAAATAGAAAATATACCGTAAAAATTAATTCTAATTCATACGAAGTAGATATTGCTAATGAACTTGATTTACTTATCGAAGAAATGGGATTATCGTTGGGTAACGCGCAAATGGTAAACGACATTAAAGCACCGATGCCCGGTTTAATTTTAGAAGTAAATGTAAAAGAAGGTGACGAAGTAAAAGAAGGCGATTACTTATTGGTTTTAGAAGCCATGAAGATGGAAAATGCTTTAACCGCACCTAGAGATGCCGTTATTAAATCAATAAGTGTTGAAAAGGGACAAACCGTTGAGAAAAATCAACTTTTAATTGAAATGGAATAAAACTCAAGTTATCGAATTATGAAAATTATCACATTGAGCGGAGTTAAAATGTATAGCATATCAAATGTTGAATAAACGCTGAATGACAGAAGATAACAAGAAGAAAAACTACAATCAATAATGAGAAAAATATTAGTTGCCAATCGGGGAGAAATTGCTTTACGGGTGATGAAGTCCGCTCAAAAAATGGGAATCAAAACCGTAGCGATTTACTCAACGGCAGATAGAAATGCACCACACGTAAAATTTGCAGATGAAGCAGTTTGTATAGGGGAAGCACCATCCAATCAATCCTATTTATTAGGCGATAAAATTATAGAAACTGCCAAAAGCTTAAATGTCGACGGAATTCATCCAGGATACGGGTTTTTAAGTGAAAACGCCAAATTTGCAAAAGCTGTAACAGATAGTGGGATCAAGTTTATAGGTCCTAAGCCACACGCTATAGAAATTATGGGAAGCAAGCTAGCCGCAAAAGAAGCGGTGAAAGCTTATGACATTCCTATGGTTCCCGGTATTGACGAAGCGATTACAGATACCGAAAAAGCTAAAAAAATTGCTAAAGAAATAGGTTTTCCTATTCTTATTAAAGCTTCTGCCGGTGGAGGCGGTAAAGGGATGCGTGTTGTGGAGAGCGATGAAGTTCTAGAAGAACAAATGAAACGTGCCATAAGCGAAGCCGAATCTGCTTTTGGAGATGGTTCTGTATTTATTGAAAAGTACGTGGCTTCTCCGCGACATATAGAAATTCAGGTGTTGGCCGATGAACATGGAAATACGGTTCATCTTTTTGAAAGAGAATGCAGCATACAGCGACGTCACCAAAAAGTAGTAGAAGAAGCTCCATCGGTAGTGTTGGATAATGCTTTACGAAAAGAAATGGGAGAAGCAGCTGTTCGAGTAGCTAAAGCTTGTGATTATGTTGGCGCAGGAACGGTTGAGTTTTTGTTTGATGAAAGCCGAAATTTCTATTTCTTAGAAATGAATACCCGATTACAAGTAGAACATCCGGTAACCGAATTAATTACAGGTATAGATTTAGTAGAAGAGCAAATTAAAGTAGCTCGTGGTGAGGAATTAAGTTTTACACAAGAAGATTTAAATATTACGGGTCACGCATTAGAGTTAAGGGTTTATGCGGAAGATCCGTTAGATGATTTTTTACCAAGCGTTGGTAATTTAGAAAAATATGTAATTCCTGAAGGCAAAAACATTCGCTTAGATAATGGTTTTGAAGAAGGAATGGATGTGCCTATTTATTACGATCCAATGTTGGCAAAATTGGTCACCTACGGTAAGAGTAGAGAAGAAGCTATTCAATTAATGATCAAAGCGATTGATGCCTATCAAATTGAAGGTGTTTCAACCACGTTACCGTTTGGTAAATTTGTTTTTGAACACGAAGCTTTCCGGAGTGGAAATTTTGACACCCATTTTGTGAAGAACTATTATTCTGCAGATAAGCTTCATGCCAAAACGGAAGAAGAGGCAAAGTTAGCAGCTATTATTGCCTTAAGACAATATTTAAAAGATCAGCAACAACTGCGTTTACCAATTACAGAATAGTAAGATTTCTATACTGTGCTTGCCTGTGGTCAGGAAGGCGTAGTCAAGAGATTTTATAGTTGAAACATTCTATTCAAAAAGAAAATTAAATGAGTCAAAAAAATATAGATCAGCTTCAAGAAAAAATTAAAAATGCCCATTTGGGTGGTGGTGAGAAGCGAATTGCCAAACAACACGAAAAGAAAAAACTAACCGCAAGAGAGCGTGTAAATTATTTATTAGATGAAGGTTCTTTTGAAGAAATTGGGATTTTAGTCACTCACCGAACCACCGAGTTTGGGATGGACAAACAAAAAATATATGGTGATGGAGTCATCACCGGCTACGGAACCATTAATGGTAGGTTAGTGTATGTGTTCGCGCAAGATTTTACAGTTTTTGGAGGTTCGCTTTCAGAAACACACGCTGAAAAAATATGTAAAGTGATGGATTTGGCGATGAAAGTAGGAGCACCGATGATTGGTTTAAACGATTCTGGTGGAGCGAGAATTCAAGAAGGCGTGCGATCTCTTGGTGGTTATGCCGATATTTTTCATCGTAATGTAAAATCTTCTGGAGTAATTCCACAGATTTCAGCCATTATGGGACCTTGTGCGGGGGGAGCCGTTTATTCTCCGGCAATGACAGATTTTACGCTAATGGTACAAGATACCAGTTACATGTTTGTGACTGGTCCAAACGTGGTGAAAACCGTGACTAATGAAGAAGTAACGTCTGAAGAATTAGGAGGAGCGAGTACTCATTCCACTAAATCGGGAGTTACCCATCGGGTAGCTATTAACGATATTGCTTGTTTAGAAGATATAAAAAAGATGATCGGCTATATGCCGCAAAACAATCAGCAAGCGCCAGAAAAGTTACCTTATGAATTGGGAGACGAACTTCGCCCGAAATTAGACGAATTAATTCCTGATAGTTCCAACAAACCTTACGATATGCACGAGGTAATTAATGGGATTATTGATGAAGATTCTTTCTTTGAAATTCATAAGGATTATGCTGAAAATATAATTGTTGGTTTTGCTCGCTTAGGAGGAAGAAGTATTGGCATTGTTGCCAACCAACCAATGAGCCTAGCGGGGGTTTTAGATGTAGATTCTTCTAAAAAAGCAGCACGTTTTACTCGTTTTTGTGATTGTTTCAACATTCCGTTATTAGTGTTGGTAGATGTACCTGGATTTTTACCGGGAACCGATCAAGAATGGAACGGGATCATCCTTCACGGAGCCAAATTATTGTATGCGTTGAGTGAAGCTACCGTGCCAAAAGTTACCGTGATTACTCGTAAAGCTTATGGTGGTGCTTACGATGTAATGAACTCTAAACACATTGGAGCCGATTTAAACTTTGCTTGGCCAAGTGCAGAAATTGCAGTTATGGGAGCAAAAGGAGCCAGTGAAATTATCTTTAGAAAAGAAATTAGCGAAGCCAACGATAGCGAAGCAAAATTAGCTGAAAAGGAAGCCGAGTATGCTGAATTGTTTGCTACTCCTTTTGAAGCTGCCAAACGTGGATTTATAGATGAAGTGATTATGCCACGTGATACCCGTAGAAAATTATTGAAAGGGTTTAGTATGTTAGAGCATAAAAAGGTATTACGAGCGAATAGAAAACACGGTAATATTCCTTTATAGTTTTTACTCTTATCTCTGCTGAACTTGATTAACTAACGTTGAATCTTTGTTTTCAGCATCTCATAAAGAAACTACTAAAATTTTCCAAAACCGATGAGTTGTTCCTCATCGGTTTTTTATTTTCCTGCTATGAGAAAATTTAAAAAGATAGTTGTTGTTGATGAAACCAAAATGAATACTTCAACTTTAGAAGAATTAAATAAATATGCTAATGAAGTTGAAGTGTATCACGACGAACCCACATCAGAGGAAGTAAAAAGCAGGGTAGAAGATGCTGAAGCCATTATTGTTTCTTGGCGAACCCAAATTTCAGAAGAAATAATCGATGCCGCCAAAGATTTGAAATATATTGGAATGGCGTGTTCGCTATATGATGATGAATCTGCTAATGTAGCTGTTAATTATGCACAAGAAAGAAATATAGAAGTCAACGGAATATTTGATTATGGAGATCCCGGAGTCATTGAGTTTGTAATTTCTGAGGTAATCCAATTATTACACGGTTTTGGAGAGCACCAATGGCAAGAACAACCACTAGAGTTGAGCGGTCAAAAATTTGGGATTATTGGTTTAGGAACAACAGGTAAACTATTGGCAAAAGCCTTAGAAGCTTTAAATGTTGAGGTTTATTATTTTAGTAGAACTAGAAAACCAGAATTTGAAAATGCTAAGCTTAAGTATTTAGAATTAGGTGAGTTGCTAAAAACTTGTGATATTATTTCTATTCATCTTCCTAAAAACACAGTTTTGTTAAAAGAAAACGAGTTTAAACAATTTGGAGATAATAAAGTATTAATCAATACTTCACTTGGGTTACCATTTGAAGAGAAATCATTTCAAAATTGGTTAAAAGTGAGAAACAATTACACAATTTTTGATGGTGATGCAACAGCTTATTTACCTGAATCAATAATTAATAGGGAAAATGTTATTGCCTCTCAGAAAAGTGCAGGTTGGTCTCAGCAAACCCAAGAACGTTTGTCTTTCAAAGTCTTACAAAATATACAGAACTTTTTAGAAAGGTAAATCTAAGTTAAGATAGGCTGCTTTTTTGGCATTCCCAAATAATGGCATTACATTTGAGAAAATTGATAGAGTAGGAGTTTTAATCTTTAATTTGTTATTTAGGTAAGAGGAAATAACAATATTGGCTTCTATTATTAAAATCGAAATTAAAATTTAAAAAAGAATTATGTTAAAATCAGTAAAACTCAATTTATTTTTATTTGTAGCAATGTTAGGTACCTTAGGGATATCTGCTCAAACAGCTTCAAAAGATGTATCTGATCAAGATTTGAACAAATTTGCAGACGCTTATCAAGCGGTGCAGATGGAAAATCAAAAAGCTCAGCAAGAAATGGTGGTCATTATTCAGGATAATGGTTTAGAAGTTGCCCGTTTTCAAGAGATCCAACAAGCTCAGACAGATCCTAATACTAAATTAGATGCTACTGAAAAAGAATTAGCTTCTCATAAAGCAATTATTGATAACTTTCAAAAAATGCAACCTGAACTGGAGTCTAGAATGGAAGAAGTTATCAATGATACAGGGTTAACGATGGAGCGTTACCAAGAAGTTGCCGCTGCAATACAGGCAGATCGTGAACTTCAGCAAGAACTTCAAGCCATTATGGTTAAAAAGACACAAGGAGGAGCACCCGCTGCTAACTCTAAAGGTTAATTAGATAAAATTATATCTTACTAAAAAAGGATGGTTTTTTAAAAACCGTCCTTTTTTTATTTTAAAAGTTCTCTTTAGATGGATATAGTTTAAAGGTTTATGCTGCTTGATAATTGAATAATTTCTTTTTCCGTAAAAACAGGCTTCGTTAAAGGGGAAATTTTATGGAGGTGTAATTAATTTAAATCAATCCAATATCTTTTGATAAGGCTATTAATTGGTAAGTATTTTTTGCCCCTAGGTGTATTTTTAATCGGCTTACTCTTTTCTCTATAGAACTTAAACTGCTAGGGCTAATATTTTTTGATTTGAACAGTTTACTTATTTCTTCCTGAGAATATCCTTCAGCCAAATAATTGAGTAATTTTATGTCAAAATCGTCTATTTCCAATTGGTCATTTCCCATTTTATTGGCTATTTGAGGAGAAAGATAAATATTGCCGCTCCAAGTTTCTTTTATAGCTTCTTCCAATTCTTTCAAACCTGTCCTGTCCTTACAAACATAAGCATCAATCCCCATATTCATTAAATTCTTAATTTTCGTAGGACGGTCTTCTATAGAAAAAACAATAATTTTTAAATGAGTATGCTTAGCTTTTAAAGCTGCTATAAGTTCTTCCCCTTTGGTATAATTTTCTTCTCTATGACTTGCTTTAAATGATAAATCTGTGATTAAAAGTTCATAAGGTTGTTTATCATTGATAGCTTTTTTTACTTTTAAATAAGCTTCATCACAGTATTGTACTTGGGTAATGCTAGATATACCTAGTTTTTTTGAGAGTTGGGCTATTCCTTCATTTATGCTTGCTAAGTCTTCGGCTATAATTATTTTTGAATACATAAATTTAAATAATAATCTTGGCTTTAAAGCCTTGGTTAACGTTAGATTCAAAGGTAATATTTCCTTTCATGGCTTTTATACGGGATTCCGTATTTAGGAGTCCATTTTTCTTTTTTAGTTTAGTCCCTTTGCCATTATCAGTATAAGTAATAATTATTTTTTTCCCTTTTTTATTAAAATCCCATAGAACCAGATTGGCTTGGCTATGTTTTTTCATATTTGTCATAAGTTCTTGTGTAACCCTATAAATTGTATTTTTTTTAAGTGCAGGGACTTTTGTCCAATCAATTGTAGAGGTGTTTTTTGTAATAATGCGGAGTATGGGGGTTTGATAGTTTAAAAACATTTCTTTGAGCAATTGCCCAAAATTTTCATTTTCAGGAAAGGCTTTATATTGATGTGAAATATCACGGGAATGATGATAGATATCTTCCAATTCATTTAAAATTTGCTCGTTTACCTGTGAATTATTTTCAAGTTTTACCAGAAATTGATAAATATCGTTAGCTACTTCATCATGAACTTGTTTTGCAATTCTTGATTCTATTAAAAAAACTTGTGCTTCCTTTTCTCTACGATGCTTCATTTTTTGAAAGAAATAAATGGCCGCTGCAATCAGTAAAATAATTATACCTATTGCTCTGTAAATAATGGTTTTCTGCTCTTCTTTTGCTTTTTCAATTTCTAATTTATCGGCTTCCTTTTCTACTTTGTTAATTTGATATTGTAGGGAAAGGTATTTGTTATTAATAGAATTCTGAATACTTTCTAAACTATCCCTAATTTTTAAATAGGTTTCTGCTTCTTTAGAACCACTTAATTTTAAAATCTTATAAAGCGCAGCTTCTTTATATTTCAAATTATTAAATTCATTAGCTATTTGCTTCGCTTTTTCTAAGTATTGTTTCGCTTGTAGGTTTTGTTTTATACTTGTATAATATTCACTTAGATGTAGGTAGCTGGTGAAAATCCCTTCTTTATCTTGAAGTTTTCTTCTTAATTGAAGAGCTCGTTGTAAATACGAAAATGCTTTTGACGGTTGAGAATTAATTAGAATATGACCTAAATTATCTTGACTGCGTGCTAGGTTTTCCTGATAACCTTTTAAAGAGCTAAGTTCTATAGCCTTTTTATAATAACTAATGGCTAAAGAATCTTTATTTAAATCTTTGTAAATATTTCCAACATTATTAAAAATAATCACTTTTTCAGCTAAACCTGTTTCCTCCAAAGCTTTTTCATAAAAGTACAAAGCAGATTTATAAATACCCATTTCCCTATAAAGCTTACCTAAATGATTATATAAAGTGTTTTGATAGACTTGTAAAATAGGAGTTGGTTTTACTCCGTCTGCAAGTTGTAGTGCTTTAATAGCTGTTTGCTCACTATCACTTAAAAAGCCTAATTTATATTGGCTTCTTGATAAATAGATAAGGTTATAAATTTGGGTAAGTTTAGAAGCATTTTTTTCATCCCTTATTTGTTTTTTCTGAAGGTAATGAAATGCATTTAAAAGATTTTCTGCATTTGAAGATTTGTTAATGAGCTTTACATAATAGGAAAGACTATCGATTGAAGATGTTTTTTTTATTTGTGATTTACATCCTAAGGATAGCCCCAAAATAAAGAGGAATGAAACTATAATCTTTTTCATTCCTCTAAAATACAGTTTTAAATATTAAAAATAAATTATTCGTTTATTCACCATCTTCTGGTGGCGGTGGCGGTGGATCTATATCTCCGTCTTCATCACAGCAAGGAGTTTCATCGTCGCTATCTGTTGCTTGTTCCGTATTCAAAACTTGATCTTCCAAGGCTTCCGGTGTACAGGAAAAAAATGCTAGATTAAGGAAAACCGTAAGGACTATTACATATATTTTTTTCATTTTTATAGAATTAAAAATTTGACATAGGCTCCCCATTCCCATAATTTGGGTATTGCTTTAGGAGCATTATTTAAAGAGGGGAAGACGTCATTCCCCAGTGAGAAGTGAGGAGGAAATTGGTCAAGGAATTTGAACTACTTCTCTAAGTTAAATGCCTTGCATTTTATCCTCTGTAAGATGGTTTTCGCAAAGTCCCTGCGAATAGGACTTGAACCAAACTTGAAGCAAATGAAGGGAGAAATCACAGTAATGTTTGGAAATAGGGTGGATAGTAATAGGAAAGCTTTTGGAAATAATAATCCAATGTTTTTCCAACTAATATGAAAGGATTTAAATTTTGTAAATACTTATAATATGGCACATAAATACTTGATTATAGAGGCTTTTAATAAGGCCGGAGAAGAACTGAAAAAACAAGGTTTAAAAAAACCTTCGCAACAAAAAAGAGCTGAGTTGCTTTCAGATTTTGTAGATGAAAAAGAAGAACTTTTTCTAAATGAAAGAAGTTATCGTGATTATTATACAGATGCGCTTAAAAAAGCAGGAAAAGTAGAGAAGGATATTTCTATTAAACAATTTAAAATTATTAAAGGACTGGCTAATTATTTAGGGTATACTACCTATCAAGAATTTTCTGCAGCGTACACTAAAAAAGAAAAGGGAAAATTACCTTTGATGATATATAATTTACAAAAGGAAGGAAGAGTTGTTTTTATAGGAGTGATTATTTTGTTAATCGGAATAGGCATGTGGTCTTTCACTTTTATCGAAGATCCTAAATGGATGGCTTGGCAAGAAGATCATTATGAAGAAGCCGCTTTCGATAAAAAGTTATTTAATGAGGGTAGGCTTAAAATCTATAACCAAGATATGATAGACAATTTTAAAAAAGTAGAAGTGAATTGTCAAACCACTTTTTTTGATGAAAAAGGTCGTCCAAAGATTTGGTATTATAAAAAAAGTGATGGTGAATTAGAATATTTTACCAAACCTGGACTTCATCCCGTTGTAGGAGAAACTTTAAAGAAAATTACGTATTATATGATTAATGAGCATGTCTGCCCTTAGGAATAAGAAGTTTAAAACTAGATAAGTTGAAAATTGAACAAGAAAGTTATTTTACTTAGAGTTATTTTTACTGAAGTATAAAAGTTGTTTTTAAGAAAAAAATAATGATGGTTTTTCGGAAAGAGCATTCACACATATAAAGTTGTGATAAATTTCTTTTTGGCCTTATGATTGATGTATGGAATTTTCTTGGAAAATTGTAACACGAAATATTTCCAAACTGGAATTTTCTTGGAAAAAGCCTTCCCTAACGGTTTTACGCTAGGGGTAAGGATTCAGATTTTAATGAAAGTTAAAAAGTTGAAAACACTATGAAGATTTATTCCATTAACTAAAAAGCCATCTCCTTCAAAGATTAAATCCTTTTTTTGTTTCTACTTTAAAGTCTATTTTCTATTCCGAGAGTTATCTCGAAATTAACTAGATAAAAAGATGAACTGTTGTTTAGTTCATCTTTTTTAAATTATAGCTTCAACTTCTTAAGGTAGCAGCGATACGTAATGGATTATCCAAAGCATCCAATATATCTATCACAGATGAAAAAACCATATCTGCATTAATGAGTGTTTTTACAGAAGCTCCTTCTTTTTGTAATACGATCATACTTAGTGCTGCTTCCTTTAGCATTAAAGCATCATTCAGTCCATTACCAATGGCAATCACTTTAGCTGCATTAAGTTTGGTAACAAACTCCTTTTTGTATTGTTGCTGTATTTTTTCTTGGACAATAATACATTCGCAGCGTACTTCTTTTAGACTTTCTCTTGCGTTTCCAAAATTATCACCGGTTACCACATAAATTTTTATATCATCGGCCAGAGAATTTAATTTTTCTTTTATGCCGGGTAACAGCTTTCCATCAATGGCCAGCGTACCATTGTAATCCAAAACAAGGTATTCAGCTTGTATTGTTTCTCTATTGGGAATTTCAAATTTTAACATGTTTAGGAATCTAAAATTTCATATTGAAAAAATGTTTTATAGTGCGTTCTTAAATGCTTTTAAGCCTGCAAATTGGGCAGATTTACCTAATTCGTTTTCGATACGCATGAGCTGATTGAATTTCTCAACCCGTTCTCCACGACATCCGCTTCCGGTTTTTAAATGCCCTGCATTAATTCCTACTGTTAAATCTGAAATAAAAGTATCTATGGTTTCACCACTTCTATGCGACACAAAACAATTGTATGCATTTTTATAGGCCAGTTCTATCGTCTCTAATGTTTCTGTAACTGTTCCTATTTGATTCAGCTTGATAAGGATAGAATTTGCAACTTCCTTATTGATTGCTTCCTGCAATATGCGCTTATTGGTACAGAAAATATCATCGCCTACAAGTTCAACTTTGCTACCCAGTACTTCTGTTAAGTTTTTCCATCCTTCCCAATCATTTTCAGCCAGTCCGTCTTCAAGTAATACAATGGGGTATTGCTTTACCCAACTTTCCCAAAGCTTGACCATATCATCACTGCTTACTAATTTTTGTGAACTTTTAAAAAATTTATAGCTGCCATTTTCCCACATTTCGCTGGAAGCAGGGTCAATACAAATACTAACATCGTTGCCCGCTTTATATCCCGCTTTATGAATCCCTTCCAAAATCATTTCAACAGCTTGTTCATTGGATTTTAGATCAGGGGCAAACCCACCTTCATCACCAACGCCGGTACTAAACCCTTTTGATTTTAAAACTACTTTGAGGGCGTGAAAAACTTCTTCTCCCATACGTATTGCTTCGGTAAATGATGATGCATTGTGAGGGGCAATCATGAATTCCTGAAAATCAATTGTATTGTCTGCATGTTTACCTCCATTGATGACATTCATACAAGGAACCGGCATAATGTGAGCATTACCTCCTCCCAAGTATTGATATAATGGAATACTTGAACTTGTTGCTTTTGCTCTGGCAAAGGCCATAGAAACACCCAGGATGGCGTTTGCCCCTATGTTTGATTTATTATCTGTTCCATCAAGTTCCATGAGGAAGTAATCGATCTCTTTTTGACTATTAAAATGTTTATTCTCAATCGCCTTTGCAATCGTGGAGTTCACATTCCCAACAGCTTTTAAAACGCCTTTCCCGCCGTAGCGTTTTGGGTCTCCATCCCTGATTTCTACGGCCTCCCTTTCTCCGGTTGATGCACCACTTGGAACCATAGCCCTAGAAGTTGTTCCATCTTCTAATTTTAAATTTACTTCAACTGTTGGATTTCCTCTTGAATCAAGAATTTCGATTGCTTCAATTTTTTGAATTTTCATAATTAAGTCAATAGTTTGTTTTATTTATCGTTTTATAGCAAAAATTAAAGTCAAATTTGGCAGTAAATTGATTGATTTTCGGGTTTTACTTTTATAGCTATTTTAGAATTACTACTAATCTAAGGTATTTTTAATTGCTTTAAAAGTATTTGTAGTCAAAGGAGTATAAAATTCAATACCATCTTATAGTAAAAATTTGATGGTGTTCACTTCCTGATTTATGGATATAGGCTAGGTTGATTCCCAGTATATTATATTCGTGTTAAAAGTGAAAAAAGCTTTATATTAAATTTATTTATAGTTAACCGTAATCCCTGAAGAAAAAGAAAATAAACCGAAGTTTTTTAATTGATTAGTTGATGAAAACAAAAAATCCAACCACACTTGTGATTGGATTTCTATTTGTCGGGATGAGAGGATTCGAACCTCCGATCTCGCGCCCCCCAGACGCGCACTTTAACCGGACTAAGCTACATCCCGAAAATTTGGACTGCGAATATAAGAATTCCATCTAATTTCAGTCAAATTTATATGTAAAAATATTAATCCTTTAGAAGGGCTATTAATTATTTGTTAAACAAGATTTTCACTTGATCAATTCACTAGCATTGAACGAAATTTGCAAAATGCAAGAAGATTTTACCATCAGAAATAAGAAACGTGAAAAGATAATTCTATTGGTTTTAGGGACTTTAATTGCATTGGGTCCTTTTTCCATAGATATGTATCTGCCTAGTTTTGATAGTATAGCTAAAGAATTTACTACGACTAAAGCTCAGGTAGGCTTTTCGCTTACCAGTTATTTTATTGGGATTTCTTTTGGCCAATTAGCTTATGGCCCCATAATGGATAAGTTTGGCAGAAAGAAACCATTACTAATTGGGTTAGTAGTTTATATTGTTTCGGCAATAAGTTGCTTTTATTCTCCCAATTTGTATTGGCTAATTATATCTAGGTTCTTTTTAGCAATAGGTTCATCGGCAGGAATGGTAGCTTCAAAAGCAGTGGTGAGAGATATTTTTCCTCCTCAGGAAGTAGCAAGGGCCATTTCTTTCTTAATGTTAATTATGGGAGGAGCACCTATCATTGCACCTACTATTGGTGGAATAGTGATTACTCATTTCTCTTGGCACATCATATTTTTAATATTGGCAGTATTTGCTGTGCTTATGTTTATAAGTGTAACTAAGTTTTTACCGGAAAGTATTGAACCAGATAAAACTGTTGATTTAAAAATAGGTCAAGTTATCAATAAGTACAAGGGTATATTGGAAGATAAAATTTTTCTTACGTTTTCCTTTGCAGGAAGTTTAACCATTGGAGCTATGTTTGCTTATATAAGTAACGCACCTAGTTTATTTATGGATAAATTTCACTTAACCGAAAGTCAGTTTGGATGGTTGTTCGGGATGAATGCAGCAGGTTTAATCATAGGTAGTCAATTAAACAGATTGGTTCTTAAAAGAGCGACCACATTTGCCGTTACCCTAATTATTGGTTTTATACTGGTTGCTTTAGGGGTGCTATTTTTAATAAATGGCTATTTAATAGGAAACTTTTATACAACTGTTATTTTATTGTTCTTTATTTTATTTTTATTAGGATTTCAAAACCCTAATACTACTGCACTATCCTTATTTCCATTTACCAAAAGGGCAGGAAGAGCTTCTGCTCTGGTAGGAAGTTTAAAAATGATTTTTGGGGCAATAGCTTCTTTTATTATTAGTAAATTTACGGGGCCAAGTTTAATTCCCTTAGCCACCATAATTTTGGTGTCTTTGACGTTGAGTTTACTTTTATTAATTAGATTTAAAGCCAAAGAAAAAAGAGCTTTGGTGATGATTTCCCGCTAATTAATAATCAAAATCATCAATATACATTTTTTGGTGAGTTGGCGTGTTCTCGTTGCTTTCTCCAAATTCAATAATATGATCTGAAAGGGGATAGGCAAATCTTCCTTCAGCTTGATTTAAGGCTGCTTGCAATAATGGTTCTGTAGGTTCGCCTAAAATACCTAAATTTTCATAATCTTCCCCAATTTCAATATTTGGGGTTAATCCATTAAAATAATCGGTAAAACCATTGGCATTAACCGTTTTTAAAATTAAGGGTTGCATAGCGTACTTATGACCAATATTAGCATTTGTTCTTGAAAAATTTGGAGAATCATAAAGCGTGACCGATCCTTGGTATTTTCCTGTTGTGGTAGTACCTACCTGAATTACGTCAATATAAGGTCTTAAAGAAGCAATTAATAATTCACTGGCAGAAGCCGTGCTACCGGTTGTAATTACATAAACTTTATTTAAGTTTAAACTGTTAATAGTTCCACCAGTACTTATTCTATTATTGAAATAACGTTCTTCATTTTCGAAATTATCATTATAAACCTGAGTGGTAAATAGTTCACCATTAAATTGTCCGGTAACCATACTCGCCAAATCGTTACTGGTCTCTACACTTCCTCCGCCATTGTATCGTAAATCGATGACAAGATCATCAATATTCTCTGCTTTAAAATAAGCAAATGCATCATTTAATTCATTGTCATAATTACTGGTAAACCCATTATACATTAAATAGCCTATCTTTTTATTGGCATGATCTATAGTCTTTCTTATATATACAGGATTCTCTGTATATTCATATTTTGTTAACGTATATTCTTCGTCTAATGGAGTTAAATTTCCATTTTCATAATTCGCTAAACCAATAGTATAGGTATATGGACTAAATAATTCTCTATAATTATTTGCAGTTATTTCAATACCATCTACCCGGTTAAATATCATTCCTCTTTTAATTCCTTTTTCAGCAGCAGTTGTATTAGGTAAAACATAACGTACATAACCAAAAATAGCTCCGCTATCTTCATTACGAATTAAACCATACTCCATTCCATTGGTATAGCTTGTTCCTTGTAAAGCATCTTCCAATACTTCATAATCAGAAACAATAAAGCTAAATCTATCTTCAGGCTCGTAAATTAAATCGTAGAATAAAGTCTCTGGAGATTCAAAACTTTTCAGAAAATTATCTAATTCGGTTTCATTCGCATAGGTTTGTCTCTGTAACGCAGGAACATTTGGCTTATAGAGATAATAAATATTGAGTCCTCTCCATATAAAATTTTGTATTTCTTTAGTAGAAGAAGGAATAATCTCATCATCCCGATCATCAAAACATGAAAGGAAAGAAAATGTAGTAAGACCTATAAGTAAGAAGAGCGCAAATTTATTTTTCATCATTGCAATTTAAAAGTATAACTCGAAAATACTCACAAAATTATAAATTGAAAATTTATTGTAACAAAATTTAGAGTAGTTCGTCACCATAGTGTAGAGCAAAAGTAAAAAAGAAATGAACCAACAGGAGTTTTTAGTTTTTATAAACCCCATAAAAGATAAAATGTATCGGCTATCGGTACGCTTATTGGTTTCTAAAGAAGCAGCGCAGGATGCGGTTCAGGAAGTTTTTGTGAAACTTTGGAATAAAAGGGATACGCTTCAAGATTATGATAATGCTCATGCTTTTGCAATGACAGTTACCAAAAATCACTGTCTAGATCAATTAAAATTAAAGAAAAACAATAATCTAAGAATTGTACATAGTAACTATGAAGATGAAAGTAAATCACTCCAAAAACACTTAGAAGCTAAAAATGAATTAGAACTTGTTGCTGGAATCATTAAGGATTTATCAGAACAGGAACAAACCTTAATTCAGCTTAGGGATATAGAACAACTGGAATATGACGAAATTATGGAGATTACCGGGATGAAGTCAACAGCTATTCGTGTCGCTTTATCCCGAGCACGAAAAAAAATTAGAAAAGAAATTATAAAAAAACATCGCTATGGAACTGTCTAACATAAAAAAACTACTAGATAACTATTTAGAGGCAGAAACTAGTTTGGCTGAAGAAAAAGAGCTCGAAGCTTATTTCCTTTCTGGAAATGTAGCTCCAGAATTAGAAGAGTACATTCCGCTTTTTAGCTTTCTAAAATCTGAAAGGAATATCTCAGCTTCAGATGAAATAGAATTTAAAATGCCTTTTGAAGAAAAGAAACCCATTAGGTTTTCTATTTACAAATGGGTCGGTATTGCTGCAAGTATAGCCATTATAGCTTCGGTGTTTTTATTCCGTAACCATCAGAAAAATACACTTACAAAAGCAGAACCTGTAGCCTATGAATTGGCAATGCAAAATACCCAAGACCTATTACTAATGATGACCGACGCGGTAGTAAACGGAAAAAAACAATTGAGTTATTTAAAAGAAATCAACCAAACTAAAAATCAATTAATAAACAAATAGTCCTATGAAAAAGTTAATCGTAATTATTGTCCTTGTATTGGCTCCCATAGTTACCCAAGCGCAAAGCTTTAGTAAATATGCAGATATGAAAGGGGTAAGCTCTATGGTAATGACCAATGAGATGTTTAAACTCTTGGCCGATATAGATTTTGAAAGTGAAGATCCTGAAGTAAAACGTTATATCCAGCTTATTGAAAACCTTGAAGATATTAAAGTGTTAAGTACAAATGATGTAAGTATTTCTGGGGAAATGGAACAAGATGTAAAAAGTTTTCTGGCTTCTTCTTCCATGAGCAAATTAATGAGCTTTAAAGACGACGGAAAAGAAGTGAATTTTTACTCTAAACCCGGAAGTAAAAAAGGATCTGTTAGTCAATTGTTTATGTTCTTAAATGGAAAGGAAGATGGGAAGCCTATGACAGTTATCATGTCCATTACAGGAGATATAGATTTAAAAGAAGTCTCTAAACTGGCAAAAGACCTTGAAGTACCCGGGGCAGATCAATTAGAAAAAGTTGAAGAAAAATAAAAAATTGCTATGAAGAAGATAAATAAAATAATTCTGCTGATGATGGCTGTGTTAGCTGTTGCTTGTAACTCAGAACCTACCTTGCAATCGTACTATGTAGATCATCAGGAAAACGACAACTTTGTGGTTTTAGATGTACCTTCCAGTTTATTTCTAGGAGATAACAGCAATCTTTCAGAAGAAGACAGGAAAGCCTTAAAATCAATTAGAAAAGCAAATGTATTGGCCTTTCCGGTTAATGATAGAAATACGGAAGCTTATCAAAACGAAAAAGCTACTATAGAATCCATTTTAAAAGATAAAAAATATAAAGTTTTAATGAAATTGGGGAGTTCTGGTAGAAACGTAAAAGTGATGTATTTAGGAGAAGAAAATGCCATAGACGAAGTTATTGTTTATGCCAATGACGATACAAAAGGTTTTGCAGTAGCCCGTTTATTGGGGGACGACATGGATTTTTCAGCCTTGATGAAGTTAATGAAATCTGCTTCTAAAGGGGATGTCAATGTTAATTTGGATGTTCTCGGTGATTTTGGAAAGGAAATAGAAGAGAAATCAGGAAATAAATCATCGGAGTTTTAGAGTTAAGATAGGTGAGGTGATAGGTTTAAACTAAAAACTAGAATTTCCTTAAACACAAAGCGGGTCATTATGACTCGCTTTTTTTATGAAGCTTAACTTTTCTTTATTAGCTGAAATTGTTAGCTTTTTATAAATTTAAAAATAAAAACTCACATGAAATTTTTTATAAACGATCCTCAAAAAGTAGTTGATGAAGGTATAGAAGGCCTTTTAACCGATCCTAAACTTACCAAACTAGATAATTTTCCCGAAATAAGGGTAGTGCTTCGTAAAAATATAGATAAAAATAAAGTCGCCATTATCTCTGGTGGAGGTTCTGGTCACGAACCGGCGCATGCAGGTTTTGTAGGAAAAGGTATGTTAACCGCTGCCGTGTGTGGTGATATTTTTGCCTCCCCTTCAGTAGATGCCGTGCTTTCTGCCATTTTAGCAACTACTGGCGATAAAGGATGTTTATTGATTATTAAAAATTATACCGGCGATCGATTAAATTTCGGACTTGCCGCAGAGCAAGCGAGAGAAATGGGTTACAAAGTGGAAACAGTAATTGTGGGTGACGATATAGCTTTAGGCGAAGACACCGAGCAACGTGGTTTAGCCGGAACTTTGTTTGTGCATAAAGCAGCCGGATATTTAGCTGAAGAAGGAAAATCATTGGAAGAGGTGACAAGCTTGGCTAAAAAAGTAGCACAGCAAATGTATTCCATTGGATTGTCTTTAGAAGAAGGACAGAAGTTTCAAAATCCGGAAGAATCCCGTTTAGATAAAGATGAAGCAGAACTAGGTTTGGGAATTCATGGAGAACCCGGTGTAGAAACTATTTCGATGGATAATGCCGAAGCCTTAATGAAAAAAGCCACAACGCAATTAAAAGAATATTTACCTTCAGCAGAAGCAGAATATGCGCTCATCCTTAATAATTTAGGAAGTGTGACTCCTATAGAAATGAATATTTTACTACATGCTTTTCGAAAATCAGAATTAGCAGCAAAAGTAAAATGCTTAGTAGGACCTTCCCAACTAATGACTTCACTGAATATGAATGGTTTTTCACTTTCCCTTTTACAATTAGATGAAGAAATCAATAAAGCTTTAACCGCCGATGTAGAACCAGCTGCCTGGATAATTAGGGAATTTGGAGATGTTAGTTCCGTATCTAGTCCGGAGCTTCCGGAAACACTTCCATTTGAAGCTACTACCAATGAAAAAGTAGAAAAAAGTTTAAAGACGATAACAGAAGAATTAATCAGTTTAAAAAAGGAATTAAATGAAATCGATGAAAAAGTAGGCGACGGTGATGCAGGTTCTACCTTTGCCGCCGGTGCAAAAAAAATAAAAGAATTAATTCCTCAACTTCCGCTGGATAATTCCGCTGAACTATTCATAAGCATTGGCCGGATTTTAGCTAGGGAAACCGGTGGTTCTAGTGGGGTTTTACTTTCTTTAATGTTCACTCGGGCAGGAAATGCTTATAAAGAAAATGAGCATTTAGGAAAAGCCCTGAATGAAGGATTACAAAAAATGAAAGAATTTGGTGGTGCGGAAGAAGGACAGCGAACCATGATCGATGCTTTACAACCGGCATTTAAAGTTTTAGCAGAAGATGGAAATTTAAAAACCGCTGCTGAAAAAGCCCGTGAAGGAGCAGAAAAGACTAAGAAAATTACTAATACCGACTTTGGACGCTCTTCTTACTTATCTGAAAAATCTTTAAAAGATATTCCAGATCCAGGAGCAGAAGCTGTCGCAAGAGTATTTGAGAAATTAATTGGATAATAAAAAAGCGAGCTATTTAGCTTGCTTTTTTATTTTTAACAATCAGATAAACTTACTTTAACGGCAAGGCCGCCTTCTGAGGTTTCTTTATATTTAGAATTCATATCTTTAGCGGTGTCCCACATCGTTTCAATAACTTTATCTAGAGGGACTTTTGCTTTAGTAGCGTCGGTTTCTAATGCAATTTCGGCGGCGTTTATCGCTTTAATGGCGCCCATTGCATTCCGCTCTATACAAGGTATTTGTACCAAACCTGCAATAGGGTCACAGGTTAAACCCAAATGATGTTCCATGGCAATTTCACTGGCCATTAAAACTTGTTCAGGAGTTCCGCCTAATAATTCGGTAAGTGCTCCGGCAGCCATTGCAGAAGACACGCCAATTTCAGCTTGGCAACCACCCATTGCGGCAGAAATCGTAGCCCCTTTTTTAAACAAACTTCCAATTTCACCGGCCACCAATAAAAATTGTTTTACATGGTCAAAATTCGCATCGTGGTTTTCAATGGTCATGTAATACATTAAAACAGCCGGTACGGTTCCTGCACTTCCGTTAGTTGGAGCGGTAACTACGCGACCTAAAGAAGCATTCACTTCATTTACACTAAGCGCATAGCAACTTACCCATTTTAAAATTTGTCTGAATTTAACTTCCGTGTTTCTTATCCCTTCCAACCATTCTTGCGGATTGTTATAAGCAACATCACCAATTAAACGTTGATGCATATTGTAAGCTCTCCGCTGAACTTGTAAACCTCCCGGTAAAATCCCTTCGGTATGACAACCCGTATGCATCGATTCTAGCATTACTTGCCAGATAGCTTTTAAACCTTCGTCAATTTCTTGTTCATTACGTAAAGACTTTTCATTTTCAAGAACAATATCAGAGATTTTTTTGTTCTCTTGATGACAATAGGCAAGGAGCTCGGTGGCTTTTTCTACAGGAAAAGGAAATTGCTCAAAGTTTTCAATTTTCCTCTTCGCATTTTTACGTTCTTTTTTCACGACAAACCCACCTCCAATAGAGAAAAAACAGGAACTGGTTTTTTTGCCGTTTTTCAATTTTGCTGAAAATTTGATTCCGTTAGGGTGAAAATCTAAAAACTTTCTATTGAAAACCACTTGGGTTTCCGGATTGAAATTTACCTCAAATTCCCGGTTAAATTTTAGTTTCTTTTCTTCTTTAATCGATTGAATTAAAGGTTCAATTTGTAATAAATCCATGCTTACCGGATCGTAACCACATAAACCTAGAATAGAAGCAATATCGGTGGCGTGACCTTTTCCGGTTAAGGAGAGCGAACCATATAAATCTACTTTGATTTCTTCAACTAAATCGAACGTATTTTTCTTTTTCAATTCTGCAATCCAACGTTGCCCAGCACGCCAAGGTCCTAAGGTATGAGAACTAGAAGGCCCAACACCAATCTTGAGCATATCAAAAACACTAATACATTCAATTTTCTTCATAACAAGACTAAAATTTTAAACCTTATTGAGATTTTCGCAAATATGACAGAAATTTCTGAGCTTTCCATAATGAGTTGAATAAATTTTCTTAAAATCTAATGATGGTTTTTTACTGAAAAATTCTATTTAAAATTAGAAGTAATAACAATATGTCAATAAAATTTTGGTGTATTTATCGCAAAAGTGACAACCTGTCATAAATATTCTGGTGGCATAGAGATTGACTTATACCAATCGAATTAAAAATTGAAAAAAACTAAAGATATAACTATGAGTAAAATAATTGGTATAGACTTAGGTACAACCAACTCTTGTGTCTCTGTAATGGAAGGTAACGAGCCTACGGTAATACCTAATGCTGAAGGTAAAAGAACCACTCCTTCTGTGATTGCATTCGTAGAAGATGGTGAAATAAAAGTGGGAGACCCTGCAAAGCGTCAGGCGGTAACTAACCCACAAAAAACTATTTCTTCTATTAAAAGATTTATGGGTAACAAATACTCAGAATCTTCAAGAGAAGCAGATCGTGTTGCTTATAAAGTAGTAAAAGGAGATAACGATACTCCTCGTGTAGATATCGATGGTCGTTTATATACACCTCAAGAACTTTCTGCTATGATTCTTCAGAAAATGAAGAAAACTGCAGAAGATTATTTAGGGCAAGATATTTCGAGAGCAGTAATTACCGTTCCGGCTTATTTTAACGATTCTCAGCGTCAAGCGACTAAAGAAGCTGGTGAGATTGCAGGTTTAAAAGTAGAGCGTATTATTAATGAGCCTACTGCCGCTGCATTAGCTTACGGTTTAGATAAAAAAGATTCTGACCAAAAGATTGTAGTATTTGATTTTGGTGGTGGTACGCATGACGTTTCTATCTTAGAATTAGGTGATGGCGTTTTTGAAGTATTGGCTACCGATGGTGATACTCACTTAGGAGGTGATGATGTAGATGAAACAATTATCGATTGGTTAGCAGAAGAATTCATTAAAGATGAAGATATCGATTTACGTAAAGACCCAATGGCTCTTCAACGTTTAAAAGAAGCTGCTGAAAAAGCTAAGATCGAATTGTCTTCTTCTTCATCAACAGAAATTAATTTACCTTACATCACGGCAACTTCTAGTGGACCAAAACACTTAGTGAGAACACTTTCACGTGCGAAGTTTGAGCAGTTAATTGGAGATTTAGTAAAAAGAACCATTGCTCCTTGTGAAAAAGCATTAAAAGCAGCCGGTCTTTCTAAAGGAGATATTGATGAGGTAATTTTAGTTGGTGGTTCTACCCGTATTCCTGCGGTACAAGAAGCTGTAGAGAAATTCTTCGGTAAAAAGCCAAGTAAAGGAGTAAACCCAGATGAAGTTGTTGCTATTGGAGCAGGAATTCAAGGTGGTGTTTTAACAGGAGATGTTAAAGATGTATTGTTGTTAGATGTAACTCCACTTTCATTAGGTATTGAAACGATGGGTGGTGTAAACACTAAATTAATTGAAGCAAACACTACTATTCCAACCAAGAAGTCACAAACTTTCTCAACTGCGGCAGACAATCAGCCTTCTGTAGAGATTCACGTGTTGCAAGGAGAACGTTCTATGGCAGCAGATAACAAAACAATTGGTAGATTCCATTTAGACGGAATTCCACCAGCGCCAAGAGGAACACCTCAAATTGAAGTAACTTTTGATATCGATGCAAACGGAATTATTCAAGTAAGTGCAGAAGATAAAGCGACTGGTAAGAAACAAGATATCCGTATTGAAGCTTCTTCTGGATTAACTGAAGAAGAAATCGAAAAGATGAAGTCTGAAGCTGAAGCAAATGCTGAAGCCGATAAAAAAGCGAAAGAAAAAGTTGATAAGCTGAATGAAGCTGATTCAATGATTTTTCAAACTGAAAAGCAATTAAAAGAATTTGGAGATAAGCTTTCTGACGATAAGAAAAAACCGGTAGAAGATGCTTTAGAAGAATTGAAAAAAGCATACGAAACCAAAGAGCTAGAGAAAATTACTCCTGCTTTAGACAAATTGAATGAAACTTGGAAATCTGTTTCAGAAGAAATGTATAAAGCACAGGCAGAAGCTCAGCAACAAGCTGGTGGAGCCGGAGCTCAAGGTGCGCAAGGAGGTCCTCAACAAGGAGCAACTGGCGGTCAGTCTGATAGCGACGACGGAAATATTGATGATGTAGATTATGAAGAAGTGAAGTAATTCATTTCACCACATAAAAACGAAAAGCCGCTTTGAAAAAAGCGGCTTTTTTATTACTTGTTATTATTTGGCGAAATGTTCCATAAAATGATCGGGATGTGCGCCGGTACGTTCGTTGTTGTGGAGAGCGTCTATCGTTTTTACTTCTTCAGAAGTTAATTTAAAATCAAAAATATTCCTGTTTTCTTCAATTCTTTGTTGATGAACACTTTTAGGAATGGTTAAAACGCCTTTTTGTAAATCCCATCGTAGAATCACTTGGGCTATACTTTTATTATACTTTTTAGCAATTTCAGCGATGGTTTTATTTTCTAAAATTTGTCCACGCATTAATGGTGACCAAGCTTGGTACTGAATATTTTCCCTTTTACAGTAATCTATTAATTCTTGCTGAACCAATTTAGGGTGAAATTCATTTTGCAAAACCATAGGCACAATACTTCCAGCTTGTTTTATAGTTTCTAATTGATGCTGTAAGCAATTACAAACCCCAATGGCTTTTACTTTTCCGTCGTTGTATAGTTTTTCTAAGGCTTGCCAAGTTTCTTCCAACACATGGGGAACCGGCCAATGAATAAGGTACAAATCGATATAGTCTAACCCTAATTTTTGTCTGGAAGTTTCAAAGGCTTTAAGTGTGTTTTGATAGCCTTGATCATCGTTCCAGACTTTTGTAGTTATAAATAATTCTTTTCTTTCAATTTCACTTTCTCTAATCGCTTCACCAACACCTTCTTCATTATTGTAAAAACTTGCTGTATCGATAAGGCGGTAACCCGCATCAAACGCATAGTTAATGGCATTTTTTACTTCCTCACCATCTTTAGACTTATAAACGCCCAATCCTAAATAAGGCATTTTAACTCCGTTTGATAAGGTGACTTTTCCGTTGATATCTGTAATTTTCATAGTCTTTTGAATAATTAGTTGAATTGAACATACAAATAACCAATTCCAAATAAAATAAGAATCCACAAGCAAATCCAACTAAAAATTTGATAAGCTTTACCCGGTCGGTTTTCTGCTGAAATTTTACTCTTCACTAATTTAAAATTGAAATAAGCTAAAACAGGTGCCGATAGAAACGAAAGTCCGCTAGCAAAATCTACCAAATAAGTGAAATTTTTATCGGTAAAATAGAGAATGCTTAAGGAGAAGATAGGAATGAGAATTAAACCCATTCGGTATAAATTTGTTTTCTTATGAAGGGTTTTTTCATTTTCTTTTTCTTGCGGAATAATCACTTCAGAAAGTACCCTCGGGTAAGCGTCGGCCACAGTTAAAGTGGTGCTTAACATGGTAATCAACGCAGCGATTGAAACCAGTAAATAACTCCAATTCCCCAATAAAAATTGATAAAGTTCAATAAGCTGACCGGCAAAAACAACACTGTTTTTAGAAAAACTCTCTCCACGTCCAAACATGACCAATGCTCCTAGTAGAAGAAATAGTAATCCAATAAAAGAAGCAGATAAATAACCTACGTTAAAATCGATAAAGCTATTTTTTACAGAAAGTGCTCTGTGTGAATTTTTGGCTTTTTCCCGTGTCCACATCGAATGCCAAACCGATGCGTCTAAAGGAATAGGCATCCAACCCATAAAAGCGATTAGAAAAGCAATTCCGCCTAAGTTCCAATACGATGGAGTAGAGGCAGATAAAGTATGTTCTAAAGTACCGGTGTTAAATGCAAAAATTACAGAAATTAAGGTTACCAAAGTTAGAAGGCTAACAATTATTTTCATGCTAAAATCGAGTCCACCATATTTTCCAATCCATAAAAGAGCAATACAAAAGGCAAGAATAATGGCACTCCAAATAAATGGTGACCATCCTAGATGAAACAATTGTTCAGCTAAACCAGCAGTTACAATGGTTACAGAAGCTTGGATCACGAACATCGTCCCAAGTGTAATGGCGATATAAGTATAATAAGAAAACTTGCCTAGTTCTTTATAACCGGTAATCAAATCTTTTCCGGTAGCAGCGGTATAGCGTGGGCCAAATTCTAAAAACGGATATTTAGAAAGACAGGCGAGCAATAGCACCCAAATTAAAGAAAAACCAAATTCTGCTCCGGCACGTGTAGCTTGTACCAAGTGAGAAACACCTATGGCGGCACCTGCCAATAAAAACCCGGGCCCGAGACTTTTTAAAAAGCTTTTTTCTAGAAATTTTTTAAACATCATTTAGTTTAGTCATTCAATTTTACAAGATTTAATTTTTTGTAACAAGCTTTCGTTAACTTATATTCTTCAAAAGCAATATTTTCTTTACTTTTGTTTTTCAGAAAAAGAACACTTCTACAGATGAGCCAAAAAATTTTACTCAGTGCTAAAGAAATAGAAATTATACTTCATCGTCTGGCTTGTCAACTTATCGAAAATCATCAAAATTTTGAAGAAACTGTGCTTATTGGTATTCAGCCTAGAGGAATTTTCTTGGCAGAGCGCATTCAGCAAATTCTTCAGAAAGATTATAAAATAGAAGAAGTAAAAACCGGAAGGTTAGATATTACTTTTTATAGGGATGATTTTAGACGAAGCGAAAAACCATTAGAAGCTAATTCTACTAAAATAGATTTTTTAGTGGAGAACAAACGTGTGGTTTTTATAGACGATGTGTTATATACCGGAAGAAGTATTCGTTCAGCATTAACGGCAATTCAATCGTTTGGAAGACCCAAAGAAATTGAGTTGTTAACCTTAATCGATAGGAGGTTTAGTAGGCATTTACCCATTCAGCCCGATTATAACGGCCGTCAGGTAGATGCGATTAATGAAGAAAAAGTAAAGGTAAATTGGGTAGAAAACGCAGGTGAAGATTGTGTTTATCTTGTAAATAAATAGAAAATCAATGGGTGAATTAAGTGTCAACCACTTACTGGGCATCAAGTATATTACCAAAGAAGATGTCGATTTAATTTTTGAAACCGCAGATCATTTTAAAGAAGTGATCAATAGGCCAATTAAAAAAGTGCCATCGCTTCGTGATATTACCATTGCCAATTTATTTTTTGAAAACAGTACCAGGACGCGACTTTCTTTCGAGTTGGCAGAAAAGCGTTTAAGCGCCGATGTGGTAAATTTTTCAGCAGCTTCTTCTTCTGTAAAAAAGGGAGAAACGCTTATCGATACTGTTAACAATATTTTATCGATGAAAGTAGATATGGTCGTGATGCGTCATCCCAATCCCGGAGCTGGGGTTTTTCTTTCGCAACACGTGAATGCCAGTATTGTGAATGCGGGTGATGGAGCGCACGAACATCCCACACAAGCTTTATTAGATTCGTATTCCATTCGAGAAAGGTTAGGTGAAGTTGCCGGTAAAAATGTGGTCATTGTAGGTGATATTTTACATAGTCGTGTGGCGTTGAGTAACATTTTCGCTTTAAAATTACAAGGTGCTAATGTAAAAGTTTGCGGGCCTCAAACTTTAATTCCTAAGCATATCGAAAAATTAGGGGTTGAGGTAGAAACCAATTTAAGAAGGGCGTTAGAATGGTGTGATGTGGCGAATATGCTTCGCGTACAGAACGAGCGTATGGATATTAGCTATTTTCCCAGTACACGTGAATATGTACAACAATTTGGGTTGAATAAAGCGTTACTCGATTCTTTAGATAAAGAAATAACGATTATGCATCCGGGACCTATTAATCGAGGAGTAGAAATTACAAGTGATGTAGCAGATTCTGACCATGCCATTATTCTTGATCAGGTGCAAAATGGAGTGGCAGTAAGAATGGCCGTTATTTATCTTCTAGCATCAAAAATTAAGCAATAAGCGATGAAAGTTACCGAGAAAGAAAACTATATTATTGTTGAAGACGATAAAAATGATGTTTTGGGCTTTTCTAACTATTTAGAAAATTATGCTTACGACCAGATTAAAGATAAAAATGTAGTCGTCGATATTTTAAAATATGGAGAATTGTCTTTGGAAGAATTAATTTCTTTTTTACAATTATCCAATCAACATCGGGCTCATCAACATTCGTTTGTAATCGTAAACGATACTATTAATATCGATCAAGTTCCCGAAGAGTTAATGGTAGTCCCTACTTTGTTAGAAGCCGGAGATGTGATTCAGATGGACGAAATTCAGCGAGATCTAGGTGGTTTAGATGAATTTTAAATAACTTTTCTAACATTTTAATTTATGATAATTATATACTTGGTTGTACCAAACCTTTCAAACTTATATAGCCTTCCTAACAATGTCTTTTAAATCTTGACTGAAAGTTTCACAATAGGAGTCAAGTCTATGCTTTGAGGCCTTACCGTTTGTCAGTCTTCGGATTCTATGAATTTTTGGGAAGTCGTTGTTAATAACAATAACGAAGGCCTCTTTGATTGAGGAATATTGGTCAAACAAACCTTCACACTTTTTCAAATCTTTATTCAGTGCATCTCCATTGGCAACTTCAAAAATAGCTAAAGGTTCATATTTCCGACGGCTACCTTTCAGTATAGTAATATCTGGGATAGTGTTCGAAAGTGGAAGCTCCGGTAGACTTTTATATTTAGAATACTTTTTAGTGGTTTTTGTTTTATGCATAAAAGCATATAACAATTCAGCTATAACACTTTGGTGTGCAATTGTATTGCCGGGTCCTTTCAATCCAGTATTTTCCATTTAAAAGATATTTATTCAATAAAGTTAGTTCATTGGCCTCTATTTACAAAAATAGAAATTGATTTTTATAGATATTAAAAACAAAATGGATTATTTCCTAGAATAAAGAAAAATTCCATTGCATTTGTAAAAGTCATATAAAATATTGTACTTTTGCATCATTGTTGCCTATTTTAATAGATATGATAAATCAAGTTACAAGAAAAGAAGTAGAAGATTTTTTTATTAGTCTATCTAATGAAACAGGAAATCTTATTAGTAATTTAAAACTTCAAAAGCTGCTATACTATACACAGGCTTGGCATTTAGCAAGGTTCGAAGAAAGACTTTTTGACAACTCTTTTCAGGCTTGGGTTCATGGTCCAGTATTACCTGACTCTTATCACAATTATAAGAAATTCAGATGGAAACCAATCGATGTTGAAGTAGACGAAGGTTATCATAATGAGTTTTTGGAAAATCTAGACGGAGAGCAAGTAGAAATCATTAGAGATGTGGTTAATGAATACTTCGGAGAAAGTGCCTATGAGTTAGAGTTAATGACTCATAAAGAAGAGCCTTGGATTTTGGCAAGAGCCGGAGTAGACCCTGATGAGGCCTCTGAAAATATTATTGAAGATGAATGGATGATAGAGTACTACGGAAAGTTTCTTTCTGATGGCTAAAAAGTTTGATAGGCCTAAGCATAAACAAGAGTCTTTAATTAACAAAGCTAAAAAGTCTATAAAGGTTGACCACAATGACTTTATTAGTTTTTCCTTTAAATATTTTGACGAACATCATAAGAAATTTCACCTTAATGAAAAGGAGTTAGACTATTTTTTAATTCTTCTCAATAGATTAAAAGACATATCTACATTTAAACTTCAAGACTTTTATTCAAATAGAGGTAAGACATTAAGATGTCATCCAATAGACTGGGATGATACAACCGAAGAATGTTTTAATTTGAAAAACGAAGAACAACTCGTAGAAACTCCTTATCAATTTGGATTAAGTGCCAACGAATACGGAAGAGTTCACGGATTCTTAATCGATTCAACATTTTTCATCAGATGGTTTGATCCAGACCATAAACTATATTCCAAGGATTAGGAAACGCTTGCCTCTATTTACAAAATATTGTTCAATTTATACATATTAAAAGAAAACCCACTTAATTCTCTAAGCAGGTTTCTTTTTTCTTAATTAATTCATCTTTCGATGATTAATTTTAACATCTCAATTATAATACTGCTTATCACATTAATTATAATTGAAGCAATTATCTTATTGAGCCTTGCCCTCCTTGAAGGTTTAGGCTCTTTTTCGACATCATTCATACCCTATGTATGAGAGAGCATGAATTTTGAACTTTTTAAAAGAACTTTTTCAAAATATATCGGTTATATTGAAAAGTTAGATTTTTAAGTTAACATTTTTCAAAAATGTTCTTTTATACTTGAAAAAGTTAGCCAGTTTATTCAGGCAATTTTTTTAATCCCACACTTACTGAGTGTGGGATTTTTTGTTTTCTATCAGAGCTAATAAATCCCCTAAATTGTTACGTGTCGATTCTTTTAATTAAATTTGTAATAGTAAAATATATGTGTAAGCATTGTTGCTAAATCCGAATTACCACACTTGACAAATAGTCAAGGATTTAACAAGCAGATGATGTTGACACGCCAGTATGGCGTGGCTTGTATCATGGCTTGTTTAGGATGTGGTAATCCTGGGTTTAAAATGGTACAATGTCCACGCTTTTTACATTTTTAAAACAATTTATAAACCCAAATTACCACAATTATTAAAAGAACTTTATTAAGTAGAATTAGTCAATTATTGAAGCTGTTTTTAATACTGACAATTGTAACAGGCACTACGGTTGCGCATTCACAAGAGTCTAAAATAGAAGTTACAATAAATCCAGAAATTTCTATGAAAGTACTGAAAAGTACACCGATTGCTAAATTCGATATTTACAGAGTTTCAAAAAAGAAAATTGAATATTATCAATTAGTAGATGGTCAAGTTCCAACAAAAAAGGCAATTCGACTTAATGGCCTATTAGAAAAATACAGACCCGAGTTTGATGCTTATCATCAAACTCTAGAAGATAATAAGAATAAGAGACAAGTAATAGATAGCATTCTTGGCTTGGCAAATTTATTTCTCGATACTAAAGGGAGATATTCTAATAAAGAAGGTTATCTTATAAAGGCTCAAAAAATCGCTGATTACAATAATATTATCGTTACAACCACTAAGGAAAACAAAGCTGTTTTTCAGCAGCTTGCAGAAGGTGACAACAATGGCTACTCGAAGGCGAAGGAACGAGAAATTGTATTGTACTCGAAAGACGAAAGAACAAGAAAGAGTGAAGTTGAAATCTATATAAATAGTATAACTGAAACAAAAGAGGCTTTTAAAGAGCCTCAGAAAACCTATGATTATAGACAATATATTGAATTAGAAAAAGAGCTAGATTCAATACCAAAGACTACACTTGGAAAAGTAAATGCTAAAACCCCTAAATTTGTTTTGGTTAGACTTAACCATTAGAAAATCAAATAATTATAACAAAGAGCAATAAGCTATTTTATTAAAATTGTTAATAATCAGTTGAAAAATAACGATAGCTAAAAATTATTATTTATATTTATTTCAATAGTTTTGTCTTATATAAACAAATAAAACTGAATTATGAAAGCTAGAAATTTGAAATCATTAGAAGATGCAACCGACAGAGACTTGCTGAAATATGTGTTAGCAAGTAATCGACAAATCTTAAGAAGACTAGAATGTCTTGAAAGTTCTTTTGAAAAGGATAAAAAGAGACCTCCGCACTATGAAACCACCAAGCGTATGATTGATGGTCTTGATTCATCTTATGATAGAATAAATGATTATCTAAAAATGGATGATATTGAAAAAGGTATTTTGAAGATGTAATGTAGAACGTATGCTATTAGGTACAACCAAGTATATAATTATCTAATTTATTTATGGAAGTTACCATTTTAGGCTGTTATTCAGCTACTCCGAGAACATTCAACAATCCCACTTCACAGGTTTTAGAAATCAATAACCATTTGTTTTTGATTGATTGCGGGGAAGGTACGCAGGTTCAACTTCGAAAAAGAAAAATAAAGTTTTCTCGCATCAAACATATTTTTATTAGTCATCTTCATGGCGATCACTTTTTTGGACTTATTGGACTCATTTCTACCTTCGGACTTTTAGACCGAAAGACTGAACTTCATATTCACGGTCCAAAAGGAATTAAAGATATTATTTTATTACAGCTAAAGCTTTCAAAATCTTGGACAGGATATCCTCTGTATTTTCACGAGCTGGACACAACCACTCCTGAACTTATTTTTGAAGATGAAAAAGTTACTGTAGAAACCATTCCCTTAGCGCATCGCGTTTATGCCAACGGATATTTTTTCAAAGAAAAAGAAGGCGATCGAAAATTATTGATCAACGAAGTACAACAATATGAAATTGATGTCGCTTATTACCGAAGTATTAAAAAAGGAAAAGACGTCACTTTGGAAGATGGTACGGTGATTCCAAATGAGAAACTAACGGCTCCACCAGAAAATCCAAAATCCTATGCTTTTTGTAGCGATACCGTTTATAAACCTGAAATAGCAGAACAAATTCAAGGAGTTACCGGTTTGTACCATGAATCTACTTTTTTAGAGCAACACCAACATTTGTGTGAAAAAACCAAACATTCTACAGCTAAGGAAGCTGCACAAATCGCTAAGGCCGCCAACGCTCAACAATTAATTTTAGGACATTACTCTACCCGGTATGGCAATATAGAAGTATTTAAAGAAGAAGCTCAAACTGTTTTCGAAAACGTCATTTTAGCGGAAGATGGGAAGGTTATTTCTTTCGAATAGTTAATTATCATCCTGAACTTATTTAACTACGTTGAATCTTCGATTTCAGGATCTCATCTAATTTGATCAAAAATTCAACTTTAATTTCTTTCGATTAAAATTTCGTAAACTTTTAAAATTTGCTTTTCCTTTAGCGGCATTTCCTTTAAATTGCAGGTATGGAAAAGAATTTAGAAAATTATCGAAAATCCTACGATAAATCAGAATTAAAAGAAGAAAATTTACTGGCAAATCCGCTAGATTTTTTTCAAAAATGGTTCAATGAAGCTGAAGAATCTCAACTTGTTGAAGAACCTAATGCCATGACCATAAGCACGGTTGGTGTAGATGGCTTTCCTAAAAATAGAGTAGTACTTCTAAAAAAAATTAAAACCGAAGGTTTTGTTTTTTATACCAATTACGAGAGTGAAAAAGGAAAAGCTTTAGCTAAAAACCCTAAGGTATGTCTTTCTTTTTTTTGGCCTGCTTTAGAACGGCAAGTGATCATAAAAGGGGAAGTGGTAAAAATAAGTCAACAAGAATCAGAAGACTATTTTAATTCCCGTCCAGAAGGAAGCCGTTTAGGAGCCATTGTTTCTCATCAAAGTTCTCCGGTGCCCAATCGTTCTTATTTAGAAGAGAAATTAGAAGAATTGGAGGAAGATTATAAAAACAAAGAAATTAAAAAGCCTGAATATTGGGGAGGTTACTTGGTGAAACCTTTTTCTTTTGAATTTTGGCAAGGTCGACCTAACCGTTTACACGATAGGTTTGTCTACGAGCTTTCCAAAGAAAAAAAATGGGAAGAGCCTATACGTTTAGCGCCTTAAAATTCTTTATTCTAGCCACCACTAAAACCAAAAATTAATGAAAAAACTAATAGTCGTAAGACACGGAAAATCTTCTTGGAAAGACGAAAGTCTGGCAGATCACGACCGGCCATTAAAAAAAAGAGGCTTTCGTGATGCAAAACTTATTATTAGTGCTTTCAAATTATATTATCAGCCTCCTTTAAAAGTCATTAGTAGTTCTGCTAACCGAGCATTGACTACGGCTAATATGTTTAAAGAAGAACTAAAAATTGATGATGAAGATTTTAAAGTTTTAAAATCACTTTACACGTTTAATGTCCAAGATCTGTTAGAGGTAATAAAAGGTCAACCCGATGATACCGATAAACTCATGGTATTTGGTCATAACCCTGCAATGACGCAATTAGTGAATTTTTTAGGAGATAACTATTTAGAAAATTTACCAACTACGGGAATGGCTATTATTGATTTTGAATGCGACAGATGGAGTGAAATTGCCAACGGTAAAACGCTCGTTACTTTATTTCCTAAAATGTTTAAATAAATGAGAGAAAAAAATAAGTACATTAACAGGGAGTTAAGTTGGCTGCAATTTAACGCCCGGGTTTTGCAAGAAGCCGCAGATGAAACCGTTCCGTTAATTGAACGGCTTCGTTTTTTAGGGATTTTTTCTAACAATTTGGATGAATTTTTTAAAGTACGTTACGCTACCGTCAAACGTATTGAGCAAGCGGGAAAAGGAGGTAAAAAAGCGCTGGGTGGAGTAACCGCTTCCGATTTGCTAAAAGAGATTACGCATATTGTGATTGATCAACAATCGACGAGTTTAGAAATATTAGATGAAATTCGCGGAGAGCTGGAAAAACATAAAATTTGCATCATTAAAGAAGATGAAGTCACCGAAAAACAAGCTCAGTTTGTACAAGATTATTTCCTTCAAAAAGTAAGTCCGGCCTTGGTGACCATTATTCTAAATGATTTAGAAGAATTGCCACGATTAAAAGATAGCGCAGCTTATCTCGCCGTAAGAATGATTTTAGATGAAGACGGAAAAAAGGAAAAGAAATACATTCTTATTGAAATTCCGCGTGGGATTGAACGTTTTGTGGAGATTCCTTCCGAAGACGGAAAAAAATACATTATTATCCTCGATGATTTAATCAGGTATAACTTAAAAAGCCTTTTCAGTATATTTAATTACGAAAGTATTTCGGCGCATATGATTAAGATTACCCGTGATGCCGAACTGGACATGGCAGGAGATCTTACCAAAAGTTATATCGATAAACTACTTTCGAGTATTAAAGATAGAATCGAGGGCGAACCGGTTCGCTTTGTGTACGATAAAACTATTGGAAAAGATACATTAGATTTTTTACTTTCTAAAATGGGAATTGATGATTCTGATAGCTTGATTCCAGGTGGGCGTTACCACAATCGTCGCGATTATATGAAGTTTCCTAGCTTAGGAGCTTCAGATTTATTGTATAAAAAATATGCAGCCTTACCTATTAAAGGGCTCACCCTTCAGGGAAGCTTGTTAGGGAAAATAGCAGAGAAAGATTACTTGCAATATACGCCCTACCATACTTTTTCTTATACCGTTAAGTTTTTGAGAGAGGCGGCCTTAGACCCAAAAGTCAAGGCCATTAATATTACGATTTATCGTTTAGCTGAAATTTCTCACATTGCCAGCTCATTAATTAATGCGGTAAAAAACGGCAAGAAAGTTACCGTTTCTATCGAGTTGCGGGCAAGGTTTGATGAAGCCAATAATATTCGATATGCCGAGCAAATGCAACGGGAAGGCGTAAAGCTTATCTTTGGTGTTCCCGGTTTAAAAGTGCATTGTAAAGCTTGTGTAATAGAGCGTTTAGAAGGCAGAAAAAAGATGCTTTATGGTTTTGTAAGTACAGGAAATTTTAATGAGTCTACCGCTAAAATATATACCGATTATACATTATTTACAGCAAATCAGTCTATTTTAAAAGACATCAATAAGGTGTTTAATTTCTTTGAGATTAATTACAAAGTTAATAAATACAAACACCTTATTGTTTCACCCCATTATTCAAGAACGACCTTTGAGCGTTTAATAGACAATGAAATAAATAATGCCAGATTAGGAAAGCCCAGCGGAATGAAAATCAAGCTAAATAGTTTGTCAGATTACAAAATGATTGATAAATTGTATGAAGCAAGCAGGGCAGGAGTAAAAATAAAACTTATTGTACGTGGTATTTGCTGTTTGATCCCGGGAGTTGAAGGAATGAGTGAAAATATTGAAGCTATAAGTATTATTGATAAATATTTAGAGCATCCACGTTTGTATATTTTTGAAAACGGGGGAGAACCTAAAACGTATATATCGTCCGCAGATTGGATGACAAGAAACCTTGATAATCGAGTAGAAATTTCTTGTCCCATCTACCAAAAAGATATCCAGCAAGAATTATTGGATACTTTTAATATTTGTTGGAGCGATAATGTAAAGGCGCGTGATTTTTCTGCTATTGAAGAAAATGCATACAAGAAAGATAATCAGCCAAAAGTAAGAAGTCAGTTTGCGACTTACGATTATTACTTAGAAAAGCTAGCCAGTAAAGAATAATTTATGATTACCTGAACTTGAAAGTGAGGCTCATCTGAGAATAGCTAAATGTTAATAGCTTTATAAGATGCTGAAATCGAAGATTCGACGAAGTTAATCAAGTCCGTCTGCCGGAAGGGCAGGTTCAGCAGGACTTTTACAAGAATAAAAAAGAAACTATACGTGTTAAAAATAAGAAAATACGCCGCCATCGATATTGGTTCTAATGCTGTGAGATTATTAATCTCGACCATTACTGAACCGGAAAATAAAGAGACCACTTTTAAAAAAACATCCTTAGTTCGGGTTCCTATTCGTTTAGGTGCCGATGTGTTTATAAACGGGAAAATTTCCCAAGAAAATATGGTCCGAATGAAAGATACAATGCGTGCGTATAGCTTATTGATGAAATCTCATAAAATTGAGAAATATAAAGCTTGTGCGACTTCGGCCATGCGGGATGCCAATAATGGTAAGGAATTAGCGGCTCATATTTTAGAAGACTCGGGCATTGATATTGAAATTATTGATGGGGAACACGAAGCGGCTATTATTGCTGCGACAGATTTACATGAACTTATTCAAGATGATAAAACTTATTTGTATGTAGATGTTGGTGGAGGAAGTACCGAATTTACCCTGTATTCTGAAGGAAAAACAATTGCTTCCCGGAGTTTCAAATTGGGAACAGTTCGTTTGCTCAATAATATGATTGATGATTCGCTCTGGCAAGAAGCTGAAAAATGGGTGAAGGAACAAACAAAAAAATATACTAAAATTTCCCTGATTGGTTCTGGAGGAAACATCAATAATATCTTTAAAAGTAGTGGTAAAAAAATAGGTAAGCCTTTATCTTATCTGTACTTAAGTTCCTATTATCAGCTGTTGAATTCATTAACCTATGAAGATCGTATCTCTCAATTGGGAATGAATACCGACCGTGCCGATGTAATTATTCCGGCAACTAAAATTTATTTATCGGCTATGAAATGGAGTAGGTCCAGAAAAGTCTATGTTCCTAAAATTGGTCTCGCCGATGGTATAATTAAGTCTATTTATAACGAAACAAAAAAAAGCGAGTAAGCTGCTTCAAAAAGTAAATGGCTTTATCATTAGATAAAGCCATTCTAAAGAAATAGAAATCAAAAAAACTAACCAAATTAACTAAAACCCTACTTCTTATCTGTTTTTGTTTTCTTTTTATAAAACAAGTAAAATATTTGTGGCAATACGGTAAAAGACAAAAGCATACAAATTAGCAGTCCACCTACAATCATAATGGCTAAAGGTTTTTGTACTTCAGAGCCCATTCCATTAGAAAGTGCTGCGGGTAACAATCCTAAAGAACCCATTAAAGCAATCATAATTACCGGACGTATTCTGCTATATACTCCTTCAGAAATTGCTTTTTTTAACGGCATATGTTCTAAGTTTTCTTTCATCACAGCTACCAGAATAATTCCGTCAATGGTACAAACTCCGAAGAGAATAATAAACCCAATTCCTGCGGAAATTCCAAAGATGGTTCCTGTTAACCATAAGGAAATGAATCCTCCAATGAATGCAAATGAAAGTGTAGAAATACAAATAATCGTATCTTTTATATTTCCAAAGTTCATATACAATAGAAAAACAATAAGTAACATTACTGCCGGTACAATATAACTAAGTTGCTTGGTAGCACGTTCTTTACTTTCAAATTCTCCTGCCCATTCAACTTTAGTGTTTTTTGGGAAATTAATTTCTTCATCTACTGCTTTTTGAGCATCGGCAATGGTGCTTCCTAAATCTCTTCCGTCAATACTGAATCCTATGCCGGTGTAACGGCTACTACCTTCACGGTAAATAAATGCAGGTCCGGTTTTAAATTCGATATCAGCAATATTTTTTAGGGAAACTTTTTTATCGTTTAAGGTAGGTATAAGAATATTCCCAATCTCTTCTTCACTATCACGATACGGTTCGTCAAAGCGTATTTGCAAATCGAATTTACGCTCATCTTCATAAAAAGACGAAGCTGTTTTACCACCAATAGCCATTTCAATTACCGCTTGAGCATCTTCGGTACTTACCGCGTATTGCGCCATTTTGTTTTCCTTAAGGCTAATACGCAATTCTGGAAGACCTATGTTTTTATAAACTAATACATCGGTGATTCCATCAATATTGCTAATGGTTTTTGCTACTTGATTGGCTTGATCTTCCATTAGAAATAGATTATCTCCAAAAATCTTGATGACTAAAGAACTTTTTACTCCGGCAACATATTCTTCAACATTATCTTGGATAGGCTGACTGAATCCAAAGTTGATCCCTTTAAATTTTGCTAGGGTATCTTTCATTTCTCCAATCAATTCTTCTTTAGAAATATTTCTTTTCCAGTCGTTTTGATGTTTCAGCTCAATATGAAATTCATTATTAAAAAATCCGGTAGGATCGGTTCCATCGTTAGGTCTACCGGTTTGGTTAAGAACAAACATTACTTCATCAAAATTGCGTAATTTCTGCTTGATTTCTTTTCCTGTTTTTACCGATTCTTCTAAACTCACACTATTTGGTAATGTCGCTCGGATATAAACGGCACCTTCATTTAACTGCGGAATAAATTCGGTTCCATAATTCAGTAATTTTACTACACATACGATGAAGATGCCCATAAAAGCAAGCATTGTTATTTTTCTGTATTTACTTGCCGCATTAAACAATCTGAAAATATTTCCGCGGAAAAAATTGACTACCGGATTATTTTTTACCGTAATGTGCTTATTGAGTAATACTTTACACATCGCCGGCACTAAGGTTAAACTTAATAAGAGCGAACCTAAAAGAGCATAACCTAACGTATAGGCTAGCGGACTAAACATTTTTCCTTCGACTTTTTCGAAAGAGAAAATAGGAAAGAGCGCTATGATTAAAATTAGCTGCGCAAAGAAAATGTGTGGCGCTACTTTGCTTACACTTTTTCTAATGATATCTCCTTTAGAAATTTGTTTATAACGCTCAACCCCTAATTCTACAGATTTTTCTTCTAATTTTACGTAGACTGCTTCGACGATTACCAATGTTCCTTCGAGCAATAATCCAAAATCTAAGGCTCCCATCGAGATAAGATTGGCCGGCATTCCTTGTATTTTCAATAGAATAATGCTGAATAAGAATGACAGTGGAATAATAATCGCCACCGTAATGGTAGTTCTCCAATTAAATAAAAACACCAATACGATAAGTGATACCAATACAATCCCTTCAACTAAATTGGTACTTACGGTTTTCACGGTAGAATTCACCAATTCGGTACGATCGATAAATGATTTTATTTTTACATCATCTGGTAAAATACGCTCGTTGAGTTCGTCTATTTTATCTTTTAGGCGTTCAATTACTTCTGCAGGATTTTCTCCCCGAAGCATCACCACAATTCCTTCAACTACATCTTGATCGTCATCTAAACTTACCTGGCCCAATCTTGGTTTAGCCGAAATTTCTACTTTGGCCACATTTTTTACTAAAACCGGAGTTTGATTATGGGTAGTAATTAAGGTATTTTCAATATCTTCTATACTCGTTAACAAACCCACTCCACGTACCACATATGCTTGTTGGCCTTTCTGAATCATATCGCCACCTACATTAATATTACTTTTGGTGATGGCCTCGTAGAGGTCTAACGGAGTAAGATCGTATTGTTCTAAAGCTGTAGGATTAACCTGAATTTGATAGGTTTTTTCTTCTCCACCAAAACTTTGCACATCAGATATGCCGGGGACGGCAAGTAACTCTCTTTCAATTACCCATTCCTGGATGGCTGATAATTCTTTAATGGGACGATCACTTTCAATCACATACCTGAAGATTTCTCCGGTAGCTCCGTAAGGCGGATCGATTTCAGCATCGGAGCCTTCAGGTAAATCTACTCCCTGTAATCTATTTGCTGCGTATTGTTGTGCATAAAAATCTTCTACGCCATCTTCAAAAATAACGGTCACTACCGATAAACCGAATAATGAAATAGATCGAACATCAGACTTTTTAGGAATGGTATTCATTTTTTTCATTAAAGGTAAAGTGACAAATTTCTCTACTTCTTCGGCACTTCTTCCCGGCCATTGGGTAATAATTCTTGCCCTTGTGTTGGTTACATCAGGGAAAGCTTCAATGGGAGTGTGTATATAACTGTAAATTCCTGCGGCTGCTAGTAGTCCCGTTAAAAAAAATACGATGAAGGTATTCTTTAAGGAAAACGAGACTATGGCATTGGTGAATTTTTCCATCTTAATTTGTTCTACTTATCTTTAATTAATTGATGCGCTGTTTTCAAAAAGTAAAAGTGCGTTGTGGGTGATAATTTTATCCCCTTCTTGTAAGCCTTTTTCGATGAAAAAAGAATTTTCATCTTTAGAGAGGATTTTTACTTCGCTTACTTTGGCATCGCAATTATTTGCTAACTTCACCACATAGTACTTATTATTGCTAAAGACCACCGATTTTGCAGGAATATGCGGTGCTTTTTCTTGAGTATTATTTTTAACAATCGCTTCTACGTGTAAGCCCGGTTTTAAGAACAGCTCTTTATTTTCGAGTACAATTCTTCCTTTAAGCACATTTTCTAGAGGTTCTAACACATTAGAAATTCGGTCGATTTTGCCTTTAAATGTTTTGTTGGGATAGCTATTGGTTTTAATATTTACAGGCATTCCTTCTTTAACAGCATCGATATCAGTAGCATAAATATTTACATTGATCCATACCTCATCTAAATCGGAGATGGTAAATAACGGATCGCCTTCTGCGCCAATCTGCATTCCTGCAGCAATTTTATTATCCACTACAAATCCGCTTCTTGGGGCTTTAATCTGAAATACACCTTTTTCAGGGCTGGCACTGTAAAGCTTAAGGTTGGTTTGTAGCTTTTCTAAATCTGATTCCAGGTTTTGTTTTTCACTTTTTGCAGCGATCAATTCTTTTTCTGAAGCAATACCATCATTGTAAAAGCTTTGGGTAGATTGTAACTGACGCTTAGCCACTTCAAGATTCGCTTTAATTTGTTTAAGCTCAGTTTCAATCCCATTAAGTTCTGTACTTTTTATTTCAGCTAATACCTGATTTTTTTCAACTTTATCCCCTAAGGTGAAGTACGTATTGGTTATAATACCACCAACTAAACTTACGTAGTTGACCACTGCATTGGAATTGTAAGCAACAACGCCATTTAAACGTAAACTTTTTATCACATTATCATTAGTGATCTCCATTGGTTTAAGTTCGGCTACTTCATTTTCTGTAAAGCATTCTTGTTTTTTTACTTTTGCCTTTTGCTCTTCCTTACAACTAAAAAGTATTGCAGATCCCATCATAACTAATAATGGGAGTTTTATGTTTTTTAAGTAGTTCATTAGTTCGGGATGTTTATTTCTAGTCCTGTGTTGTGTTTTAATTCTTCTAAATCATTTAAATATTCTTGCTGATTTTCTAGAATGGTGCGTTTCGTATCGATATACGATTCTAGAAAATCCATATAGGTAATAATGTTGATCGATTGTAATTTGAAATATTCAGTATAAGCTTCCATTGTTTTATCTAAGCCCTCTAGGTATTCAGTATCGATATCATCAAAAAAGTGTGCAGCCTCTAGAAAGTTTTTATAGTTTTTACGAACCTGCTCACGAACTTCTAACAGCTTATTCTCATTTAAATAATTTTGCTGTTGCACAGCAAATTCAGCTTTTTTGATGTTTCCTTTGTTCCGATCAAAAAAGGGGAGATCTATAGAAAAACCAAAGCCAATAAAATCCTGTAAAATATTACCGCCGCGGTCATAACCAACAGACAAGGAAATATCCGGCGTCGCCATCGCTTTTTCATAATTTAATTTTTTTTGAGATCGTTGAATTTCTAATTGACTTATCGCAACATCAGGTCGATGTTTTAGTGCTTCTTCTTGTAAATAATTGAGCGTATAATTAAATGGGAGTTGGTATTCGTTATCCAGATTAAATGTGGTTTCGAAAGAAAGTGTGGTTTGATCCGGTAAATTCAGCATTACTACCAGTTCTTCATTCAGTTCGTTTAGTGCTTTTCTTTCCTCAATTAATTCATCTTTAATACTTAATAAGGAAGCTTGTAATCGAATAAGTTCTGCTTTGTTTACGTTGCCCTGATCGTATTGTTTTTGGTAAGCTTTTACAATATTTTCCAAAGAAACTAATTGGCGGTCAAGCATTTTTGCATAGCTCTCGTGAAATTGAAAAGCATAAATAGTTTTTCTGAATTCAGTTTTTAAGCTTAAAAGAAAGTCTTCTAGGTAAGATTGAGCCATTTCTGTGGAAACTTTTGCAAGTTCCACCCGTTTTTTACGTTTTCCAGCGGTTTCGATGACCTGTTCTATTTGTGCTGAAATCTGGCGGTATCGGCCAAAACTATCGCTCCCAAAAAGACTGGGTTGCTCTTCACCCGTTTTTTTCTGGTAATCTGCCGTCCAAAGGTTTACTTCGTTAACTTCCAGCGTAGGGTTAGGCCAAACTTTTGCCTGAATAACTTCAGCATCTGCCATATCTATGGATAATCGTTCGGCAAGAAGAGATATATTATTCTCTAAAAGCAGACGTTCAGCTTGCTTTAAATTTAATTGTAAAGTATCCTGCGTTTGTGACTGAGCTTTACTCAGCCCCCAACAAATAATAAAAAGTAACAGGTAAATTTTTCTCTTTTGCATTTCCTTATTTTGATATTACAAAAGAAGAGAATGAAGCTTAGAGCCAAATTTGTTCTATATTAAAAGCAGATTAAAGAAGATTAGAATTTTTTAATGTTGAGGAATTACAGGGAAAATTAATTGGATCTGTGTATAGTTTTTTAACTCACTGGTGATGGAAAACTGAATTTGGTGCAATTGGAAAATCTTAAGCGCAATACTCATCCCGAGTCCGTTTCCCTGGATACTAGTTGTGTTTTGACCTCTGTAGAACGGCTGATTGATATGTTTTAAATCTTGTTGAGAAACACCAATCCCATGATCAAGGACTTCTAACAGCAGTTGATTTTTTTGTTTGTAAAGATGTATCTCTACCGGTTTCATCTTAGAGAATTTAGCCGCATTTTCAATAATATTGAATAATGCCATATAAAGTAAAGTCTCATTTCCTTTAAACTCCAGTAAATGAAAATCTTCCGGAGAAATATCTAGTTGAATATTAAACTTTTCTGCAGAATATAATGGCGTTAATTTTTCAATAATTTCCCAGATAAGTTCATCGACTCTAATATTTTCTTTAAGCTGAATACTTTTATTAAGATTAGAAAGGGTAAGTAAGTTTTCTAAAATATTTTTAAGTTGTTGGGCGTCCTGCAATACCTGTTCTGAAGTTTCACGGTAATTTTCGTTGCTCCGGTTTCGTTGCAGGCTTACTTCTAACTGATTAATGATACTGGCAAGTGGCGTTTTTAGTTCGTGAGAAGAAAAATCTACAAAATTCTTTTGCTGTTCGTAACTAGCTTCTATCTCCTTTAAAAGATTATTGAATGCCTGAAAAAGTTCTTCTAACTCGTCCTTAGAGCTTGTGTATGAAAGTTGTAGCGGACTTTTATTTAAATTCAAATTATTTACCTGCTGAATAATATTTCTTACCGGCTTATAGGCCAATTTCGAGAGGTGAGAAGTTAGAAAAATAAGAATGATCATCGCTACACAAAAGCTAATTGCCAGAATGCCGATTAATCTTTTTTTCTGACTTTGGATCATTGGGTTTTTAGCTTTTACCAAGACTACAAAATCACCCTGATTGTCTTTGTAAAATAGCCCGTGGTAGTAGGTGTCATTTTTTCTGAAATTTAATTCTCCTTCTTTTTTTATTTTTTCTAAGCTCTCACTCCAGTCATCATTAATTTGTTTGGTGTTAAAAACAATATTTTTTTGAGCATCAAAAATACTAACTTCCTCATTTGGACTTACATTATAAAAAGCATTTTGAATAGGTTGAAAACCTTTTTGGCTCAGCTCATCCCGTTCTAAATAAAACATTGCTGAAATCTTTGCGGTTCTTGAAAGTTCTTGAAAATAAATGTTTTTAGAACTTTGGTAAAATGCAAAATAAATGATGATCGAACTCATCAAAAAAACAAGTCCAAATAATACACTTGAAATTAGCGTTATTTTCTGTCTAATTTTCATTGTTCATCAGAAATCATATAACCTCTTCCTTTAATGGTATGAATAAGTTTAGTTTCTGTTTTGCTGTCAATTTTATTTCTCAGGTAAGAAATGTATACATCAATTACATTGGTGTAAGTATCTTGCTGTGTTTTCCAAACCTTTTGTAGAATTGTTTGGCGGGTAACTACTTCGTTTTTATGTTCTAAAAGGATTTTTAATAGTAAAAATTCTTTTTGGGAAAGTTTGATGGTTTTGCCATTTCTTTCTACTTTGTGTGCTTTAAAATTTAGTTTCAGATTATCGCAAAACAGGTCTTCTTCAATTTTTGGTTGGTAGTTAGTTGTTCTTCTATTGAGTGCTTTTATTCTAGAAATAAGTTCTTTAAAATGAAAAGGTTTTACTAAATAATCATCAGCCCCTTTATCCAAAGCTTTAATTTTATCTTCGGGTTCTCCCAATGCACTTAAAATAATAATAGGGGTAATTATTTTTTTAAAACGAATAAGTTCACAAAGCTCAATACCGGTAAGTCCAGGTAGCATAATATCGAAAATAAATAAATCCCAATTTTGATTGAAAATAAGGTCTCTGGCAGCAAAACCATCTTCTTCTGTTTGTACCAAAAATCCTTCTTCATTTAAGCCTGTGCTTAAAGATTCCCTTATGCGCTTATTATCTTCAACTAGTAAAATTTTCAATATGAAAAACTATATATTATCCGTGAATGCTTTCACCTTCACTAAAGCTAGAAATAATTTTTGCTTCATAATCTAAAAGCGACTGCCATTTTTCTTCTACTATTTCACGTTCGCCATATTTTCTGGCAAAATTAAGAAACATGGTATAGTGGTTGGCTTCACTAATCATGAGTTTTTTGTAGAAAAGTTTAAGTTCTTTGTCTTCCAATTGTTCAGCTAAAAGCTTAAAACGTTCACAACTTCTTGCTTCAATTAATCCTGCGTAAAGTAAACGATGAATCATTTGGTCTAAACGGCTTCCTCCTTTTGGGAAAAATTTCATTAATTCTTGTACGTAAGGATCGGGCTTATACCAACCTAATTGATAACCTCTTTCGAGAATTTTATCGTGAACCATTTTAAAATGGCTCATTTCTTCTTCGGTTAAGGCAATCATTTCTTTGACTAACTCTGGATATTCGGGGTAATTGATAATTAATGAAATAGCTGTTGAAGCTGCTTTTTGTTCGCACCAAGCGTGATCGATTAGAATATCATCTATATTTTTTTCGGCAATATTTGCCCAACGAGGATCTGTAGGAAGTTTTAAACCAAGCATAATTATTGTATATCTAAATCGAAAGTGGTTCTTAATTTATCGATAAGGGGGTTTTTCTCTTTCAGCTTTTCAAATTTTTCACGAGTGGTAAACGCATATTTTTTTTGCACCTGTTCATTAACATCTATTTCAAGTTGAATGGAGGTGTTTTTTATTTTTCTTTTTATAAACTTTAAAAGTTCACCCTGTGATTTTTGCAACTCGATTCGCATAGTATCATTGGGAAGTTCTATGTGAATTACATTTCCAACCAAAGTAGGCTTATCGGTATCTACAATGGAAGCTAAAATTTTCTTTCCCTTTTTGGTGAGTTTTTTTACATAATCTTTCCAAGCTTCTTGAACTTGCTCTTCAGTAAAATCTTCACTGAGTTCTTCTTCAGGAATGGCAAGTCTTTCTTTTATCTCTTTTTCGTGCTTTTTCTTTTGCTGAATGCTTTTTAAAGAAAGCCCCGAAGCTTTTTTGCGTTTATTTAAATCTACCTGAGGTTTGGTTTCCGTAATTACTTCTTTTTCTTCAGAAGTAGGTAATTCAACTGCTACAGGTGTTTCCTTTTTAGGTTCAGGATGCTCGTTACTTTCAATAACTTCTTTAGCTTCTTCTGAAACTTTTTTAGAAGGAATTTTTTCCGTAGAAATAAAATTTTCCGCAGGAATTATGAATCGCTTAGCGTTTTTTTTTTCTCCATCAAAAGTGATGGAGGCAAGTTGCATTAAGCATAATTCAACTAATAGACGTGGATTTCGACTAGTTCGATATTTTAAATCGCATTCGTTGGCCAACTCAATGGCTTTTAGCAGAAAATCTTGTGGTGATTCTTGCGATTGCTTAAAATAGAGTGTTTTTACCTGTTCACCAACTTCTAGTAATTCGATAGTAGATTGATTTTTACAAACCAATAAATCCCTAAAATGAGAAGCTAAACCGGCTATGTAATGATGTCCATCAAAGCCTTTGGCTAAAATTTCATTGAATTGCAACAAAAGATTAGGGATATCATTTTGAAGAATAAAATCTGTAGATTTAAAATAGGTTTCGTAATCTAAGACGTTTAGGTTTTCGGTTACTGCTTCCCTAGTCAAGTTGTTTCCGCTAAAACTTACCACTCGATCGTAAATGGAAAGTGCATCACGCATTGCTCCATCTGCTTTTTGCGCAATGATATGTAGCGCATCGTCTTCTGCCTCTACGCCTTCATTTTTAGCAATTTTAGCTAAGTATTCTTTAGCATCGGTTACCGTAATTCTTTTAAAATCAAAAATCTGGCAACGTGATAAAATAGTAGGGATAATTTTATGCTTCTCGGTAGTTGCTAAAATAAAAATAGCGTGTTTGGGTGGCTCTTCCAAGGTTTTTAAAAACGCATTAAAAGCCGAAGAAGAAAGCATATGAACCTCGTCTATAATATAGACTTTATATTTACCCACTTGTGGAGGAATCCTTACCTGATCGATAAGATTCCTAATATCATCTACAGAGTTATTGGAAGCCGCATCTAATTCAAAGATATTAAAAGCGTAATCTTCGTCTTTATTTTCTGTAGCTTGTTGATTTATTTTCTTGGCGAGAATTCTGGCACAGGTTGTTTTTCCAACACCACGAGGGCCGGTAAATAATAGAGCTTGTGCTAAATGATTATTTTGAATAGCATTTAGCAAAGTATTGGTAATCGCTTTTTGTCCGACTACATCTTCAAAAGTTTCGGGCCTGTATTTTCTGGCTGAGACAACAAAATGTTCCATTGGTACAAAAATAGAAATAGTGCTTGAATAAGGCTTTTTTCTGTGTTATTTTTTACAAATAATTATTCACAATTTGTTGAATAAATAGACTAGGTGATTAGATTAAAGTATATTTGCGCCATGCAGGCCGCCTTATCGCTAAATTTTAGGATTTAGAGGAAAGTCCGGACACCAAAGGGAAGCATAGCGGTTAACGGCCGCCGGCCGAAAGGTTAGGACCAGTGCAACAGAAAGAATGTACAGGTAATGCTGTAGTGAAATCAGGTAAACTCTATGCGGTGCAATACCATGTAAACCGGTGCTTAAGATTGCCCGATCGATGCCGGAGGGTAGGTAGCTAGAGATTTTTGGCAACAAAAATTCCAGATAAATGATAAGGGCTCGTTTAGAGTACAAAATCCGGCTTATAGGCCTGCTATTTTTTTAGGATTTCCTGTAGCCATTTTTTGGCTTCTTCAATTTCATCAAAAACTTCAAAAGGTTTTTTAAAGAAGTCTTTTTCAAACAGTGCTGTTTTTCTAGACACCTCGCTATAACAAACAATGGCCATAGCACTTAAACGCTCATGAATACTTGAAACAGGATAAGTAACCGGGTTCATATTGTAGCTGTAAATTCGGTTGGCAATATAGCCGAAATTCTTATCTGGAAATTGCTCGTCCATGATATTGATCATATAGTGAAGTTCTTCTATATCAAAAATGATATCTTCTTTGATAGAAGAAATTACATAATTATCGTAAAACTCCATATAGGCAATTTCACTATCTATTATTTTAATAGGTGAAGACATATCCGATAAGTTATAAAATTTATTGCACTTTAAAAAAGGAAAAGGTTGAATTTCCATATTTGCGGTGCTCTAAAAAATAGGGACTGTTGGATAAATTGGTATGTTTAGAATGTTCTATAATTAACATTCCGTCTTCTGTGAGAAGCTCATTTTTAAAGGTTAATTCGATAATTTTAAAAAACTCTTCTTCTGAAAAATTGTATGGGGGATCTGCAAAAATAATATCGTTTTTAGATTTTACTTTTTCTAAGTATTTAAAAACATCACTTTTTACAGTTGTGATTTCAGCATCTAGTTCTTTGGCGGTTTTATTTATAAATTTCACACAGCCAAAATGTTGATCTACCGCTGTGATATTGGTAGTTCCTCTTGATAAAAATTCATAGGAAATATTACCAGTGCCAGAAAAAAGATCTAACAGAACAGTATTTTCGAAATCTATTTGAAAATTTAAAATATTAAATAATGCCTCCTTTGCCATATCTGTAGTAGGCCTTACGGGGAGGTTTTTAGGGGCTATTAATCTTTTTCCTTTATATTTTCCTGAAATTATTCTCATAGCAAATTACTAAGTAGTAAGAAATTTTGTTTAGGGTTAATTTGTTTTTGAGAGAGGTTGGTGAAGTTAGTGGTTAACAAGGAAGTATTTAAAAATTCTATTTCTTTAATATAGGTATAAAGGTAGTTGTAAGTTGAATCGGTTTCGTTGATTTTTCCTAAAATTTTTAGTCGAACTTTTTCAGTATCTAATTTCAACTGTTCAAAACAAAAAAGAATATAGTAGATAAAATCCTGTGGTGTAAAATACTCAAAAGAATTGGCCAAGAGTAATTCCTTGTCCTTAAAAATGTAAAGGCTTAGCATATTCTTTTCAACATACACATATGCTTCTGTCTGGTTAGCTATTTCTGAAAATTGCTCGATAAATAGAGTAGAAGCGTGCTTGTAATTAAATTCTCCAAAATTATCCAATAAGTAATTGTTGATATTGGTATAAGGAATAAAAACGTTTTTGGCTTCAATAGCTTCAATATGGTCAAAAGCTATAAAGTCTGTTTTTAATATTTTGATATTGAATTTTAAATAATCGGTTAAGTTTTCTTCAGAAAAATAGGTATGGGGAACAATGCTATAAAGCGCATTGGAATAAATTACTTTAACAGAAGTTATTTTTTGCTTAGTCTCTTCTAATAAATGAAACTTAAAAGCTTTTTTTAATTCCTCTAAGATTTTTTCAGGATTTAAAATTTTAGAAAAGCTTTCTGTATGAAAGTTTTCAATAGAATTCTGCTTTTTGTTTAGGATACAAAAAGAAAGTCCATCTTGAGCAATCAAGATGGACAAAGTATAGTTGTTATTATTTTTTTTATTCGTCGTTATCACCGAAAACTTTAGGCCAGTTACCTTTGGTATTTACTTCAGACATCGATCCTACTTGAATGTATTCACCATTTACACCATCAACAGCAACGGTTTGCTTTTCTTGTGCTACTAAATCTTTATCTTGATCTTCTAAGATTAGACTTTTATCTACTTTTACTTCAAAAACCGGAATATAGTTTCCGTTTTTATAAGTTTTACCAGCCTCTAAATCGAACTTCTTATTATCTGTGTAAGGAATGAACATCATTTCCTTATACCTGTCTGAGTTTTTAAATAAAGAATCTTTAACTGGTGTATAGCCCAAAGTATCTATTAATACTTTAGATTTATATTGATCTACTCCCAATTGTTTGGTTCTTTCTTCATCTAATATGGTAGTATCTCTACGTTGAGTTACTGTAAATTCTGCAGTATCAATAAAAGTCACAAGGCTATCGAAATTTCCTGAAAATCTTCCGGTAATTGTTTTGTGTGCAAGCTCTGCCTGTCGAATATCTTTTAATTTATCAATTACTTTTTGATACCTTTTATCTCTAACTTTATTAAATTGAATGGGTTCGTAAACCGAGTTAAAGGTGAAATAACCCAAAACACCAATAACAACCCATAATAGTAATTGAATAACAAGTTTCATCTTTTCTAGAAATTTAATTTAATTAGTTGTACGCAAATCTACAATTTTTTTTTATTCGTAAAAGTTTCCAAGTCAAAAATCACCCTTATATTTGGTTTTATCAGAAACTTTAAACCCATTAATGACGCCTAACGAATTTTACAAACTCTTAAAGAACGATTTTCCTTTTACAGTAACTACACAACAAGATGTAGCTTTACAAAAATTGTCTAATTTTATTTTATCTGAAAAACCAGATCAATTATTTCTCCTCAAAGGTTATGCCGGAACGGGAAAAACTTCCATTATTGGTACAATTGTTAAAAATTTATGGAAAGTGAAAATGAGTCCGGTACTCGCAGCACCAACCGGACGTGCAGCCAAAGTAATGAGTAATTATTCTGGTTATCAAGCTCAAACTATTCACCGAAAAATATATTACCCTAAAAAAACCGGAGGAACCCAAGTGCAGTTTGTGCTTCAAAAGAATAAACATAAAAACACCATTTTTATTATAGATGAAGCTTCCATGATTTCAGATTATGGGGGAGATGCGAAACTATTTGATAATGGTTCGCTTTTAGACGATTTAATTGAATATGTCTATTCTGGTAGAAATTGCAAACTTATTTTTATTGGAGATACTGCGCAATTACCCCCAGTAAAATTAACTTTAAGTCCGGCACTCGATCAAGATAAACTTTCTTTAAGCTTTCAGAAAGACGTAGATCATATTGAATTAACAGAAGTGGTACGCCAGCAACAAGAGAGTGGAATTCTTTATAATGCTACTCTAATAAGGGAAGCTATTAAGGATCAATTTTTTGAAGATTTTAAATTTGAATTGGGTATTGCCGACGATTTTGTAAGACTGGTAGATGGTTATGAAATTATGGATGCCATTAACGATTCGTATAGTGCTGGAGGCTACGAAGAAACTGCAATTGTAGTGAGGTCTAATAAACGTGCCAATATTTATAATGAACAAATTAGAAGCCGAATATTATTTCAGGAAAATGAAATCGCTACCGGAGATTACTTAATGGTAGTTAAAAATAATTACTTCTGGATCAAGCCTAATTCTGAAGCCGGTTTTATTGCTAATGGGGATATTGTAGAAATACTGGAGATTTTTGAAATTGTAGATTTATATGGTTTTAGGTTTGCCGAAATAAAAGTACAAATGGTAGATTATCCCAAGATGCCAGCTTTTGAAACCGTAATTATGCTCGATACCCTAACTGTAAATGCTCCATCATTAAGCTATGAGCAATCTAACGAGCTCTACCAAGAAGTCTTAAAAGATTATGCCGATGAGACTTCTAAGTACAAACGCTTTTTAAAGGTGAAGAATAATAAATACTTTAATGCATTACAGGTAAAGTTCAGTTACGCCATGACTTGCCACAAGTCACAAGGTGGACAATGGGATCATGTGTTTGTGGAACAACCTTATTTAAAAGAAGGAATTACGGAAGATTATTTAAGATGGCTTTATACAGCTTGCACGAGGGCTAAGAGTAAATTGTATTTAATTGGATTTAAGGACGAATTTTTTGAAGAGGAAAAATTATGATCATCTCCTGTGATTTTTAGTATTTTTGAAAGCGTTTTAAAATAAAACAATGTCAGCACAAAAAGATTCATTAAAAATAATAGCCATGATTCCTGCCCGTTATCAAGCGAGTCGCTTTCCGGGAAAACTAATGCAGGATCTTGGTGGTAAAACGGTAATTACCAGAACTTATGAAGCAGCCATTAAAACAAAACTTTTTCATGGAGTATATGTAGTAACCGATAGCCAACTTATTTTTAATGAAATTACTGAGCATGGAGGCAAGGCCATTATGAGTAAAAAGGAACATGAATGTGGAAGCGATCGTATTGCTGAAGCCGTGGAAGATATGGAAGTTGATATAGTGGTAAATGTGCAAGGAGATGAGCCTTTTATAGAAAAAGAAAGTTTAGCAGAATTGTTATCCGTATTTAAGGCGAAAGATGCTCATCAAATTGATTTAGCTTCATTAAAAACTGCTATAGAGACTGAAGAAGATATTGTGAATCCGAATCACGTAAAAGTGATTACCAATAAAAATGATTATGCTCTTTATTTTTCACGTTCTCCTATCCCGTATATAAGAAATAAAGAAGCAACAATTACTTATTATAAACACATAGGCATTTATGCTTTTCGAAAAAAGGCTTTAATGGATTTTTACCACTTACCAATGTTAAGCTTGGAAAACGCAGAAAAATTAGAGCAGCTTCGTTATTTAGAATATGGAAAAAATATTAAAATGGTAGAAACTAATCTTAAAACCATAGGTATTGATACTCCTGAAGATTTGGAAAAAGCTCGAAAACTGTTAGCAAATTAATTACTTACAGCTTTTTTATAAACTTTTAAACAGCGTTCACGGGCTTCTTTATGCTCCACTATAGGTTCTGGATAGTTATCTGTACCATATTCAGGTATCCATTTTTTGATGTATTCTTCATCTTTATCGTATTTATCTTTCTGAGAAATGGGATTAAAAATCCTAAAATACGGAACCGCATCAACACCACTTCCCGCAACCCATTGCCAATTGCCTACGTTGGAAGACATTTCATAATCCAATAGCTTTTCAGCAAAATAAGCTTCTCCCCAGCGCCAATCTATTAACAAGTGTTTGCATAAAAAACTTCCTACCACCATTCTAACCCGATTGTGCATAAAACCAGATTCATTTAATTGTCGCATTCCTGCATCAACCAACGGATAGCCGGTTTTTCCTTCTTTCCATTTATTAAATTCGGTTTTGTTATTTCTCCATTCAATTCGATCATATTTTTTCTTGAAAGCATCGGTGACGGTTGCTGGGTAATGATAAAGAATTTGCATAAAAAATTCTCTCCAAATTAATTCTTCAAAAAAGGTTTCATCTTTTACCTGAATCGCTTTTTTTACCATTTTTCTAATACTTACCGTACCAAATCGTAAATGGACACTCAAACGGGAAGTACCTTCTTTTGCGGGTAAATTTCTTTGATCATCATATGCTCTCATCATAGTTTTTGTAACCGTATAATCCGGTACTTCTATCGATGATTTTTTAAAGCCAATATCACTTAAAGAAAGATTGGGAAGTCGGGTGTTTTTAATGAGGTTATCTAGGTAATCGTTGGTGTAAAAAATTCGTAATTTATCTTCTTTAAAATTACTCTTCCAGGTTTTCATATAAGGTGTGTAAACCAAGTAAGGATCACCATCATTTTTTACTACTTCATCTTTTTCAAAAATAACTTGATCTTTATAAGTAGTAAACTTTATCTCTTCTTTTTTTAGAAGATCACTTATTTTTTCATCTCGTTCTTTCGCATATGGTTCATAATCACGATTGGTTACAACTTCAGCTATATTATAATCTTCAATTAGTTTTTTGAAAATTTCTTCAGGTTTTCCGTCAAACATAGCAATCGAGCTATCGTAATTTTCTTGAAGTTCTTTTCGCATTTTTTGTAATTCCTGAAAAATAAAACTCACCCGGGCATCATCTTTGGGTAAATCTTTTAATATTTCAGCATCAAAAATAAAAATAGGCAAGACAGGAAAGTCTCCTTGCAAAGCTCTGTAAAATCCTATATTATCATCTAATCTTAGGTCACGTCTAAACCAAAAAACAGTGTATTTTTCTGTACTCATTATTGAAGGTTTAAGGTTGAAAGTCCGCCATCTAGTCCTAGAATTTGACCGGTCATCCAATTACTCTCCTCACTTAATAAAAATTTAGTCATTTTTGCTATATCTTCTGGCGTTCCTATTCGCTTTAAAGGATGGCGTTCTGCCATTTTCTGTTTCTTTTCTTCTTTATTTAAAAGTTTTTCGGCAAGCTGAGTATCGGTTAGGGAAGGGGCAATTACATTTACCCGAATGTTGGGTGCAAATTCTGCAGCTAAAGATTTAGCAAAACCTTCAATGGCTCCTTTGGATGCAGCAATGCTGGTGTGAAAAGGCATTCCAACTTTTACGGCTACGGTACTATAAAACACCAAACTAGCTTGATCTGCGTTTTTTAATTTAGGAAGTAAAGCATTGACTACTTTTATCAATGAAAGAAAGTTAAGCTGAATTTCTTCTTCAAAATCTTTTGGTTTCAGCATTTTAAAAGGCTTTAAATTAATGCTTCCGGGAAAGTAAGCCAAACCGTCAATAGTTTCAGGTAAGTCTAGCTCTTCTGCCTGATCTTTTAAAACATCAAATGCTAAGTGTTCAACTTCTAAACCAGAAAGATTCTCCTTACTTCTCGAGCATACAAAAACTTTATTGTCTTTTTCTAATAATTTTGCAGTTGCTAAACCAATTCCTTTGCTTCCTCCAATTAATACTATATTTTTCATTCTTAATATTTTCCAAATAATTCTTCCAACTTTTCTTTTCTATAACTAAAAATTTCCTCTAGCTTATTTTTTACTAAAAAAGGATGTACCATTCTACCCAATATTCCAAAAGGAAGTTTGTAATGGATAATGTCTTCCATCTCTATACCATCACTAATTTCTTTTATAAAATGTTTGTGGTGCCATAGCTTATAGGGACCAAATCGCTGTTCATCTACAAAAAACTCGTTTTCTTTTACATGGGTGATTTCGGTGACCCATTTTGTTTTTATCCCTGCTACCGGAGTAACTATATACTGAATGACCTGTCCTTGGTACATTTTTCTATCGGCCCCATCTATAATATCGAATCCCATATAATCTGGAGTGATGATTGATAAGTTGGAAGGGTCTGAAAGAAACTCCCATGCCTTTTCTTTAGTAATGGGAAGTTTTTGGGTTTTATGGAGTTTATATATCTTCATAGCTGAAAAATAATCTATATTTTGTTCAGTTTTTAAAAAAATAAGTTAAACAAAAGTTATAGTTTAAAATTATATATTTGAATAAATTATAAATTGAGGATGAAAAGACACTTATTAACTATTATTTGTATTGTTTTTTTAGTGAGTTGTAAAAGTCAATATGTAAACTTAGAAAAAGATCAAGTTTTTAAGTTGTCTTCAGATTGTCCCAAAGAAGGAAAATGTAAGGTAGAGGTTAAAGATGAATTCACCTATGAACTAGAGAAGGGAAAAGGCGGAGTGATTAATCCTGTTTTTAAAGAAAATACAGAAACCAAGCTTTTTATTTTTACTTATAGTAAAACTAAAAATAAAGAACTTACAGACGATTTTTATCAAGAGAAAATACTTTTTATTTTACCCTATAAAATTGAAGAAGGGGAATATAGTGGAAACGATTTAAAGGATTTTAATATAAGTTTTGGTAAATTTTGTTTTTGCCGGGATGTAGCAGGTTATTATCCTATAAAGACCGGAACGTTAAAAATTACTAAGGATGAGATAGACTTTACATTCACGGTAGAGTTAGACCAGCAAAAGATAAAACATATAAGTTTTAAAATACCTCAATAATTAAGTATCATTTATTATTTTTGAGAAAACCTTAAACAATCAAAATTTATGAAAAAAACTATTTCACTGTTCCTTTTTGTACTTGCAGCATTATCTATACAAGCGCAGGTAGAAACTCCTCAGGCAAGTCCACATGGTAAAATTTGGCAAAAAGTAGGATTAACAGATGTTACCGTAGAATATTCTAGGCCTTCTATGCGTGGCCGTGAGATTTTTGGTGACCTTGTTCCGTTTGATAAAAAATGGAGAACAGGAGCTAACGAAAACACTACCATATCTTTTTCTGATGATGTGAAGATTGATGGGGAAACCCTTCCTAAAGGGACCTATGCCATCTATACGGTTCCTCATGAAAATAATTGGGAAGTAATGTTTTATAAAAAAACAGATAATTGGGGGTTACCTCAACAATGGGATAATGCTGAAGTAGCTTTATCTACTAAGGTTAATGTAAGTGATATGCCTTTTAATATGGAAACATTCACTATTGTTATCGATGAATTAACAAATGATTCGGCAATGTTGAATTTTCTTTGGGCAGATGTAGTTACTTCTTTAAAATTTGAAGTTCCTACAGAAGCTAAAGCTATGGAAAGTATTGAAGCTACCCTTGATGGCCCATCTGCAAGAGATTATTATTCTGCAGCAGATTATTACTATATGAGTGACAAAGATCTTAATCAAGCTTTACAATGGATGAATAAGGCCATTGAAAGTGAAGATAGTCCTGCATTTTGGATGTTGCGTAAAAAATCTTTGATTGAAGCTAAATTAGGAAAGAAGAAAGACGCCATTAAAACAGCTCAAGCTTCTTTAAAAGCTGCTAAGGCTGCAGGAAATGACGATTATGTAAAAATGAATGAAGATTCCCTAAAAGAGTGGGGAGCTATGTAATTTCATTTTTAAATGATAATAAAAAAGGTGCTTTTTTAAGCACCTTTTTTATTTAATAACTCAATCCAATATCTTTCCGAATTTTGTCAAGTAAAGAAATAAGATTTAAGCTTTTTTCAAAAGTCATAACAGTACTCTCTTTTCTTTTTTGAGCTAGCATTTTTTGAACATGAATTGCTTCATAGTTATAACCTAAAGTCTCTACAGGAAATTCAATTACCTTTTTTTCTTTATTTTTTTGGGTAATCTCAACAGTACTTGGAGGTTCGTGAAAACGTTCGGTAAGTTTTACCGTAGCTTTTTCAAATTCAATAATACATTCCGTTGGAGTTTGTTTAAGGAATGTACTTTTTAAATTGGCTATAGCTCCATTTTTGTATTTAAATGTAATAGAACATCTTGAATCTACGCCTGTTTCGCTCATTTTTGCAACAGCTTCGATTTTATCAGGCATTCCAATTAAAGTCATGGCAGCAAAAACCGGATAAATACCAATATCCAATAAACTGCCACCACCTAAGTCTTTATTAAATAAACGCTTATTTTCATCGTATGGGGCTTTAAAACCAAAATCAGCCGTTAATGATTTTATTTTACCATATTTCTTTTTTTCTATAAGCTTTAAAACATATTGATAATGAGGTACAAAATGCGTCCATAAAGCTTCCATAAGAAACACATCTTCAGCTTTGGCAGTGGCGATCATTTCTTCTACTTCGGTTGTATTCATTCCGAAGGCTTTTTCACATAAAACTGCTTTCTTAGCTTTTAGGCATTCAATGCTTATATCTTTATGAAAAACATGGGGTGTTGCAATATAAACAATATCCACATCTGGATCATTGATTAACTCACTATAGCTCCCATAGAATTTATCAGCATAAAAATCTTCAGCAAATGCTTCTGCTTTTTGTAGCGATCGACTGGCAACAGCTTTTAGATTAGCATTTTTGATACTTTGTAGATCAATCGCAAATTTTCTAGCAATTTTACCTAGTCCAATAATTCCCCAGTTATAGTTAGTTTTCATACAATTTAATTTTGATGAAGTGAAATACTTTTCAATTCCAATACTAAATTAAGAAATAATAGTAAGATGAGATGCTGTGTCAAGTTTGCCTGTCGGAAATACAGGTTTATAATAATTCTATTCCCTGCTGGTTTCTAATTTTTGATTAACCGAAAATTCAATTAAAATAGCGATTGACATGACGAGGGCACAACCAAACATGTTTAACCACAAATAAGGCATCCAGTCGAACCACCAGCCAATAATCACAATAATTTGAGTAATAATAGCTGCAATAAAAGTAGAATTGCTTTTTACGAATTTTACAAAAAAGGCAAGTAAGAAAATCCCTAGTACATTCCCGTAAAAAATAGAACCAATAATGTTGACAAGTTGAATAAGGTTATCGAATAGATCTGCCGTACAGGCAATAATCACTGCAAAAATCCCCCACATTAAGGTGAAAAGGCGAGAAGCATTTAAAAAATGTTTGTCGTTTTTTTCTGAAGAAACATTTCGTTTATACAAATCCATTGTGGTGGTAGAAGCCAATGAATTCAGTTCAGAAGCGGTGGAAGACATCGCTGCCGAAAGAATTACGGCCAACAATAAACCAATTAATCCTTTGGGTAAATTATGCAGGATAAAATGAATAAAAACGTAATCTTTATCATTGGTCTCCAGTTCTTTATTCGTTTTTTTAATTAGTTTAGCCCCTTGTTCTCTTAATTTTTTTTCCTTTTTATTGAAGTTTTGAATTTGTTGTTGAATAGGAGCTTTTTCTTGAGTATTCACCAATTCATAACTTAATAGCGCTTTTTCTTTTCGGTTGCTTTCTAATTCTTGTTGAAGTTGTTGGTATTCATAGGAATATTCAGATTTTAAAACTTCTTCTTCTGCAGCCGGATTAAAATTGAGCGGAGAGGCATTAAATTGATAAAACACAAACACCATCACCCCAATCAGTAGAATAAAAAACTGCATTGGCACTTTAAGGAATCCGTTAAAAATAAGTCCCATTTGGCTTTGCTTTAAGGAACGTGCAGAAAGGTAACGCTGCACCTGACTTTGATCGGTTCCAAAATAGGAGAGGGCCAAGAAAGTTCCGCCGATAAGTCCACTCCAAAAGGTATAACGATTTTTCCAATCAAAAGAGAAATCGAGCACATTCAATTTTTCATTTGCTGCGGCAATTTCCAAAGCATTAGAAAAAGTAATATTCTGTGGTAGATCACTAACGATGAGTGTAAATGCTATAATTAATCCTAGAAAAATAACCCCCATCTGTTGTTTCTGGGTAACGCTTACGGCTTTCGTACCACCGGAAACGGTGTAAATCACGACTAAACTTCCGATAAGAATATTTAAAGTAAGTAAATCCCAACCCAAAACTGCCGAAAGAATAATGGAAGGGGCAAAAATGGTAATCCCTGCAGCTAAACTACGTTGAATTAAAAACAGGAAAGCAGTTAAGGTTCTGGTTTTTAAATCGAATCTGGTTTCTAGATATTCATAAGCCGTATATACTTTTAGACGATGATAAATAGGTATAAAAACCATACAAATAACCACCATCGCAATGGGAACACCTAAATAAAATTGCACAAACCCCATCCCGCTATGAAAAGCCTGACCTGGTGCCGAAAGAAAGGTAATAGCACTAGCTTGTGTGGCCATTACCGATAAACCGACCGTCCACCAACGGGCTTCATTACCACCCTTTAAAAAATCGTTTACATTCTTACTTCCGCGGGTTTTGTAATAACCAAAAATTACTATAAATGCGAGCGTAGCTACTAAAACAATAATATCTAAAGTGTGCATTTACAGTGGTTTTTAAAGAAATAAATTCATAAAAAAGAAAAACAAAATCACGTAAATGGCATTGGCGAGCAATAACCAAGTGTAGGATTTCTTCCAGTGATATTTTTCAGGTTTTTCTTGCATTATTTTCCGAGAGATAAAATATTAGCAAACAATTTATAAGCTCCGGAAACTCCGGCAGGAAATTCTCTAAAAAAGCTAAGTCCCGTATAAACATAATACCCTTTTCCGTATTCAGCAATCAGTAAACTTCCTTTGAGTTCTTCTTCGCCTTTATCTTTCATCCCCAAAATAGGCGTAAACTCCTCGCTCCATTCATCAGGGAAATACAGTCCGCGTTCTTGTACCCAACCATCAAAATCGTTGTGGGTAATTTGGTTAGGCGAATTTAAAACAGGATGTTTTTCAGCTAAAAAATTCACTTTAGAGAATTCATCGGTTACGCGGTCTCTGGAAACGTGAATTGAGTACGGAGCTAAATTTTGGGTTTTCAATCCACGAGTAGTGTTGTACTGTACGACCATCGTTCCGCCGTTTTCTACATAATCAAACAAAATAGGTTGTTTGTAAACCAAATCTTGTTGCGTGTTATAAGCTCGGATTCCAATTACAACAGCATCAAAATTTTTGAGTTTTGCTGAGGTGATTTCTGAAGCTTCCATAACTTCCACATTATAACCAATTGCCTGTAAACTTTCAGGAACTACATCGCCGGCACCTTGAATGTATGCAATATTGTTTCCTTTTTTCTGAATGTTTAGTTTTATTACTTTCGTTTTTGCAGGAAGCATTACGGTTTGTTGTGGGATATGGTCATAGTTAATTACATTTACTTCTTGTGTGAAAGTTTCATCTCCATCTGTAAAAACCGGATTTATAAAAGCTTCCTCATCATTTTCTGGTGGTGTGAGTGTAAAAGTAAAGCTTTGTGAAGCTCCTTTCTGCTTAAATTTTATTTCGAAATTCTTTGGATTTACCTGCCAATTTTCAGGAATATTTAAGGAAAGATTTCCTTCTAAATCTTTTTTGTAAGCGGTAACTTTTACAGTAACTTTCTTGGGTTGATTGTCTTTAAAAATTAAGGTTGAATTTTCTAAAGCAACCGAAACTTCAGGTACAATGGCTAGAGGTTTGAAAACTTCCCCTTTTACAGGGTCGTTAGTTTTATAAACTAAATCTCTTTTAAAGCTGATATTTTTACCATCAATCTTCAAAACAAATTCAGCTTGAATAGGAGCCGGGGTTTCCGGTAAACCGATAAGCGATTTATCTGTCACCGTGTACATTCCTAAACTGCTAGGTTCGTTTAACCAATAGGGATTGGTATAATTGATGTTCTTCGGAATTTCTGCTGAAATATTTTTATAAAAAGGATCATTATTGGTTAATGCTGAATTGATCGCAATTTCTTTATTGATATTACTAAAGGAAATTCCCTCTAGTTGGATGGTTGCCGAACTTCTATTGGTAGCTTCTAAATTAATCTCTATCGTAGAATTTTTAGTGGCAAATTCAGTGGAAGTGTTGGCTTCTAAATATAACCCTGCGCAAGCAGCAATAATTTCAGAAATTTCTTCAGTTTTGAATTTCCTCCAATGTTTGTCGTCTAACTTTTGAATCAATTGGTAGGCTTCCATGAGTTGAGGCAGACTTTTATCTGGATGTTCAAAATCATAGTTTTCTTCCACTTCCTTTAAAACCTTCCCGATTTTCTTTCCGCCTTTTACACGTGACCAAGTGGTGTTGATGCCTTCAAAAATATTTCCATTCTCTGGATAAGAACCTTTAATCAATTCAATGTATTCGGTAGATTTTCCTCGTTCAGAGGTGTTACCAAAGCCTTGTGATTTATGTTGACTCCTACTGACCGAGGCAATTTCAGAATTTGAAATTCCTTTTACAGGATAATAGGTTCCGATATCGTAGGTTAAAAAGTTAGATTTATCGGCTTCATCAAATTTTTCTTGACTACCATAAAACCACCAAGAAGTGTTAAAAAAAAGACGCTTAGGTTGCCAAGTAGTAACATTTTCTAATTGCTCGGGATAGACGTTTTTATTGGCTGCCTCATCAAAAGCTTCTACACTTAACATCGCAGAAGTAGTGTGATGACCGTGCGTTGTTCCCGGTGTACGATGGTCAAAACGATTAATAATAACATCGGGTTGAAACTTACGGATGGTTTTAATAACATCGCGCATCACTTCTTCATCATTCCAGATTTCTAAGGTTTCTTGAGGGGTTTTAGAATAACCAAAATCATTAGCTCTCGTGAAAAACTGTTCACCACCATCAATTTTACGTGCGGCTAATAGTTCTTCTGTTCTAATGACGCCAAGTAATTCCCTGATTTCTGGTCCAATTAAATTTTGACCGCCATCGCCACGGGTTAAAGAAAGGTAAGCTGTTCTCGCATGGAGTTTATTGGAGAAATAAGAAATAAGTCGGGTATTTTCATCGTCAGGATGTGCCGCCAAATATAAAACCGAACCTAGAAAGTTCAATTTTTGTATGTTTTCAAAAATCTCTGAGCTGTTTAATTTTTGAGGAGTTTGTGCTTTTGTAAATTGAAAGGAAATAAATAAAAATAGCAGAATGAGTTTTTTCATCTGGAATGCATCGTTTTTTAGAAATCCCTCAAATATAAGAACTTTCACTGCAAAGGAAAGTTTTTGAAGAATGAAAAATAGTACTTTAAAAATATTAAAAATGAATAGAGATTGAGTTTACTCCATATAGTACATTTTTAATCAATTTAATTCTGCTTCTTCAATTTTCAAATAATATTTACCTTCTTCATTTTTAAAGATTTCATATACTCTATGCTTCATTTGAAAATATAAAGGTTCGCCTGTTTCATCTGAAATAGTAAGGAAGTCTATCGTATCGAAAAAAGAATTATCTTCAAGAGAGACAACCCAAGCATTAATCTTTTCACCTTTATTTTCTCCCCTAGCAATTTCTCTTTCTTCTTGGAAATAAATATTTATCTCGTATTGTTCATATGATGAGTTTAAATCATTATATAGTTTATCCAAAATGGTTTTTATTTGTTCTTCGTTGAATTCATAATTATAGTTTTATATCTAGTGGAAGTTCATTAAATCCGTATTTGGGGTTTGTTCTAATATCATTGATATATCTCAAAGCGTCCTCTAATTCCGCTTTAGTCCAACGGTCTCTATTTTTAAATATTTGCTCCCAAACATTCATTTCCCTATCGAGTTTTGAAATATTTTTATAGGCTTCTTTTCCAATGCTTTTCCAGTGTTTTACGTGTGCCAATTTGTGAAAAGCAACTATTTCTGTAGAGTTTTTTGGTAACAACATTTGTTTGGTCTTAGAGTCAAATACTCCAACTTAACTTAAACAACAGTAGTAGAATAGGAGAAGGAGGCTCTAATTAATCAAACCTAGAGACATTCATTAAATTGAAAACGCTTAAGCTACTTCTTCATTAAGCATTAACTTTAATATATATAATAACATGTCATTAAAAGATTCATATTCATTATAAACGTCTCCAGTATATCTGTCTAATAATTGATATTGAGATTTTTCTTTGTTAAAAACAAATAAGTCTTGACCTGATGTAGCAAAAAGTATATATTTTTTATCCTCTTCATCTTGTTCATGAAAAAACTCATTGTTCTCAAAGATTCCGTAATAGACTTTATTAACGATATGATTATTTGATGAAAAGATTATGAACCCATTCTCCTCTAATCCATTACAAATTTTAAAAAAACTGAGATAGTCTTTGTCAACCTCCAAATCAAAAAATACCTTAAATTTTTTTTTAAAGTTTTCTATGTTTTTTTCATTTATTGGTAAGGGAATTTTTAGATTATATTCCTCTCTTTCGTTTTTTATTTCATTAATTTTTATTTCTATATCTTTCATTATATTATATTTTAAGGATACAAATAACCATTAAAAAATGGCCAATCAATCTCAATTCCATCTTTTGCTTTTAATATTTTTGGTATCCAGTAATTGCATAATGGTATGGCTCATTTTGAATAAGCATAAGATTTTTAAAATTATTATTGCCTCCGTTATCTAAAGGTAGTTTACGATGAACATTTCAATCTTTCGGAATGTATCTATCACTTAATTTTAAAATATCATTATCACTAATTTTAATAAGGGAACAAAAAGGTGTTTTAGTAAATATTCAAATTGAGTTTGCTTTATTTGCAATTTTTTAATACATCTTTATTCTGTTTCTTCAATTTTTGAATAATATTTACCTTCTTCATTTTTAAAGATTTCATACACTCTATGCTTCGTTTGAAAATACAAAGGTTCGCCTGTTTGATCTGAAATAGTAAGGAAATCTGTTGTTTCAAATAAAGGAAAGTCAATAGCAACAATCCAATTTGGTACTAATTCACCTTTTTTATCCCCACGAATTAATTTATCCTCTTTTTCAAACCATACTTTTTCTATGTTTTTCTCAAGAAGTTCTGAATTCAAATCTGAATACAGATTATTCAAAATATTTTTTATTTCTTTTTCAGTATGTATTATAATTCTAAATTTAATAATGGTAAATCAACTTTTTTTCTTTCTCTATTTATATAATCTAAGGCATCTTCTAATTCTGCTTTCGTCCAACGGTCTTTATTTTTAAAAAGTTTAGATATTCTAAGTCAATTTCTTCATTTAAAAAAAAATTAAAATTAATTTTAAAAGGTTCTATTTTTTTTAGAAATAGGTTCATTATACTTTTCCTCAAGAATTTTAATTTCGGTTATTTTATTTTTAATTTCTTCTATCAATTTTACCATTCTTCAAAAGATGCGATTACTTCATAAACATCACCTAATTCTTTTTGTAATTGCCTAGAAATGTTCTTTGCATCTTCCAAATCCTCTTCTTTTGCAAATTCAACTGTTTCATCATAATTTTCGTCTATATAGTACTCTGTTAGTAATGAACAAAGCTTATCGTTATCCCATCCCTTTAAATTTAAGTAATTACCTTCTTTGATGAGATTTGAATAATTTCCTTTATTAATAACTTTCTTTAATGCGCTTTTAATAGTGTTTTTATCATCATCAGTAAAGCTTTCACTATTAGCTTTTCTAAAGATAATCATTGCTCCAAAATCACTCATAATAATATTTTACTTTATTGATTTATTCATACTATGCAAAAACTCTATGTATAGGTCTTCTAAGATTTCCATTTTCTTCAATTATCAATTTCCACACAAATGGGCTACATCTAGTCCAAGGATAGTCTTTGCCACCCCAATTTACTATAGTTGGTGTGCCATAGGCTTCATCTGTTTTAACTTCGCTTAACTCCCAATTCCCTCCTTGATAATTCACAAATGCAGTCCCTAAATAAGCGTATAATACATTGCTTAGTTCATAATAAGATATACCGTTAGGGTTTTTATAATTCTCTGCATAAAGTTTTATAAATTCTTCAATCTCATCATAAGAATAGTCTATGTATTCTTTTTTGAGTAATTCTTTAGCCTTTTTTAAATATTTTGGTAGATTCTCCAAAAATTCTATATAGTTTTTTTTAAATTCTTTTAAACTCATATTATTTTAATGAATAATAATTTTGAATAAATGAGTAAATCTTCTTCATTATATTCATATTGTAATTTTTTAGAAAGCTAATTGCTATTTCTTTTATTTGTTCTTCGTTGAAATTCATAATTGCTTGGATAAAAATTTCAAAGAATCAGAATACGAGTTTAGATATGATTATTTGCTTTTAAATATTTTTTAATTAGATTGATAGCTATTATAAAATTATTTTCACTTGCAGTATGTAATTCCGAAAACCTGTCATCTTCATTCCTAAGACTGATAAAATTATCATTTATGTAAAGTTCAAATTCTATATCTCCTCTATATCCTCCTATTTTAATAATAAGATCATTAAATCCATATATTAATACATAGAAAGATGTACCTCTTTTCAAGTCCTGATCAATTAATTTAAAATCAGGTAGTTTTTCTTTCATTTCAGACATAATAGTGGTGGTGGCCTTTTTACAATCTGCTATCCATTTATTATCTTTTTTTATATCCATTTTTATTTATTTTATAGTTACCCACAAGTTTTCCTCAACTTGTACGATTTTATATTTTAGAGTTATTGTAAGATAATCTATTTCCATTTTATAATACCCATATAAAAACTCCTTATCAAAAGGATTGTGGCTAAAGAATATATCTTTTTTTATTTTTAATTCATTATCGATGAATTTTTTATTAACCTTAAATATTTCATCTTTATTTCCATTTACTTTATTAAAAAGTTCTTCCCAAGCAATATCATCTAGTTCAAAATATGTATGGTTATTACCTGCTCTGATATTGTATGATCTAGATGAGTTTTTAACATATTTGCCTAGCATTACTTTTTTAGCATTTGGGTTTTTAGTAGCTTGTTTTGCTATAGTTCTTATTTCTACAAGAGATAGCTTGCCTATACTCTCATCTAATAATCTAGTTACTTTTTCCTTGATCCATTTTACAAATTCTCCATCTTTAATCGCCTCAATTAAATCTTCAAACTCTTTTTTGAGAAATTTGTAAATATCGTCTATAGAGGTCATCACTTTTTTTCCCACTTGTTTGGCCAGCTTTATACCTGCTTGTGTTGCTTTTGCTGTTGCTCTGGATATTTTATTGGCAAAGGAAACGGCCAATGAAGTGCCCCCGGTAAAAAAGGCGATCACAGCATCCAGTATTAGCTCAAAACCAATTGCGCCAATCATATATGCCCAAAAGTATTGTGATTTTTTTCTTACCTGTACCGTTAAATCCCTAACAAGGTTTACAAAATCTCTTGGTAAGTTTATAAAGGTTTTTATTAAACCGGTAAAGAGACTTGAAGCATTTTCTGTGATGATATCTACAACATCTTCAATAAATTCAAATTGTTTTTCTCTTTCATCAATAGCTTCTCTTGAAGACGTCTTTTCTACTTCCCAAAACGGAATATTGTCTATCACAAAGCCTAATAACAGAATAACCATTTGTAGTAATGAAATTAACCCATTGATTAGCCCACACAAAAATGCATTGAGCAAGGCTACATTTTCATTGATTTTTTCTTTTACAACATCATTGATAAAGTTTTTGATTTGATTGACAACCGATTTTATTTTTTCGAATATTCTTTTAATACTATCGGGTAGTTTTTCTTGATAGTAGGCCCTTAAACCCAATACAACCAAATCATCAATTGGGTTAGCTGGCGTAAGAACTGCCGTAAGTGTTTGTGCGTTAAAAAGAACAGAGTCAAAACTATTGACAAAATTTAAAATATTATTAATGCCTGTATTTTGAGCAACTTTGGTTTCTTTATTTGAAAAGTCTTGTTTTACAACTTCAAAAGGTACGGGAATTATAGGTTTGTAAACTTCTATTTCCTGATTATAGTTTTTACGCTTAAATTCATAGTTTTCTTCAGTGAATTTCCACTTTTCAATAACTTCAGAACCTGAATATATCCATTCTGCTAGTTTGTTGTTTAAACTAAAAATTTCTTGAAAAAGATTATCGTCTGTAAGAACATTGGACAGTTCTAGATTAAAAGCATCTAATAATACGTTTTTGTCTATTTGAGTATCCTTACCTCTACTGTGATATGCTATATCTTCAGCTAATTCTTTTAAATTTTGTGCAAGATTTGTATTATCGTTTACAGAAACCTTTTGGCTTTTTTGAACTAATTTTTTAGCCAATAGTTTCCATTCGGCTCCCATCTTAACTCTGCAAGTCGTACCAAAAAAGTTAGATTTTGAAATGTCTTCCTTTTCTATAAAAATGAAAATGTGCCTTGATGTTGGTTTATATTTTGATGATTTATAGTTATTGAAAACATCAACACCACTATCACATGGTATGATTTTGTAAGTGTATTTATCATCTTTATCCGTTTCATCATTTGGATATGATATGTAGTACCTTCCGGGTCTAGATATACATTATAAAAAAGGCTTTCCTTTCCGCAAGGGCTTTCAAAATTCCGTTCCCTTATAAATTTTCTTTGTCCCATTTATCAAGGTTATTTTAGCTAACGACTAAGTGTAATAAATTTTATTGTAAGGGAAATGTTTTAAAGAATGAAAAAACTATATGAGTCATACTGAATTTATTTTCAGCTTCTCATAAGTTTTTAAATTTAAAACTGTTAGATATGATCCTTAATCAAGTTCAGGCTGACGATTTGAAAAATAATTACAAAGTATCTTTTTTAACTAGGAAGACTGTTTGTTGAAGGATTGATTAAAAAATAATTTACCCAAAATATTGTACTTATATACGTCCACAAAATTATGAATAGAATATGGATAAAAGTTTCAAATGTTTTTCCCTTCCATAATTCATTAGAGTATCCAAAAAATTGAATAAATAAACGTAAACTCCAAAAAACAGCTAATCCTAAACTTATGGTTTTTCCAAGTTCTGTAGTGATTAATTCATTTGCAGAAGTAAGACAGAGCAGTCCCATTAAAAATACAATTAATGCAACAAAAAATGTATGAATGGTCATCATCTGTCTATTGATTAAGCTTAAAGATTTCAGCTCATTTTTCCAATTAAAGTACTTGGGGAAGAATAAATGAATTAACGACAATACAATAAATAAAAATCCTGTTATTTTTAAATGAATTAGCATGATAACTATTTTTTAGAGCATTCAAAAATTGACATAAATGGAGTGAATTTTCTTTCTTTAAAAGAAATAAACCCTGCTTCATCGAAAGCTTTTTTCCAAGTTTTCCTTGAGAAAAAATGAGTAAAACCTATTGAAAATGCTAAAAAGTTCGGTAAATCTCTCAAATGTTCTACAGTTATAATTTTGCCGCTTGGTTTACAGATTCTCTTACATTCTTTTAAAAATGCTATTCTTTCTTTTTCTTGTCTAATTTCGTGAACTGAAGAAAGTAAAAAAACAATATCCGTAGATTCACTTTCTAAGGGGATTTTATAAGAATTGATTTCTTGTGTATTAGGATAAACAAGACTTACTTTTCTTGCTCTAACTATTGCAGGTTCTGTATGTCTTTTTTTATCGTAAAAATCAAAAACCTGTAAATCAGAGTTTGGAAACTTACCTTCCAGGATAAAACTTGTTTCATCAAAACCTGCATTGATATTTACAATTTGCTGAGGTTTTGTTTCAATTAAATTAAGTTGTTTTAGCCAATTGAAATGATAGTACCCTGAAAAATCATATGCGTAAGCTGAAACAATTAGCGGCATAAGCAATCCATAAATGAAAGCAATACTAATTATCCAAAACCAAACGGGTGATAATTTAAAGAGGGACAAAACAACAAGTATAACAATCCACACTAAAATACCTATAATGTAAAAGTGCCTGTTGAAGCTCAGAATATTTAAAACACCTTGAAAATTTCTTCGTTTTACTTCCATTTTTCTAACCTGCCTTTTTCCCATTGATAAGGGACATTTTTAATTTCAAAAGCATTGGCTAACACCACACCATTGAGTTTTAATGAGTCTAGAAAACTAAAATGATATTTAAAAATGCCTAAAGGTTTAGGCTTCCAGTTTTTTCTAACTCCTAATATTATTAAAACACTATTTTCATTTTTATTGTAAGTAAAAGTATGAGGTAATGGTCCTGCAAATTTTCTAGCATCTTTCCAATCATTAAAAGGTGAATCTTCTGGTAATTCGATATCCTCGTCTGTGTTATTAATAACTAATTTAAAATCAGATTTTTTAGACTCGATGGTTCTTGATTTATTATTATTTGTTAGAGAAATATCTGTTGTGGTATAATTGTAATGAGTAAAAATATTACCGAAGAATTCCATTTTCTTTTTATTGGTTTCCGATTTAATAATGTATAATCCTCTTAGTCGTTTTCCTTCTTTGTTTTTATACTTTACAAATATTCTATATCCGATTAAAAAGAAATTATTCCCCATGAATTCAGGAAATCCTTTTGGACGTAAATTTTTTGTTTGAACCATTGCAACTGCAATAAAAGCCCATTTATTCTGAAAGGTGTCTAGTTCAAGACATTCAGGGATCATTTGTTGAAGTTGCTCTTTTGGAACCGCGAAGGTTAAAACTACTGAACTTTCAAAAAATGCGTCAACCGCGAATGGATGGTTTTTTAAAAACTTCATTTGGATGATTTTTTTATTTTTTCATTCAGTAAAAATTCATTGTAGTAAACCAGTACAATAAAAATAAATGCATATAGAGAATTGAATTTACCCCATAATAGTAAATCAGGAACAAGAATAAATTCTAAGGTATTCATGGTTGCTATAACTACTATTTGTATAATAGCATTTAGTCTTGATTTGAATTGAGTTAATACCCAGATTGCCATTATAATTTCAGAAACACCAATTAATATGGTTAATGTCCTTGAGTAATCTTTTCCTAGAATTTCGGAAACAATTTCGGTATGTCGAGGTACAAAATTTAATACTTTACACACTAAACCATTGACAAGCCATACTAGTGCTATGAAAATAGTTAATATATAATGAAGGATTTTAATTTTGCTTCTTTTTATTTCAGCTTAAAGATAAAAAAAGAAAATTTACAAAGCATCTTTCCCTTCATCTGAATGGATAAAAGCATCTTTTTTAACTAGGGAAACAGCTTTTTGTAGGATAAGGTTATTAGGGTAGGTGATGAGTTCGCCTTCAGAAGTTCTTAGATGAATTTGGAAGGCTTTAATGTCTTCAATAATGGCAATAACGGGAAAATCTTTGTCATGAATCTTGATTTCGTCGCCAATTTTATAGGGAAAAGAGAAAAACATAATCACACCGGAAGTGATATTACTAAGAATTGACCAAACAGCAAAAAGACCAACTCCGATCACGGCAAATACCGAAGAAAAAACTAAAGTCACATCCCTTACTTGAACGCCCCAAACTAATAATAATGTAAAAATGGCTAGAAAGAATACTAAGAAATTAATGTACCTCACCATTAATTGTACGCGTGCCAGATTGATATTAGATTTTTTTCCCACCCGGTTAGCTGCAGTGGTTAATATAAACCGGAATACAATAAGAAAAATAAGCGCTGCTAGCGTATAGATAAATTCATTTTGAAACTTAGCGAAAAGCTCTGGCATATATTCGTTTTTAATACAAATATAGAAGATTGGTAAATGTGGTGTATTAAAATTTCAATAATTCGTCGTACAGTAAATGTACGGGCATTCCCATCACGGTAAAATAAGAACCTTCAATTTTTTGCACACCAATTTGTCCAATCCATTCCTGTATTCCGTAGGCACCGGCTTTATCAAAAGGTTGATGATTTTTAATGTAGTAATCTATTTCTTCAGAAGAAAGTTCTTTAAAGTAAACAGTGGTTTTATCGTAGAAAGTTGTTGTTTTTTCAGTAGATTTTAAGCAAACTGAAGAAATCACTTCGTGAGTTCTTCCCGATAAGTTTTGAAGCATGGCTGTGGCTTCAGCTTTATCTTTTGGTTTTCCTAAAGCTTGATTATCGATACAAACAATGGTATCACCCGTGATTAAAATTTCATGATCAGCTAAATCATTTTCAAAAGCTTTGGCTTTTAATTCAGCTAGAAAAAGAGCGATCTCGCTTCCTTTTAAATCATTGGGATAAATTTCTTCAACCGGTTTTAATCGGATTTCAAATGCTAAATTCAGGTCTTTTAAAAACTGTTGCCTTCTCGGAGACGCTGAGGCTAAGACTATTTTTTTAGAAGCGAGTTTTTCCTTCAACATAATTCAGTTATAAAAGAACAAATTGATACAATCCAATCGAAATAAGTCCGAAAACCATAATTAATTTCAACAGCAAACTTAAAGTTGCATAATCTTTAGTTGATTTGGCAGACAGGATCTTCACCATAAAATAGAGTAGTGGAGCTAAAATTAAAAATAAAGCATACATCAAGGAATAGCTATGGTGATACAAGTATTGATATAAATAATAAAGAACAGCCATTAAAGGCAATAGACAACTAAAGAAAATAAGCTTGTTAGTTCGATCTTGACCAATGGCAATGGGTAACGTTTTAATGCCGGCTTTATGATCGCCATTAATGTCTTGCTGATCTTTTACCATTTCCCTTATCCAATTGATGAGGAAAGCAAAAATGGCATAATCGATTAATATGGAAAAAATGGTTTGTTGGGAAGCTTTGTTTTCTGGGGTGATGGCCGGAAATAAATCGAATAAACCAACAATAAGAATAGTCATTGCCACTAAAAAACTAATCAAAATGTTTCCTAAGACTAAATAACTTTTTAAAGACTTGGCGTAAAGGTAAAGTAATGCTGAAGTAAAAATAAAAATGGCGGTAAATGATGGTTTTTGAATCATATTTGAGAGGTAAAAACCTATGATAACCCCAAGGATATTTAACGCAAAAAATAGATTATAAGCTGCTTTCTCTGAAATTTTCTTACCTATGAGAACTTTGTTGGGTTTGTTAATTAGATCGGCTTCTACATCAAAAATATCATTGATAACGTTTCCGGCAGCCGCTAGGCAAACTGTAGCTAAGACCAATAAAGCAAATCCGAAATCGTTTAAAGTGATGGCAATCCCAAAAGGTTCAAATAAAAAGTATTTGATGAGTACTTGCGTAAAAATAATCATTAACAAGTTGGGAAAACGTATAAGTTGGAGGTATTTCAATTTTCTTCTTTTTAATTAATATTATTCAGATGGCAGTGTGCAGTTTTTCTAGTTCCTAAAACCCATTACCTAAAACCTAATTATTCGTTGCTCATCACTTCATTTTCCCATTTCCCTTGTACTTTCATGACTTGCTCAATTAAATCACGAACACAACCTTCGCCTCCGTTTTTATGAGAAATATAGTTAGAAATAGCTTTTACTTCAGAAACAGCATCTTGTGGACAGCTAGGCAAACCAATCATTTTCATCGGAAAAATATCAGGAATATCATCACCCATATACGCTACATTTTTAGCATCAATTTCGTAGATATCAAAAAATTCATCTAAACATTCTACTTTATCTTCCACGCCCAAATGAATATCTGTAATTCCTAATCCACGTAAACGCTTGCGAACGCCTTCATTTTTTCCGCCAGAAATAATACAGACCGTGTAACCGTTTTTAATTGCTTTTTTCATGGCATAACCGTCTTTTACGTTCATGGAGCGTAACAATTCGCCTTCTGAAGAAACCAATACAGAACCGTTGGTTAAAACGCCGTCTACATCAAAAACAAACGTGGTAATATCGTTGAGAATTTCTTTATAATTTCTATCCATTTTTATTTTTTATTGATTGGGTGAGCAATTTATAAATTTCCTTATAATCGGCATTGTTTAATTGTGCTAAATGCTGTTTTATGGTAGCTTGGTCATTTCTTTTGGCAGGCCCCGTTTGTACTTCTTTTGGAGAATTTTGAGTTGCTTTTTGTGCGGTTTCTTTAATTAAAGCACTTAATACTTCAAAAGGAACTTGATGTTGTGCACATAAATCTTCTGCAATGGCAAACATATGATTACTAAAGTTATTAGCGAAAACAGCTGCAAGGTGTAATTTTTGACGTTGTTCAGAAGAAATTGAAAATACTTTCTCTGAAACAGATTTCGCCAACTTTTCCAATAAGCTAAAATCTTTCTCTTCGGAAGTTTCTAAACAAAACGGAATTTCTTGAAAGTTCACTTCCTTCTGTTTAGAAAAGGTTTGTAATGGATAAAAAACGGCATTTCTCTTTGCAGAAGTAGAAAGTGGAACACTTCCTGAGGTATGTGCGATAATTCCTTCTTTGTGAGCTAGTCGTGAAATTATTTCTTTAATGGCATCATCTTTCACACAAACTAAATAAATAGCAGCATCTTTTAAGTCGGCTAAATGAGTGGTGATTGCGGTTTCCGATTTGAAATCTTCTAAAGCAGTTTCACTTCGGTTATACACTTGGACCACTTCAATATTTTCAGTGGCTTGAAAAGCTTTGAAAAGATGACCGGCCACATTCCCGGCACCAAGAATTACAATTTTTATCATTCGGCTAAAATATTAAAATCATGAAGAACCATTTTCTATAGCTATAAAAAAGCTTTGACGTTAGAATTTGTTAGCTTGAGCGGAGTCGAAAGGTATTAAAATATCTCTACTCCGCTGGGTATGACCTACAATTTTGTAAAGAACTTCATTTACTTAAGCATATCAAAAATATAGATACTTATAAAATTAACATTTAATTGAGATTTTGAGCGAAATATTGAAGGCTAATCGGTTTAAATTGGGTAAATTTGCAGCGTTTTTAAATACTTCTCCATGATTGAACGTAAGCTGGTGAAAATTCTCTTTTCCACACGATTAATGGCTATTTTGTTTATTGTTTTTGCATTATCTATGGCCGTAGGTACTTTTGTTGAAAATTCTTATACTACAGCAACCGCAAGGGAGTGGATTTACAATGCTTGGTGGTTTGAAGCAATTATGTTAGTTTTTGCCATTAATTTTTTGGGAAATATCAAACGCTACCGCCTTTGGAGTAAAGAAAAAGCAAGTACATTAATTTTACATTTATCTTTCTTTTTAATTATTATAGGAGCAGGAATTACCCGCTATATTGGTTACGAAGGAGTAATGCCTATTCGAGAAGGCGAGGTTTCTAACACCATGCTTTCAGAAAGAACTTACCTTTCTGTTTTGTTGGATGGTGAAGTAGACGGAAGTCCTTTACGGAGGGAAGTAAAACTACCTTTAAACCTTGCTCCGGGAATTGATAATCATAAAACTGTAACGACCGATTTTAAAGGACAGGAAGTGACTTTTACAGTTAAAAAATTTATAGATGATGCAGAAGAAGGCTTGGTGGAAGATGAAAATGGAAAGCGGTATTTAAAAGTAGTGGAAGCCGGAGGCGGACAACGCCATGACCATTATTTAGAAGAAGGAGAAGTAAGCAGTATTCATAATGTACTTTTCGCATTTAATGCGCCCACCGACGGAGCTATTAATGTTCAGTTAGAAAATGGGGAATATAAAATATCTTCTCCGTTTGAAGGGAATTACATGCGAATGGCAGATCAAAAGAAAGGGGAAGTAGTTGCCGATTCACTTCAGGATTTAAATCTACGCTCACTTTATCAACTAGCAGGAATGCAGTTTGTATTTCCCGATCCTGCGGTACGAGGTCATTACGATTTGATTGCTTCAGAACAACCTCAAAAAGGACAAGCAGACGGAGTGGTACTCGATGTGACCACCAACGGAAAAACAGAAGAATTAAAGCTTCTGGGAGCCAAAGGGATTATCAACGATTATAAAAAAATTAATGTTGATAATCTGGAGATTTATGCGCGTTATGGAAGTAAAGAATATGAACTTCCTTTTGCTTTAAAGCTGAACGATTTTATTGCTGAAAAATATCCGGGAACTGAAGATAATCCTACGCCGAGTTATTCTTCCTTCAAAAGTAAAGTTGAATTAATTGATGGTGGCGAGTCAAAGCCTTACTCAATTTATATGAACCACGTTTTGGACCACAAAGGTTATCGTTTTTTTCAATCCTCTTTTGATCCCGATGAGAAAGGAACCGTCTTATCGGTAAATCACGACTGGTGGGGAACTTGGGTGACTTACATTGGTTATTTCTTACTTTATTTAGGATTGATGTGGATTTTATTTGATAAGCATTCTCGTTTTGGAGAGTTAAAAGTAAAATTAGATAAAATAAAAGCAAAAAAAGCAAAAGCACTAGGAGTTTTGTTTTTAGCCATTGGTTTAAATGGCTTTGCTCAACAAGAAGTAAATGTGACTTCAGGTGAAATAAACAAAGAACACCAACACGAGCATACTGAAAATAACGGTCATACCACTATGATGCCGCCAAGGTTTACCAAGGCTGAAGCTGATTCCATCGTTAAAGCCAATGCGGTTTCTAAAGAACACGCTTCAGAGTTTGGGAGATTGGTGATTCAGGATGAAGGTGGAAGGATGAAACCGGCAAATACCTATTCTTCAGAATTAGTAAGAAAACTAAGTAAATCTGATAGCTATGAAGGGCTCAATAGCGATCAGGTTTTATTTTCGATGGTAGAAATGCCAAGCCTTTGGTATAGCGTTCCTTTAATTTATGTAAAAGCTAAAAACGATAGCCTGCATCATATCTTAGGAGTTGAGAAAGGGGCAGAACATATTCCTTTAAATGATTTCTTTAATGATTCTACCGGAACTTATAAACTTGCTCCATATTTGGAAGGCGCTTATCGAGCTAAGGTTAAAAATCAATTTCAGAAAGATTTTATTGCTGCCGATGAAAAGGTGAATTTGTTATATCGAACTTTGGAAGGAAAGGTGCTTAAAATTTTCCCTATCCCAAATGCAGAGAATAACAAATGGCTTTCTTATCCTGAATTATTTGAAAACCAAGATAAGTTTACTGCTAGGGATAGTATGGTGATTCGTTTATTGCCAGCCTATATGCAAAATGTACGCTTGGCTAAACAAACCGGAGGTTATAAGCAAGCCAATGATCTATTGGAAGGCATTAAAAATTACCAACGAAAATACGGAGAACAGGTCATGCCTTCTGAACGAAAAATCAACTTGGAGATCATGTACAATAAATACGATGTTTTCCGGGGTCTTTTTTGGCAATATATGCTGGCCGGTTTGGTGATGTTTATTTTTGTGATTCTACAACTCTTTTACGATAAAAAAGGAGTGAAAGCTATTATTACTATTAGTAAAGTGGCTATTATCATTTTGTTTGCTTTGCATACAGCAGCTTTAATTGCCCGTTGGTATATTTCGGGTCACGCTCCTTGGAGTGATGCTTACGAGAGTATGATTTATGTAGCTTGGGCAACAATGTTTTTTGGGTTGGCTTTTGGTAGAAAAAGTGATTTAACCTTTGCTTCAACAGCTTTCGTCTCTTCTATGATTCTAATGGTTGCTCATTGGAACTGGATGGATCCGGCTATTTCTAACTTGGTACCGGTATTAGATTCTTATTGGTTAATGATTCACGTAGCGGTGATCGTAGCGAGTTACGGTCCGTTTACGCTAGGAATGATTCTCGGTTTGGTTTCATTGATTTTAATGATTTTAACCAACGAGAAGAACCGAAAGAAAATGAGTTTGAACATTCAGGAATTAACTATTATTACTGAACTTTCATTAACCGTAGGTTTAGTAATGCTCACCATTGGTAACTTTTTAGGAGGTCAATGGGCCAATGAAAGTTGGGGTAGGTATTGGGGCTGGGATCCAAAAGAAACTTGGGCATTAATAAGTATTATGGTATATGCGTTTGTGATTCATATGCGATTGGTTCCCGGTTTACGTGGCAGGTTTGCTTTTAATTGGGCTGCAGTTTTTGCCTTTGCCTCCATTATGATGACTTATTTTGGGGTGAATTTTTACTTAACAGGATTGCATTCTTATGCAAGTGGAGACCAAATTATCAGCTACAAATTTATTGTGATTGCATTCGTAGCTTGGTTAATTCTAGGTCATTTTGCTAGAAGAAAATTTGTGAAATATTTGAAGAAGTAATTGATATGAAATTGAATTTTTTTATCATAGTTATTTGTGTTGCTATTGGTGTAACGAGTTGTAATAAAAATGCATCAGTAAATTATACAGGCGTATATGAAGGAGATTTACCTTGTAATGCTTGTGATAAAGTAATTACTAAACTTACCTTAAGTGAAGATCAACATTATGTTTTATACGAGATTTATAAACTCGAGGAAGGAGATGAAATCAAGAGAATGACAGGTGAATTTGAGTGGACTGACCACGAGGGTGTTTTTAGGATCAACCAACCAGAAGCGATGCCGTTATTTTTTAAGGTGGAAGAGCATAAGCTCATTCGATTAAATGATCAGGCAAAGCCTTTTGAACAACCAGAGAATTATACGTTAACTCAATTTGAGGATACAAGCGATACTGAATAGAAAAATAATAATAGAAACAAAAATCCCGATTTTATCGGGATTTTTTGTTTTTTCTATAATTCTTAAAAATATTCATGAGAAGCAATGTTGGATTCAGTAATACTAATAAATAAAGTACTATGTATTTTTTCTGAAATAAACTTTCGTCAAATACATCTGTAATACTAAAGATGAATAACGTAATTATTAACAACCATATAGCAGTAAATAGGATTAAGATGTTTTTTGAAGGGTTTTTAATCAAATTTATAAGTATTTTCATTTAGCTTGTTATTGCTTTTAAGATGTTCGTTTTACTATAAAAATATAAATATTATTTTTTTAATTGAGTATTTTGAAAGAATAAAACGTCAACAAAAACAAAAGCCATTTCACTAGTGAAATGGCTTTTGTTTTTGTTAGGGCTATAAGGTTTAATCCATTTCGCCAACCATATCTTCTGGTTTTACCCATTCATCAAATTCTTCTGCGGTGGTGTAGCCTAGATTTACGGCTTCCTCTTTTAATGTAGTTCCATTTTTGTGAGCTGTATTGGCAATTTCAGCAGCTTTGTAATAACCGATTTTGGTGTTTAAAGCGGTGACTAACATTAAACTGTTTTTCAGTAACTCATCAATACGCTCTTGGTTAGGTTCAATTCCATTAGCACAATGCTCTTCAAAAGAAACACAAGCATCACCAATTAATTGTGCGCTCTGTAACAAGTTAGCCGCCATCACTGGTTTAAATACGTTTAATTCAAACTGACCTTGTAAACCACCAACGGTTGCTGCAACATCATTACCAACTACTTGTGCACAAACCATAGTTAGGGCTTCACATTGAGTTGGGTTTACTTTACCGGGCATAATAGAAGAACCAGGTTCATTTGCAGGAATATTAATCTCACCGATTCCACTTCTCGGACCTGAAGCTAACATTCTAATATCGTTTCCTATTTTGTTTAAAGAAACAGCCAATTGTTTTAAAGCAGCGTGGGTTTCCACTAACGCATCGTGAGCCGCTAAAGCTTCAAATTTATTTTCAGCAGAAGTAAATGGAAGTTCAGTGAATTCAGCAATAAATTCTGCGACCATTTCAGCATAACCTTTTGGTGTGTTTAGACCGGTTCCTACAGCGGTTCCTCCTAAAGCTAATTCACCTAAATGAGGAAGTGTATTTTCTAAGGCTTTTAAACCGTGATCTAATTGTGAAACGTAACCACTAAATTCTTGCCCAAGGGTTAGGGGAGTGGCATCCATAAAATGCGTACGCCCAATTTTCACTACTTCTTTAAATTCTTCAGATTTTTTCTTTAACGTATCTCTTAATTGTTTCACTCCGGGGATGGTTACTTCCATCACTTTTTTGTAAGCGGCAATGTGCATTCCGGTAGGGAAGGTATCGTTAGAAGATTGTGATTTGTTCACATCATCATTAGGTTGAAGTGTTTTATCGCCTTCACCGATGGTTCTTCCGGCAAGCTGATGAGCACGGTTAGCGACTACTTCATTTACATTCATATTACTTTGTGTACCCGAACCGGTTTGCCAGATCACTAGCGGAAACTGATCATCGTGTTTCCCTGCTAAAATTTCATCACAAACTTTAGCGATTAAATCTCTTTTTTCAGTGGGTAGAACTCCTAATTTTTCGTTGGTGTAAGCCGCAGCTTTTTTTAAGTAAGCAAAACCATAAATAATTTCTAGTGGCATAGAAGCTGCCGGACCAATTTTAAAGTTGTTTCTAGAGCGTTCGGTTTGTGCACCCCATAATTTATCGGCAGGTACTTTTACCTCGCCCATAGTGTCTTTTTCTATTCTATATTCCATTTTGTTGATTAATTTTTAAAGTCTTACAAATTTAAGGATTTAGTTTTGTTTAGGTAAAAGTTGAGGGATGAATATGCTCCAAATAGAGCTGTATTTAGAAAAGCTAACAACTATGTTAATAAAATTGGAATTTTATTTGTGTTAATTCAGTAATAATATTTATTTTTGGAAAAATTCTTGAAATCTAGAAATTATGTTTGAATTTGATCAATATCTTGGCTTTTTAGCATTTTTAACCATTGCAACCATTGGCTTTTGGTTAATGATTTTCTTATTAACCTTTGTTGTACCTTACTGGGTAGGAGGTTCTATTATAGAAATGATTAAAGAAAAGAAAGAGGCTAAGCGAAAAAAGCAAGAAGCGCTTAATAAGTAAGCTATTTACATATAAAAAATCAAAAAGGAAGCTAAATTTAGCTTCCTTTTTTTTGTGGGGTTGCCTAAAATAATTCAAAAATTTTAGACTGTGTGGGGATTTAAAAATTGAGGGTAAGTAAAAAAAAATGTCTTTTTAGAATTCGCCTCCGCCGTCGTCCATATTGCCATTACCACTTTGACCTCTTTCCTTCATTCTATCTTCTCTAGATTGATTAAATCTATAGATTAAAGATATGGTGAATTGACGTTCTCTCCACTGAAACTCATTATCGGAGGTGAAATTATTTGATTGTGTAAACGATCTTCTTTTTCTAGAATTAAATACATCTCTTACATTAAAGGTGGCTGTAAGCTTATCTTTAATCACTTCTTTGCTTAAAGCCACATCCATAGAAAAAATGCTTTCAGATTCGGTTTGCGAATTTTGTCTGGGTCCTACATAAAATCCATTGGTTTGAAGGTCGATTGCAGCGGGTAAGGTGTATTTGGCACTAAACCTTCCAAAGAAACTTGTACTGGTTGTCCCAAAATCTTGCACCTCTGGGTCAGGAACTTTCTCTGTAGCTGGAGCGGTATAAGTACCTTCTGTCTCAAATCTAAAAAAGTTGAAACTACCATTAAATCTTAATTTTTTAGTTGGATTCCAGATTGCACCAACTTCACCACCTATTCGATTTTGAGTAGAAAGGTTGATGGGTAGAAAGACAATTTGTGTAATTCCGTCAGTTTCATTGCTGTCTTCATTATTCAGTTGTACTCGCTCAAAAGAATCCGTTTCTCTCTGGTAATAGATAGAAGCATTAAAAGTTAATTTGTCCCATTTTTTTAAGTATCCTAAATCAAAAGTATTTGAAAATGCAGGGTTTAAATCTGGGTTTCCTTGAAAAACATTGGTTCTACTTGAACGGGAAGGGAATGGATTAATAAACCATCCTCTTGGTCGGTTAATTCTTCGGTTATAGCCTAAGGTTACATTTTCATTTTCATCTAACTCATAAATTAAATTTACAGTAGGAAATAGCCCTAAATAGTTTTTGTCAAAATTTGTTTTAAAGTTGAAATCAAAAGTATCTTCTAATTCCTCTGTGGTTAAAAAAGGAGAAGAAACACTACCTTTTAACTGTGTATGTTCTAAACGTAAACCTAATAAAAATGAGAATTTATCACCTAGCTTATTACCGTATTGTGAATAAATGGCATTCACGTTTTCATCATAATTAAAGTTGTAAGAAAGTTCTTCGTCTATGATAAAACTATCCGAGTCTTGATCAAATGATTCTAAAAAATAATCATTTTTTGTAGATTTTAAATTACTTCTAAAACCTGCTTCAAATTGCGCATCGCCCATAGGTAGCACATAATCTGCTTGTACAAGAAATTCATTTTGTTTTTCATTCTCTTGAATACGTTCTCTGTCAATTAAATTATTGGTAGGGAAAACTTCAACCTCATTAATTGTATTTGGCTTATCTTCATGATCATAAGAATATTGAACGTCTGCCGTTAATTTGTGACCTTCATCATTAAATCTTTTGATATAGTTTACCGAGGCTTGATAGGTTTCTTCAATTTCTTTTTCATTTTGCCTTCTATAAGTTTCACTATCTAAGCCGGTATTATCAAAATATCTATAATTACTAGTTTCACTAACATCTAAATCGTTACCCCACCTACCAAAAAGGGCAGTAGTAATCGAGGAAGTTTCATTAATAAAGTATTCGACTCCTAAATTGGTATTTACCCCTCTACGTCTGCGATCATATTCACGATCTTCGATAATTCTGTCAAACTGGTCTTCATTATCATTGATGTAATTATTGTCGTAAAATGCGTTTCCCGGTGATTTTCTGTAATACACGCCTGTATTATTGAAAATATTGAACTTATCACTTCTTAAGTTTAATGTAGTTGAAAATGAATTGTTAATGGGAAAACCTAAAGAAGCTTGTACTGAACCATTAACACCTAATGTTTTTTCTTTTTTCAGAATTATATTTAAGATACCGGCGGTTCCTTCAGCATCATATCGAGCTGACGGACTCGTAATTACTTCAACCCGCTCGATAGCATCTGCAGGCAATTGCTGAAAGATATTGGTGTCGTCAAATCCTGCCATTGCGGAAGGTTTTCCGTTGATAAGAATACGCACGTTTTCATTTCCCCGTAAACTAATTCCACCTTCTATATCTACCGATACCGAAGGTATGTTTTGAAGCGCATCGGTTACCGTTCCTCCTTGTGTAGTGAGATCTTTGCCTATCGTGTAGATTTTTTTATCTAAACGTACTTCTACTTGGGTAGTTTCTGAACGCACAATTACTTCATCTAAACTATCGGAATCCAATCCTAAAGAAATTGTTCCCATGCTAAAATCTTCTGTTAATTCTCGATTTTCATAAGTTTTAGTTTCAAAAGAGATAAACTCCACTTGAATATCGTAAGTTCCTTTATAAACTTCAATAGAAAATTCTCCGTCAAAATTAGTGACTCCTCCTTGTGGGGCACGTTCACCAGTAACATCTTTAAAAGTGATAGTAGCATATTCTAGAGGAACGCCGGCATCTTTGTCGACTACTTTTCCGGTAACATCAACTTTATTTTGGGCATTTGCAAATTGGGTTAAGCTTAGGGTAATAAAAAATAAAATAGCTTTCGCTATTGTTAGTTTTTGGGTCATTAGTTTTTCAGTTTGAGTATAAGACCTGATTAGTTAAAAATCGTTTAATAGGCTTTGTGTTAAAAATAAGTTAACAAAAAAACCCCTTCTTAAAAAGAAGAGGTTCTATTTTAAAGCAATTGAATGACTAATGTTTTTTAGCTTTCATTTTGCTTTTTCTTTTCTCTAATCGCTTTTGGCGCATTTCTCTTTCAACTTTTAGAAGTTGATCGTATTGTGGTTGGGTAAGAATATCTCTCATTTCTTTAAGCTTATTGATTTCTAAAGCTTTTATTTGTTTCTTTTTTTCTTCTTTAGAAAGATCCGCATCAATCACTTCTTGTCTCTTGACGTAAAACTCGGTTAATTTATTTTTAACCAGTAGTGGTTGTTCGCCATTTAAAGCCAGTTTTTTGGTAAGTTTTTTAGCTTGCTTATCGGCTCTTGCTTCCATTCTAGGGCTAGCCTCTGCAAGATCGGTACGATATTGCGATTGACCAAGTTGAAAAGTAAAAACGGCAATTAAAAGTAGTATGATTTTTTTCATAATTTAAAGTTTTTTCCAAATTATGAATAACTACCTTTAATTACCGTTAATTAGCGGTTAAAAAGCTTAAAAATTATATTAAATCTTTAATTTTTTCGGGTGGCCTTCCAATCACGGCTTTTTTATCTTTTACAACAATTGGACGTTCTATTAATTTAGGATGTTCTTGCATCGCAGAAATAATTTCGTCTTCAGAAAGCTCTTTACCTTTATAGTTCTCTTTCCAGACTTTTTCATTTTTACGGACGAGCTCTTCTGCTGAAATTTCCAGTAATTCCAATACCTTTTTTATTTCCTCTTTTTTCATAGGGATATCGAGGTATTTCACGATTTGAAAATCCTTTCCTGATTCTTGTAATAGTTGTAGTCCTTCTCTAGATTTTGAACATCTAGGATTGTGGTATATTTTAATCATGATTTTTTTATTTATCTATAATATAGAAGAAATTAAGGAATTTGCAAAGTTGAATTAGCTTCTATTCAGTTTCTAATTCGATTTCAACTTCACTTTATTCTTCACGTTGCCCCATCATCATTAAGTATGCCTTTAAGAAAGCATCTAAATCACCATCCATCACAGCATCAACATTTCCGGTTTCTTCAGCGGTGCGAACATCTTTTACCAATTTGTATGGATGCATCACATAATTTCTGATTTGTGATCCCCATTCAATTTTCTTTTTACTGGCTTCAATATCTTCCCGTTGTTCTAATTGCTTTTGAAGTTCAATTTCATACAATTGTGATTTCAGCATTTGCATGGCACGAGCCCTATTTTCATGTTGGGAACGCGTCTCTGAACAAGAAATCTGAATTCCGGTAGGGTGGTGCACCAATTGAACTTTGGTTTCCACTTTATTTACATTCTGTCCTCCGGCACCACTGGATCTTGCGGTAGTGATTTCAATATCAGCGGGATTAATTTCAATTTCAATAGAATCGTCTACTAATGGGTAGACGTATACCGATGCAAAAGAGGTATGACGTTTAGCATTACTATCAAAAGGAGAAATACGAACCAAACGATGTACTCCATTTTCACCTTTTAGCCAACCAAAAGCATAATCACCTTCAATCTCTAAGGTTACCGTTTTAATTCCGGCAACATCACCTTCTTGATGGTTGAGCTCTCGAACCTTAAAACCTTGCTTTTCTGCCCACATTAAGTACATGCGCATGAGCATACTTGCCCAATCACAACTTTCGGTACCACCGGCACCAGCTGTAATCTGTAGAACTGCAGATAGGTCGTCTCCTTCTTCAGAAAGCATATTTTTAAATTCTAAATCTTCCAGTAGATTTTTAAGCTTTTGGTAGCGATTGTTTAAATCGTCTTCAGAAGCTTCCCCTTCTTTGTAGAATTCAAAAATAACTTCTAAATCTTCGTAAAAAGTTAAGGCTTGTTCGTAGCTATCAACCCACTTTTTTTCGGCATTTAATTGTCTGACAATTACTTGTGCTTTTTGTGGATTGTCCCAAAAGCCCGGGGCTAAGGTTTTTTCTTCAAGATTGGTTATTTCGACACGCTTGGCATCAACGTCAAAGATATTGTTTTAGGGAGGTGACACGTTCTTTGAGTTCTTTTAAAGTATCTTGAGTAATCATAATTATTAGTTTTTATGTATTTGGGCAAAAATAGAAGTTCATCAGATTTCAAAAAAAGATTTGGGCATATATTTCTTCAGAATAATTTTTAGTCAGCTTGAGAAATTCCTTTTATTAAAAGTTTTGCAGATGCAGGATTAGAGGCCAACGGGACATTGTGCACATCACATATACGTAAGAGCATCAATACATCAGGTTCGTGAGGGTGTTTCTCTAAAGGATCTCTAAAAAAAATCACCATTTTACATTTTTCTTCGGCTACGCGACCTGCGATTTGGGCATCGCCACCAATTGGACCGGATAGATAAGGTTGTACTTTAAAGCCTGCACTTTTTACTTTATTACCCGTAGTCCCTGTCGCAATTAATTGAATATGATCTTGATGAAAAAAGTCTTCATATTCTTTTAAGAATTTCACCATTTCATCTTTCTTACCATCGTGCGCAATTATAGCAATTTCCATTTTTATTGAATTTAAGTTTTAAAATTATAAAACCACCTGGTGGTCTTTCTGCTATAAAGAAACATATTTTTTGAATAAGAGCATTTCTTCAAATAAGTTATTTCTATATGAATTGATAATTTATCTAAAGCCCATACACCTGAAAGGTTTCTTGTAAATTTGAATTTTCTAAATGTAAATAATAGCTATGATAGATTTAAAAAGCGATACGGTTACTAAACCTACACCGGCCATGTTGGAAGCGATTATGAATGCTGAAGTAGGGGACGATGTTTATAAAGAAGATCCTACCGTAAATTTACTGGAATCGCGTTTAGCGGAAATGTTTGGTAAAGACCAAGCGCTTTTTTTTCCTAGCGGAAGTATGGCCAACCAAGCGGCAATTAAACTTCACACGCAACCCGGAGAACAATTGATATGTGATAAATGGGCGCACGTTTATAATTATGAAGGTGGCGGAGCTTCATTTAACAGTGGGGTTTCCTGTAAATTGGTAGATGGAAACCGCGGAATGATCACTGCTGCTCAGGTGGCAGAAAATATCAATCCGCCAGATTTTTATCACAGTCCATTAACTTCATTGGTTTGTTTAGAAAACACGACCAATAAAGGTGGTGGTGCCTGTTATGATTTTGAAGAGATTCAAGCTATTAGAAAAGTTTGTGATGAACACCAATTAGGTTTGCATTTAGATGGCGCGCGTTTATTTAATGCTTTGGTTGCCAAAGGCGAGAGCCCAAAACAATATGGAGAAGTATTTGATACGATTTCAGTGTGTTTATCGAAAGGATTGGGAACACCGATGGGTTCCGTATTAATAGGTGATGAAAAATTAATGAAAAATGCTATGCGTGTTCGTAAAGTACTTGGAGGCGGAATGCGGCAAATTGGTTTTATGGCAGCTGCCGGTTTATATGCTTTGGAAAATAATGTGGAGCGTTTAGCGGAAGACCATCAACGAGCACAAGAATTGGCGACAACTTTAGCAGCACAAGCCTATGTAAAACAAGTGGAACCGGTAGAAACGAATATCATTATTTTTTACCTAAATGATGGCATCAACGAAGTCGACTTTTTAAAACGCTTGGAAGATCGGGGCGTCATAATTAGTGGCATGGGGCAAGGGAAACTAAGAATTGTTACGCATTTAGGATATACGCAACCTATGCACGAAGAGTTGATGGAGATTTTAAAGGGATTGGTTTGAATAGATAGCCACTTTAATTTGTAATCTTTTTTTAAAAAATAAAAGTTTAAGACTTTTAGTAGTTATTATTTGTTTGATTTCAGGTTCAGGTATTGAATTTGAATTTGAGTGAATTTGAGTGAAATTTATTATCTAAAAACCTTTTCCAAAGAAACTTGATATATCGAAATAATAGGAAACCTTTTCTCCATTTGGTTTTTTCAGGTTTAGAATATCATATGGCCTATCATTATAATAAGATAAAGCTTGTCCTAAAAATTGACAATTAGAACATACTGTTTTTACGTATTCGTACTCTTCACTTATACTTTTGGCTATAATTGCTTTTTCGTATGAACTTCCATCTCTAGAAGTTTGCTTTATATTTTTAGTTGTAGAGCAAGAAATTATGATTAGTGAACAAATTATAAATCCAATTAATTTTAATTCTTTCATCTTTTATTTTAGGTATATATTTTTTTAATTTTAATAGAGGAGTCCATTACTTATCATCTTATAAAGATTTTTTAAAGGAAATCTGGCTTTAATTTACACTTGTAGATATGATTATTTTTTCTCTTTTTGTTGATGATATATTTTTTCCCACGCTTTTCTCTTCATAGTGAATAATGATTCTTTATCTAAATCAAATATTGAGACTTCCTTTTGGCTTATTACGATATGTTGATTCCATTCTACATAATCTTTGTATAGCAATAAAGTACAAATATCAGTTGATGAAATATAATCAGTAATCACGTGTGAATGGTATGTTGAAACTGTTTTATTTTCCTTATCTCCAGAATTGTAGGGGAATTCTAAAATAGAATTATGAATCTTCTCTTTTTTTACTAATTTATTTTTGTTGTTGTATTTCAATTTATAATCATTTCCTATCAATACAATTCCTGAAACTTGAGGTCCAGTCAAAACAAAAACATTTCTTTCATTTTCGTTAATTAGAGGGATGAAATTTAATGATGCATTTTCATAAAACTTAAAAAAATCATCTTCATTAGAAGAAGCTTTTTCTCTTGCATCTTGCCGTATGGCAATCAGGTTTTGCTCTAAAGTAGTTGCTTTGTGTTTTACTGTATCTATTCTTATGGGGTTAGGTGTTGGCAAGCTATCAAACTCATATCGTACTAGTATTTTATCAGAATCAAAACGACTAAAGAAAATTGTATGAATATGATTTGTTTCTGTTTCATAAGATAAATATCCACCTATGGAGTCTTTTTTAGATTTAAATCTTTCTAATATGTCATCAGTTCCGTACCAAGAACCTTTTTCTAGTCTGAAAAGTAATTTTCCTTCATTTAAAATTTTTTTAGTTTCTTTATTCTGACTGTAAGAAAAAATGCTTGATATCATTAAAAGCAATAAGGCTATTTTTTGCATTTCAGATTTTCTTTTTTACACTATATTATTTAATCAAAATTATAACTGTCTAAATATATAAAATTTTTGAATAACCATATTTTCATTTCTTACACAACACCTAATCACCCCTAAAACAGGCTTACACTTTTAATTAATCATTTCTTAAACTTTAGGTACAACCCAAGTAATAGTTAGCCATTAAGTTTGAACGATTTTTGAAATTGCGCCTTATGTTTATTCGTCCCGTCAAAACTTTTTTAATAGCAATAATTACTGTTATGGTGGGCGTACTGCTTTTTTCTTTTCAAAGTGAAAAAGAAGAATATTACCAGCAACCAGATTTTATTCTTACCGCTGCCAAAGAATTTTACGAGGAGGTTGAAGAATTACAAAAAATAGCCCGAGGCTTTCAATTAGGTTCGGTTGAAAAAGATTCGCTAAGAACGGCAGTGTTAAATACACGCTTGGCTTATAAAAAAGTGGAGTTCTACTTAGACTATGAATTTCACGAATATGTAAATAGCCACATTAATGGCGCACCACTTTTGCAAATTGAACGAACCGGAACCTCGCCAAATATTGTTCCGCCGGAAGGCTTACAGGTCTTAGATGAATTGGCTTTTGCCGAAAATCCGGAAGAAGAAAAAACCAAGCTATCTTCCATCGCTACCAAGCTGCGAAATTCCTATGGACTTTTATTCGAAAGTCTTCCCAATAAACCAATTGATCCCAAAACATTAATTCCGGCACTTCGGCTTCAGTTAATTCGTGTGTTTAGTTTGGGTGTTTCGGGTTTTGATACGCCGGGATCATTAAATGCTTTGCCGGAAGCTGAAGTTTCGCTGGCAAGTATGCTTCAATTTATTAAAGAAAATAAAAGATTATTCAGAAAAAAGGAGGCTGCATTTCTCCAAGAAAAACTAGCAGAAGCGGTTCAATATGTCCAACAGCATCAAGATTTCAATACGTTTGATAGACTTAGTTTCTTTAGAAATTATATCGATCCGCTTTATAAAAAGTTAGGAGTTGTAAAGGCTGAGTTGCCTGAATTTTTAAGTTACAATTCTGCTTGGAATCCGGAAAGTAAATCAATATTCAGCGAAGACTTTTTAAATCCATATTTCTTTACCGAACTAAAAAAAGAAGAAGACAGTAAATTGCTGAAAGACTTAGGCGAATCTTTGTTCTATGATCCTATTTTAAGTAATAACGAAAGGATGAGTTGTGCTTCTTGCCATCAGCCCGAGCTAGCGTTTACCGATGGGCAACCGCAATCGATGAGTAATGTACAGGGGAAAACCGTTTTAAGAAATTCACCCTCCTTATTAAATGCTGTTTATGCCGATCGGTATTTTTACGATTTAAGGGCTTATACTTTAGAGCAACAAGCCGAACACGTAATTTTTAATCAAGATGAATTTAATACCGCCTACAGTTCAATTCTAACCAAATTAAGAGAGGAAAAAGAGTATGCAGATAAATTTGAAAAGGTTTTTGGTAAAGCGGCTATCAATAGGGGAAATCTCACCAAAGCTTTAGCTTCTTATGTGCTATCGCTTACTTCGTTTAATAGTGAATTTGATCAATATATAAGAAATGAATCTAATACGTTAAGTGATGAAACAAAAAAAGGTTTTAACTTATTTATGGGCAAAGCCGCTTGCGCTACTTGCCATTTTGCGCCTACTTTTTCTGGCTTGGTACCTCCATACTACAGCGACACTGAGAGTGAAATTTTAGGAGTTTTAGAGCGACCCGGTCTGTTGCAACTAGATCAAGATCCGGGTAGGTTGGCCAATAAAATTGAAAACGAAGAAGCTTGGATTTACGAAAAATCGTTTAAAACGACGACCGTTAGAAATGTTGCTTTAACCGCGCCATACTTTCATAATGGAGCTTACCAAACTTTAGAGGAAGTGATGGATTTTTATAACGATGGCGGCGGTGCCGGAAAGGGATTAAAAGTAACCAACCAAACCTTAAGTGAAGATCCACTTGGATTAACCGAAGTGGAAAAGCATGCCATTATCTCTTTTTTAAAAGCTTTAAATGATACAGGGGAGTAGCATTCTATTAACTCCAAATTTACATTGGTAATATTCAATTAAGCCTAAGCTAATATGTATAACTTTTTCCTAAAAAAAGCTTAAAATCTAATACATAGTTACTTTACATCTCATAAGTACTTTTGAGGTAAATTTTAAACCCCGAAAATTTCTACTCATGAAAAAAAAATCCTTTTTGTTATTTTTCTTTAGTGTTTTTTGCTTGAGCTTATCTCTTGCTAAAACTCCTTCAGTAGTTACTGAAGAAAATTGTATGATGTATTCCGATTCTAATGTATTAATAGATACAGGAGATAACTGGAAATACGATGACTCTGGTATTGATTTAGGTACAACCTGGAAAGATCCTGACTTTAATGATGAATCTTGGGCTAGCGGTAATGCTAAATTTGGCTATGGTGATGGTAATGAGGTTACTACACTTGATTATGGACCAGATGCAAGTAACAAGTATCCTACTTATTATTTTAGAAAAACCATTAATGTTGCTGACGTTAGCTTAATTCAAAGTTTGATTTTTGAAAGTCTTTATGATGACGGAATTATTGTTTATGTAAATGGACAAGAGGCATTTCGTTTAAACATGCCAGCTACAGGAGTAACTTATTATACCTATGCGAGCTCTACTATAGATGGATCTGATGAAAATGATTACGATATTAATTACACTAGTAATCTTTTACAAGATGGTGATAATGTAATTGCAGTTGAATTACATCAAAGAGGTCCTTCTAGTTCTGATACAGGTTTTGATATGAAACTTAGCTATGAGACTACTCCAAGTAATTTCTTAATAGAAGAAGAAAGCTCTTGGCTTTATAACGATTCTGGAGTAGATTTAGGTACGACCTGGAAAGATCTAAACTTTAACGATGCTAGTTGGGATCAAGGAAATGCTATTTTAGGGTATGGCGATGGTATTGAAAATACAACCTTAGATTACGGTAGTGATTCAAGTAATAAATATCCTACTTATTACTTTAGAAAACATATTACAATTGAAGATGCTTCTTTTATAGGGAATTTAAATTTCAGTACCCAAAAAGATGATGGTGTTGTAGTTTATGTAAATGGTCAAGAAGTTTTTCGCTTAAATATGCCGGAAGGAGCTATTGATTATAATACCTATGCCTCAACAGCAGTTGGAGGGAGTGATGAAAGTACGTGGCACCAAAACCAAGTTGCTAACTTACTGCAAAATGGTGGTAATGTAATTGCGGTAGAGCTGCATCAGGCTTCAGCAGGTAGTTCAGATTTAAGGTTTGATATGACTTTAGAATATGATTTAGCTCCTTTGGCTCCTATAGATTTTCCTTTACCTAAACAAACAGAATGGAATTATTTAGATACTGGAGTAAGCTTAGATGAAGAAGCTTGGAATGAACCTGGTTATGATTATTCAAGTTGGTCTAGAGGAGAAGGAACTTTAGGCTATGGTGATCCGGTAATGACGCAAATTTCTTACGGACCTGATGCTAGTGATAAATACATTACTACCTATTTTGTCCGAGAAATGGAAGTAGACCTTTCAGAAATGACCGATATGGTTGAATTCGGAATCAGAAGGGATGATGGTGCAGTAGTGTATGTAAACGGTGAAGAAGTATTTAGGGACAATATGCCGGAAGGAGATATAGATTACCAAACCCATTCTGCAGAAATTATTAGCGGTTCAGATGAGATAGATTATCAGCTTCATTATGTGCCAAAAACAGCATTTCAAGCTGGAGTAAATATCATTGCAGTTGAGGTGCACAATCGTGACGGACAAAGTTCTGATATGCGTTTTGATATGTATATTAAAAATCAAGAAAGTATTGAGTTTGATTGTGATGAGCCACATGTAGGATGTTTTACATCAATTACGCCAACTGGACAAACACCAAATTTAATTATACCGGAAGAACACAGGTTTCAGTTGATCTTTAAGCAGGGAGATGCTTATTTAGATGGTTCTGGGAACGTACCTGGTAATAACGACTTTACGGCTTATATCCCCATCGACGGAAGTAGTGAAAACGGATATTTATCGGTGAACCACGAAAACACACCGGGAGGAGTTTCCATTGTCGATCTTCACTTAAATACCGATAATCATTTATGGGAAGTAGATTACAGTCAGCCGGTAGATCTCTATAATAATGCTTTAGCGACTACTACCAGAAACTGTTCTGGAGGGATTACCCCGTGGGGAACGGTAGTTACCGCAGAAGAATCTACCAATAATGGAGATGAAAATGGTGATGGCTACAAAGATGTGGGTTGGTTAGTAGAAATTGATCCGGAAACTGCAGAAGTAATGGATTATGGTAATGGTCAAGAAAAGCTTTGGGCGATGGGAAGAATGAAGCACGAAAATGTGGTGATTTCCCCAGATGCCACTACTGCTTATTATGGTGAAGACGGGGGAACCCATTGTGTTTACAAATACGTGATGGATACACCGGGAGATTTAACGGCAGGAACAGTTTACGTGCTGAAATTGGATTTACCACTTTCTGGTAACGAGCCAAATTCCATTACAGCACAGTGGATCGAAGTACCTAATGATACGCAAGCTGAACGAAATAATTTAAATGAAACTGCTGCAACACTAGGCGGAACCAATTTTAATGGAGTTGAAGATTGTGAAATTCACCCAATTACGGGGCAGGTTTATTTTACTTCAAAAGGAAAAGGTAGAACTTATCGCTTTACCGATTTAGGTAATAGTGTAACCGATTTTGAGACCTTCGTGGGAGGGATGAGTTATGAAATCACCACAGCTAATGGTACTTTTACTGAAGATTGGGGTGGAGGTAACGACAACCTTGCCTTTGATGACAAAGGAAACCTTTGGGTATTACAAGATGGGGGGAACAACTACATTTGGGTAGTTAGACCAGACCATACGCAAGCCAATCCTAAAGTAGAATTATTTGCTTCTATGCCCAATGGTTCTGAACCAACAGGATTAACTTTTTCTCCAGATTTTAAATATGGTTTCTTTTCTGTACAACATCCAAGTGGAAATAACGAACCACAACAAGATGCAACGTTTAATGATGTTACCATCAATGCTTCTTCTACCGTAGTATTCTCTTTAAATGAAAACCTAGGAATACAAGCTCCGGTAACCGATTTTGTGGCAGATCAAGTACAAATTCAACAAGGAGAAACAGTAACCTTTACCAATTTGAGTACAAACAATCCCGACACTTGGAACTGGACGTTTGAAGGTGGGGATCCGGCCACTTCCACAGAAGAAAACCCAACGGTAACTTATACTGCTGATGGTCTGTTTAATGTGAAATTAGAAACATCTAACGTTGCAGGAAACAGTGAAATGGAAAAATCTGAATATATTCAAGTTGAAACTTTAAGTGTGGATAACGCTTTAAAAGGTAAGGTCGCAGTATATCCTAATCCAACTTCAGGGGAAGTTTATATTGAAGTGAAAGATGCTTCAACAGAAAATATAAGTGTTGAGGTATTCGATTTACTGGGAAGAAGGGTTAAAAACCTTTCCAATACAAAACTTGTAAATGGGAAGATAAACCTTAATCTGTCAGAATCCATTCAAGCTCATCAAATGTTGATTATTCAAGTAGATGTAGCAGGAAAATCTGGAAGGTATAAAGTCTTAACAAACCAGTAAGATTAATAATAATAATTTAAAAAAGAGACCGGTAAAGCTTTTACCGGTCTTTTTTATTTTTGAAAGCATGAGAAAATTCAAGTATATAGGATTAACCGATGTAGAAAAGCAAGCTATTATCACTTTTTTAAAATCTTTAAATGATACTGAAATTGAATAAGGCAATTCTTAAAATAGCAGTTGTTTTATTGATGTTAATAGGATTTTGTTCCTTTTTTAGTTTAGGCAAAAAGGAAAGCGAAAGTTATCAATCGAAAGACTTTTCGGAAATTATAGAAAATGGAGTGGAAGCGACTTCTTCTGAAATTGAAAAATTGGTAGCCACTGCAGTTCAATTTGAAAAAGGAAATATTTCTATAGCACAACTTCAGCATCAATTAACAAAAACAAGAAACAGTTTTAAGAAAATTGAAGCCGTAATAGCTTTTTACTATCCAGAACACGTAAAAGCTTATCTCAATGGAGCGCCGTTACCGCATTTAGATGCGTTTCCTATGGATGAAAACAAGAAAGACGATTCATATGTTATGTCACCTGAAGCGTATAAAACAAGTTTGCCTTTAGATGTATTAGATACAGGACATTTTAGGGGGAAAGCCAAAGTAGTTGAACCCAAAGGCTTACAGATTTTAGATGAACTAATTTTTTCTAAAAATCCAGAAGAAGAAAAAGAGCAAATTCTAAAACTTTCTCAATCGCTTCAGCAATATTTTAAACCGATTAAAAAAGCAATTTCACATCGGGTTTATTTTTATGACTTTGAAATTGCAGAAGCAGCAAGACTAGAATTAATTAGGATTTTTAGTTTGGGAATTACTGGTTTTGATACACCAGGTTCTTTACATGCGTTGGAAGAAGCAAAACATGCACTACTCGGGACACAAGTTTTACTAACACCAATTACAGGAAAGCTTAAACAGAAAGAGAGAACTGAAATTAACAAGCTGTTTAAGGCAAGCATTCAGTTTATTGATAAAAGTAAGAATTTTGAAAGTTTTGATCGGTTAGCATTTCTTATCAATTATATAAACCCACTTTATGCAAGTTTATGGAAGGCGCAACAAAGTTTAAGTATAAAATCAACAGCCAGTATTTATGAAGAAACACCTTCATGGAATGCCGAAAGCACCAATATTTTTGCAGACGATTTCTTAAACCCTTATTACTACAGTCTCTTAAATCAAAAGGAAGATTCTAAAGAATTAAGAAAATTGGGAGAAAAATTATTTTATGAGAAACAACTAAGCCACTCTGGGAAGATGAGTTGTGCAAGTTGTCATCAACCGGAATTAGCCTTTACCGATGGTAAGAAAAAATCTTTTTCCGGCATTAATGGGAAAACGGTGTTAAGAAATTCTCCTACCTTAATCAATGCGGTTTTTGCCGATCGTTATTTTTACGATTTACGAGCGCAGGATTTAGAAGAACAAGCGGAACACGTGATTGAAAATCATTTAGAATTCAACACGAATTTTGAAGAAATAATGGAGAAACTTTCCCAAGATGAAACTTATCAAAAACTATTTACTCTCAATTTTGATGAAAAACAACCATTAACCCGATATAATTTTGCCAAAGCCTTGTCTTCTTATGTGCTTTCCTTACGCTCTTTTAATAGTGAATTTGATCAATATGTAAGAGGAGAACGAAAAAATATTTCTAAACAAGTAAAGCAAGGTTTTAATTTATTTATGGGAAAAGCCAATTGTGCCACTTGTCATTTTCCACCAACATTTTCCGGTTTGGTTCCACCTTTGTATCGTGAAAATGAAAGTGAAGTGTTAGGCGTGTTAGAAAAACCGGATGCTTACAAAATAGATAAAGATTTAGGCAGGTATAACAATCACGTATTTACAGAACAGCAAGACATCTATAAGCATTCCTTTAAAACCACGACCGTTAGAAATGTAGCATTTACTTCTCCTTATTTTCATAATGGAGCTTACGCAACTTTAGAAGAAGTGATTGATTTTTATGATCAAGGTGGAGCAGCAGGAATTGGTTTGAGTTATGAGCTTCCGCAGCAAACCTTACCAGAGGATTCCCTTCAGCTTTCTCAAAAAGAAAAAGAAGCACTTATTGCATTTTTAAACTCACTTTCAGATAATCCGTTTCAATAGATTTTCCTCCTATAAAAAATCCATTTCGACTATAAGAATATATAAGTCTATTTTAAAAATATGTTCTATATTAACCTTGTTGTGTTTTAAATTATCTTCGGTTTAATGTATCCATATTTCCTTAAGGTTAAGGAAAACAGTATAATTCGTAGGCACTATTTTAAATAATTCTTAAAGAGATTGCACACAAGCCTGATGGTTAAAATAGTATTCTCATATAAATTTCAATTTTAACTAATAATCCGTAATTACTTAAAGGATTAACTTAATCGATTTAACATTCAATTAAGTATAACTTAATCTAGGTAACTTTTTGGTAAGCTAAGCTTAAAAGCAGAATTTTCACTTCGCTCTATTCAACCGCTACTTTTGTGAAAATTTCTTAAAAACCTTTAAAATTTAATTAAAACCAATGAAAAAAAACTTACTTATTTTAAGTATTTGGATTTCTCTCTGTATGGGTTTTGTAGCGCAAGCACAAATTACGATACCTGGGGATTCCATTGTTTACGGGCCTATGTTTAGTCCTGTTTATGAAAACTCAGTTCGGGTTTGGGTATTAACAAAAAATGACACCGGAACGGGAGAAAACCTAGAACTGTCATTTACCAATAACACCACTCCCGAAACAGAAATTACAGGAACTGTTTTTAACAGTGATACGCGTTTAGGATATAATTTAAGATCTTACGAATTTACTGGTCTTACCGAAGGAGATACGTACACCACTCAACTTATTGCCAATGGAACTCCGGTCTCCAATCGTATCACTTCTATAACCAACGGTCAGAATACCTTAAGTGATTTTGAATTTTTATCGGGAGGTTGTGGTCGAATTTATGATATAACCCGTTGTATCGATCAGCCGGAGGCAGAATTCCATGTGAACGGAACACCTACCATGTTTAATACCATGGCAGAAGAAGGAAGTGACCTCATGGTTTGGTTAGGGGATGCTACTTATCTTTTAGGTTTACAACATGCGATGGGACAATGTCCTGATGGAGTAGATGATTGGGCCAATAAAGATATGGCTTTCGATCGTTATCGTTTCCAAAGAGATTATCATGATAGTTTAACCGTAGCAATGCCTCAGTTAGCTATTACAGATAATCATGATTTGGGCCCTAATGAGTTTGATAAAAACTTACCTACCATCGGAGAGATGAGGGAAATTTTTATGGATTGGTGGCCAAATCCGGAATACCTTTCCACACCGGAAGGTCAAGGATTACATTCTTCTTATAAATATAAAGATGTAGAGTATTTTTTAACCGATAACCGTAGTTATCGCGATAACACGCACCAACATTTTGGACCTGATCAATTGGATTGGTTAAAACAAGGTCTTTTAAATTCTACAGCAACTTTTAAAGTAATTGTTAGCGGAACACCGGTTTTTTATCCGATAGGCGGAAGAAACTTTAGCGTGAGTACGCAGCACGACGAATTATTCAATTTTATTCAGAATAATAATATCAATGGTGTGTTAGCATTTAGTGCCGATATTCATCAGCAAAAGTTTTTGGTTACCGACGGGAATACCAATTATCCTTTGTACGATGTACTATCAGGAAATATTAATTCAGATGTAGGCAATGGTAACTTCAATACTAATTACGATAGTAATCATATTCTTCAAGGGGTAAAGCAAACCTATTTACGCGTAAATGTTTACGGTGAAGAAAATGACCGTCGAATGAAAGTGGAATATGTAGGCAACAATGGGGAAGCTTATTTTGAGGAAATCATTCATGAAGGTTTATTGACCAGTCAGAATGAAGATGCCCATAATTTAGCATTAGCTTTTAGTAATTCTATAGAGGATAGTTCTGAATTTACACATAATATAACCGGTTCAGCATATTCTTTTACTGCCAATAAAGATAATGAAGCCAACCAAGCTTTAGCTTTTTCAGGAGAAACTTCCTTAGAAATCGATGCTGCTAATTCTTTAGAGTTTCATGATAAATCTTTTAGTCTTTCTTATTGGATAAATCCGTCTACATTAACAGAAGCAACTATTTTAACGAATGCAGCGAATGGTAACGGAGTTTCTTTCGGTTTAAATGAAAGTGGTAATATTACTTTTACCAACCATCAAGAAGGCTTAACCTATGAAAGCCAGTATAATATTATTACCGGAAATTGGTCGTATGTTACTTGGAAATATGATAACATCCGAAGAAAACTTTCGCTTTACTATAACGGATTTCTAATCCAGAACTGGAACGATATGATGATCGATCAAGAGTCATTGGGAAATATCACGATCGGGGAAAATTATCAAGGAAGTTTAGATGAATTAAATCTTTACAGCCGACTTATCTCTGAGGAAGAGATTATGGAAAATGCCGATGTAGAAACGTCTAGAGGAGAAGTATTAAAATTATCTGGTGGACAGCAATTAGCTATTCCCGGTAGTGTACTCAACCCGGTTTTAGATGAAAATTTCACCATAGAATTTTGGGCAAAATTAAATGCAGATCCCGGTTCTAACAGTAAGATTTTATCAAGTAATGGAAGAATTAACGGAAACTCTACAGGAATTTCTTTTGAATATCCAGATAGTAAAAAACTGAATGTAGTGGTAGGAAACAATAGTAGTGGCTGGAATACACTTTCTGAACAAGGGGAAGCTTGGAATATCGGAGAATGGAACCACGTCGCTGTTTCAGCCATCCAAAATGGAAGCATGAAATATTATGTAAATGGAGATTTGGTTGCCGAGGGAAGTTTTGGAGAGTATGTTCCTAACGACTGGGGATTAGGTATGGGACATAGTCCCTATTACGGAAGCGAAGTAAATGCTGAACTAGATGAATTAAAAGTCTGGGAAAGAGCACTTACCGAAGAAGAAATAAAAGCACATATGCATTATGCTATTACCGGGAGTGAAGAAGATTTAGCGATTTACTACAGTTTTGGTGAGACAGAAGAGGAAGCTTCAAGTGTGACGAGTTTAGGAAGTGTAACTTACGAAATGGAATTGGACGGAGCTACCTTAGCTTCAGCAACTTCACCGGTAAGTAATTTAGCAATAGAATATCAAGATGTAGTTTCTGGAAAATGGAGTCAAAACAACGATATTCTAAATGCAGGATTAAGCTTACCGGAAGAAATTTCTGCTTATAACAAAAACGTAATTGTTGGAAAGCAAATTGAAAACACCTTGGCAGATCTTGCCGAAGAAGAATTACAATACTTGGCCGGAGGATGGAAAATAGATCCCATCAATACTCCTTTTGCTACTGTAAAAATTAATTTAGCAGAAGCCTTAGGCGAGAATTTCGAAACCGTAAGCAATATGGCCGGACAGTATTTCTTAATCAAAGGAAATACAGAAGATGGTTTTACCTCTGTTGCCGATGGAAACTTTGACGGTCAAAATGTAAACTTCTTCAATACCAATTTAGAAGAAACAGTTTATTACTTAGCTTGGGCAGAAGCAGATTTTGTACCGGGTAGAGGAGGAGCTATTTCTTTAACCGGAGGACATCAGGTACACATTCCTTCAGCTGATATGGAGGCTTTACTAGCGGAAGATATAACCATTGAGTTTTGGGTAAATGTAACCCAAGATCCCGGTAATAATGATCCTTTACTTTCTAATCATGGTAGGATTAATAATAATACCACAGGTTTTTCTTTAGAGATGCCCGATAACAATTCAGTTTCGGCAGTATTTGGTACCAACACCGGAAGCTGGAATGCTATTAATTCAGGAGAAAGCTTAAATATCGGAGAATGGAACCATATTGCGGTAACCGCTTCTCCTAACCAAGAAATTAAGCTTTACGTAAATGGAGAACTAAAAAACTCCAATGCGTTTGGAACTTATGCCAGTAATGGTACTTGGGATTTTGCTTTAGGTAAAAGTTTAAATTATGGCGGACAAACTTATGCTGCTATGGATGAATTTAGGGTATGGAGCAAACTAAAGAGCCAAGAAGAAATTGTAGAACAAATGCACTGTAAAGTAGAAGGAGAACAAGAAGATTTGGTGTTCAATTTCAATTTTGATCAAGAAGATACAGGAGTATTAGAAAATGAAGGAAGCTATGAAAATGAAATCACCTATACTTCAGCTCAAATTATTTCAGCAACCAGTCCGGTAAGTGAAATTAATCCTGAATTCCCTTCTTTAATCACCGGAAACTGGAGTATTATGAATGAAGACAACAATGGTCTTTATTTAAAAAACGTCATTACCAGTTATACCGAAAATGTAGTGATTGGGCATCATACCAGTTCAGAAATTTTAGAATTAGCAGATGAAGAAGATACCTTCTACGTTTCAGGCGGATGGCATATTAATTCATTAAATATTGAGACTACCGATTTACAAGTAGATTTGTCTAAAGTTTTTGATAATGCTGAATTTGTAAATGCAAGCGTAGCCGAATATTTACTGTTAAAAGGTGACCCAACCAGTAACTACGAAGTGTTAGCAACAGGAACGGAAGAAAACGGAACTGTAGATTTCAATAATGTTGATATTTCTTTAGGAAATTACTACTTAGCCTTTGTAGAAGATACCGAAGCTGCTATCGCTTTACAAGGAGGTGCTCTTGATTTACAAAATGGTCACGATGTTCAACTCCCGAAAGAAGGCGTAAATACGGCTTTATCCGGTGAATTTACGATTGAACTTTGGGGACGTTTAGATGAAACTGCCGGAGGTAATACGAAATTGGTCGGCTTCTCAAATTTTGGAGGTGGAGAATATGGTTGGGAGATGGAATTTTTAAATAATCAAACTCTTCAAACCATTACAGGAAAAGGACCAACAGGAGGATGGAACTCCTTAAATTCCAACCACGTTTGGAATATAGGAGAATGGAATCACGCCGCAGTTACCTTTGTACCCAATGGTGAATTTAAATTCTACATCAATGGAGAGTTAGTAGATAGTATGAATGTAGGAGAATTTCATCCTTGTGTAAACAATTTAGCATTCGGTAAAAACATCTCCAATAATTCACCAACAAACTCTTCAATTGATGAATTTAGAATTTGGACGACTGCTAAAACCCAAGAGGAGATTAAAGAAAGTATGTACTTAACAATTGCAGAAGAAACTACAGATTTAGTATATAATTATACCTTTAATCAGGAAAACTCCGGTTACCTTGTAAATAGTGGTTCTCAAACGGTAGAAGTTCAGTATAATAATTCAGAAATTATTCCTGCAACCGGTCCAATCAGAGATGTTGAAGCTCCATTTAGAAATCAGGTAACCGGTCATTGGAGTGTGATGAACGATAACGGAAATGGGTTTTACATTGGTAATGAAATTGAAGATTACAATTCTAACGTTGTGGTAGGAAAAGAAGAAGGAGAGGAAGTATTACCTAGTTTAGGTTCTGCGACCACCGATATTCTTTACTTAAATAGCCGTTGGTTAATCGATCCGTTATTTGTAGAAAACGCAAGTGTTAAGGTAGATTTAACTAAGGTGTTTGAAAATTTAAATAATGTCGATTTAATAGCCAATGAGTACTATTTATTACAAGGCGATCCAGCTTTAGAAGTAAATGTGATTGCTACCGGAACTAAAGAAGCAAACATCGTTTCGTTCCCGGAAATGGAAATTAATTCAAATGAAGTCTATCTAGCTTGGAAGAATATCGATGAGTATCCTATGGGGACTTTTCCCATCGCTCAAGAAAGCATTTGGAAGTACAACGATAATGGTGAAGATTTAACTTCAGAAGAGTGGACTAGCATCACTTATAATGATGAAGATTGGGCTTTTGGAAATGCTATTTTAGGGTATGGCGATGGTATTGAAAGTACAACCTTAGATTACGGTAGTGATTCAAGTAACAAATACCCGACCTATTACTTAAGACATCGTTTTGAAGTGGAAGATTTAACAGATATCGGTTCGTTGGTATTCAAAACCATGAAAGACGATGGAGTGGTAGTGTATGTAAATGGAGAGGAAGCTTTTAGGTTGAATATGCCGGAAGGAGCTATTGATTATAATACCTATGCTTTAGAAGCCATAGGAGGTGCCGATGAAGAAATCTGGCACGAAGTAGAAACCGAGAACTTATTACAAGTAGGTGAAAATGTAATCGCAGTAGAGTTGCATCAAGGTTCAGCAGGAAGTTCAGATTTACGTTTCGATATGGAAGTAGATTACAACTTGCCTCCAATTCCGGCTTCGGCTTACCCATTAGTGAAAGAATCAGAATGGAATTATTTAGATACCGGAATAAGCTTAGATGAAGAAGCTTGGAATGAAACCGGTTTCGATTATACCGATTGGAACAGAGGTTTTGGAACTTTAGGATATGGAGATCCGGTAATCACCGAGGTTTCTTATGGACCTGATGCTAGTGATAAATACATTACCACCTATTTTGTCCGTGAAATGGAAGTAGACCTTTCAGAAATGACCGATATGGTTGAATTTGGAATCAGAAGGGATGATGGGGCCGTAGTGTATGTAAACGGTGAAGAAGTATTTAGGGACAATATGCCGGAAGGAGATATAGATTACCAGACCCATTCTGCAGAAATTATTAGCGGTTCAGATGAAATTAACTATCAAATTCATCAAGTACCGAAATCAGCATTTCAAGCTGGGGTAAATACCATTGCAGTTGAGGTGCACAATCGTGACGGTCAAAGTTCTGATATGCGTTTTGATCTATACATTAAAAATGTGGAGGCCATAGATTTTGATTGTGATGAGCCGCGTATAGGTTGTTTTACTTCCATCGTACCAACCGCTCAAACGCCAAATTTAATTATTCCTTCAGACACCCATAGATTTCAATTGATCTTTAAGCAAGGAGATGCTTATTTGGATGGTTCTGGGAACGTACCTGGTAATAACGACTTTACGGCTTATATCCCAATCGACGGAAGTAGTGAAAACGGATATTTATCGGTGAACCACGAAAACACACCGGGGGGAGTTTCCATTGTCGATCTTCACTTAAATACCGATAATCATCTATGGGAAGTAGATTACAGTCAGCCGGTAGATCTCTATAATAATGTTTTAGCAACCACTACCAGAAACTGTTCCGGAGGGATTACCCCGTGGGGAACGGTAGTTACTGCAGAAGAATCTACCAATAATGGAGATGAAAATGGTGATGGTTACCAAGACGTAGGCTGGTTAGTGGAAATTGATCCGGAAACTGCTCAAGTAATGGATTATGGTAATGGTCAAGAAAAGCTTTGGGCGATGGGAAGAATGAATCACGAAAATGTGGTGATTTCCCCAGATGCCACTACTGCTTATTATGGTGAAGACGGGGGAACCCACTGTGTTTACAAATACGTGATGGATACACCGGGAGATTTAACGTCAGGAACAGTTTACGTACTTAAGTTAGATTTACCATTGGTAGGCGATGAACCAACCTCTAGTACTGCTGAGTGGATCGAAGTACCTAACGATACGCAAGCTGAGCGTAATAATTTAAACACCACTGCTGCAACGCTAGGGGGAACCAATTTTAATGGAGTGGAAGATTGTGAAATTCATCCAACCACCGGTCAAATTTATTTCACTGCTAAAGGAAGAGGAAGAACGTATCGATTCACCGATAATGGTACAAATTCAGTAACCAATTTTGAAACCTTCTTAGGAGGAATGAATTATGATATCGAAACTGCTGAGGGAACATTCTCAGAACCTTGGGGATATGGTAATGATAACCTTGCCTTTGATGACAAAGGAAACCTTTGGGTATTACAAGATGGGGGGAACAACTATATTTGGGTAGTTAGACCAGACCATACGCAAGCCAATCCTAAAGTTGAATTATTTGCTTCTATGCCCAATGGTTCTGAACCAACAGGATTAACTTTTTCTCCAGATTTTAAATATGGTTTCTTTTCTGTACAACATCCAAGTGGAAATAACGAACCACAACAAGACGCAACGTTTAATGATGTTACCATCAATGCTTCTTCTACCGTAGTATTCTCTTTAAATGAAAACCTAGGAATACAAGCTCCGGTAACCGATTTTGTGGCAGATCAAGTACAAATTCAACAAGGGGAAACAGTTACGTTTACCAATTTGAGTACCAATAATCCCGACACTTGGAACTGGACGTTTGAAGGTGGGGATCCGGCCACTTCCACAGAAGAAAACCCAACGGTAACTTATACTGCTGATGGTCTGTTTAATGTGAAATTGGAAACATCTAACGTGGCAGGAAACAGTGAAATGGAAAAATCTGAATATATTCAAGTTGAAACTTTAAGTGTGGATAACGCTTTAAAAGGTAAGGTCGCAGTATATCCTAATCCAACTTCAGGGGAAGTTTATATTGAAGTGAAAGACGCTTCAACAGAAAATATAAATGTTGAGGTATTCGATTTACTGGGAAGAAGGGTTAAAAAACTTTCCAATACAAAACTTGTAAATGGGAAGATAAACCTTAATCTATCAGAATCCATTCAAGCTCATCAAATGTTGATTATTCAAGTAGATGTAGCTGGAAAATCTGGAAGATATAAAGTCTTAACAAACCAGTAAGATTGATAATAATAATTTAAAAAAGAGACCGGTAAAGTTTTTACCGGTCTTTTTTATTTTTGAAAGCATGAGAAAATTCAAGTATTATACCTTATTCACAATTTTTATTTTAACGATAAGTTTAGTAGGTAGTGTTCAAGCGCAAATCCCTAATCCTATTGAAAACTCTATTTATTATTCGGTAGAAGAAGCTTTACAAGCAAAGTCTGCCAGACAACTCAATCTTCGCGATCAGCATTTATTTTTTGTTCCTAGTGAACTGCAAAATCTGAAGGAGTTAGAATTTCTCAACCTAATGCGGAATAACATTTCCAAATGGGATGGAGAAATTTTCAAACTGAAAAATTTAAACCATCTGAATTTAAAACTCAATTCACTTACTTATATTCCTAGCAAAATTGAAAAATTAGATAAATTACAAAGCCTTGACTTAGGCAGTAATAATATTGCTGTAATCCCTTCAGAAATTGAAAAGCTATCACAGCTTAAAAACCTTCACCTTTCCCTTAATTTGCTAATATCTATTCCTTCCCAATTAGGGAATTGTGAAAATCTAGAAGTATTGGAGTTAGACAATAACCAGCTTAGTTACCTTCCCTCGGAAATAAGCCAATTGAAAAACCTAAGCTTGTTGCATTTAGGTTTCAACCAGTTTAATGAATTGGATGGGAGTTGGCTAGCCTTACCCCATTTAAAAGAGTTAAATTTAGAACATAACCAGCTTAAAGAATTACCTGTACAAATTTCAAAGCTGAAAAGTCTAGAATCTTTAATCTTAAATAATAATGAGTTAACGACTTTACCCGAAGAACTTACGGAAATCTCAACTTTGCAAATGTTGATAGTTTCTAACAACAATCTCTCTCAATTACCGAACGAGCTTGAAAAGTTAAAGAATTTAAAAACCTTAATCGCTTTAAACAATAACTTTTCTCAAGCAGAAAAAACTAGGATTAAAAAAGAACTTCCTAACTGTAAAGTTTATCTTTAGGTTTTTGGTTTGTATGACCTTGATTTAATTGAAACTTTGGAGTAGCTTAATATTTTTTAGTTGCTTTTTATAAAACTTTACTGTCTTTTTATTAATAGTCGGTCGGTTCTATTACAAAGCCTCATTTAACTAACGCTGAACAGTTGAATTTTAAATACTGTCTCTGGTTGTACTATTTTTAAGTAACTCACTCAATTTCTCGATAGAAGTTTTTTTCAATTTCATAATGTAACGATTCTTTTCACCTAAATTAATGAGTTGTGATTTTAGTTCGTTTTCAGAAGTAAGTTGTACTATTAGCAACTGAGTTTTTCCTTTTATAGGAATTTTTTCTAAAGTTATTTCAGCTTTAGCCTCTCGAAAATTATAATTTAAAAAAGAATTGAGTTCTTTGTAAAGTATATAAACAGAAAAATAATCGGTAAGTCTTTGGTTTGATAATGTTACATTTTTTAAAAAATCTGGTTCTGTTAAGCGATCAATATTAATCCATTTTAATTGTTGTAAATTAATTTTCGCAGGATCAATAATGGGGTTATAAATGGAATTAGTATCTTGAGAATCAATAGCAATATCAGCAATCGAAAACGATTTATTCAACTCTAAATAATAGTCCAAGGAGTCTTTAGGGACTTTAATCCTTATATACTTATCTATACCATATGTTTTTACAAATTGATAATCTAAGATAGTAGTATCTACTAATGTGGTATCTTTTTCCCATTTCACAATACCTTTTTTATTTCTTTCACCATAATAAATATCATTATTCACGATTCTATCATCGGGAAAAATAACTTGTATATTTTTGCCTTTTTTTAATTTAATATCGCTGCCATCATCAGATTTTACTTTTATACGAATTACTCCAGAAGTTTCTAATAATCTTCCATCTTTCGTTTGTGTAGATATTTGGCGAGCTACCAAATCTTTAAAATCATAATACTCTTCTAATATAAAAGTAAGCAGATTGGTAGCACCAACATCAAGATTATCTCGATTAAAATAAATCAGTGTTCCTTTTTTTCCTACAAGAAGACTGTCTTTTGTTAAATTTAATTGAAATTCCTGAGTTTCGACTTCATTAAAAGAAGCTAATGGATTTTGAAGTGATTTTATATTATTTTCAATCTCTATATTTTTTTTCAAAGAGGTGGTGTTCGCTGGTTTTTCATCTTCAATACAGGAAAGTAAAAATAGAAAACCTGTTAGGCATAGTAATGATTTTTTCATAATAGATAAATTAGTTATGAAAGTTCATTTTCAATGATAGTGCCAAAATTATTTAAGCAGACTTCGGTTATTGTCAGTGAAATCTAGCTATAAAAAAAGTCCCAACCAATAAAGGAAGGGACTTTAAAAAAGGGTGGAAGATCGGTTTCGAACCGACGACCTCCTGAACCACAATCAGGCGCTCTAACCAGCTGAGCTACAACCACCATTTGTTTGAAGAACTTTTGCTAAGCATCACCTAGCAAATGCGGATGCAAATTTAGTTGAATTCCTCAATTTTGCAAAACATTTTTTCAATTAAATTAAATCAAAAATAGAATCCACTGCAGGACAGCGTTCTACAGTAAAACCTTCTGCATAATCTACACCAATAAGCCTACCTAAATTCCGTGCCCGGTAAGTAACACTATCTAAAAAGTTGTCGCTAGAGATAGGGGTGGAGGGCTCTTTATTCTCGGGATCAAAAAATTGAGACTGGTACGCTTTTACCGCTTCTACTTTTTTATCCATAAATCCACTAATATCTACTGCGATATCCGGTTGTAAATCTTTCCATTGAATATAGTGATATACAAATTTAGGCCGCCAAGCCTTTTGCTTATTTTCATCACAATAAGTTTCAATTTTGCGTAAACCACTTAAAAAGCAAGCGTCGCTAACTAGTTTACTACCTTTGGGATGATCAATATGTCTATCATCGATGGCATTACACAAAACAATTTCCGGTTTATACTTCCTAATAACTTTAATGATTTCTAATTGATGAGAAGTATTATTAATAAAAAAAGCATCACTAAACTCAAGGTTTTTACGCAAGGAAACCCCTAAAACTTCTGCTGCTTTTTTAGCTTCTTGATCTCTGATTTCTGCACTTCCGCGGGTTCCTAATTCACCTCGGGTTAAATCTAAAATACCTACTTTTTTACCGTTGGCAATTTCTTTGGCTATAGTTCCTGCACAACTTAATTCAACATCATCAGGATGCGCACCTACAGCTAAAATATCTAATTTCATTTTTGTTGATTTGTATGGTTTGCAAAGATAAGAAGTCTGTTGCTAAACCAAGTTTATAGATATCTTAAACTTGGGCAACATCAGCATCTTTTTGAGTTAAATGCTTAATTTTAATATGGAAAGCTGCAAAAAGTAAAGTGGTAAAAGGGCTCAAGTAGTTAAAAATAGCATACATTAAATAACTCGCTACGGGAACACCTAAAACCCCGCTATGATAGGCTCCGCAAGTATTCCAAGGGACTAAAACCGAAGTTACAGTAGCAGAGTCTTCTAAAGACCTACTTAAATTTTCAGGAGCTAAGCCTTTATCCCTATAAGCTTGAGAAAACATTTTGCCTGGAACTACAATAGCTAAATATTGATCGGACGCAGTTAAGTTTAATGCTAAACAACTGGCGACGGTACTGGCAAATAGCCCAAACGTGGTATGAAACAGGTTGAGTAAAGCTTGACTTATTCTTGCCAAAGCACCAATGGCTTCCATAATTCCACCAAAAACCATCGCACAGATAATTAACCAAATAGTACCGAGCATTCCCTGCATTCCTCCTGAAGAAAATAAATCGTTGAGTACTTTGTTATCGGTTTCTATAGCGGTTTCTATCGTAATGGAATTCATAATTCCCTGGTAAGCAGTATTAAAGTTTAATTGTTCGCTTCCGCCTAATAAAGCAACTAATTCAGGTTGAAAGATTAAGGCTGCAACCGCAGCTAAAAGTGTACCTAAAAGCAAGGCTATAAGCGGTGGAGTCTTTTTTACAATTAGAATAATAACAAGTGTAGGTACCACAAACAACCAAGGCGTTACATAAAATGTTTTTTCAATTGAATTCAAAATTCCTTCAGTATTTGCTGTCCCTGAAGCGTCTAAATTAAGACCAATAATAATGAAGACAATAAGGGTAACTAAGATGGTGGGTACAGTAGTAATTGTCATATACCTAATATGGGTAAACAAATCGGTTCCCGCCATCGCAGGAGCTAAATTGGTAGTATCACTTAACGGCGACATTTTATCACCAAAATAGGCTCCGGAAAGGATGGCTCCCGCAGTCATTCCGGTGGAAATATCCAAGGCATCGGCAATTCCTATTAAGGCAATCCCCACAGTAGCAGAGGTAGTCCAGCTACTTCCGGTAGCTACAGAAATTACCGAACATATAATCACGCAAGCTGCTAGGAAAATAGTAGGGTTGAGCACCTGAAGTCCGTAATAAATCATGGTGGGTATAATTCCACTGATTAACCAAGTCCCGGCAAGCGCACCTACCATTAATAAGATAAGAATAGCTCCTGTAGTAGATTGAATGTTATGGGCCACTTTATCAATCATTTTATCAAAAGAGACTTTATTAAAAGCACCAACAAGTGCAGCGACGGCACCACCCATTAATAAAATAAACTGATTGGAACCTCCTAATGCATCCTCTCCAAAAATAAATACGTTATAGGCTAGCATTCCTATTAAAGCAATAACCGGGATCAATGCTTCCCAAATGCTTAATTCTTTATTTTGGCTAACAATTTCATTAGAAGTATCTTGCATGATTTAGTGCTGTTAAATGAAGTTATTTCTTACAATAATAAAAACTTTAGGATAAAAAAATCTATATATCTATACATAAAATCTTAAAAAAGTACCTTTTTCTATATTTTATAGAAATAATTCAGCGGTTTGTTGAGGGATTTCTAGTTTTATAATTATTGAATCTTCTTATCGATCCTACTTTTTTAGTATTGGTTCTACTACTTAGAATGTTTTAAAAAACGGGAGGAAAGGAGCTACCGGTTGTTGTATTGTAATTTATGTACCGACTAGGACTAAAAAATTTATGGAAAAATTAATTAATCTCATAAATTAAATCAGTGATTATGAGATTTTAGGTAACTTTAAAATCATAATCCTGATATCGCTTTTTTTTATAATAGTTTATATCCTATTTAAAAGATACTCCCTTTTTATTTGTATTGCAAAAAGCTTCAACTCTTCAAGAATAGCAATTACTTCAAGTAAAGATTTATCTCTTGTTAATAAACTTTCCTGAAGCCGAATTAAATTTAATCTATTCTAAACTATAATCTCTCTGGATCTGTCACTTCTTTCTTTTTTTAATACCCTTGTGCTTTTTTAAGGTAGCTAAACCTAGTGTAGTGATTACCGAAATACAAGCCACATTTCCTAAACTACCACCAAATCCTTTAAAGAAGCTTCCTAAATTAATGTATATGATGGAAAAAATAGCACCAGCCAAAATTATATATAACCAATGATGCAATACTTTATTGGAAACCATTCCTACAAAAGAGGCACCTATAAAAATGATAGGAATTTTATGTTGAAGAAAACTTGAGGTAATTTCAGGGAATATAAAAAAGAATAAGGCAACAATTAAGGATGGTAAGGCAGAAGCACGAACATCACTTTGCCCCAAGTAATTGTGAAGTACATAAGTGGTTAAACTTCCTAAGATTCCGGTAAGGATGAGTATTATGACTTCCATCTAAAAAAATAAATAAATTAAAAAAGAAGTAACAGCCACACCTCCAAAAGCAATGGTACCCAGTTTTCCGCCAAAACCATTCAGGTAATTTTTTGTCCCGATAAATAAGACACCAGCTAGGAGAGAGGCGAATAAAATAAAACCATAACCATAAGCTACTTGCGGAGCCGTCATACCAATAAAAGCACCACAATAAACCCTTGTAGGTATTTTTTCCATATTTTTTGAAGCGGAGAATAAATCAGGTATAAAAGAAGCAACAGTTCCACAAGCAGCTGCTGCTATAACAGGCCCGAGTTCCATATCTACACTTAAAAAATAGGTGATTACGGCACCAATCCCTATGTAGAAAACATCTTGTAAATCGGCTAAAAAGAAATCTTCCTTGTCAGGAGAAATATGGTAATAGGCGTAAGTGATAATTGCTGATGCTATAATTACTCCCAATAAGACCCAGATTTCATTAAATTTTTCAACTAAAAAAACAGTAAGAAAACCTATATGAATAAAAATAAGCAGAAAAAAGGTTATAACTTGAATGATTCTTTTCAGCAAAGCGAGGCATTTAATAAAAAACGGAGGTTAAATAAAATTACCTCCGTTTTTATATTTACTTAAACATATCCATTCCCGGGATATCGGGCATACCATCTTTTGCGGCAGCACCTAATTCTGCTTCGTTCATATCAGAAGCCCTTTTAATCGCTTTGTTGAGCGTTAACACTAGGTAATCTTCCAATTGTTCTTTATCTTCCAATAATTCTTCAGATACTTCAATATTTTTAATCTCACGGTTTCCGGTGATGGTCACCTTTAGCAAATCGTCACTCGATTTTTCCTGCATCGTTACCGTATCTAAGCGCTTTTTGGTCTCTTCAACCTTCGCTTGCGCTTCCTTTAATTTGTTCATCATATCTCCGAACATAGCTTTTTTATTTTTTGGTTCAACGACAAAGTTATTAAATACTTAGAATGCTTCCTCATTTCTGCCGAAATTTTACCTTTGTAAGCATTCAAAATAGAAGTCATTAAGATGATAAAAGAAGAAATACGTCCACCGAAACCTAAAAAAATAGCCAAAGAATTAAGCATTCACGGCGACACACGAATAGATAATTACTTTTGGTTAAACGAGCGCGAGAATCCTGAAGTAGTGAAATACTTAGAAGAAGAAAACTCGTATAACGATAGAATGATGGCGCATACCAAGCAATTTCAGGAAAACTTGTTTGAAGAAATGAAAAGCCGAATTAAAGAAGACGATTCTTCCGTGCCTTATAAATCAAACGGCTATTGGTATTACGTACGTTATGAAGTTGGAAAAGGTTACCCTATTTATGCCCGAAAAAAAGAAACTTTGGAAGCCAAAGAAGAGATTCTATTCAATTGTAACGAAATGGCCGAAGGTCATTCCTATTTCAAATTAAGCGGAATTAGTGTAAGTCCAGACAATAGACTCGTTAGTTTTGGTATAGATACCGTGAGTAGAAGAAAATATACCATTCAGATTAAAAATTTGGAAACCGGAGAAATTCTTCCAACAAAAATTGAAACCACTACCGGTGGTTCTACTTGGGCCAACGATAATAAAACCCTTTTCTACACTCGTAAAGACGAAGAAACCCTTCGTTCTGACAAGGTTTATCAGCATATTTTAGGGGAAAACCCGGACGATGACATCTTGGTCTATCACGAAGAAGATGAAACCTTTAATACCTATGTTTATAAATCAAAATCTAAACAATACATCATCATTGGTTCGAGCAGTACAATGAGTGATGAATACCGAATTTTAGATGCCGATAAGCCTCGCGGACAGTTTCAGTTGTTTCAAGAACGGGTTCGTGGAGTGGAGTATGGTTTTTCTCATTTTGAAGATCGTTTTTACATCATCACCAATAAAGATGGTGCACAGAATTTTAAGTTGATGAAAACATCGGTCGATAAAACTACTTCAGAACATTGGGAAGAAGTGATTCCGCATCGCGAAGAGGTATTGCTGGAAGATATGGATATTTTTAAAAACTATCTAGTGCTTAGCGAACGTTATAATGGTTTAAACCGAATTAGGATTATGAGTTGGGACAATCAAGAGGATTACTACTTGCCTTTTGATAATGAAACCTACACGGCTTACACCGGCAATAATCCTGATTTTGATACCAATATACTTCGGTATGGGTATAACTCCTTAACGACGCCTGCTTCGGTGATCGATTTTAATATGGAAACCAAAGAAAGTGAAGTTAAAAAAGAACAACAAGTACAAGATCCCAATTTCCATAAAGAAAATTACTTATCAGAACGTATTTGGGCAACGGCAGAAGACGGTACCCAAATTCCTATTTCCTTGGTTTATAAAAAAGGAATTCAGCGTGACGGAAGCAATCCGGTTTTGCAATATGCCTATGGAAGCTATGGTCATACCACCGATCCTTCCTTTTCCACTTCTAGGTTAAGTTTATTGGACCGTGGATTCATTTTTGCCATTGCTCACGTAAGAGGAGGTGAATATTTAGGTAGAAACTGGTACGAAGACGGAAAAATGCTCACCAAAAAAAATACGTTCACCGATTTTATAGATTGTAGCAAATATTTAATTGAACAAAAGTATACTTCAGCAAAACATTTATACGCCATGGGCGGTTCGGCAGGCGGAATGTTGATGGGAGGAATTTTAAATATGGCTCCACAATTGTATAACGGGGTGATTGCAGCCGTGCCTTTTGTAGATGTAGTCACTACGATGTTAGATGATAGTATTCCTTTAACGACGGGAGAGTATGATGAATGGGGAAATCCTAATGAAAAAGAATATTATGAGTATATGAAGTCTTACTCGCCTTACGATAATGTGGTGGCACAAGAATATCCTCATATTTTAGTAACCACCGGTTTTCACGATTCTCAAGTACAATATTGGGAACCTGCAAAATGGGTGGCCAAACTAAGGGAATTAAAAACAGATCACCATAAATTACTTCTACATACCAATATGGATGCAGGGCACGGCGGTGCTTCAGGAAGGTTTGAAGCCCTAAAAGAAGTAGCTGAAGATTATGCTTTTATATTAGACTTAGAAGGAATTAGCAATTGATTAAAAAAATTATTGTAAATTTGCGATGTTTTGCGAAAATGTTTCCGCTTTAAATGGGAACATTTTTATATGTTAAAAAGAAGTTCAACTTATGAAAGAAGACTTAAAGGTTTATAATGACGTATTGCAACTCATAGGTGATACCCCGCTCATTAAGCTCAATAAAGTTACAAAAGAATTAGAAGGTAATTATTTTGCCAAAGTAGAAGCCTTCAACCCGGGACACTCCACAAAAGATAGGATAGCTCTTCATATTATTGAAGAAGCCGAACGGAAAGGTATTTTGCATCCCGGTAGTACAATTATAGAAACTACCTCGGGAAATACCGGTTTTAGTATCGCTATGGTAAGTGTGATAAAGGGCTATGAGTGCATTTTAGCCGTAAGTTCTAAATCTTCTGCAGATAAAATAGATATGCTAAAAACAATGGGCGCCAAAGTATATGTTTGTCCCGCTCATGTTGCTCCAGACGATCCCCGTTCTTATTACGAGGTGGCAAAACGCTTACATCAAGAGATGAAAGGATCAGTCTATATCAATCAATACTTTAATGAGTTGAATATCGATGCTCATTACAAAAGTACCGGACCTGAAATTTGGAAGCAAACCCAAGGGAAAATTACTCATTTAGTAGCTTGTAGTGGTACCGGAGGAACCATTTCTGGAACGGCACGATACTTAAAAGAACAAAACCCGGATATTAAAGTCATCGGAATAGATGCATTTGGTTCTGTGTTGAAAAAATATCACGAAACCAGAGAATTAGATCCAGATGAAATCTATCCTTATAGAATTGAAGGATTAGGGAAAAATTTAATTCCAACCGCTACCGACTTTGATGTCATCGATAAATTTGTAAAAGTCACTGATGAAGCGAGTGCACATACCGCTAGATATATTGCCAGAACCGAAGGTTTATTTGTAGGTTACACTAGTGGAGCTGTTTTTCAGGGAATTAAACAATTAGAAGAAGAAGGAGAGTTTGATGAAAACAGTAATGTAGTCATGATTTTTCCAGATCATGGTTCACGTTATATGAGTAAAATATATAGTGACGATTGGATGCATGAACAAGGGTTTTCTGATAGTGAAAATAACGTAGGAGCAGAAAAAATAGAATTCATAAAATAATGAATTTTACCGAAAATTATAAAAAAGCACCTTAAATTACCGTTTAAGGTGCTTTTTTATTTATAAATGTTAACAATTATAAGTATTACTTCTCGTATTTCGGTATAAAAATTTTATTTTTGAAACTTGGTTTAAACTTAAAATCTTATGAAGGATTTATTTGATAAAATATACAAAGACAAAGGACCATTAGGGAAATGGGCAGATCAAGCAGAGGGATATTTTGTATTTCCAAAACTTGAAGGAGAGATTAGCAATCGAATGAAATTTCAAGGAAAAGAAGTGATTACTTGGAGTGTGAACGATTATTTAGGTTTAGCTAATCATCCGGAAGTTAGAAAAGTAGATGCAGAAGCTGGTAAAAAATACGGATCAGCTTACCCGATGGGAGCTCGTATGATGAGTGGTCATACAGACTTACACGAGAAACTTCAAAATGAATTGGCAGACTTTGTACATAAAGAAGCAGCTTATTTGTTAAACTTTGGTTACCAAGGGATGGTTTCTACCATTGATGCTTTGGTAGGTAAAGATGATGTTATTGTATATGATGTAGATGCACATGCGTGTATCATTGATGGAGTTCGTTTACACTTAGGGAAACGCTTTACCTATAAGCATAACGATGTAGAAAGCATTGAAAAAAACTTAGAAAGAGCTACTAAAATCGCTGAACAAACAGGCGGTGGGATCCTTTTAATTTCTGAAGGTGTTTTCGGAATGCGTGGAGAACAAGGAAAATTGAAAGAGATTGTTGAATTGAAGAAAAAATTCAATTTTAGATTGTTTGTTGATGATGCTCATGGTTTTGGTACTTTAGGAAAAACAGGAGCAGGAGCAGGAGAAGAGCAAGGTGTGCAAGATGATATCGATGTTTATTTTGCGACTTTTGCAAAATCGATGGCAAGTACCGGAGCATTTATTGCGGCAGATCAAGAAGTGATTGATTATTTAAAATACAATTTACGTTCTCAAATGTTTGCGAAGTCTCTTCAAATGCAATTGGTTGAAGGAGCTTTAAAACGCTTGGAAATGTTACGTTCTATGCCAGAGTTAAAAGAAAAACTTTGGGAGAATGTAAATGCACTTCAAAACGGATTAAAAGATCGAGGTTTCGATATTGGTACTACCCAAAGTTGTGTAACCCCGGTATATTTAAAAGGAAGTATTCCTGAAGCGATGGCCTTGGTAAAAGATCTTCGTGAAAATCACGGAGTATTCTGTTCTATTGTAGTGTATCCGGTAATACCAAAAGGATTAATTTTACTAAGAATGATCCCAACGGCTTCCCATACTTTACAGGATGTGGAAGAAACCTTAGATGCTTTTTCAGCAATTCGAGAGCGTTTAGAAAACGGGACATACAAACGTTTGTCAGCAGCAGTTGCCCAAGCTATGGGAGCTTAAAAATTTATACATTACAGATTGTTTAAAAAATCCGATAATTTTATCGGATTTTTTTATTTTTATAAGAATTTCAAATTCTATAAAGATGAAAAAACTAATCATTTTCGCACTTCTTTTATTTCCTTTATTTTCTTTCTCGCAAGAGTTGGAATTTTATGAAGGAACAATTTATTTTAATAATGGAGAAGTGAAAGAAGGTTTAGTAAGATTGCCTGTTTCGGCTAAATACCTAAAAAGTTATGGTAACAGCCTTCAGTTTAAAGAAAATGAAGAAGCGAAAAAAGAAAAGTATAGAAATGGAGAAGAAATAGAAAAAGTTATCGTTAAAATACAAGGAAAAAACGGTTTATATAAATACATACCTGTAAAAAAACGGAAGTATCAACTTTTTAGGGTAATTAACGAAACTATTTCTCCAGCACTTTATGGAAGGCAGATGCACGGTGCAACACCCGGTGGGGGATTTGTGATGTATGGGATGACAAGTGAATATTATATATATGATGCTGAATTTGAAAAAGCACTACCTTTACTAAAATATGCCAGAAGCTTTCGTTATTTTAGAAAACACATAAAAAAATACTATCCTAATTGCAAACAGTTAATTGCTGAATTAAAAGAAAATAAACACAAATACGACTTTAAAGATATACCGGCGATTGTTGAAAAAGCCAGTAAGTGTTATTAATAAAAAACCCGATGAAAATTTAATCATCGGGTTTTTTTGTATTCGTAATTGAAAATGAAATTAATCTTCTCCAATTTGTTTTTTAAAACCGTCTTTTCGGTTTTTATCTACCGCTTTAGTTGCATCTTCTTTTTGCTTTGAATTATCGTTATCTTCCATAATATATTCGTCGGTAGAATGCATATCAATTCGGTAAGAAACTCCTAGAGCAACTTGCCAGCGTGAAGGTGTATCTTTAAAATTTACTAAACCTGAAACATCAACTTGAAAATCTTTATTAAATAAATAAGCAGCTCCAAGGCGGGCAATATCATCGCTATAAAAATCACTTTTTATAATTTGAGCTTCCGCAAAAAAGGATAGCTCTTGCGTATACGCGTGAGTTAACGTGAAAATTCCGGAATAGGTGGGTAAATCGTTCGTAAATTTGTCTCCAATAAGGTTCATGACAAACACCCATCTTCCTAAGTTATGTTGAGTGATAATGGCTACTTGTGGAGAAATACCATCATTTCCAGGTCCTATAAAAGGATTATCGGTACTACCCAATAATAAATTTAATCCTATGTAACCAGATACAGCAGGAATTAAATCGTCCCAATGTAAGGTATTGTTAGCTTTCCAACTATATAAATTGGGGCCTTCCAACATTTTTTTGCGGTGCGGATCGTAAATCAAATATTTTAAGCCTAATGTGTTGCTTTCCAAATTTCGGTAAGTGCTTTCTATAGTGTTAGCACCCATCATATATTTTTCATTTGCGTTTAAAAATGATCCCTTTAAATTGGCTTCTAACCTTTCTTTTAAAAAGCCATACCTAACTTCATAATCCAATCCCCAAAGTGAAGTTTCCGTATTTAATAAGGAATGTTCATCTTTCCCATAACGACCTCCAAATTCTCCTTGTAAAACGCCATTTCCAACGGCAAATGCACCTTGAGATCTTCCAGGTCGGTTAGAGTTAATGGTTTCTGTATATTGAGCAAACAAAAATTGCCCGCAAAACAACAATCCGGTCATTAAGAAGTTTTTCATCTTCATAAAAAGTTAGTTTTAACCAAATATAGAATAGTTTTAGTAATTTTTATAGGTATTATCAAGTTTTTAAGGCCAGTAATTTTTAGTTTTGTATTAAAAAAATTATGCAAGAAGCATCATTGATAGGAGCTATAAAAATTATACTGATTATTCTTTTGATTTACTTCGGAATCAAGATCATTTTCAAGTGGTTTGGTCCTCTTATTTTAAAATACTTTATGAAAAAACTGGGAGAAAAAGCCTTTCAGAATTTTAACCAAGGTGAAAACGCTCAATCCCCTTTTCAGCAAAATAGAACACAACAAAAAACTAAAGAAAATATAGGTAAGAAAAAATCTAATTCCAGAAACGAAAATAAAGAAGTGGGGGAATACATAGATTTTGAAGAAATTGAATAATTTTTCCGTTCTTAGTAGCTGCTAAACGATTTTGAAACAACTATGTCCATTAACTTGAAGAAAATTATTCCGCATGTAGTTATTATTGTGGGATTTATCATTGCTGCCTTAGCTTATTTTAATCCGGTTTTACAGGGGAAAGTAATTTTTCAAAGTGATATTACCCAGTACATTGGGATGTCTCATCAACATAAAGAGTTTAAGGAAGATACCGATACTGAAAGTTATTGGACAGATGCTGCTTTTGGTGGAATGCCTACTTACCAATTGGGAGCAGAATATCCTTATAATTATATTAAAGAATTAGATCGTGCTTTACGATTTTTACCACGTCCCGCAGATTATTTGTTTCTTTATTTTATAGGTATTTACATCCTGTTTTTATGCTTAAAAGTTGATTATAAATTAGCGGCTCTCGGTGCATTGGCATTTGGTTTTTCTACTTACCTCATTATTATTCTCGGTGTCGGGCATAATTCAAAAGCTCATGCCATTGCTTATATGCCCATTGTATTAGCGGGAATTATTCTCACGTTTCGGCAAAAATACCTCTGGGGTGGTTTACTGCTTACGCTAGGAATGGCGTTGGAAATAAATGCCAATCACTTTCAGATGACCTATTACCTAATGCTGTTAGTCATTGTGTTAGGAGTTGCCTATTTCATCGATTTTCTTAAAAAGAAACAGATCAAGCAGTATTTTGTAGCAATAGCAGTCATGATGGTTGCTGTACTTATTGCTATAGGAACCAATGCTACCAACATTTTGGCTACTAAAGAATATGCTGATTTTAGTACGCGTGGAGATACTGGTTTAACCATTACTCCAAGTGGCGAGCAACAAGAAAATACGAATGGACTTTCATACGATTACATTACTGAATATAGTTATGGAGTAGTTGAAACTTTTAACTTGTTTATCCCACGTTTTATGGGAGGCTCTAGCGCAGAGAAGTTAGGAAAAGATTCTGAGCTTTATAATGAATTGCTGAAAATGGGAGCCAGCCCACAGCAAGCGATAAGTTTTGCAGATTCGGCACCTACCTATTGGGGAAATCAAACCTTTATCGGTGCGCCGGCGTATATTGGTGCAGTTGTTATTTTCCTTTTTGTATTGGCTTTATTCTTAGTAAAAGGAAGATTTAAATGGTGGATCGTGGGTGGTTCTATTTTAGCTTTGTTGCTTTCCTGGGGAGATAACTTTGCGCCGCTTACTAAGTTTTTCATTAATAACGTTCCTTTATACAATAAGTTTAGAGCGGTTTCTTCAACTCAGGTAATTTTAGAATTATGTTTACCCTTAATGGCGGTTTATGGACTTTCAAAATTCTTCAGCAATAAAAGAACGCAAGAAGAAAAGGAATATGCTTTAAAATGGGCAACCATCATCACGGGAGGCTTAGCCGTTTTATTTCTAGTGGCAAAATCTGTATTCTTTGATTTTGTCGGGAATCAAGACCGACAGTATTTACAACAATTAGGACAAAGTTTTGTACGAGCACTAAAAGAAGACCGAAAAGCTATTTTTAATGCCGATACCATTCGAAGTTTAATATTTGTGGCATTAGCAGCCGGACTCATTTGGGCATATTTAAAAAATAAAGTCAATAAAGGTTTGGCTATTGGCGGACTTGCTTTATTGATTGTAATCGATTTGGTAGGGGTAGATCGTCGTTATGTAAATAATGAAGATTTTGTACAAGAGCGTCAGATGAAAAAACCTTTTCAGGCAAACGCTGCCGATCAGGAAATTTTAAAAGACAATGGTCATTATCGAGTATTAGATTTTTCCGGAAGTCCGTTAAACTCTGCTCGAGCTTCTTATTTTCATAATTCTTTAGGGGGTTATCACGCGGCAAAACCGGGTAGAATTCAGGAATTATTCGATTTTTATATTTACGATGGCAATCAGCAGGTATTAAATATGCTGAATACCAAATACATTATTTTATCGAATCAAGGGGAAGTCATGGCGCAACCCAATCCGCAAGCAAATGGAAACGCTTGGTTTGTCAATGAAGTGAAATTTGTAGGTAATGCGAACGAAGAAATTTTAGCTTTAGATAGCTTAAATACCAAGCAAACCGCAATTGTGAATAAAAAGTTTTCAGCAGAAATTCCGCAGCAAAAATTCACGACAGATTCTACGGCTCAAATTCAGTTGAAATCTTACCAACCTAACGAGTTGGTCTATTCTTATTCAACCCATGAAGATCGGTTGGCTGTATTCTCTGAAATTTATTATCCTCATGGTTGGAAAGCTACGGTAGATGGTAAAGAAATTTCGATACTCCAAGCTGATTACGTTTTACGGGCAGCGATGTTACCGGCAGGAAATCATGAAATTAAATTTACTTTTGAACCAGAAATCATTCAAACCGGAAGCACCATCACCTTGGCAAGTGGAGCTCTATTAGCTATTTTATTAATCGGTGGTTTGGTAATTACTTTCCGAAGAAAATCGGCTTAAATCTAATTTGGTGCGATGCAAAAGGTACTTATTATCACGTATTATTGGCCTCCTGCGGGAGGTCCCGGCGTGCAACGTTGGTTAAAGTTTGTTAAGTATTTACGTGATTTTGATGTTGAACCCATTGTTTACATTCCTGAAAATCCACATTATCCTATTGTCGATAAAAGTTTTGAAAAAGAAGTCCCTGATGGAATAAAAATTATAAAACAACCCATTAGGGAACCCTATCAATTAGCAGGAATTTTTTCTAAAAAGGAATCACAAACCATTAGTTCCGGAATTATTAAAGACGAAAAGGAGCAAGGTTTTTTACAAAGAATGATGCTTTGGGTACGTGGTAATTTATTTATTCCCGATGCACGAATGCTGTGGGTGAAACCATCGGTGAAGTTTCTTTACTCTTATTTAAAAGAACATCAAATTGAAACGGTAATTACTACCGGACCGCCACATAGTTTGCATTTAATCGGGAAGCATTTAAAAGAGTGTTTACCCATGAATTGGATTGCTGATTTTCGGGATCCGTGGACAAAAATTGGCTATCATCAAAAACTGAAATTAACTAAAAATGCACAGCAAAAGCATCTTCGTTTAGAGCGGGAAGTGTTACAAACCGCAGATCATATTTTAACGACGAGTTTTACTACGAAAAAGGATTTTTCAGCCATTACTCAGAAACCGATTACGGTGATTACAAATGGTTTTGATGAGGATGAAGTGAAACAAGTCCAATTAGCTGAAAAATTTCGATTAGCTCACATAGGCTCATTACTTTCTGAACGGAATCCAGAAAATTTATGGCGAGCATTACAAGAACTTATTGATGAAAAAGAAGACTTTAAGAACGATGTTGAATTGGTGCTGGCAGGAAAAGTGAGTGAAAGTGTTGTTTCTTCCATGAAAGAACATCAATTGGGTAATTATTTAGTTGAAAAAGGTTATTTATCTCATGAAGAATCTTTACTACAGCAGCGAAAAGCACAGGTGTTATTGCTCATTGAAATTGATAAAGAAGAAACGAAAGGAATTATTCCCGGGAAGTTTTTTGAATATTTAAAAGCTAACCGACCTATTTTAGCAATGGGACCCACAGATTGGGATGTGATTCGATTGTTGGATGAAACAGAGGTCGGAAAATATTTTGATTATACTTCCAAAGAAGAAATAAAACATCAACTTTACACTTGGTACCAAGAATATAAAGTGGGAAAATTAGCAGTGCATTCTTCCGCAGAAAAAATTAAGCAATTTCATAGAAAAGAGTTAACCAAAAAATTGGCAAAAGTTATTCAACAATTCAGCTAAATGGGCATCGTATTAAAACAATCATTCAATAATATTTTAACCACTTATTTAGGTTTTGCTGTGGGTGCGTTAAATGTATTGTTTTTGTATCCCCATTTTTTAGAGCCCGAGCATTATGGGTTAATTACATTTTTACTTTCGGCAAGTACATTGGTTTGGCCAATAATGGGATTTGGTGCTCCCAATACCTTAATTAAGTTTTATACGGCTTATAATTCTGATACCGAAAAAAACCGATTATTGACCACGATGCTGATCATTCCATTGGTGGTGAGTGTGGTGATTGGGGGATTAGGAATTATTTTTTATCAAGCTTTGCTAGATTATTTTGACACCAATGAAGCGGTTCAAAATTACATAGGACTCATTTTTTTAATTAGTGTGGCCATCGCTTATTTTGAAGTTTTTTATGCTTGGGCTAAACTGACTTATAAAAGTGTTTTTGGCAACTTTATGAAAGAAGTTTTTCATCGGGTAGGAGTGACCGTTTTGCTTCTAGCAGTGTATTTTGAGTACTTAGGCTTAAATGGTTTTATTTATTCGCTTACAGCTATTTATATTCTTAGGATGTTGGTGTTAATGGTGTATGCATTTAAATTACTTCCGCCAAAATTAGATTTTAAGCTTCCCCATAATTTTTCAAGGGTGGCTAAATATTCATTTTTAATATTGATCGCCGGTTCAATTTCAACGGCTTTGTTAGATTTAGACAAAGTGATGATCGAGCATTATTTGCCTATTGAACAAGTTTCTGTGTATGCGATAGCAGTTTATATCGCTTCAGTTATTGCTGTTCCATCCCGTGCGATGAAGCAAATTGCAATGCCCATCACGGCCATGTTTTTAAATAAGAATAAGAAACAGGAATTGGCAAAGCTCTATAAACAGACTTCGGTGAGTTTGCTATTGGTGAGCGGATTGATTTTCGCATTAATTATTACAAATGTAGAACAACTCTATGAATTGATTCCGCAGGAATATCAAATTGAAACGGGAATCATTGTTTTTTTATGCGGAATTAAACTCTATGAAAATTTCTTAGGCAACTGTAATAGTATTCTCTTTAATTCAGATTATTACCGATGGGTATTAATGATTGGGATTGGCGTAGTGATTTTAGCGGTTGTATTTAATATTGTTTTTATTCCGATCCTGGGAATTTGGGGAGCAGCGATTGCTACCTTTTCTACCTTTTTTGCATTCTTTAGTGTAAAATTATATTTGGTGTATAAAAAATTTCATATGCATCCGTTTACGCAGAAAACTTTACCCATTAGCATCTTGATTGTAGTAACGAGTTTATTGTTTTATTTCTGGGAATTCAATATTCATCCGCTAGCCAGTATTACGATTAAAGGTTTAGTAACTACTGCATTGTATGTTTTTGTAGTGTATAAAATGAATTTATCGGAAGAGCTTACACAATTTCTTAAGCAGCGTAAAAAATAAACCCCTTTCATCATCAACCGAAGTCAATTCTGAAAGGGGAAAAAACTAACCAACCAAAAACTATCTTAATCTAGAAGAACGGGAAGCATTAGTAGATTTGCTTCTAGCATTGCCTTCCGTACTTCTTGAAATATTTCTTGTAGTAGATGTACGAGAATTTACCTGTTGAGGTTTTCTACTTATCGTACTTCTTGATAATTCACGACGTGAATTGTTTCTATTATTTGCTGATATAGGTGTTGAATTATTCCTTTTTTCAACAGCTCTATTATTATTAATAGTACTTCTAGTAGAAGAATTTCTTGTAGGGGTTCTATCGATTGTGCTTAAAGCCCTTTTGTCATTTCTTCTAATTTCTTTTGTGTTTGAGTTTCTGGTTCTAACCGCATTATTACTTTTTGATGAACTTGATCTTGTTGCTGTAGCGTTTGTTCTGGATCTTGTAACATTAGATCTTCTGTTAGCCAATTCACGTCTGGTGCTGGTACGTTTACCTCTATTGTAGTGAGTTACTCGTTGAGAAGGTCTATAAAAGTTACTTCTATTTCTACTATTTACATTATAGTGTTTTCGGTAATTTCTATAACTCACACGATTAGGTCGGTAATACGTACGATAAGGTCTTGAGTAAACAATACATCTTGATCTCATAGGAACAGAATAGTATTGATGCCAAGGTCTGTACACATATCCTCTATTATACACATTAATAAATCCTGAAAAATGAGCAAAGTTTCCGTAGTTGTTATAAAAGATATTTAGACCACCAACTCGTGTTAAGCGACCAAAACTGTTATAGTAAATTTGCGTATTTCCGGCCTGAATGATTCTTCCATAATAATCATAATAAATCGGAATCGATTCAATTTGGATGACTGCTCCATAATCGTCATATTGAACATAGGGGTCATAATTATATCCACCGTTATAACTTATATTTACGTTTGGTGTGCTAACATTGAAATTAAACTTGCTTCGGGGTTGGTAATAAAAATCAAACTGACCATCTGGATAAATAGCAAATTCTACATTTCGCTCTACAAAAATAATAGAAGAACCATATCCATAATTATAAGTCGATACGTTCGACTTATTTTCAGCGGAAGTAGTTAAACCAACCAAGGTTAAAACTACTAAGGTGATTAAGTTTTTCATAATTATGGAATTTTTAAGTTAATATGCTTTAGTTAAAACAAAGTGCGTGCCATAATTTTAAATGTTTGATTATTAGGTTTATATTGATTTAATAAGAATTTTTTTAAATTGAAATTGATAAAAATCAAAATGAGACCCCTTCATAAAACCTGCCTATTCCATGGATAGGTTAAGGGTGACGACGAAATGAGGAAATATTTCGAATTAACTATATTAAAAAAAGAGAAAACCCTTAAGCATTTGCTTAAGGGTCTTCCAACTAACCAACCAAAAAAATTAATTATGATGTAAACGAATTACATCGATAATTATGTATAATAATATTTCAATTACTGTGCCAATTTATAATTTCTCTTTAAGATATTTAGCCGTGTACGATTTCTTATTTTTTGCTACATCTTCCGGTGTTCCAGTAGCAATCAAATGGCCTCCTTTTTCACCTCCTTCAAGGCCAAGGTCAATAACATAATCTGCACATTTTACTAAATCCATATTGTGTTCAATCACAATGACGGAATGGCCTTTTTCAATTAAAGCGTAAAAAGATTTGAGTAATTTTTTAATATCGTGAAAATGAAGTCCGGTAGTAGGTTCATCAAAAATAAAGAGCGCTTTATCTTTAGTGGTTCCTTTTCCTAAAAAAGAAGCTAATTTTATACGTTGTGCTTCACCGCCCGAAAGGGTAGAAGAGCTTTGTCCTAAAGTTACATAACCTAAACCAACATCTTGTAGAGGTTGTAATTTCTTTTTAATCTTGGATTCATTATGTTTTTTGAAGAAATCAATAGCGTCATCAATGGTCATATTCAATACATCATCAATGGTTTTGTCTTCAAACTTTACTTCTAATACTTCTTTCTTAAAACGCTTTCCGTGGCAAGTTTCACATTCTAAATGCACATCGGCCATGAATTGCATTTCAATGGTTACTTCTCCTTCACCTTTACAGGTTTCACATCTTCCACCATCTACATTAAAACTAAAGTGCTTCGCTTTAAAACCTCGCACTTTGGCTAATTTCTGATTAGCAAATAGGTTTCTAATATCGTCGTAGGCTTTAATATAGGTTACCGGATTAGAACGTGAAGAACGTCCAATAGGATTCTGATCTACAAACTCCACATGTTTGGTATTACTGAATTTCCCATCGATTTTGGTTAGTTGACCCACTTTTTCTCCATAACCGCCGGTTTCTTTTAAGATAGAAGGATAAAGCAAGCGTTTAACCAAGGTACTTTTTCCACTTCCTGAAACTCCTGTAACAGCTGTAAAAACGCCTAAAGGAAAACGAACATCTATATTTTTCAAATTGTTTTCCCGTGCGCCAATAATATCGATATAATATTTAAAGTCCCGACGTTTTTTAGGAACTTCAATTTCCATAGAATGATTTAAATATTGAGCAGTAAGTGACTTCGACTTTAAAATTTCATCGTAATTGCCGGTAGCGACAACTTCACCACCAAAACTTCCGGCTTCAGGACCTATATCGATAATTTCGTCGGCAGCTTTCATGATATCTTCATCGTGTTCAACTACAATTACTGTATTTCCTAAATCACGAAGATCTTTTAAAACACCAATGAGTTTTTCAGTATCTTTAGGATGTAAACCAATGGAAGGTTCATCTAAAATATACATCGAACCGACTAAACTACTCCCTAGCGAAGTTGCCAAATTAATTCGTTGTGATTCTCCACCGGAAAGTGTATTCGATTTTCGATTCAGCGTTAAATAATCTAAACCTACGTTCGATAGGAATGCCAAACGGTTATTAATTTCTTTTAATAAGCGTTTCGCAATATGTTGGTCGTGTTCGCTTAGTTCTAGCTCTTTAAAGAATACGGCTACTTTATCTAAGGGTTTTTCAACTAAATCAGTAATCGGAGCGCCACCAATTTTCACATAGTTTACCTCTTCGCGTAATCGTTTACCTTTACAAACGGGACATTTGGTTTTGCCACGGTAACGGGAAAGCATCACCCGATTTTGTATTTTGTAAGCTTTCGCTTCTAATTCTTCAAAAAACTCGGTTAAACCGGTGAAATAACGATTACCATCCCAAAGTAATTGTTTTTGTGCGTCTGTTAAATCGTAATAAGGTTTATGAATAGGAAAGTCGAATTTATGTGAATTATTCACCAACTGATTTTTATACCAGCTCATACTTTCACCACGCCAAGGGAAAATAGCTTCTTCGTAAATAGAAAGTGAAGTATTAGGAACAATTAAATCTTCATCTAAACCAATTACATCTCCATAGCCTTCACATTTTGGGCAAGCACCATAAGGATTATTAAAACTGAATAAATGAACATTGGGTTCATTAAAAGTCATTCCATCTAACTCAAATTTATTACTGAAATGACGGATTTTATGGTCTGAAAGGTTTTCTATAAAAAGTTCTCCTTTTCCTTCATAAAAAGCGGCTTGAATAGAATCTGCTAATCGATTGTAAAAATCTTCGTCGTCTTTTTTAATGATTCGGTCGACCACCAGAAAAGTATCTTTCGGCTTTACATTTTTTAAATTAGCTTCATCAATTCTACTTACTTCATCTTTAATTTTTATTCGGCTATAACCTTGTTGTAATAAAACTTTTACTTTTTCTTCCAAGCTTCGACCTTTTTCGACCAAGATAGGAGCTAAGAGTAAAAGTTTTTCACGTTCAGGAAAATCTTTAATGTAATTGACGACATCGGTTACCGTATCTTTTTTTACTTCATCACCAGAAATAGGAGAGAAGGTCTTCCCAATTCTAGCATAAAGTAATTTTAAGTAGTCGTAAATTTCTGTAGATGTACCCACCGTAGAACGGGGATTGGTAGAATTTACTTTTTGCTCAATCGCAATGGCAGGAGCAATTCCTTTAATATAATCTACTTTAGGTTTATCTAAACGTCCTAGAAACTGACGTGCGTAAGAAGATAAACTCTCCACATAACGACGCTGACCTTCCGCATACAAAGTATCGAAAGCTAAACTAGATTTCCCTGAACCGGAAAGCCCCGTAATGACCACGAGTTTATTACGCGGAATGACGGCATCAATATTTTTTAAATTATGGAGCTTTGCTCCCTTGATAATGATATTTTCCTTAGGGTTTATTTGAGCAATATCTTGAGTCATAGCTGTTTTTACAATAATTTGCGAAGATACTTAATCTATGCGGGCTTGTAAAGTATGAATATGTTTATATAAATGTTAAAATTTTTAACTTATTTGTATTTGTTAAAAATATGTTGTTATATTTAGCACTTTCAAACCCTAAAAGTCTAGAAGCCTATATAGCAGAGTTACTTCAAGTTAAAATTTATTAATCCAAAGTTTAATTGACTTAAGATTTTTCTTAAGAATTGAGGTAACCACTATGAAAAAAATCGAAACGACTACAGATGCTACTCTTGTTAGGCAATATTTAAACGGAAGTGAAGAGGCGCTTTCTAAATTAATTAATAGGCACCAACAACGTATTTATAATTTTATTTTTTCGAAAGTTTTTGATCGGGATGTCACCGAAGATATCTTTCAAGATACTTTTATTAAGGTAATAAGAACTTTGAAAAGAGGTAAATACAATGAAGAAGGTAAATTTTTACCTTGGGTGATGCGTATTTCTCATAATTTGGTGATCGATTATTTTAGAAAAAACAATCGTATGCCTAAATTTGATAATAATGGTGATTTTAATATTTTTTCTGTGATTCAAGATGATGAACTGAATGCAGAAAAGCTCATGGTGAAAGACCAGATAGAAAGTGATGTTCGTGAGCTTATCAAAGAATTACCGGAAGATCAAAAAGAAGTTTTGATGATGCGTATTTATAAAGATATGAGTTTTAAAGAAATTGCTGAGCGTACCGATGTGAGTATAAATACCGCTTTGGGAAGAATGCGTTATGCATTAATCAACTTACGTAAAGTTATCGATAAACATAATATTGTGCTTACAAAATATTAAAAGATACAATAAGGCGTTTTTTTTGTCGTTATTAATATGAAACTAACAAAAAACGTCGCTAATGGCCAAACTTTACCTCAACGAATCACCAAACGAAAAGGTGGAAAAACTAAGACCCAAAAAAGAAACCATTAGTTTTCTTTTAAATTATTCGAAAGCACTTAATGTGCTCGATGGTAAGCATATGCAATATGAAAACTTACTTAATTAAAAAAATGAAACCCGTATTTACTTACGGGTTCTTTTTTGCTTTTTAGTGAGGTTTTCTTCATAGGCTTTTAAAACTGACTTCCTTCCGATGGTTCGGGTAATGGGATCGTTTTCTAATTTCCAACCACGAGCGGGAGAATATTCCCGACCATACCAAATAATTTGAAGATGAAGTTTATTCCATAGTTCTTTGGGGAATAATCGTTTCGCATCTTTTTCGGTTTGTTGTACATTTTTGCCATTCGATAAATTCCAACGGTACATTAATCTGTGAATGTGTGTATCTACCGGAAAAGAAGGAACATTAAAAGCTTGCGCCATTACTACGCTGGCCGTTTTGTGCCCAACGGCGGGTAAACTTTCTAAAGCTTCCATATCGGCAGGAACTTCTCCGTTATATTTTTCAATTAAAATTTCTGAAAGTCCGTGGATACCTTTTGATTTCATTGGAGAAAGTCCTACGGGTTTAATAATTTCCCGAATTTCTTCTACCGTAAGTTTTACCATTTGATAGGGATTATCGGCCCTATCAAAAAGAAGTGGGGTGATTTGATTCACCTTTACATCGGTACTTTGTGCTGAAAGTAAAACTGCAATTAATAACGTATACGGATCTTTATGATCTAATGGAATCGGAATCTTAGGATAGATTTCCTCTAAGGTATCGATCACAAATTGAACTTTTTCAGCTTTTTTCATGGTGATTTTAAATTTTGAATTCAAAAGTATGAATTTTGAAGTTATTCAATAACCGTCAACCTGAACTTGTTTGAGGTTCTCATGATTATGAATTAATCAGCTTTATGAGATTCTGAAATAAATCCTGAATGACGATATTTTTATTTAGAACTAAAAACTATTTCACCCACTTATAATAACGTGCGCCTATTAAGTTAGGCTTTTCTGTTTCGATGCTCTCTAAAATCCATTCTTTTTGAGGAGTAATCACACTTACTGTTTTTTCTTTTTTGTGAAGTTGATGGTAAGTATTAATATCGATAGTTTTAGATTTTTCAAGGCTTTCAAAAAGCTTCTGCTTTTCAATCACTTTTTCCCAAGATTCAACTAGTTTTCCTTCAAAAACTTTAGATTTCGCACCACTTCCGTAGGCAATAAAACCAAGTGTTTTCTCGGTTAGATTTTCTTTCTTTTCATAATAATCACATAAGGTAGAAAGCATTCCCATAAACATGGATGCCGTATACATATTTCCTATTAAGGAAGAGGCACGTTCTGCCGGAGCAAATTTTTCGGCTACAAAAGCACGGTATTCTTCAGATTTGCTTAAAGCTTTAATTTTAGAAAAATATTCCGGATCATTTTTTTGGTATTCTTTTGCTAGTTCTGGATGATCGGCCGCATAAATTTCAGCAAACATGCGTCTTGCCTGAAAAGAGTAGGGAAGGTGCATAATAATGGCTTTCCAAGAATCATATAAAATGCCTTCTTCCTCTTTTAATTTTTTAAACTGAAAATAAGCATCGGTTGTACGTTCGATATAGCAATCGTTAGAATATTGTCCGTCAAAAACCGGTTGTTCTTTAAAGATTTCAATTTCACTTTCTAACACACCTTCCCAGGCTTCATTATTGGTGATCCCTATGTTTTCTTTTTTTACTGTACGATGCGGTTTAAAGAAATCGAAAACTCCTTTGGTGCTTACTGAGAAGTTATTTTCAACCTCGATTAAACGTGGATTTGCACTTATTAATAAAGCAACAGCTCCTGCACCTTGTGTATATTCTCCGGTAGATTCTAAATCGTATTTTGCAATATCTGTACAAATTACAATTGCTTTTTTATCGGGATTACTGCGTACAAAATCTAAACAGTTATGAAACGCATCGACACCGCCAATACAAGCAAAGGTGAAATCTACTGCATCGCAATGCGTAAATTTGTTTTCATCAAAATAATCATCCATCATCCCTACCAAATAAGAACCAATAGGTTTAGAAGCATCGATACCACTTTCTGAACCTACATAAATTCGATGAATTTCTGAAGGTTCCAGGTTTTCCTGTTCGATAAGTTTGGTAAGTGCATTAGCTGCAAAAACAATGGCGTCTTGATGCACATCGGGGAACGCCATATTTATGAGTCCGAGACCTTTTTCGAGCTTGGCCGGTTCAATATTTCTGGCAATCGCTAAATCTTTTATAGGTAATTGAATTTTTGGGATATCGTAACTTAGGCTATCTATTCCTATTTTCATTTGTTGAAGTTTATAAACTGAAAAAACTTGAAATCTAATACAGAAATCAAGCTTTTTAAATAAGGTTTTTGACTTACGAAGTTATTATGTCGAAGTATTTTAAACAAGTAAAATAAAGCCTAATTGCTTATATTTATTGACCTCACAAGGAAAATGCTTTTTTGCTGAATTATATTGAATTTGTAAGTTTGATTTTATCGATGTTTTAAATTTTTCATATTAAAACAAGCTTTAATTATTTCTAAAATTCTTGTGAATGCTTCTTATTGTTCATACTTTTCAGCAAGTAAATATTGAACATAGAAATAAAGATATGACAACATTAAAAGTAGGAGATGCCGCTCCACAATTCTCAGCAAAAGATCAAGACGGGAATGTACATGAATTAAGCGATTATAAAGGAAAGAAATTAGTAGTGTTCTTTTATCCGAAAGCAAGTACACCAGGTTGCACCGCAGAAGCTTGTAATTTGCGGGACAATTGGGAAGTTTTTCAAGAAAAAGGTTATGAAATTTTAGGGGTAAGTGCAGATTCTGCCAAAAGACAAACCAATTTTAAAAATAAACACGAGTTGCCTTTCCCTTTATTAGCCGATGAAGATAAAGAAGTGATTAATGCTTTTGGGGTTTGGGGTCCTAAAAAGTTTATGGGGAAAGAATACGACGGTATTCACCGAACCACTTTTATTATTGATGAAGAAGGAAAAATTGAAGAAGTAATCGGGAAGGTGAAAACCAAAGCGCACGCCGAACAGATTTTAGGAGAATAATTTTATGATCAGACGATGTCACATCGAGCGTAGTCGAGATGTGTTTATTGAAATTTAATTTCGCTAGTTATAAAATTTACTCAGCATAAAAAGCAAAAGCTTGATAAATCAAATCATTTGGGACGATGCAATCTAGTTTGCATTGTCCTATTTTTTCTAATAACACAAAGTTGATGTTGCCGTGGCTATTTTTCTTGTCGTACTTTAAAAGTTCAATGATTTGCTCGATATCCGCTTCTTCAAAACTTACTTTTTCGAAAGTCTGCAATAAAACTGTTTTAATTTCAGCAACTTCTTCTGGCGATAAACCGGTAATTCTGTTAGAAATAGATGCAGCGAGAATCATCCCGACCGCAATAGCCTCTCCGTGAAGAAGAGTTTTCTTTTTTGGATGAGTTAAAAAATAAGATTCAATCGCATGACCGAGAGTATGTCCGAAATTTAAAGTTTTTCGAATCCCATCTTCATTTAAATCTTCAGTAACGACTTTATGTTTAATGAGAACACTTTCATAAATAAGTTGCTCCAAATCGGTTAAAGAAAGCTGTGAGAGGTCACTCATTTTTTCCCAATAAGCTTGGTCTTGAATAAGACCGTGTTTGAGCATTTCAGCTAAACCACTTTTCATCTGATTCTGCGGAAGCGTCGCCACGTAACCAACATCAATCAGAACCATTTCGGCATTACTAATCACTCCAATTTGATTCTTTAAGTTTCCTAGATCTACGCCGGTTTTTCCGCCTACAGAGGCATCAACCATGGCCAAGAGCGTAGTGGGAATATTAATGTAAGAAATACCGCGTTTAAATGTACTGGCTACAAATCCACCCAAATCGGTGACCACGCCACCACCAAGGTTCAACATTAAAGATTTTCTATCGGCATCTAAGTCAGATAAAGTCTGCCAAACTCCGTTGCAGGTCTCTATCGTCTTATGCTCTTCGCCGGCTTCAATCTCAATAATTTCGGTAGCAATATCTGTTTCTAACTGCTGTAGAAAAAAAGAAGCACAATGGGTTTGCGTATGTTCATCTACCAATAAAAATAACTTAGAAGGTTGAATATCTTTTATATAGGAATTTAACTGAGCATATATTTCCTGGCCAAAAACTATAATATTATTAACAGACTGAATGGATTTCATTAAAATATACGTTAAATGTGATTCGAAATTACTTAGAAATTTGAAATTATTGTTATTTCGAGCAGTATATTTGCGAAAAATTAAAAATTTCTAATGGTTACAAAAATATTTAATAACACGAAGCGAGCCTTCGCTTTACGAACAGATAAAGAACTTAAAAAAGCCCTTTTTGTATTTGGAATGATGAACCGACCTACCATGGTGGCTATTGGTACTAGGGCTACTAATTTGGCCTTAAGCTTAAAACTTCCCATTCAAGGATTAATCAAGAAAACTATTTTTGAAATGTTTTGTGGTGGCGAAACAATGAAAGAATGCGAAGATATTATAGGGAAAATGTATAAAATGCATGTGCATAGCGTACTCGATTTTTCTAAAGAGGGAGAAGATATTGAAGAAGTGTTTGATGAAACACTGGAGACAAAAAAAGAAATTGTAAAATTTGCCGACGGAAAGAAAGAAATACCGTTTACTGTTTTTAAACCTACCGGAATAGGACGTTTTGAAATTTGGGAAAAAGTGAGTTCTAAAGAAGAATTAACGAAAGAAGATCAAGAAGAGTGGACCCGAGTAAGAAATAGGGTAGATGGGATTTGTAAATTGGCCTATGATTTAGATATGAGAATCCTTGCCGATGCCGAAGAATCTTGGATGCAAGATGCTGCCGATGATTTGCTGGAAGAAATGATGGAAAAGTATAATAAGGAAAAAGTAATTGTTTATAATACGTTACAGTGTTACCGTTGGGATAGGCTTCAATATATAAAAGATTTACATAAAAGGGCTAAAAACAAAGGTTATAAAGTGGGAGCTAAAATTGTTCGCGGAGCTTATATGGAAAAAGAAAATGCCCGTGCCGAGAAAAAAGGTTATCCAACTCCCATTTGTGAAGATAAAGAGGCAACCGATGTGAATTTTAATGCGGTACTTTATTATGCGATGCAAAACCTAGACGATATTTGGTTATATATAGGTACACATAACGAGGTGAGTTCTTACCTTACTATGCAGTTAATGGATGAAAAAGGAATAGACAAACGTGACGATAGAATTTGGTTCAGTCAATTGTTTGGGATGAGTGATCATATTACTTACAACTTAGCTTTAAATGGCTACAATGCTGCTAAATTAGTTCCGTTTGGACCGGTAGAAGATGTTATTCCTTACTTAATACGTAGAGCGCAGGAAAATACTTCAGTTAAAGGACAAACCGGTAGGGAATTGGCTTTACTTCGTGAGGAAAAACAGCGAAGGGAAGGTACGTTTACCAAAACCATTGCCTAACTTTTAAGTTATTTTAACTAAAACATCCCACAATTAACTTGTGGGATGTTTTATTTTTAAGCTCTAGATCAATTCAATGCTGAAGAAATATTTTAAGCTCATAAAAAATACTTATGTCGAATGGATGAAAAATAATCCATTTGAGCAAAGTGCAGTCATCGCTTATTACACTTTATTTTCGTTGCCTTCTTTATTGGTGATTGTGATTACCATTGCAGGCTATTTTTACGGACGCGATGCGGTACAAGATAGAATTACTTCAGAGATTAGTACGTTTATAGGAGAAGGAACTGCGGAAGCTATAGAAACCATGATTTCCAACGCTTTTTTAGAAGGAGGTTCTGTGTTTACTATTTTATTTGGAATAGGAATGTTACTTTTTGGAGCGACCGGAGCATTTTTTCAACTTAAGAAAGCTATGAATCGGGTTTGGGGAGTAAGGCCTAAAAAAGAAAACTTTAAGCGTATATTATTAGATAGGGCTATTTCTTTAGGAATGATCTTAGTGATTGGTTTTATGCTGTTGGTTTCCTTGGTTATTTCAGCAGTAATTCAAGGTTTGGGAAATTATTTGCAGAGTTTCGCACCAGAAATTACTTCCGCAGCACTTTCAGTCTTCAATTTTCTAATTTCCTATATTTTTATCGGGTTTCTTTTTGCCGGTGTTTTTAAACTTCTACCGGATATAAAAATTAGTTGGAGGGTTACCTTTATTGGTGCTTCTATTACTACCCTCTTATTTTTAATAGGTGAGTTTCTTATCGGTTTTTATTTTGGAAAAAGTGATCCCACTTCAGTTTATGGTGGAGCTTCTTCTGTTATTTTAATTTTGTTATGGGTTTTTTACTCTTGTATTATTATGCTTTTCGGGGCAGAATTTACCGTTCAATTTGCGCTATTTAAAGGCTATAATATTCAGCCCAACAGTTTAGCAGAACCTGCTGAAAGACAAGAAATGGAAGAACTCAAAGAAAAAGAGAAAGAAATAAAAAAAAAGAGAAAAAAACTAAGGGAACTTGAAACTGATGGTCCAGGAGAACATGCAGAGGAGAATCAGCCTTCTTAAGAGAGTTTAACTTACTCGTAACAAGGTTTAAAATATCTTTAATACAAGCTTGCATAATAATTTTTTAAATTTGAGTGAAAAAGAAAATTAACTACAAAAACAAAAATTGTTATGGAAAAGAGAATTGCAATATTAGCGACTGATGGGTTTGAAGAAAGTGAATTTACTTCCCCTAAAGAAGCGATGGAAAAAGAAGGTTTTAAGGTAGATGTGATTAGTATAAAACCCGGAAAAATTAAAAGTTGGGATGTAGATAATTGGGGAAAAGAATTTGAGGTAGATAAAACAATAGATCAAGTTTCTGCTAAACAATATAATGCTTTAGTATTACCTGGAGGAGTATTAAATCCTGACCAATTAAGAACCAATGAAGATGCACTTGTATTTGTGCGGGATTTCTTTAAACAATCAAAGCCGGTAGCAGCGATTTGTCACGGTCCTCAAACTTTAATTAATGCAGAAGTGGTAGAAGGCAGAACCATGACTTCTTATCCTTCCATTAAAAAAGACTTAGAAAATGCAGGAGCATTATGGGTAGATAAAGAAGTAGTGGTAGATGAAGCTTTTGTGACCAGTAGAACACCAGATGATTTACCAGCCTTTAACGATAAATTAATTGAAGAAATTAAAGAAGGTAAGCATGAGTTACAACATGCTTAATTTTTAATTTGTAAATAGTTTAAGTTGAAAAAATCTGTAGTTGAGAAACTACGGATTTTTTTATTTTTTAGTTGAAGAAAATAGTAAACCACCGCTCATTCTGTTGAGCATTTTCTTTTCAAAATTCCAGAAAAATTTAAACTGACCAAAGATGCTTCCTATCACGATGAGCAAAACTTGATAGAAAGGGAAAATCAATAATATTCGTAATGTGTAATAACCAAAGCCTCCCCAAAAACCTTCGTGAAAATGGGCTCTGTCTAAGTTTACATATTCTAGAAATGGTTTGGCCACGTAAACGGAAGAAGAACCGGTAATAGCGAATACAATAAAAATAATAACCAATTGAAAATTAGAGTGAATTCCCCACCTTTCTTTTAATTTCTTCATCTAGTCAAAGCTTTTGATTGTATTCCCGTTGAAAATATAAGAAATAATTATAGAGTAAATAATTTACCTCGTAACCATAATCTATTTCAGGTTGATAATCTATTTGCTGTGGATATAATCCGGTAATACTATATGGATAGCTCGTTACTCTACTATTGTAAGTAACCACATATCGCCAGTTTTTTTGTTCTAAATAATTTTGGTTGTAAAACCCTCTGGGTTGTTGGGTAGCTAGCCAAGAATTAAAGCCTTGTTCAAATATGATAATTTCATAATCCAAACTATCATTGGCAATCCTAATGGTATCGTTTTTTACGGAAGAATTGCCTATACTAGTCTTATCACCAGATTTTTGAGCTGAAGAACAAGCAGCAATCATGGCGATAATACTTACTATGGCAATTAGATTTTTCAAATTAATTATTGTTTTGCTGTAGGGCTTTAAAATCTATTATAAAACTTCCCGGATATTTTATAGAAACTGTATCTTTAAAACTTTCAGCTTGATTTCTAGTATTGAACTTACCTAAAATTAAACTATATACTTTAATGTCCTGTACAGTTTTTACTTGAACGGTCACATTTTTTTGATAGCTTATTTTTAAATTATCTGCCAAACGAATTAAATTGGCTACTTCCTGAAAACTTCCTACTTGCACACCAAACCAATCTGGTTCTATTCGGTCTATATCCAACTCATAAAATTCATTGGGTTCTACATTCATTGGAGTAGAAGTAATTTCTGAATTGTTACTTGTTGGATTGTCTGTAGAAGCAGTTTCGGTTTCAGAAGGTAAATTCACGTCATCAATGGTGTCTGTTGAATTACCTACTACTTCAATCACTACATCGGTTACTCCAATAGGCAAGTAGCCTAATTTTTCAGCTGCAGATTTAGAAAGATCAATAATTCTTCCACTTACAAATGGCCCCCGGTCATTAATTTCGACTACGGTAGATTTGTTATTGGCTAAATTAGTAACCCTCACTTTTGTACCAAATGGTAAATGGCGATGGGCTGCTGTAGCTTTATTATGATGATATTTCACTCCGCTGGCGGTTCGTCTTCCTTCAAATTTATCGGAATAAAAGGAAGCTTTTCCCGTTTGTACTTGCGCTAAAAGGCTAGTACTAAAAAACAAAAAGCAACAGATAGTAGTGATTAGTTTCAGCATAAAATTTAGATATATGAGACCTTCTAGTGCATTTTACAATTTTAAAAAAGTGTCAATTCGAGTGAAAATCTATTAAGATTTTTGTATCGAGAATAGGGATCGAAGTTATAATTTAGTTCTCGATACAATTTTGCTTCGTTTCACTTCACAAAATCACTCGAACAGACGAATTTTTAATTTCTTAATGAACTATAAGTATATTAAAATTAGTTTTTAGGAGTTCCTAATATATCGATTATCTGACTAGCAAGTTCTACACCAATTCTATCTTGGGCTTCGTTGGTAGAACCACCAATATGTGGACTTAACGACATATGTGGATTCATTAAAACTTTAATTTCCGGTTTTGGTTCAGATTCAAAAACATCTAATCCTGCAAAAGCTAATTTTCTACTGTCTAAGGCTTCTACCAGAGCTACTTCATCTATTACTCCACCACGGGCCGCATTGATTAGTCCTGCGCCGTCTTTCATCATTTCTAATTCTTTTTTACCGATGACGTATTCTTTTTGAGCAGGAACGTGAAGGCTTATAAAATCTGATTGTTTTAAAACTTCTTCTTTACTAATGGTGTTAATGTGAAAATCTAATTTTTGTCCGTCAAAGAAATCTACTTCAATCGTTGCTTCTTCAAGAAAAGCATCGGCGGCAACAACTTTCATTCCAAGACCAATGGCTACTTTCGCAGTGGCTTGGCCAATTCTACCAAAGCCAATAATTCCAAGTGTTTTCCCTCTTAGTTCAACACCTTTTGCATAGCTTTTCTTTAAGTCTTTAAATTTACTTTCACCTTCTAAAGGCATATCCCGGTTTGCATTCTTTAAAAAGCGAACACCATTTAATAAATGGGCAAAAACCAATTCTGCTACACTCGCAGAAGATGCTGCAGGAGTGTTAATTACTTTTACACCTTTCTCCTTAGCATAGTCAACATCTATATTGTCAAGACCAACACCGCCACGACCAATAACTTTTAAGTCCGGACAAGCATCGATAATGTCTTTTCTAACTTTGGTAGCACTTCTTACTAAGATCACATCAATTTTATTTTCATTTAAATAATCGATGAGTTGTTCTTGCGCTACTTTTTTAGTAATTACTTCATAACCGGCATTTTCAAGTTTATCAATTCCACTTTGTGAAACGCCGTCGTTTGCTAATACTTTCATTATAATTTGTTGTGTTTATTTAACTTTAGGCTTGGGTTTCTAACTCCTTCATTACGTTTACTAAGACTTCAACGCTTTCTTTAGGCAATGCATTGTACATCGATGCGCGGTAACCTCCAACGCTTCGGTGCCCATTAATTCCATTAATGTGTGCAACTTTTGCTAAATCTTCAAAAAGGTCTTTTAGCTTTTCATCTTTTAAATTGAAAGTGGCGTTCATCATGGAACGGTCTTCCAAGGCAGCAAAACCTTCAAATAATGGATTTCTGTCTATCTCGCCGTACATTAAGGCTGCTTTTTCTTCATTTAACTTTTGAACACCTGCAATACCTCCTTTTTGTTTAATCCAACGTAAAGTGAGCATAGAAGTGTAAACGGCAAAAACCGGTGGCGTGTTAAACATACTGTCTTTACCAATATGAACTTGGTAATCTAGCATAGAAGGAATTTGACGGGAAACTTTTCCTAAAATATCCTCTTTTACAACGACTAAGGTAGTTCCGGCAGGCCCCATATTTTTTTGAGCTCCGGCATAAATTAAATCGAATTTAGAAAAGTCTAATTCCCGGCTAAAGATATCACTACTCATATCACAAACTAAAGGGATATTTACAGTAGGGAATTCTTTTATTTGGGTACCAAAAATGGTATTGTTACTGGTACAATGTAAATAATCTGCATCAGCAGGGATGCTATAATTTTTAGGAATGTAGTTGAAGTTTTTATCTTTAGAAGAGGCAACTTCTTCTACTTCTCCAAATAATTTTGCTTCTTTAATAGCTTTAGAAGACCACGTTCCTGTATTTAAATAAGCAGCCTTCTTTTCTAATAAATTATAAGCTGCCATTAAAAACTGGGTGCTGGCCCCACCTTGTAAAAAAAGCGCTTTGTAGCCTTTATCTTCTAATCTTAATAAATCTAAAGCAAGATGTTGGGCTTCTTCCATAACCGCCATAAAATCTTTACTTCGGTGGGAGATTTCTAAAATAGATAATCCTGAGTGATTAAAATTTAAGATGGCTTCACTTGATTCTTTAAATACGCTTTGTGGTAAAATGCAAGGTCCTGCACTAAAATTGTGTTTTTTCATAATTGTTGTTTTGTGGTATAATAAGCTTGCTAAAATTACAAAGTATATAACCGAATAAAAAGCTTTGTATTATAATTTTAACAGGAAATCTAAGGTGTCTACGTTATCGGCATAATCTGATAACCCGGGTTGCTGAGTTTTACCAAATGCTATATGATTATCGGCTAAGTTATTAGAAACAATGCATTGAATTTTCTCTTCTTCTGCTTTTAGCTTTTGCTGAAGGATTTCCAAGTTGCTATACTTTTCATAAAATAGGGTGGCAATAGGAGAGGAGAAGGATTTATCTTCTTTAAGAATTAAAAATCCGTTATCAAATATTTTAAATTCACTCATTAAATACACCGCTTTGTTATAATCGTAATTATTGGAATATTTATTTGAATCTAGAATTGGATGCCAATCATAAATAGCTTGGTAAAGTTGTTCTATTTTATAATCTTCCGGAAGATAAATTTTAGAAACATTTCGACAGCCCAATCCATAATATCTAAAAATATCTTCTGCTATGGGTTGTAGTTCTTCTTTGGTTTCTTCTCCGGTTAATACCGCTACCGAATTTCTATTTTTTCTGATGATATGCGGTTTATTAGAAAAATAATATTCAAAATAACGCGAAGTGTTATTACTTCCAGTGGCAATGACCGCATCAAAATTCTCTAAGCGATCTTGGGTGAAATTAATATATTCTTTTATGGAAGGATTTGCTTCTAAAAGAAATTCAGCTAACACCGGTAATAATTGATTATCATCAGAAGATTGCTTGATGAGTATTTTATTTCCTGAAATTAACACCGAAAGAAAATCGTGAAAACCTACCAACGGAATGTTTCCCGCCATAATTACGGCTACGGTTTTCGGTTCCTTTTCCTGAAAATTATAGTTAGACAGCCAATGTTCTAAATTTTCTTCTTTTAAAGCTGAAGCCCATTGAGCCAAAGAAAAATGAATATTTTCTTTTGTGAACCATCCATTGTAGTGAACGGAAATGTTTACTTTTTCCTGAAGTTTTTGATGGAAATTTTTATTTTCTACGGAAGGTGAATTCCTAATAAACTCGCTTAAAAAATCCCCTAATTTTATAAATACTTCTTTGCGTGCTTCTAGCGTCATATTATTTGGTTATGTAGGCTAATGGCTTTATTTTTGCACAAAGTTACATAACTAAAAATAAAAAAATGGCTATAATTATAACAGACGAATGCATAAATTGTGGAGCGTGTGAACCTGAATGTCCAAATACGGCTATTTATGAAGGTGCAGACGATTGGAGATATGCAGACGGAACAGATTTGGAAGGAGATATTGTGACTCTTGAAGGAAAAGAAGCCAATGCAGAAGAAGCTCAAGAACCTATTAGCGATGAGTTTTACTATATAGTACCTGATAAATGTACAGAATGTAAAGGTTTTCACGAAGAGCCTCAATGTGCTGCAGTATGTCCCGTAGATTGCTGTGTTCCTGATGAAGACCACGTAGAATCTGAAGAAAAACTTTTAGGAAAACAAAAATTTATGCATCACGAATAGTACGAGTTATTGCATTAAAAAAGCCTTCTGAATTTGGAAGGCTTTTTTAATGTATTTTAATCTGATAATTTAAAAGCAGTCCACTCAGGTTTTCTTTATTAAATTGGGCTGCTTTTAGGATATTTATTTCCGGATTGATATTGAAATTTTGAGCGGTTGTGAAATTACATTGGGTTAGGTTACTTCTTTCAAAAACAGCACCGGTTAAAATACTATCCTCAAAATTACTCCCTTCTAATTCAGCTTCTGTAAAATCTACTTCTTGTAGACTACAATCTTCAAAATTCGTTTTTTTCATGTTGCATTGAAAAAAGGAAGAAAAATTAAGCTGCGATTTTTTAAAGTTGACTTCAAATAGAAAAGGATTGCACATATCGAATCGTAAGCCCAAGAGTTTGCATTCTTCAAAATGACAATTATTTAAACTACAATTTTTGAGATTAGCTGAACTTAAATCACAGGTAAAGAATTCACATTCTGTAAAATTAAATCCAAAAAGGTTTTTGTTGTTAAACTTACAATTATAGAAACTGCAATTGTCAAATTCAGCAATTTCTTTTTCTTCAGAAAAATCAATATTTCTAAACGTTTCGTCTTGGTGAAATTTCATTATAAAAGTAAAAGCTCGAAGTTACATAAACTTCGAGCTTTTTTATGATCATTTAAAAACTTATTTACTTTTAAATCCCTGTGTAGTTTTGAGGAGTAATGGCTTTAAGTTCATTTTTTATTTCTTTAGAAACTTCTAAGGTTTCAATAAAGTCGGCAATACTTTTAGCGGTGATTTTTTCGTTGGTACGTGTTAATCCTTTCAAAGCTTCATAAGGATTTGGGTAAGCTTCCCGACGCAAAATGGTTTGAATGGCTTCAGCAACTACCGCCCAATTTTTTTCCAGATCTTCATTCAGTTTTTCTTCATTCAGCAATAATTTATTCAATCCTTTTAAGGTAGATTGTAAAGCAATAATGGTATGTCCTAAAGGCATTCCAATCGTTCGCAAAACAGTGCTATCGGTTAAATCACGTTGTAACCTACTCACTGGAAGTTTAGCTGAAAGATGCTCAAATAAAGCATTGGCCACACCTAAATTTCCTTCACTATTTTCAAAATCAATAGGGTTTACTTTATGCGGCATCGCAGAAGAACCTACTTCACCTTTCTTGATTTTTTGTTTAAAGTAATCCATAGAAACATACGTCCAAACATCACGATCTAAATCAATTAAAATCGTATTGATACGTTTTAAAGCATCAAAAGTTGCGGCCATATAATCGTAATGTTCAATTTGAGTAGTAGGGAAGGAGTGTTTCATTCCTAATCTTTCTACAAATTGAGTTCCAAAATTTTTCCAATCAATACTTGGATAGGCTACTTTGTGTGCGTTATAATTTCCAGTGGCTCCACCAAATTTCGCGGCCGTTGGGATGGTTTTTAAAGTGTCGAGTTGTTCTTCAATCCTCTTTACAAAAACTTCAATTTCTTTTCCTAATCGGGTAGGAGAGGCGGGCTGACCGTGTGTTCTTGCCAAAAGTGGAATTTGCTTCCAGTCTTCAGCTAATTCTTTTAATTTATCTAAAACCTCATTTAAAAAAGGGTGATAAACCTTTTCAATCGCATCTTTTAAACTTAATGGCACCGAAGTATTGTTGATGTCTTGAGAGGTCAAACCAAAGTGTATAAACTCTTTTGATTCTGTTAAACCCAGTTTGTCCATTTCTTTTTTAATGAAATACTCTACCGCTTTTACATCGTGATTGGTAATCGATTCAATATCTTTTACCGCTTGGGCATCTTCGATTGTGAATTCTTCATAAATTTTTCGAAGTTGGGGAAAATAAGAAGCTTCTACTTTTTGAAGTTGAGGCAGTGGTAACTCACAAAGAGCAATAAAATATTCAATTTCTACTTTTACACGGTATTTTATTAGTGCTTCTTCACTAAAATAGGATATTAAGTCTTTGGTTTTGGAAGCGTATCTCCCGTCTATGGGTGAAATTGCCTGAAGCGGATTCATAGGTTTATTTTAAAAAATTAAAGCAGTAAATATAAAACTTAACTGTCACCTAAAAAACTGAATGTAAAAGTTATTTTTGAGTTGAATTAACTATTTGTTATTCAGTAAAATATTATTTCATTTAAAATAATTTGTATATTGTTGGACTTTTACAATTGAAAATGATAAGTAAGGAAATTTTAAAAAAGGAATTGGATAACTTTCCTGATTACATGACTATTGATGAGGTTGTTGGTAGGCTTATTGTGCTGGAAAAACGAGAACTTCAGATGAAGTACGATGGAAACCTTGGGAATATTTCTGTGGAAGAATTAGATACAGAAATGGAGAAGTGGTTTAAGATGTAATTTGTTTTTCTATTTTTCCAATAATTTTTCTCGCACGGGCTTTATAACCTGAAGTGCCGGTAGCATAATTTTGTTCTAAAATTAGCTTTAATTCCTGATGTACCCAATCTATTTCTTTTCCTAATAAAAATAGCGTCTGCATACTATAAGCTTGTGGAGCTACTTTTTGTGGGGTAATTATCCAATCGAAACAGATAGCAGTGATTTTTTCTTTGTCATTTGGTTGAAATAAAATAGAAGGCTTTTTGCTATAGAAATTTAGCGTCCATAGCTCAAAAATTTTTGCAATGGGCCTAATAATATCGTCTCTATTGGAGTTTTTAGCTAACTTATAAATTTCCGTTTTATGCTGAAATATAAGTGCGTTACTTTTTTTACAAACCAATTCTAAAGCTCGTACCGCTTTCCCTGCAATTTCATTTTTTTCGTCACCGGCTATTTGAATAACTTCTTTAATAAGCTGAGGTTGATTTATAAGTTGCTGTGTGAAAACTTTTCGATTTTCAGGTATAGTGTTAAGATCAATTAAACCTTCTAAAAGCTTTTTATTCATCTTGAAGTAATTTTTCAACAAGGTTTGAAACTCCAACAGAGGCCTTTTCTGCGATCACTTCAATAGTTTTGGAAGAATCAATCGATGGCTTTGGGTCTATGAAATAAACCGGTGTATTTTCTGGCGCATAATGCATTAAACTTGCGGCAGGATAAACTTGCATAGAAGTGCCAATAATTATAAGCATATCTGCTTTTTCAACTAATTCAACAGCCACTTCCAGCATAGGGACTTGCTCTCCAAACCATACCACATGGGGACGTAATTGATGGTTGTGTTCGCAGAAATCACCTAGGTGTAAATCGTCTTTCCAATCTAGAATAAGGTGTTCATCAAAAGTACTTCGTACTTTAAATAACTCTCCGTGTAAATGAGTTACATTAGAACTGCCAGCGCGCTCGTGTAAATCATCTACATTTTGTGTGATAATTTCTACTTTATATTTTTCTTCTAACTTTACTAAAGCTTTATGCGCTGCATTGGGTTCTACTTCTTTTAGTTGTCGTCTCCGTTTGTTGTAAAAATCGAGTACAAGTTCTTGATTCTTTTCCCAACCTTGAGGAGAAGCAACTTCCATCACATCGTGACCTTCCCAAAGGCCATTATCATCCCTAAAAGTTTTTATTCCACTTTCTGCGCTCATTCCTGCGCCGGTTAATATGACAATAGTTTTCATTTTGTTAAAAGTTTAACAGGCTAGTAAAAATTTTGGGTAATGTTTAATAAATGTTTACTTAACATTTAGGAAACAAAATATAATATTTGAACATTATTAATTCATAAAAGCAAAAATGATGAAAAATTTATTAAAATTATTCTTATTTGTCACAATTCCGACACTAATTATTAGTTGTAGTGACGATGATGATGGTACTACTCCTTTTGATGGAGAAAGTGTTACTTACGATTTAATGTCTGTGTCAGATCCTTCTATTTCAGGTGAAGCTACTTTTACCGAACAAGAAAATGGTACTGTTAAAATTGTATTAGATTTAGAAGGTACACCTGCTGGAGGAATGCATCCTGCACATATTCATAACAATACTGCAGCAGAAGGTGGTGAAATTGCTATTTCTTTAGAACCAGTAGATGGAGACACAGGAATGAGTACTACTATAGTTTCTGCAAAAGATGATGGTACGGCAATTACATTTGAACAACTAACTGATTATGATGGTTATATTAATGTGCATTTAAGCGCTGATGATTTAAGTACTTTAGTAGCTCAGGGAGATATAGGTCAAAATGACTTAACTGAAGAATCGCTTACTTATGATTTAGGAGAAAGAGCTGTAGCTGGTATTTCAGGAGAGGTTACTTTTCACCAAAGAAAAAATGGTGAAGCTTTAGCAGTTATTATGTTAGATAATACACCTGCAGGAGGAATGCATCCAGCACATATTCATGCAAATACAGCAGCAGAAGGTGGAGAAATCAAGTTTACCTTTAATCCTGTAAATGGAGATACCGGAATGAGTATGACCAACGTGAGCGAATTAGATGGAGGACAATCTTTTACGTATGATGATATTATGGACTATGATGGGTATGTAAATGTACATTTAAGTGCTGATGATTTAGGTACTATTGTTGCGCAAGGTGATATAGGTCAAAATTCTTTGACTGGAGAATCTCTTTCTTATACTTTAAATGAGGTTGCTATCCCAGGGATTTCTGGTTCAGTAATGTTTGAAGAAAGAATGAATGGTGAAGCTTTAGCGACTATTATGTTAGCAAACACTCCAGAAGATGGAGAACACCCTGCACATATTCATATGAATTCTGCAGCAGAAGGTGGAGATATAGCATTTACCTTTACCCCGGTAAATGGAGCAACTGGAATTAGTAGAACTAACGTAAGCCAATTTGACAACGGAAATCCTTTTATGTATAGTGATATTTCTGGATATGATGGTTATGTAAATGTACATTTAAGTGCAGATGATTTAGCAACTCTTGTTGCCCAAGGTAACATTGGTGCTAATGCAGAGTAATATTTGTCAATAAACAAGTAATAAAAACCCGGCTATTATGTCGGGTTTTTTTATTTTTACCCTGTGAGAGATCAAGAACTTTTAGATTATATAGAAACTTACCTAACTCCCCGTAGGAGAGGATTATTTGATAAAGTTATTTCAGAGCGCACCAATTACTTTACCGTTGCGACAGAAGATGTTTATCAATTACACAATACGAGTGCGGTGATTAGGAGTTGTGATGTGTTTGGGGTACAAAATGTTCATATTATTGAAGAAAGAAACCTACGGAAAATTGATCGTGAAATTGCCATGGGCGCACAAAAATGGGTGAATGTAAATCGTTACCATACAGTTTCAGATTCAATTCGGGCATTGAGAGAAAAAGGTTATCAAATTGTAGCGACAACACCACATAATAATGCTTGTATGTTAGATGATTTTGATATTTCAAGACCCGCTGCTATTTTTTTTGGAACAGAAAAAGAGGGCTTAAGTGAAGAATTACTAAAGGAAGCAGATAGCTATTTAAAAATACCAATGGCCGGTTTTACTGAAAGTTTAAATATTTCGGTTTCTGCTGCGATTATTCTTCAAAACTTAACTTCACGCTTAAAGAAAAGTCAGATTAATTGGCGTTTAACCGAAGAAGAAAAATTTGATGTACGACTGCATTGGGCAACCAATTCCATTAAAAGCAGCGATAAGATTATTGAACGTTATTTTAAAGAGAATTCATAAAGGTTTCTACCTTTTTTCTTACCTTCTTTCTCGTCGGCTAAGAAAGCAGTAGTACTGTTTTTATAACAAATACTTTCTTTTTGAGTGCGTTTACCTGGGATGTCATATTGCTGAATATCTCCACCAAAAAAATCATCGTCTTTAAAATTACTAAGTTTCCATACGTGCTCTTCACTTAATAAAATTACTTCGTTTTCTTCTGTATTAATACTTGCTGCAGTAATCCAACATTCCCTTTTACCTTTACACGTTTTATAAGAGCCTATTTTTTTTGCTTTATACTTGCCGGATTTAGCGGGTAGTTTGTATACATTTACGGTACCGTCGGGATGTTTACTTCTGTTTTTTGTAAATAGATATAAATTTCCGCTTTTATAGATAAGCGCTTCAGAACCAAAATTCATATCATCATCGTCGGCAGGAAATTCATCTTGATCTTCAAAAGAAAACTCTATTTTTTTAGCTTTAGCTTTCTTTTTTTGCTGAAGAAAATCTTCAACGATATAAATTGTTAAGTCTTCACGATCGCTATGGTTATTGCCGGTGTCTGAAATGTAAAGGTTCCCATGATTGTCTTTCGCAAGATCTTCCCAATCTACATTTTCTGCATTTTCAATTTCTATTTCTTTTTTGAGTTTTCCATGTTGGGTAAATCCATAAACCACATTAGGGGTACCAGAATCGTTAATCGCCCAAATAAGAGCTGAACCTTTTAAAATTTCGATACCACTAATTTCAGCAAGTTTTTTAGAAAGATGTTTGATTTCTTTTAGGTTTTGGTTTTGCCCAAAAACCAATGATACCGAAAAGAAAAGGAAGAAAACCAGCTTGCTCATAGATTTGTTTTTTTCTTTAAAAATACAAAAGCTATGCCGTTAGATAGGATAGATCTAAAAAAACTTATTTCTTTTTAAGTACTCTATACTCTTCGTAACAACCACTAATTGCATCTAGAATTTGCAAATCGTTAGCTGTTTTTATAAAGCTTTCTGAATAGTTACAGTTACGTAAAATTTCATCGATATCTACACGGGTGACTTGTAGTAAAGCAGCTAAGGTTTCTCGGTTGAATTTTTTAGCGAGAAGATTTCTAATTTCATCATCTTCTTTCATTTTGCGCAATTTGCGCATTTGCTTTGGTTTTTTGCCAAAGACATTGTAGAGAAAATCAACCGGATTAAATATAGATTCCATCGTGCGGGTAAAAGCGCCAGGCTGACTGTCGCCGGCCTCGTAACCATAATTTAATCCGGAAATACTGTATCTGTAATTTTCGTAGATAGGAATATTCTTGGCATCGATTTCTAAGTAACCGGTAAGTTTTAAAGGCTTTACCGTTACTTCTTCGAGCGCGATACCAATTTCTGTCATTTTTATTTTTACTTCTCCAAATTTTTTCCAGTCGTGGGTTACCCTTACTTCAATAGATTTGTAACCTAAATAAGAAAAAAACAAGGTATCGTTAATAGAAGCTTTTATTTGAAACTCTCCTTCCTGCGCTGTGCTGGTACCAATCACATCATTTAAGTTAACAATATTTACGCCTTCCAAAGGAAGATCGTTTGCTGCATTTAAAACCCTACCTCTAATCACTTCGGTAGAATCGGCTTCTTGAGCAAAGCTTGTTAACGTGAAAAATATAAATAAAGTAAAAAAGAGAATTTTTTGCATCATTGACGATTCAGTAAAAAAAGAAAAATAAAAATTATTTCTTCAATAGACCTTAAAAACTTTCAAAAATTACACCAAGACTATTATTTTTTTCTTTTTCTTCTATTGATCGAGCTTTTGATATTCGATTTTCTACTCCCTCCTTTACTGTCAGAATTTTCTCTTCTCGGAGACTTTCTTCCACCACCGGAGTTTTTATTTTGAAAATCGTTTCTTCTTCGGCCACCACCGCCACCTTTTCTTCCTTTACTTTTTCTACCGCCACCGGTATTTTTAGTAATTTCAACATTTACGCTTCTTCCTTCATGTTGGTAATTTTCAAAAGCGGCTAAAACCTTATCTTTTTCACTGGTTTCTGTGTTGAAAAAAGAAAAACTATCTTTTACATCAACTCTAGAAACACCATCTCTTCCTAAATCTAAATGTTCTTTTAAGAAGTCTTTTAAAGACATCCAGTCAAAACCGTCTTTTGCACCAATATTGATAAAATATCGGGTAGAATTATCATCGTCACTAAAACTATCGTTTTGAGCTTTAGCATTTAAATCGGTAGCGTCTTTGTAATAATTATGAAAACGGGTAAACTCAACCGAAAAGAATTTTTTAATTAATTCTTCTTTGCTAAAATCCTGTAAAATTTCTTCTAACTGTGGAAGGAATTTATCAATCTCATGATTGATTTTAGTATCTTTTATATCGTTTGCTAAATGGAAAAGTTGTACTTGACAAATTTCTTCTCCACTTGGGATATCTTTCTGTTCAAAAGATTGTTTGATGATTCGCTCGATACTTTTAATTTTTCGAACTTCACTTTTACTTACAATCACCATAGAAACCCCGCTTTTTCCGGCACGACCGGTACGACCACTTCGGTGGGTGTAGGTTTCAATCTCATCAGGTAATTGATAGTTGATCACATGGGTAATATCATCTACATCAATTCCACGCGCAGCCACATCTGTAGCTACTAACATTTGGATTTGACGAGTTCTAAAACTTTTCATCACCAAATCACGTTGGTTCTGACTTAAATCTCCATGAATTGCTGCAGCGCTATAACCATCTTCAATTAATTTTTCAGCAACTTTTTGTGTATCGCGTTTAGTTCTACAGAAAATAACCGAAAAAATATCAGGATTAGCATCTGCTAAGCGTTTTAAAGCTTGGTAACGATCTCTTCCTGGACTCACATAATATTCGTGAGAAACATTTTTAGCACCTTCATTTTTAGTCCCTACTGTGATTTCTACAGGATTAGACATAAACTTTTTGGCGATGCTCGCTACTTCTTTAGGCATGGTTGCGCTAAAAAGCCAAGTTTTCTTTTCTTTAGGAGTATGAGATAAAATATCGGTAATATCTTCATAGAACCCCATGTTCAACATTTCATCGGCTTCATCGAGGATACAATAATCAATTTCAGAAATGTCGATCATTCTGCGGCCTACCATATCTTTCATTCGCCCTGGAGTTGCCACAATAATTTGTGCTCCTCTTTTAATTTGGCGTTCTTGATCTGAAATACTAGCACCACCATAAATAGCTACCACATTTAGCTGCGGAAGGTATTTTGCGTAATTCTTAAGTTCATTAGTAATCTGTAAACACAGTTCACGAGTAGGTGATAAAATTAAACCCTGTGTTTTCTTACTGTTAATGTTGATCTTTTGGATTAAAGGAAAACCAAATGCTGCGGTTTTTCCGGTTCCGGTTTGGGCCAAAGCAACAAGGTCTGTTTCTTGGTCCAGTAAAATAGGGATCGCTTGCTCTTGTACTTCACTAGGAGCTTCAAACCCCATATCATTCACGGCATTCACGATTTCGGCTTGTAAGCCTAATTGTTCAAATTTGTTCATATTAAAAAATAAAATAAGCTGCAAAGGTAATCATTCCTTTACAGCTTCTGCGATAAATAGTTAAGTATTATTTTTTTATTCTGAAAGATAGTCAGTAAGTTGCGTAAAAGCCCTTGCCCGATGACTGATGGTACTTTTTTCTGAAAGGCTCATTTCAGCAAAAGTTTGCTCGTAACTATCGGGTTGAAAAATGGGATCATAACCAAAACCTTCATTTCCTCTTTTTTCTTTCGTGATTTTGCCTTCGCAAATTCCAGTAAAAAGTGTTTCTCTTCCTTGAATAGTTAAAGCAATTACTGTTTTAAAGCGTGCTCTTCGGTTGGCTTTACCATCAAGTTTTTTTAATAATTTATTCATATTAGCATCGCTGCTTTTTTCTTCTCCCGCATAACGTGCAGAATACATACCGGGTTCTCCACCTAATTCATCTACCTCAAGTCCCGTATCGTCTGCAAAGCAATCGTAATCGTAATTGCGTTTTACGTATTTAGCTTTGATGATGGCATTTTCATCAATCGTACTTCCGGTTTCTTCAATATCCTCAGTACAACCAATATCATCCAATGAAAGTAATTCGATGTGATGGGGGAGTAGGCTCTGGATTTCTTTGAATTTATTTTTATTGTGGGTGGCAAATACAAGTCGCATACGATTATTTTTTAAATTGAAATTTATAAAAGTTTTCCTGTTGAAGAAGTATTTCCTAGAAATTATTGATGGTGATAGGGCTCATTTTTTAAAATGGTAAAAGCGCGATACAATTGTTCTGTGAAAAAGAGGCGAACCATTTGATGGGAAAAAGTCATTTTTGATAAGGAAATTTTTTGATTGGCACGTTGGTAAACTTCTTCAGAAAAACCATACGGACCGCCAATTACAAAAATAAGTTGCTTCATTCCTGTATTCATCTGTTTTTGTAACCAATTAGAAAACCCAACCGAAGAAAAGTTTTTTCCGTTTTCATCTAATAACACCAAAATATCAGAAGCCTGCGTTTTGGCTAAAATAAGCTCACCTTCTTTTTGTTTTTGAAGCTGCTCATCCATTTTTTTAGATTTTTTTATATCTGGAATAAGCTCAATTTCAAACTTGCAATAGTGTTTTAAGCGCTTAAAATAGTGGTCTATAAGTTTTTGAAGATCCTTATCATCGGTTTTTCCTACAGCGAGTAATTTAATGGTCATTAGAAACAATGCTTTTTGTGATAAATACTTCTCCTTTCTTTAAAAATCCCTTTACCATGTGGATTATCAGCTTCTAAAGATTTTATCCAATCTTCTTTAAATTGACTCCAGTCTTGGTTTTGGAGAATTTTTTTTAAATACCTATCGATAAAATGACCTCCAGATAAAAGGTATTCCCCATTAGGTTTGAGAATCAATAAATCATGAACATTATTGTCACTAAAAAAAATTCTTTTTATAATGCCTCTATCTTTAACCCAAGAGAAATTATTATAATTTTCTTCTTGTTCAATATCGTCTTCGTGGAGATAGATCACTTTAGTATGAAATTTTTTTTCAAATTTAGCAATACATTTTTGCTTTTCTCTTATCCAGGAATTTAAGGATTTTTGGAATATTTTTTTATTAAAATCATGTTGATGAATATGATACTTTTCATATCCTAGGCTATCATTTATAGCTTTATACTTTTTGTAATTTTTCTCATGAATTTTATGATATTCAATTTCTCTTTCGTAATTATATAGACTATCAAATTTTTTAATGATAATGATTTGATTCTTTTCTATTTTATATTTACCGTCTTTTATAAGTAATTTCCTGATCTGTTGAAATTTTTCAGGTGAGATTTTACCAAATTTATACTTAAAAAAAACTTTATTTATAACTAAAGTGTCTGTAGGATAAGATATACATTTGTATATATAGCTAGAATTGCATTTTTTAGTAAATTCTGCTTTATTAATTTGGGTTGAAGTTTCATCAAAGTAGAGATTTTCTTGCGCTTTTGATTTCCAACTCAAAATCAAAGATAAAAGTACAACTAATGAAAAGTTTAATAATGTGTTCAAAATATTTTTCGAAATAATTTAGTACTACTAAAATAGAAAATAAATGATTACTCAAGAACAATTTCAAAAAGAAGTAGATTTAATTATAAAAAATGCCATTCGTGAAGACGTAGGTGACGGCGATCATAGCTCCTTGGCATGTATCCCTGCATATGCTAAAGGAAAAGCTAAACTTCTAGTTAAAGATAATGGGATTTTAGCTGGGGTTAATTTTGCATATCAAGTATTTCAATATGTAGATAAAGAATTAATTGTAGAGAAATTTATAGATGATGGTGAGCAAATTGTGGATGGGGATGTAGCTTTATATGTATCGGGAAATAGCCAGTCTATATTAAAAGCAGAACGGTTGGTTTTAAATGCGATGCAGCGCATGAGTGCTGTTGCTACCAAGACTCATGAGTTTGCCAAGATTTTAAAAGGGACAAAAACTAAAATTTTAGATACACGAAAAACCACTCCCGGTTTACGTGCACTGGAAAAATGGGCCGTAAAAATAGGTGGAGGTGAAAATCACCGGTTTGCTTTGTATGATATGATCATGTTAAAGGATAACCATATTGATTTTGCCGGCGGAATTACCAAAGCAATCGATAAAACTAAATTGTACTTAAAGGAAAAGGACTTAGACTTAAAAATTATTGTGGAAGCCAGAAATCTGGATGAAATTGAAGAAATATTGAGTAACTCCGGTGTACACCGTATTTTAATTGATAACTTTAATTATGAAGATACCAAAAAGGCTGTTCAATTAATCGATGGAAAATGCCAAACTGAATCAAGTGGTGGAATTACTTTAGAAACCGCTAAAAATTATGCCGATTGTGGAGTAGATTTTATTTCCAGTGGAGCATTAACCCATTCGGTTTATAATTTGGATTTGAGCTTAAAGGCAGTGTAAATGTCTGAAGAAGTAGAGAAAAAACTTAAAAAAATTCCTGGGCTTAGTTGGTTTGTTAAGAAAGCCAAGAAAGTCATTTTACCCGGTTTAGAGGGCTTATCGCTTTACGACCTTTGGGAGATTTATTCCGTAGGAATTATCAAAGGGACTTTTTCTACACGGGCAGGATCAATCGCTTTTAGTTTTTTTATGGCGATATTTCCTTTTTTGCTGTTTATTTTAAATTTAATCCCCTACGTATGGTTCATCGACGATTTTCAATTGCAAGTGTTGGTGTTTATGGACACGCTTTTACCGCCGCAAACTTCAGAATTTTTCAATGAGATTTTTGCCGATATCGTTAATACTCCACGTGCCGGATTGCTATCTTTTACCTTTTTTCTTTCTATTTTTTTAATGACCAATGGTATCAATGCCATCTTCACCGGCTTTGAATTTTCCTATCATACCACCATCAACAGATCTATTGTCAGGCAATACCTAGTTGCGCTGGGAACCTCAATTATTATTGCGCTAATGTTGCTTTTTGCGGTTATTGCATTTGTGTATTTAACTTATATTATTGAAGATTTAAAAGCAATTGGCATATTTTCTGATAATCTTTATTGGGCAAAGATGGGAAGGTACTTGGTTTTTATCCTTTTAATTTATAATGCGGTGGCCACTTTATATTATTTTGGTACCAAAGAAGGAAGAAATTCACGTTACTTTTCTGTAGGAGCGTTTTTTACAACGCTCTTAATTATGCTCACGACGTTTTTGTTTTCTATTTACATTGAAAACTTTAGCACATACAACAAACTTTACGGTTCTATTGGAGCATTGTTAATTTTGATGGTTTATATCTGGCTTAATGCTAATATTTTGTTATTAGGCTTTGAATTAAATGCATCAATTAACCGTTTGAAACAAAATTTTTAATATTTTAAGGGTCTAAAATTATTGATTATGAAAAAAATACTGGGAATTATTATGATTTTTTGTGTGGTGGCCGTGTCTTCTGCACAAAAAAAAGTAGGAGGGGTAACCTTACCTGCCTCTGAAACTTTTGGCGAATATACCGTGAAATTGAATGGTGCGGGTGTACGCGAAAAACTTTGGATAGATCTTTATGCTGGAGGTTTGTATTTAACCACTCCATCAAGTGATGCCAATCAAATAATGGATGCAGATGAAGCGATGGCTGTAAAATTGCATATAGTTTCCAAATTAATCAGTAGTGATAAAATGATTAATGCCGTTGAAGAAGGTTTTGAGAATTCAACCGAAGGAAATATCGCTCCATTGGAAAGCAGAATAAAAAAATTCATAGGTTTCTTTAAAGAAGAAATCAATAAAGGGGATGTATTTGATATTACCTATCAGCCTGGAAAAGGAGTAGTAGCTTATAAAAACGGTAAAGAAAAAGGAACTGTGGAAGGAATGGACTTTAAAAAAGCCCTTTTCGGTATTTGGTTGTCCAATCGCCCCGCAGATGATGATTTAAAAGAAGGAATGCTAGGTAAAGACTAATCTAATGAATGTAAAAGCCCTATTTCTATTTTTATGTTTTCCAGCATTAATGTTAGGACAAAGTGTGTTGGGAAATTGGAAAATAATTAAAAAAGAAACCGGAGAAGCTCGTTCTATCGTCAAAATCTATGAAGAAGACGGAGAAGTATATGGTAGAGTAACTCGCATTTTAAACGAAGAAAAGCGCGATAAACTTTGTACCAAATGTAAAGGAGAAGATAAAAATAAAAAGATAGAAGGATTGGTGTTGATGAAGCATTTTCATAAGGATGGAGAACGCTATGTAGATGGAACCATTATGAATCCTGACGATGGTAAAGTATATCGGTCTAAAATTTGGTTAGATGAAGATAATCCTGATCTCTTAAATGTAAGAGGCTATGTAGGTATATTTTATAAAACCGTTCAATGGCAACGAGATAAATAAAAAAATCCGGCAATTTGCCGGATTTTTTATGCTAACTAAATATTTTAATCTTAGTTTAAGGTATAATCTAAAGTGATTTCGGTATTTAAAAGTTTAGAAACCGGACAACTTTCTTTAGCTTTTGTAGCAATTTCTTTAAATTTTTCTTCAGAAATATTAGGTACTTTAGCAGATAGTATTAAATGAGATTTACTAATTGCACCATCTTTAAAAGTAACCTCAGATTTAGTTTTTAGTTCATCTGCAGGAAAATCTTGCTCTGCTAAAAATGCTGAAAGTTGCATCGTAAAACACCCTGAATGTGCTGCCCCAATTAATTCTTCCGGATTGGTTCCTTTTCCATCTTCGAAGCGTGTTTTATAAGAATATTGTGTTTCCTCTAAAATTCCACTTTCAGTAGATAAATGTCCTTTTCCTTCTTTTAAAGTTCCTTGCCAAACGGCTGTTGCTTTTCTAATCATATTTTTTATTTTAAAATTAAGTAGACTTTCGCATTCAGGAAAACTATTATTAAAAGCTTAACGAATTTCAATTTTAAAATAACTTGACGCTCTCCCAAAGAAAACTATTTTTGTAATAGAAACTTGAATCCTGATGCAAGCATTTGCCAATGTTATTTTACCGCTTCACTTAGACCAGCTGTTTACCTATCAAATAGCAGAAGAAGATATCGCTATATTGAAAGTGGGAATGCGCGTGGCAGTTCCTTTTGGCAAATCTAAGGTCTATACCGGAGTAGTCGCTAAAATTCACCATGAAGCTCCACAACATTATGAAGCTAAATTAATTGAAGAAATTTTAGATGAACGAGCTATCGTTACAAAACAGCAGCTTAAGTTTTGGTCTTGGATTGCTTCTTATTATATGTGTGCAGAAGGAGAAGTGATGAAAGCTGCATTGCCTAGTGCCTTTTTGTTGGAAAGTGAAACGGTCGTGGAACTTAATAAAAAAGGTGAATTTGATGAAGAGGAGTTAACCGATGAGGAATTCTTGATAGTAGAAGCACTTCAAAATCAATCTCTCTTGAAAATTCATGAAGTGATGCAGATTTTAGAAAAGAAAACTGTACTTCCCGTATTGAACAGTTTGGTAGCAAAAAATGCAATTATTGTTAATCAAGAACTTTATAAGCAATACAAACCCAAACTTATTAAATATATACGCTTAACTTCAGCATTTAGCGGAGAACAAAAACTTCATGAATTACTGGAAGAATTAAGTAATGCACCTAAGCAACGGGAAATTATACTTCAGCTTTTTTCACTTCAAGCGAAGTTAAAAAAGCCTATTGAGAAAAAGCAATTGATAAAAGAAAGTGGTGCTTCCGCTTCTTCAATTAAATCACTTATCGATAAAGCGGTATTGGAAGAATATACGCTTCAAAAAGACCGAGTAAATTTTGAAGGGGAGGTCAACGATATTCAGCTTCATTTTAATGAGGAACAACAGCAAGCTTATTCAGAAATAAAAAACCATTTTCAGAACAATCAAGTTACCTTGTTGCATGGGGTGACTTCTTCAGGAAAAACAGAAGTTTACATCAAATTAATAGAAGAAGTTATAGCGAAGGGAAAGCAGGTTCTCTATTTGCTTCCTGAAATCGCGTTGACTACGCAACTTATTAGTAGGTTACAAGCTTACTTTGGGCAAGAAGTATTGGTGTATCACAGTAAATATTCTGTAAACGAACGGGTTGAAGTTTATAAACATGTACTTCATCATACCAAAGGAAAAATTGTGATAGGAGCGAGGTCTTCTATTTTTCTACCCTTTCAGGAGCTGGGATTAATTATTATAGATGAATCTCATGAAGCTACTTTTAAACAATACGATCCTGCACCAAGATACCAAGCTCGGGATACTGCTGTCGTATTAGCGAATTTTTTTAAAAGTAAGTTGTTGTTGGGCTCTGCAACACCAAGTTTGGAGAGTTATCACAATACCGAAGTGCATAAATATGAATTGGTAAAACTCACTAAGCGCTTCGGGAATGTGCTTCCGCCTAAGATTGAACTGGTCGATATTAAAGAAAAGCATAAAAAAAGAAAAATGACCGGTCATTTCTCTGATAGATTGTTAGAAGAAATGAAAGAAACCTTGGCAGAAGGTAAGCAAGTAATTCTTTTTCAGAATAGAAGAGGTTTTTCTCCAATTTTAGAGTGCAACACCTGTGGGCATTCTCCACAATGTCCCAATTGCGATGTAAGTTTAACCTATCATCAGCATAACAATTCATTGCGTTGCCATTATTGTGGTTATCATATGGCGATGCAACAACAATGTATTGCATGTGGAAGTAACGATATTACCACCAAAGGTTTTGGGACAGAACAGGTAGAAACGGAGTTGGAAGCCTTGTTTCCCGATCATAAAATTGGCCGGATGGATTTAGATACCACGCGTGGGAAATACGGCTACGAAAAAATTATCACTGCTTTTGAACAGCAACAAATCGATATTTTGGTAGGAACACAAATGTTAACCAAAGGGCTCGATTTTAGAAATGTAGATTTGGTAGGGGTGATGAATGCCGATAGTTTATTGAATTTCCCTGATTTTAGGGCGCACGAACGAAGTTTTCAATTGTTATTGCAAGTAGCAGGTAGGGCAGGACGTACCAAAGAGCGAGGGAAAGTACTCATCCAAACGTATAACCCATATCATCAAATCCTTCAGCAAGTATCTTCCAACAATTATGAGGCGATGTATAAAGAACAAATGGATGATCGCTATAATTTTAAATATCCGCCGTATTACCGATTGATTAAGTTAACCTTGAAGGGAAGGGATTATAATATGGTGAACGAGGCTTCTTCTTGGTTGGCTAAAGCTTTGGCGCAAGCTTTTCACGATCATGTTTTGGGACCTGAATTTCCTCCGGTAGCCAGAATTAGAAATGAATATTATAAAAATATCATTATAAAAATCCCACCTAAAAATTCACTTCAAAAGACAAAAGATTACCTTCAAAAGGTTTTAAAAAGTTACCAATCTATTGCTAATTACCGAAAAATACGGGTGATTATAAATGTAGATCCTTATTAAGCAATACCGGAAAGGCTTTCTTCCAAATCTTTTTTTCTATTTCTACTCAGCGGAATTTTTTTGTCTTCTAAGAAAACAAGCTTACTGCTATAGTTCTTAATTCTAAAAAGATTAACGATATAAGATTTGTGAACCCTTAAAAATTGTTCTTTAGGCAAAGTTTCTGCAAAACCTTTCATCGTAGATAATACGGTATACACTTCTGTGTCGGTGAAAATTTTCACATAATCACCAAAAGCCTCTACGTATTTTACCTTATCTAAATAAAGACGATGTTTTTTTAGGTTACTTTTAATAAAGATGAAGTTTTCATCAACAGGGTTTACCTTATCATTTTTCAATGTGTATTGATCGATGGCCTTTTCAACAGCTTGATTAAAGCGCTCTCTGCTTACCGGTTTTTGCAAATAATCGATCGCCTGATAATTAAATGCCTGAAAAGCATATTGGGTTTTTCCTGTAATAAATATAATTTCAGGTTTTACTTTCAAATTATCCAACAAGTCAAAACCGGACAATATAGGCATTTCTATATCTAAGAAAACTAAGTCAATTTTAGAATTCTCTAGTTCGCGCTTGGTATCTAAAGCATTGTTATGCTCTGCTACCAGCTCTAATCGTGGGTGATCTTTAACAAGTTTGATAATAGATAAACGCTGTAAGGTCGAGTCGTCTACTACTAAACATTTTAATTTGGGTATATTCATAGGGTTAATGAATAAATAAAAACAATTTTACGAATTTAATTGAAACTGCACAAGTTTGAATACCTAGCAATCACAATATATTAAAATATTTGATAAGTATTTTCGTTGGTAAATTTAAAAAAAGTATTATTTTTGCACGCAATTTAATTTAAACATTTTTTATTATGAATCATTATGAAACTGTTTTCATCTTGAATCCCGTTTTATCTGAAGATCAGGTAAAGGAAACAGTTAAGAAATACGAAGATTTTCTTGATTCCAAAGGGGCAAAGATGATTAACAAAGAGAATTGGGGCTTAAAAAAATTAGCTTATCCAATTCAGCACAAGAAAAGTGGTTTCTATCACTTATTTGAGTACCAGGTAGATGGAGAGGTAATCGAGCCTTTAGAATTAATGTTCAGACGTGATGAGCGTATGATGCGTTTCTTAACTGTAAAGCTTGACAAACACGCTGTTGAATGGGCTAGAAAAAGAGTAGAACGTAAAAAACAAAAAGCATAAGTTATGTCATCTATAGAGCAACAAGCAAAAGGTAAAAAAGACGGAGAGATTAGATACTTAACTCCGCTTAACATAGAAACTTCTAAGAAAAAGAAATACTGTCGTTTTAAAAGATCTGGTATTAAGTATATCGATTATAAAGACCCAGATTTTTTAATGGCATTTGTAAACGAGCAAGGTAAAATTTTACCACGTAGGTTAACAGGTACTTCTTTAAAATACCAAAGAAAAGTAGCCCAAGCTATTAAACGTTGTCGCCATTTAGCTTTAATGCCATACGTTGGTGATTTATTAAAATAAAAGAAACGACATTATGGAATTAATATTAAAGAAAGACGTAGAAAATTTAGGATTTACAGATGATGTCGTGACTGTTAAAAATGGTTACGGGAGAAACTACTTAATCCCACACGGATATGCAGAGCTTGCTACTCCTTCAGCTAAAAAAATGTTGGAAGAGACGTTAAAGCAAAGAGCATATAAAGAAAGAAAGAACATTGAAGAGGCAGAAAAGCAAGCAGAAAAGGTAAACGCTTTAGATCTTACCATTACTGCAAAAGCTGGAGCCGGAGATAAATTATTTGGTAGTATTACCGCTGCTAACTTAAGTGAACAGTTAGCAAAAGAAGGTATCGATATCGATAAAAAATACATCTCTATCTTTGGTGGTAACATTAAAAGATTAGGACAATACGAAGCTAAACTTCGTTTCCACAGAGAAGTAATCGCTTCTTTAACTTTTGATGTAGTAGGAGAAAACTAAGATTTCCCTTTATAAATGTACAGCCTACTCTCGTAAAAAAGAGTAGGCTTTTTTATAATAAAAAATTTCCAAGAATGAAATACACCCGATTAACAAAAGAGCAACTGGAAGAAATGCATCAGGAATTTATAAATTTCTTGGCTGCACAATCTATTACCGCAGAAGAATGGGCTCAAATTAAACAAGAAAAACCAAAAGTAGCTGAAGAAGAATTAGATGTATTTAGCGATTTGGTTTGGGAAGGGGTATTAAACCAAGCAAAATATTTAGAACATTTCTCGAAACAGCAAATGTTTTTGTTTAAAATAGGGGAAGCCCAAATGACCTTAGTAGGGGTGAAAGTAGAAAACCCAACTATAGACATTAGAACCAAAGAAGGGTATGCTTGGTTACAAGATAATTTGTTGAATGATCAAGTGCAAATTTATACTTCAACAAAAGCCATTGTGGAAGACCGAAATCAAGATATTTTTGCGCTCATTAAACAAGGAGCAAACATTACCCAAGGTGATTTATTTCAGTATTTTGAAAAGTTAATAGAAGTAGAATAAACTTCTATTCATACCTTAAGGATTCAATCGGGTCTTGTTTGGCTGCTTTTATGGCGGGGAATAAACCGGAAAGGATAGCGATAATTAGCGATACTCCGGTGGCAATCCCAATTGCCAACCAAGGAATGCTAAAGCTTAAACCGGCCACCGAAGCTACCAACAAGCCAATTAACATGCCGAAGATGATTCCGAAAATACCCCCTAATTGCCCGATGATAATAGTTTCAGAAAAAAACTGAAAAGCAATCGTATTTTTCTTGGCACCTAAGGCTTTTCGCACGCCAATTTCACGGGTTCTTTCCGTCACCGAAACCAACATAATGTTCATCAACGCAATCGATGAACCTAGAATAGTGATAAACGAAATTATAAAAGCAGCAAAATTTAAATAGCCCGTAATTTTCAAAATTTGGTTAATGAGGCTATCACTGCGCATAATCCCAAAATTATTCTCTTCTTTAGGCTGTAACTTTCTAATATTCCTAAAAGTAATAATCGCTTCATCTTGCGCACCTTCCATCATCTGCTTATCATCTACCATCACACTAATATTATAATTAATGTAAGGCTGGTTATAAAGCGAACGGGCAATTTGAATAGGAATCAATACCCGCAAATCTTCATTATTCCCAAAGGTAGAACCTTTACTCTCTAAAATTCCGATCACTTTAAATTTAGCTCCGCGTACGCTAATGGTTTTATTCACCGGATCCATACCATTAAAAAGTGCATCCTTAAAATCGGCTCCCAGAATACAGACATTCACATTGTTTTCAATATCAAAATAAGAGAAATTTCTTCCGCTTTCAATTTCTAAACCAGAATTCGCTAAAAAGTTCTCATTTACCCCCAGTACATTTACTTCAGGATCTGTTTTTTTAGTCTGGTATTTTACTTCGGCACCAGCCGTTCCGGTAAAAGAAATAGAAGTTTGCGTGTAGGGGAAGTTGTATTTTTCTTTAAATTCTTTCGCATCCCGATAACTAATGATGGGATTTATTTTCTCGCGTTCACCGCGGCCACGAGTTTGTATGGTAAAATCGTAGCGTTGCAAGTTAAAAGTATTCGCTCCCATGGAAGCAAAATCACTCGAAATGGTATTTTCCAAAGCATTAATCGCACTTAAAATTCCAACTAATGCGGTAATTCCAATCGTAATGATGATGACGGTTAAAATAGTTCTAAGTAGCTGACTCCTAATGCTACTCAGCGCAATTTTAATGTTTTCTTTGGCCAGTGAGAACATAAATATGAATGACTTTATTGATAAGACTATCCAGAAGCCTAAAAGTTACTTATAATTTGTATTTTCTTTAATTATCTTTGCACTTTCAAATAAAGTTATGGCACAAAAACCAAGTATCCCAAAAGGAACCCGGGATTTTTCTCCGGAAGAAGTAAATAGAAGAAATTATATTATTTCAACCATCAAAAAGCAATTTCAACATTTTGGCTTTCAACCCATCGAAACGCCAAGTTTTGAAAATTCTTCCACCTTGATGGGAAAATATGGGGAAGAAGGGGACCGACTTATTTTTAAAATTTTGAATAGTGGAGATTTTTTAAATAAAGTAAAAGATGACTTGTATGCTGAAAAAGATAGTTTGAAAATTACCCCGAAGATCTCAGAAAAAGCCCTTCGTTACGATTTAACCGTTCCTTTTGCGCGTTATCTAGTGCAACATCAAAATGAAGTAGAATTTCCATTTAAACGCTATCAAATTCAGCCCGTGTGGCGTGCCGACCGTCCGCAAAAAGGAAGGTTTAGGGAATTTTATCAATGTGATGCCGATGTGGTGGGAAGCGATAGCCTTTGGCAAGAAGTAGAATTTGTACACTTGTATGATTCGGTTTTTACTTCGTTAAAGCTGAATGGCGTAACTATTAAATTAAATAACAGAAAAATACTTTCTGGTTTTGCCGAAGTAATTGGCGAAAGCGATAAACTCATTGATTTCACCGTAGCGCTCGATAAACTTGATAAAATAGGGAAAGATGGCGTGGTGAAAGAAATGAAGGAAAAAGGAATTTCTGAAGAAGCGATCGAGAAAATTGATCCGATTTTTGAGTTAAATGGAGATTTCTCTGCAAAAATCAACGGACTCAAAGCTATTCTTTCCACTTCAGAAGTGGGTAAAAAGGGAATAGAAGAATTAGAGTTTATTCAGCGTGCTATTGAAGAAATGCCTTTAAACACGGCGAACTTAGATTTAGATGTCACGTTAGCCCGCGGACTTAATTATTATACCGGGGCAATTTTTGAAATCTCGGCTCCCGAAGGCGTCCACATGGGATCGATTGGTGGCGGTGGCCGTTATGACGATTTGACCGGAATTTTCGGTTTAAAAAACATGAGCGGTATAGGTATTTCCTTTGGATTAGATAGAATTTATTTAGTCTTGGAAGAATTAAATCTTTTCCCGGAAGCAGTTGAAGAAAACACAAAAATTATTTTTATCAATTTCGGAGAAAAAGAAGCCCTTTACGCCATGAAAGCTGTTCGGGCTTTACGTGATGCCGGAATTAATGCAGAGGTTTATCCCGACAGTGCGAAGATGAAAAAACAAATGACGCATGCGAATCGCCGAAATATTCCGTATGTGGTATTGGCCGGAACCCAAGAAATGGAAGCCGAAAAATATACCATCAAACACATGGCAAGTGGGGAACAAGAAACCATTCACTTAGATGAAATTATCCAGAAACTGAGATAAATCATAATTCCTACAAGGCAATTTTTGTAATTTTAGGTGATTAAAACTCATCTAAGCTTATGAAAATTGCCTTTTTTAGTACCAAATCTTACGATAAAGATTTTTTTGAAACCTACCATCAGCAACAAGGAGTCAGTTTTAAATATTTTTCGGCTTCCTTGAGCAAAGATACGGTGGCGTTGGCCCGAGGTTACGATGGCGTTTGTGTTTTTGTCAACGATCATTTAGATGCAGCAACCCTCGAACAATTAGCTGAAATAGGTGTGAAGTTGGTGGTATTACGTTGCGCCGGGTTTAATAATGTGAACCTGGATGCAGCAGAAAAATTCAATATCAACATTTATCGCGTTCCGGCGTATTCTCCTCAAGCTGTTGCTGAACATGCCTTGGCCTTGATCCTAACCTTAAATAGAAAAACCCACAAAGCTTATAACCGTGTACGGGATGGTAACTTTTCTTTGGAACGCTTACAAGGTTTTAATCTTCAAAACAAAACCATTGGCGTGATTGGTACGGGAAAAATTGGAGCTTCTTTCTGTAAAATCATGAAAGGTTTTACCGATGTACTGTTGGCTTACGATAAATTTGAAAATGACGAAGTAAAAGCCATGGGTGTGGAGTATGTAAGTTTAGAAACCTTATTGGAGAAGTCAGATATCATTTCGCTGCACTGTCCGTTAACTCCCGAAACCAAATACTTAATCGATGCCACGAGTCTGCGACAACTCAAAAAAGGCTGTATGCTCATTAATACCAGTCGTGGAGCGTTGATACATACCGGTGATGCCATTGAAGCCTTAAAAGAAGGCAAATTAGGGTATTTGGGCATTGATGTGTACGAACAGGAAGAACATTTATTCTTTCGGGATTTATCAGAGAATATTATACAAGACGACCAGATTGCGCGTTTAATCTCGTTCCCCAATGTATTGATTACTGCGCATCAAGGTTTTTTAACCAAAGAAGCCTTACAGGAAATAGCGAAAGTTACTTTTCAGAATATCCTGGACTTTCAAGCCGGAAAAGAAAATGAAAATAGGGTCAGCAAGTGAAGTTGATAAAAAACTACAACCTGTGGGGTTAATTGTTGTAGTCCCCTTAACTCAAACAACCAGAACTACTGGTTATTTTGAATAAATATATGGAAATTTTTTGAAGATAGAAAGGTTTTGAAAATAATATTAGTTTTTAGCTATTTTTAAATACTTAAACTAGCTTTATGAGTTCCAAAAATTCCTCAAATACTTTTCTTTTATAGATGACATTAAGAATTCTTTAATTTCTTCATTTTTAATTTCTTGGTTATTTTTTAATTGGAGAGCTGTTTTTGTTGCTGTTTCTATAAAAGATGTGGAAACCAAAATTAATCTAATTGAAAATTATTTAGGGTGGTGGACAAGCTTGGCTATTCCTTTAGCAATTGCTTTATTTTATGTGTTGGCTTTGCCTTATATATCAAACTTAATAGCAAAAGTAGTTTGGAAGTCTAAAATAGAAAATATTAAATCGTCTTATACAGAAAGGCAAACACACATTAAAGAGGAAATTACACTTGCTAAGGATAATTTTAAATTAGAACAGGCTAAAACAGGCAAGAGGGAATTAGAACACTTGCGTGAACAGATAGAACAGCTTACTAAAACTAATGAGAAGAAAGATGAAACAATTAAAGAGATGCGAACTCAAAATGAAGAGTTGAAAAAAGAAATAAATGAAACAGCTTTAAAAGTTAATTCTCCGATTTCTTAGAATTGTGCTTGGTGAATTCATTTTATTAGATTTTCTAAGTGATTCGAAACAATTAGAAAAAGAAGAAATTATACAAAAATTTGATCGCGATATATTTTATAGGCTTCTACAAAATAGTTTAATCGAATATATTATTGAAAAAGATAAGAGATTTGTTGGTATAACCGAAAAGGGGTTAGCTTATCTTTCTGAAATAAAAAACCATCCTAAAGTCTAGAATGGTTTTTGTTATATAGAGCCTTAAATTATTTGATAAGACACTACTGTCTTCTATAAAAATTCTTCCCAGATATAAGAACATAGAGGTCCTTGCCAAGGTCCTTCCACATAGCATTCTACTAAATCAAAACAACTTCTTACTTTCATTACAGTTCTGTACATGAAAACTTTATCTTGTAATTGATTTATAGGATTATAATAGACGAGTTGCGTACCGCTAAGTGAAGTAATGGGAGTTAAATAAGTATGACTACTTGGAGTATTATTACTTGGATAGCCTACACACCAAATGTCTGGGTCTGATCTAAATTCAATGTAAACTTCTATTTTTTCCCTTTTGTTATTGCAACTAGAATTGTTTGAAAAGTCGTATTTAAATAAAAAAGTCCTTTGTCCGGTAACAGGATCAGTAATTGGTGCTGTACCATCATCGGCATAGCCAATAAAGTTGTAGTTTAATGGACATTCCGGCGTAGCACTTGCAGAAAGAGAGAAATCCTTAGATTCTAATTCTTCCTCGTGGATTTGATCTTTTTGACAAGACCCCAAACATAGTAAACAAATAAAAATGGCTAGGTAATTAATTTTTTTCATGATAAAATGAATTTAATGGTTAATAATGAAAAATATAATTGTAACGACTTTGTCGAATACGTTGTACCAATTTTTAAAAACTACGACAGTGTGGGGAAGATAGGTTGTAGTTGACTTCAATTTAAACTAACGCATTAATTGCATTAATTTTAAATAAAAGTAGATTAAAAATGTTAATAATAAAAGTGATTGCTAAAAAAAAATGCTTTTTTTTGATAAAAACGTTTTAATTGTTGGTTTTACTATATAAAGTAGGAGAGTTGCACTATAAAACAGAACACTTCCCAAAATCATTTTAAGTCAAATCCTAATACGTTTTAGAGATTTTTAGGTATTTTTAGAGAAGGATAGAAGCAGTAAGTCTTGCTGAGCACCTAATCACAACAATAACTTTTAAAAGAAAAAAATAATTAGATTAGTAGTATAACTAAAATGCATATCACACCACTTGTTTTGTCATACGTACGTTAGCCTCAAGTTAAAATCAGAATACAAGATGAACGAATTTAATGAGATTGAACTGCTTTTTATAAATAAACTTCTGAATAAAGTCAACTATGGAAATCTGAACTTGTTTGAATCAAATCAATTCGCAAATAGTCCAATTGGAAATTCAATTCTAAAAAAAATAGAATTAAAATTTGAAGCTCGTTTTTCTGAAATTAAGAAGCGGAATAATAACGCTGGAATTTCTGAATTTAGATATGAATTTGATAATTATGTTGGAAAAGCTATTCTGGAAAGATTAAATGTATTGGATAAAAGTTCTTATCAAGCAATCTCTAAATGGAATGAAAAGGAAACAGAAAAATTTGCGAAAGATATTTTGGGACCAATTAAATATGAGCAATTTGAATTATTAAAGCTAACTAAATTCCTAACTGAAAAATCAAAAGAAAAAAACAGTAGCTAACAAAGTACTGTAGTAAAAACAAGTAAAAACTCATTAACATTTTACTAAAGTATTGCTATAAGCATCATCATATATTCATCCAGATTTGGCAATGGCAAAGTTTGTTTTAATTATTTTTGACAGCTATTGAATATACGTATAATAAACGCTTACTATACTTTTGTTTCGGTATAGTTTTGCCAATCGTCTCTTGTTAAATGGAGTAGATTTAAGATGTCCTATAGCTTTTACCCCACTAAACCACCGAAATTTATAAGCCTTTAGCTAACCCGCAAGTATAAAAATAAAAAATCTTATATTTAGATCATCGATACATGGTAAATAAACGCAATTGCGTTTATTCGCATGTTAGCAAACATAAAAAAAAACAAAATTATGATACATACAGACCACCACGACCCAGCATTTCGCTATGAAGGATTAGCAAGAGCAGCTTTTGATAACTGCGGCAAATATGGCGACCCTTTTGGAATTGCCGCGCAAGATGTTTACAACAGTTTTGTACCTGAACCAACTTTAAATGGAAAAAAAGCATTATCTAAAGTGTTATCTAAATTAATTGTTGATAATTCTGAAGGCGAACATAAGGATGCTCTAGTGGAACTTGAGGAAAGTGTTTGGACTTCAGAAACCCAACAACAAATAATTACAATAATTGATGCGAGTATTGATATTTTAAATCAAATCCAAGATTAAGAAGATTGCTTTAGAAACGAAAATCACAAACCTGCATTCAAATGACTGAACAAAATCTAAATCATACTTATTCCTTTGCAAGTCATATTGATGGAAACATTCAAAGTGAAATTGGATTGTGGAATTATGATGAAGATATTTTTATAAAAAGAAGTTTAAATTTTAATAGAAAAACATTACTTCATCACTATATAGAAACAACACTTTGGAATGATTACAATCGAGATATAAGAAAATATGGAGGAGATTACACTCATCACATTGAAAGTTTTTATGAACTTTTTCTCGAGTTTGTTCCTTCTAAAAATCCATTCAAAAATTTAGAAAAACTGGACGATTATGAACTAGATTTGTATAATGACAAATTCACTGAAATATGGATTAATAAAGAAAACGATTTTAGAAAATTGTTTAATATTATAGCTGATAATGTTTTTTATCTTTTATTCAATAATAGAAGTCTACTATTAAAGTTTAATGAAAAAATAGCGGAAACAGTTTCTGACACTTTATATGAAGAAAGTGTTTTAACAGAAAAAGGTAAAATTGCCCGAAAAAATATTCCACAATGGGTAAAAAAAGCAGTTTATTCTAGGGATAAAGGTAGGTGTATTAAATGCTCTACAGATTTGTCTGGCATACTTTCTACTGACAGAAGACAAAATTATGACCACATAGTCCCTCTCAATTTATTTGGAGTAAATGACCCTACGAATATTCAATTACTATGTCAATCCTGTAATTTAACGAAGTCAGGAAATATTATTGAAACAACAGATTTATACGCCGAATGGTGGTAGTACGTTTGCTAACGCCGTATATAATTTATTGCTGGCTTCTCTCCTACTTACGAAAGTCCTCGCAGACTTTCTATTCAGTTTTTATTTGTTAAATTAGTTGCTTAACCACGCAACAAACCATATACAAACTCGTTGGCAAACATTTTGACCCGTCCTGAATAAAGGCTACATAATTTTAAACATTATGTACAAAAACGACAAAGTAATCAGACGGTATTCAGAACCCTTTAAACTGAAAATTTT
>NZ_CABVMM010000006.1 GCF_902499555.1 Mesonia oceanica
CAGTGGGTACAGTTTTTATACCCGCCTGCCGAGCGGGCAGGTCTTATTGTTTTGGTGAACTTTAAAGATACTGGATCTGCTGCTTTTACATAGATGCTAACCGCAATTACGGAGGATTTGACTACGTCCGGCACGAGCACGAAATGCGAACTGGCGAAGCAATCCACTCGGAATTGCTAAACAGAAAAATAATCGCTAATTTAAACCGTAACTGACGATTATACGAGACCGCTAGCAACAAGTTAAAATGAAAAACAAATTCATATACATATTATTTTTATTGTCATCGGTTTTGTATTCCCAAAATGGCAGATATGAAGTTGTAAGAGAATATTACGGCGTAGAAATATTATTTGACAAAGAAGCCAAAAGTTATAGTTTAGATTATCAACCAGAAAATGGAAACTCAATTAGAATAAACAATCTTAAATTTGCTAAGGTTATTTCAGGTGTGAGATTTCAGGTTTTGACAGGAAATTGCGAAATTAAATACTATAACTCTTTACTTGAAGAAATTAAATTTGAACCTCTAGTAATTTGTGGATTTACCACCGACTTTACTCCCAAATATGAAATAACTGAAAAAAATGGATATTTTTTTATTAAAAAGGATACTATGGAAATAATTGACTTTGAGAAAAAAATCATTAGTAAAAAAATTGACTCAATTAAAAAAAATGAAATTGACAATATTTATTTTTCAGATAATCGCAATATGATCAATGGATTATCAGGCTTATCTACAACTCCTATCATTATTAAAAATGGTAGAAAAGGAATTTTAGAAAACGGAAAAGTAAAATTTTATGACAATATAGAAGTAATTGGAGGATTAGTTAGGCTAACCAAAAATGATTTAAAATTTTATTATAAAATCTCAAAAAAGCCTAAGTACAAAGAACTGGGAGAATTTGAACAAAACCTAGCATTTTTTGAGAAACAAGATAATAAACAAGGTTATATTGATAAAAATGGTAATGAATATTACTGTTCGGAATAAAAACCTATTGCTAACACCGTATACATCTCACAACTAATTAGTTGCCTAATCAGAAGTTCAGGTATATTTGCGAATTCCGCCAAATTTTTTAATTTGGCTTATTGAAAAGAAAAAGTAATAAGAAAATTTAAAAATTCGGCTCGTGCTCAACCGAAAAGTAATCGCTAATTTGCAAGCTACGAGACATACACAAAACAGCGGTCATTAATACTAAACCCTTTGCAAAAATCATATTTACTTCTGATTTTAATCCTGACTACAATTAGCTGTAATCAAGATCAAAGTATTTTACTTAATCCGGAAAGTGTCAACCACTATAAAGATAAAATAGAATATGATTATAGCATTGAAAAAAAGGTTTCTTACGATGATAATGTTCGTTTAATTGAATTAGAGTTTTACAAGGAAGAAAAATTGATTGAAGAAATGTGGGGCGAATTTCACGCGCAATATTTTTACAATACTGAAGGTCAATTAATCAAGATAAATCATTGCAGGTTTCATAATTGTAATGCTGGAATTTGGGAGTTTATCAAGTATGATGAGAATAAGAATCCGATTGGTTCTTTGAGAACGCTTGATTCACTTGCTGATATAGATACAGCAAACGTACTCCAAAATAGATTCTATGATTCTCAGAATCGACTTATCAAAGAACTTATTAGAAATTCTAATATTTTATGAAAACATATACCTATAAAAATGGAAAGATTGATAAAGAATTTAAAATAAACAAAACCGACACTCTTCTTTTTGGAAAATATTCTTATGATGATGATGGCCGAATAAAACAAATTGAAAGAATAAAGGATAGTGTGTATTTTATAGAATCTTATCAATATGAAAATGGTAACCTTTCAAAAAAAACTCTTGAAAGCAATCAATACCCGCTCGATGATAATGTTGATTTTAGTGTCAACAATAATACTATCGAATATTATTACAATAAAGAAAATCAACTAATTAAGGAGATAGTTTACGATCATCAAGGAAAACAATATCAACTTTTTGAATACCAAATTGAACAGAAAAAGTACTAATGCCTACAATATATATAAAAAAACGTTAGCTTTCATTTAAGATGAGCGAAGAAATAAAAATTATCAATGGATATAAGATTTACGAAAACCTTGAACATATAAGGATTCGTCCTCTTATTGCTCTTACCTCTAAATCAATCACAGCTTTAGAAAATTATCTTTGGGGATACTGGGTTTATGCTAATAAAAATTATAGTGGAGAACAAATATATAATGACGGAGACCCTGATTTTAATGAGTTTAAGTGGTGGTTGAGTGGACAGCCTAATATTCCACTATCTTCTGGACCAAGATTTCACGAATTATTACTTGAAAAGTGTGGAAATGATGAAGAAAAGGCTTTTGACTTATTCTTTGAAAAATTAGATGAATTCAAGCAGTTAAACACTAAAAGAAAAATTGAATTTGACATTAACTATTGGATTAAGGTATTTAATAAAACTGTTCCAAAACGATATTTTAGAAGAAATATACCAGAATATTATTTAGTGACTTATGTAAATCATTCTATTTTCCTTTTTCAAGGAAGAGATTTTGATGGAGTTTTTATTTTCTTGAAAAGATGTCTTGACTATCTAGAAAATGCAGAAAACAAGAATCGTTTGAATTCCGATTACCTTAAAAAAGTTGATTTATATCTTCAATCAATGTTTTATTATTTGGAGAATAATAGTTTGGTTGTTAAAGAAAAATTTGAAAAATACGACATTGTAAAACGTATAAAAACGAAAAGCTAACATTGGCTATAAGTAATTGCTTATTCTCGCCTGCTTCTGAAAATCCTCGCGGATTTTCAGTTTGGTGTGTACCTGCCTACCGGTAGGCAGGCTTGTAAAGTTTAGTGCTAAACCATGCAAATACCCATAGCAGGAGACGTTATACAACATTTACCCATAAAATGAAAATTACAATTTTAACGATATTATTTCTCGCTTTATTAAGTTGCAAAGATGTAACTGAAAGAAAACCCAATGAACCGAAATCAGACAGATTTGAGTTGCTTCCTGAACCAGATAAGGCTGAAAAAGAAAAGTATCTGAAAAATCAAAATCTGACTTCTTTTCTTAAAAACCCAATTGAGTTACAAAATTTTAAGGAAAAGAAAAGTAGAAATGTTACGACAAGTGTAACTAACGGAACTGAATTCTATTTCAATCCAAAAACAAAAGACTCTATTTTCTATGTTTATTATTACCCAGCCGAAAAATTTGACAACCCAAGAAAAATAGACCAAATCATAGTTTTCAAACACGGAGAAAATAAACATAAATACGATGACCAAACTGAAACCCTAATAGAATTGAGAGTTTTTAATAAAGATTCCGATTTAGGCAAAGCAAATCTTGTTGGACTAACTAAAACGGAATTGGAATCTGAATTTGGAAATGACTATCTGACTTTTGACAATGGAATTGCCTACTCGAACAAAAACAAAGTTTTGATTTTAGAACTTGAAAATTCAAAAGTCAAATCCTATCGATATATAAAATTAAACACCGAGAAAATCGACACGGACTTAATCGGACAAATAATAAAATAAAAAACGTTGTACAACACCGGCTATAGTTCATTGCTTCTGACTTTCCTCTCGGAAAGTCCTCGCAAATTTGCTATCCCTGACTGCTGGCAGGCAGGTTCGGTTTGTATTTACTAAATTAGTTGCTTAAACCACGCAACAAACCATATGCAAAAACGTTGTAGCACATTTGAAAAAAAAAATCGCATAATGAAATATGATTGAATTTTTAAAAGGAGGAAAAACTCTGAATGGAATAAAAATGGGAATGAAAATCGACGAACTATATTCGATTTTGGGAAAGCCAACAAATGTTAGCGGAGAAAAAAATTACGGTTATATACATTACGGAGAATATCGCTATGGATTTACTGATGACATAATTAATGAAATGGCAATAGAATTTAAACTGATTGAAAAGCCATTTGAGTTTCCCAATTTAGAATATAAAAAATATGATATTTCTCTTTTTGAAAATTTTAAAATCAAATCTAAAAGTAAAATTCATAAAATAATCAGCTTTGTCAATCACTTGCAACTGAATTGGAAAGCGCAAAATGGAATTGACAAAGATTCGTTTACAATAAAAATTGAAAACGGACCATATATTGTTTTCAATCTTTATGATGGAACTGTAGATAAAATTACAATTGTAGATGGCCACCAAAATGACTGATTTTCTATTCGGATGTAAAAACCTTTATTCACTAGGAATTCATCCTTTTGACTTTAGTAAATCTGACTCTGACGAGTACAAAGCAATTATTGAACTTGGAAAAGAAATAATACAAGATATTGGACTCCAAAGTTTCGCTGAATTTATAATCGAATATCAATATCGTGTTGGAATTTGGTCGTCGTTTATAACATTGGAATTTGGAAAACCAGACCAAAATGAAATTCTACAAATTAGTGGAACTAAAACAATATTATCTGCTTGTTTAGAGAAAATTGAACAGAACGAAATTAATGAATTACCGAGTGATATTATTGAAAACAAAAATAACTGGATAACAAAAATAAAAACGTGCTACAACACTGGCTATAAGTAATTGCTTGTTCTCACCTACTTCTGAAAATCCTCGCGGATTTTCTACCAGCCTGCCGGCTGGCAGGTTCAGTTTTTATTTGCTAAATTGGTTCCTAAAACACATATCTAGCTAAAAGTAAATACATTATCTACAATTTAAAAATATGATTAACATGAAACACATATTTTTTAGCACGATAATTTTGATTCTATGTCTTTCTTCTTGTACAACATCAATGTCACCAAGTCAAGTTAACAATACTCTTCCTGGGTTAACTACAGCAAAATATTACAATCAGCTTCAAGCCATTGAGGCTAAAAAAGACAACAAATGTAAATTGATTGCAAAAGATAGAACTTATTTAGCTTCCATTGGTTTTATGCCTAAAGACGATTTAAAAAATGCTGCAAAGGGGATTGACGAATGGGTTATAATAGATGGTCCAATGCAGACGTTTTATTAAATTATGGTAACTATATATCAGTTTACACCGAATCATAGTTTTGTATTAGATTTTTCTTATTTAAATCAGTTCAGTCATTTTTGTTTGACCTACTGTTTTTCTATCGACACTTAAAATGCCTCCACTTTCAAGTCTAACATGAGTTTTGGATCTGTCTGGAGACATTCCTTTAACTTTACCATACTGCCGCTTTACTAAAAAATTGATGCCGTGTTGTATTACGAATTGAACTCAGCTATTATTAGCTCTTATTATATTAGAAGAAGTTAGTTTAATATATCATACAGAATAAAATACTTTTACTTAGGTAGGAGTTTTTTGTTTATAGTTGTTTTAATTGTAAAATTGACTATGAAGTCAGGCTTACCAATAGCTATAACTGAACCAGTATCAGGCAATGATAATGACTTATTTGAAGAAGTGGTATGTACTGAAATTAATGTAGACGAACTTTTTATCAACGCAGGTGGAATACATTATATTTACCTCAAGTTTTAAAATTCAAGCGTATGAAAAAAAAATATTTTTTAAAATTAGCTTTAAGTTTATTCCTTATAACCACTATAAGTAATGCCCAATCTTGGCAATGGGCTATTAGCGGAGGGAGTTTTGATTCAGATAACGCTAATAGTGAAACCGTTAAATGTATGGTTACCGATTATGATGGTAATGTATATAGCCTTTCGAATGTAGGGGTAAACGGTTTGCAGGTAGCCGGTGTAAGTAAAGAAGGTTTTAGCGGTATCGATTATATGATATCAAGTTTTAGTTGTAGTGGAGAGTACCGATGGTCAAGGGTTATAGGCGGACCCGGTACCGATGAAATACAACGCATACAAGTTGATGCCGAAGGAAACATTTATGCCGTAGGGAAAATTAAAAGAAACGGAGAAGCTTATTTTGGAGGAGAAACAGGGTATGACATTGTACTTCCCACCTCTTCTTCTTCAGTTGACCTGAACAAGCAAAATCTTTTTATTGTAAAATACAGCTCTGAAGGAGAGTTATTGTGGATGAATATGCCACAACCTGAAGACATAAGCTATACAGATGCATTAATCAATAGTAAATCGCTGGATTTTCAGGTAGATGATGAGGGTAATAGCTATTGGCTTTGTTTCATCCCGCCGGGCACTTATGCTGATGGGGCTTTTGTAAATACACTGGAAGGAAATAATCTTTTTATTTTTAAATATGACACAGATGGTAATTTTATAGCAGCATCCGAATCAGAAATGCAACCTATAGAAAATTCTCCCATGAACTCAATTCCAGATATGAAGTTGGCTTTAGACCAAAACAACAACAATTTCTATATTGTATGTAATAAAATAAATACAGATATAGTAGATATGGATATTAATGGTGAGGTGGTAGATAACAACTCGTTTTTGGCTGCTTTTAACGAAGACGGTAACTTTTTATGGAAAATAGTTTCTACTATACAACAAGGTTCTGCAGACATTTCAGATATGTGTATAGATAGTGATGGTGCTATTTACCTATCCGGGAGTACTTTTGATGGAAATAGCTTAGGAGAAACAACCTTTACATCTCCAACAAACGGAGGGTTTCCATACATCGTTAAATTAAATGCTCAAGGCGAATTTATATGGACTACTAATGGTTCTACCATAAATAGCTCAACATCAGCATATGGTATTACTGTAAAAGCTGATGAAGTTGCCGTAACAGGAGGCTTTGGTATATTAACATGGGATGAACTAGAATTGGTACAGGAAACAAATGAAGGATATGATATTTATTTAGCACGTTTTAACAAACAAGATGGTAATATTATAGGACTTATAGATATTGAAGGTAATGCTGGTTATTGGGATTATGGGAATGCAATAACTGCCGATACTTATGGGAGCTATTATATGGGTGGCAGATTTGACAATTTACTGTATATAGGCGATACTACTCTGGCAGATGGTGCACAGGGATGGGATTTTTTTATTGCAAAATATGGTTCGCAAAACTGTGATTGCAGTATGCCACAACCCTCTTTTGGAGTGACTCCTGATACACAAAACGGAAGTACCTTTTCATTTAGCTATACAGGAACAACACCTTATGATACTATTTCGTGGAACTTTGGTGATGGGCAAACATCCGAAGAAGAAAATCCGGAATACGCTTATAGCAATCCCGGGACTTATAATGTTTGTTTAACAGTAACCAATGACTGCGGAAACGAAGAGTATTGCACTGAAGTAGAAGCTACCAGTTTAAGTACTGAGCTATTTAAAAATGCATTAGCAACCGTGTACCCCAACCCAGTTAACGATATTATAAACATTACAACTAAAAAAGCTTTATCTTATACAATTTATACTGTTTTAGGTAGCAAAATAAGCAAAGGCAACATTGATTCTGGTAATGCAACATTATATTTTGGCTACCTTACACCTGGGGTTTACTTTTTACAAATATCAGATGAAAACAATACCTCGGAAGTAATAAAACTATTTAAAAAATAGTACTGATACTTGGTAGTGTAGTAAACTGGTGCTTTTAAAAAAATTATATCAAATTTATCTAAATGGTAAAATCGATTTAGAAAATAATGGAATTTATCAATGGACAGATAATTATCCGACAATCTCAATCATTGAAAATGATTTAAGAAAAAATGTTCTTTATACATTAAAAAGCAATCAAAAAATTATTGGAGCAATAAACATAAGTGAGGAACAAGAAGCCAAATATGAGTCGATTAAATGGGAATTTAATAATTCAAAAGTATTAGTCATTCATCGACTTGTAATCGACCCAAAATATCAGAAAAAAGGATACGCACAAAATTGATGGACTTTGCTGAAAGTTTTGCAAAAGAGAATAATTACTCTTCTATAAGATTAGATGTTAATAGCCAAAATATGAGAGTAATTGAATTCTACAAGAAACGAAATTATTTTATACGTATAAGCGTCAATTTCCCAGAAAGAGAATATCCGTTTCATTGTATGGAAAAGAAGATAATAACGGCGTACAACAAAGTACTGTGGTAAAAAACAAGTAAATCTAGGTTAGTTTTTTACTAAATTACTTCTATAAGCATCGTCATAAATCAACCCTGATTTCGCAATGGCAAAAGCTTGTTTTAGTAGCTTGTTGCATACGGCAATTAAAGCCTTCCCTCAACCATAAATTGACTGACTTTCTTTTCAAATTTTCATCATTCACAAACAGCATGTCTATGAATTCAACTACAATTTTATCATATAAGAGTATGATTTAATACACCATATTTCCCTTAACTACTTTACATATATAAATTTTTACTATATTGCTTTATAACTAATCTTCTTAATTAAGAATTATTATGAAAGCAAAGATTTTATTCCTATCACTATTATTAGGAATCATTATCAAAATGAATGCTCAAAATCAGGTAGTTAATGGAACTTTAACAGTTAAATCTAGCTCAGATGGAATAGTGAATTTCCAAACTTTAGATGATGGCTGGCTATATACACAATGGAAAAATAGTTCTGGGATTAGAAAAGCTTATGTAGGATTTAATTCAGATTTAACAAATTTCATAATAAGTCTAGAAAATGGCGCTAAAAGGTTTACAATTCCAAACGGAAATGTAGGAATTGGGACATACGACCCCAATGGTTGGAAATTGGCTGTCAATGGAAAAGTGAGAGCCAAAGAAGTAAAAGTGGAAACAGCTTGGTCTGATTTTGTTTTCCATAAAAACTATAATTTACCAACATTGGTAGAAGTAGAAAACCATATTAAAGAAAAAGGACACTTAAAAGATATCCCAAGTGCTAAAGAAGTAGAGAAAAATGGAATTTTCTTAGGGGAAATGGATGCTAAATTACTTCAAAAAATAGAGGAATTAACCCTTTATACAATTGAGCAAGAAAAGCAACTAAAATTTCAAAATTCTAAAATTGAAAAACTTGAAGAAGAAAATGAATCTCTAAAATCCTTAAAAACCAAGTTTCTTGAATTACAAAAAAGAGTAGAGAAATTGGAATAAATAAAATTATCCACCAAAATGTTATACAGCTAATTTTTTTAATCTGCTTTTATCATACCTTATTTTTTAAATGCATTTTAGTTACAATACATCTTAAACGCAGAATATAATTATCTGAAAACAATGTAAAAAGTAATATTTATTTATCACCTATTATCTATTTAAATTTTAACTCGTAAAGTTTCCATAACCTCTTCTCGTTAGACGAATACAACTCCCGCGAACCGCATATTTTGGAGTATCGTTAGTTGGCTATTCATCGCATTTTCCAAAAGAAAGATTAAAATAAAAAATGGAATTTAATTTTAAACAAATAGAAAAAACCAAGGTTTTAGAATTATTTAAAGAGGCTGCTGAGAGAATCAAAAAATTATCTTTATCTACCTACAACCTCTATGAAAAAGAAATATAATCTCTTTTTAGATTATTTATATTTGAATAATCGATAAACTTTAAATAAACGCAATAGTGTTTATTTGCATGATGACAAACATTGAAACTCACTCAAAACCTTAAAATTAAATGAACAAAAAAAAATTGTTGTTGATTGTAATTGGATTAATTTTTTCAGTCAAATTAAGTGCTCAAAATGAATTAAAAATCGGAATAAACACAGGATTGAATTACCCAGATATTAGAGGAAATGAATATGCTAAATATAATAATTTTAAGGTTGGATATCTATTAGGTATTTCTTTCGACTATTATTTAAAACAAAATCTATCATTAAAAGCAAACATTAATTACGAAAGAAAAATAAAAAAACTAGAATTGACTTATTATACCTACAATGCAGAGGAAATTGGGACAGAAGATTTTAAAGAAATTTATGAATATATAAATATTCCTGTTTTATTAAAATATGAGTTCGGGAACTCTATTTTTTTTTGCAAATGGTGGTCCATTTTTTAATTATTTACTAAATAATAAAATAAAACCCGATTATCCTAATGAGGACAGTGAGGTAGTAACAGAACAGAAAAAATTAGATTTCGGACTCTCTATTGGAATTGGCACAAATATATCTCTAAATGAGAAAAATGACATCACAATTGAAATAAGAGATGATTTCGGAATTATAGATACCGGTGGAGTTCCAAAACACGTTAATGGAACTGTAAAAACCAATACTTTAAAATTAATTTTAGGTTGGAATTTAGGAATATAACAACGCTTGCCAACAATGGTACCTGAGATTACAGCAGATTCGACTACACTTCCACCCTACTCAGTGTAAACTGAATCGACTCGGAATTGCTATCGTCAGGGCTAAACCAAAAAACTTTGTATATTTATCCGTGACTGACGATTATACAAAACCGCTTTACACTATTTCTTAACTACATTTCGTTACCAATGCATATAATCATAAGTGCAGAACAATTAAAAGAAGAATTAGAAAATGAAAATTTGATAATCTTAGATTGTAGTACTAAATCTAACAAAGCCGGAATAGAGTCTAAATACCAAAATATAAAGATTAAAGGAGCTAGATATTTTGATCTTAAAAATGATTTTAGCGAAAAAAACTCAAAATTTCCTAATACTTTACCTAATCCGAATCAATTTGAAATTAATGCTAGAAAGATTGGCATAAATAAATCAAGTTATGTAGTTCTTTATGACGATATTGGTATTTACACGAGTGCCAGAGCTTGGTGGATGTTCAAAATTATGGGACATAAAAATGTATCTGTTTTAAATGGAGGTCTTCCTGAATGGATGAATAAAAATTTTCCTATTCAAAAAGATTATAGCCCAGTTTATATCAAAGGAAATTTTAAATCTGATTTTCAGAAAAATATGATTTCCGACATAGAGAACGTAAAAAGTAATTTAAATAATAAAAACTCATTACTTATTGATGCACGAACTCCCGGAAGGTTTAGCGGAAAAGAAGAAGAACCAAGAAAAAATTTAAGAAGTGGAAACATACCAAATTCCAAAAATATTCCATTTGAATATGTTTTAAATGCTGGGAAATTTAAAGAAAAAAGTGAACTCAAGTTAATATTTAAAAAAGTAAATACTGAATCTAAAGAACTAATTTTTAGTTGTGGGTCGGGAGTAACAGCGTGTATAGTTTATCTAGCAAGTGAATTGGTGCTAAATAATAATAAATCAGTCTATGATGGTTCTTGGACCGAATGGGCTAGTTTAGTTCAGTAAGAAAAGTTATCTCTACAATAAAACACCTAGATTCTAATAAATTCAAAATATATGAGACCTCATCTTATTTTACTAATTTTAACCTTTACCACCATCTCCATCTATTCTCAAACCACAAATTCTCAAATTAAGAATTATTTAGATAGCTTAAATAAATCAGATTTTTCAGGGACCATATTGGTAGCACATAACGATACGATTATAGCTCAAAAAGCCTATGGACTTTCCAGTATAGAATACGATGTAAAAAACAAAATTGATACTAAATTCAATATCGCTTCCATTACAAAAATGTTTACCGCTGTGGCAGCTTTACAACTATATGAGCAAGGTAAAATAGATCTTAACACACCAATAGGAAAGTATTTACCAGATTACCCTAACGAAATTGTTAGAAACTCAGTAACAGTACACCAGCTATTAACCCATACATCAGGATTAAACAACTTTTACGTTACTGATTTAGATAAAATCAAAAATACCGACTATAAAGAAATCTCCGATTTTATTCCACTTTTTTCAAATGACACTTTACTATCCAAACCAGGAACGAAATATGATTATAGCGGCAGCGGATTCGTGGTTTTAGGATTAATCATCGAAAAAGTTTCCGGCGAAAATTATTACGATTATATTAGAAAGCATATTCTTAAACCATCTCACATGGAATCAACTTCTGAAATTCAAGTGGATTCCATTGTAAAAAATAAAGCCAGTGGTTATACTTCTCAATTTGGTCAAAATAAAAATTTAAAGAAAAACGAATATTACTTAACTAAAGCTTCTCCAGCTGGATTCTACTACTCAACAGTGGAAGATTTGTTTAAATTCTCAAAAGCTTTAAGAAACCATAAATTATTAACGAAAGAAACAACAGATTTGATGTTAGAACCTAAAGTGAAAGGCTATAATACACATTTAGGATATGGAATTGATATTGATAATCGCTACAATCAAACTATAATTGGGCACAGCGGTGGATGGTATGGAATACACTGCGAATTAATGGATTTTATGAATGATCATTATACCGTGGTCATTTTATCCAATATCGATGACGGAGGAAAAACAGGTGCTTCTAAAGTAGCTGATTTCTTTAAAAATTTACTGGCAGGTAAAGAACTAAAGAATAATTAATAAGCATAACTATAAAAGACTATCACGAAAATTGCGCTTTATGGCATGCTAACAAAATACGCCTACTCCAAATTCACTTCTTTTAGTTACCTTTAACCTTAACCCGAAAACTAAAGCATAACGCTTCCTATAATTGAAAAAACGCCTCCATCCAATTTTAAACTAATAAAACAACTATGAAAAAACTTATTGTATTAATCTTCGCACTTTATGGGTTTACACTATTGGCGCAAGAAAAAGATATTAAGAAACCAGAATACGTAATCATTGCCAACAATCAGGTAATAACTAAAGAAAAACTTGGAGAATTAGGACAACAAGGATTGATTAAAGGAATGAATAAAGGTGTAACCGAAGAAAAACGTAATGAACTTGCAGAAAAATTCGGCGATAAAATTGGAGATAGGGAGTTTGTAATTATCATAGATTTATTAACCGAAAAAGAAAAAGCAGAACGTCAAAAGAAAGCAACTTTAGATAATAAAAAGATTTCCGCAGTAAAAAATCGAAATAACGAATTAAAATTAAATATTAACGATACTGCCTCTCAATTTACAGTCCAAATGATTGACGGTCAGAAAATCAATCTTTCAGAGTTAAAAGGAAAGGTTGTTCTCCTAAATTATTGGGCTACTTGGTGCGCTCCTTGCCTTATGGAATTTGCAGAATTTCCAGAAAAAATAATTGAACCCTTTAAAGATAAAGATTTTGTTTTAATCCCAATAGCTATAGGAGAAAGCCAAGAAAAAGTTGAGAAGAAAATGGACAAGATGAAAAAATACGGAGTTGACTTTAATGTGGGTATTGATCCCCAAAAAGAAATTTGGAATCAATATGCAACTGGAGCAATACCAAAAAGTTTCATCATTGACCAACATGGAATTATAAACTATATTTCTATTGGAAATTCAGAAGGAAACGTAGACAAATTAGCTGCAGAAATACAAAAACTGCTTCAAGAATAAAACTGCTTGTTAAGAGATCTTTGCCCAAGTTTCTAATTCTTAGAAAAATTAATTTATTTTGATTTTTAACCACATACTATTTACTGTCATACAAATCTGTAAGAACAATATGAAAAAAATTGTTTTCACATTATTAATTATACTTAAATTCCAAATTGGTTTTTCTCAAAAAATCACTGAATCCGATTTAATCGGAGAGTGGACATTTATCGAACTACAAGATGAAAACGGAGAAAAGCAAACCAAAATACCTCTAACTAGATTTGGTCGAGATACGGTAATAGAAAATGTAAATCGCGATAGTTATATTTTTAATAAAGATGGAACTTATAAAAGTTTTAACCCTTTAAACACTTCATTCGGGACTTGGTTTTTTGACAAAGAAAAGAATGAAATAAATCTTGAATTGCAAATTGAACCTGATAGCCCATACTTATCTTATTTGAAAAAAGCAGAAATTGTCACGAAAAGAAAAGATGGGTTTTATTACCAAAAACCTATACAGAAAAAAATATTGATTTATTCTAATGAATCTATGACTATTGCTGATAGAGAAAAATACGTACTAATTTATAATCGAAAATAATACTTGAAATAACTATATATAACCGGAATTATAGCAGATTAGATCACCTACGAATTCATTTAGGATTGTTATTTGTTATTCACTAATAATCACTCTCTTTCATAGAATAAAAATACTAAATATATAAATTTTAAAACTCTATGGTAAAAAACAAAGTGTTTACGATTTCAGTTTTGATAATATTAGTCTTACAATCCTGTGATTGTTGGATTGTTGTATATGGTAATATCGTAGATTCAAAGACTGAAAAACCAATTATTGGTGCTAAGGTAGAGTTTCTTAATATTAAGAGTTATGATTACAGTAAATCATCCGACTCTATAACTGTCAATAGAATATTTGAAACTGATTCTTCAGGTCATTTTTTTATGAATTCTAATAATTATGGAATGTGCCCTGATTTAGAACCAAAAATTAAAATTTGGAAAAAGGGGTATTTATCAAAGGAATACATTGTAAAAGATGATGCTGAACGAAATGAATTGAATGAGTTAGTAATTAAACTTACCAAAAAATAAAGAACCGTTTCAAAAATAATGGGAGAACAACCTCCCCTACTCAAAAAGAAACCAACTCCCTTAACTCTACCTCCAACGCCTGGGCAATTTCCAACAGCGAATAAATAGTTGGGTTCACTTTTCCGTTCTCTAACTTTTCAATGGCTTGTCTATCTTTATGGCAAGCACGGGCCAAATCAGACTGACTCCAGCCCTTTTGGGTTCTTAACTCAACCATACGCTGACCGACTTTCTTTTTAAGTTGTTCTTTATCCACAGAACAAATGTCAATGAATTATACGATAATTTCGTCAAGTAAATTCCTATTTCTTCTCAAACGGTACAGAAGTATGAAGTAAGAAATTTTGGTTAACTTAGTATCTAATTATTCCCAAATAAAATTTATACAAAACTGTTTACTAAAAATTAAAATGAATAGAAAAATTTGGGAACATAAAACATTTCGAAATGGAATTTTTCCTTGTCCAAAATGTTTTTCTGGCAGTTTGATTGGTCAAAATAAAATTTCTCAAATAACGGAAGGTGGCAAAGAATTATCAAGATATGGCTATCCATACGGAATTGATAATTTATTTTGTGGGATTTTAAAATGCAATAAATGTGATGCTATACTTTCTGTAAATGGATTACTTTTAACAAATATATTAGAAGAAATTGAGCTACCCAATGGGGAATATGATATAAAAGAAGTATCCATTAATAAACCAAAATTCTTTTATCCAAATTTGAGAATGTTCGATTTACCAACCCTAATACCCAAACAAATAATTGAACAAGTAGATTTAGCCTTCGCACATTACTTTTATGATAATAATACTTGTGCTAATAAAATTAGAACTTCAATAGAATTAATCTTAGATGATATAAAAGCACCAAAAAAAAGATTAAAAAATGGTAAACTGAAATTAATTCCTAATCTTCACCAACGAATAGCGCATTATAGTAAAACTAAACGTAAGTTATGTGAATTACTTTTAGCTCTAAAAATTATAGGAAACAAAGGAAGTCATAATCATAAATCAGAAACTAAAGATATTTTAGATGCTTTTGAAATTTTAGAATTAGTATTAGATAAAATCTACATAAAAACAACAGAAAGAATTGAAAGTTTAGCAAAAGATAAATTAAGAAGATAAACTAAAAGATATATCCAGCAATATCGATTATATATTTTCGAACACAATACCTTGAACATACAAGTCTGAAATTTTAACTATCTTAGTTTAAATCAATCCACAACTGACAATTATAAAATGCCTTTATGTTTCATTTTGAATAAAAAAACCGAATGATGAAAACTGAAAATATCCCAGGCTATATAATTTGGCTCAAATCATTAAAATCCAATAAAACTTTTCCTCACTTGGTTTTTTCAGCTGATGTTGATTCTATGACAACTGGAATGGTATCTTTAACAAGCAATATCGAAAATGAAATTGTTATATCAATATTGAATTCAAAAGAATATTCTTCCGATAAAAATGTAGAATGGGTTAAAAGAATTAACTCCGAATTAAATAGAAATGACCTTAAATATATAAAGTGGATAAGAAGTGAAAATTGTTCTCAAAAAAAGAAACTTTTTGAATCCTACAGAAATTATTGGAAAAGAGTTAAACCCTACAAAAATTATTATCAAGATATTTCAGACAGTGCTGGTGAATCTCTACAAATTGACAAGGAATCAATTTCTGATTTTATAAAAAACGGAGGTAATATTATCTCACATAAGTTTTATTAAACCAAAAAACGGAACCACAACAAAAACTAAACTAAAATCCAAAAACCTACCACCTAAAACCTAATCCCTAAAACCTACCACCTAACTCCTCCCGTGTTAGGGATAGAAGTGAAAAGCCCGTAAAGCAAAAGCAGCTAAAAAAACAAGCCTAGCAAGAGCGACGCAAGAAGCTTTTGCTAGGCTTTGGTTTTTTATGCTTTTACTGCGGACTTGCAACGGATAGCCCGGCCGTAGGCAACACCCTACTTTTCTAAAATCTGTTGAATATCGGGTTTAAAATAATTGGGACCTTTTAAAACCTTGCCATCTTCGCGGTAAATGGGTTTTCCATCGGCACCCAGTTTGCTCATATTGCTACGCTGTATTTCTTCAAACACCTCTTCTATTTTATGTTGCATCCCATGTTCGATAATCGTCCCACAGAGAATGTATAGCATATCGCCAAGCGCATCGGCCACTTCTACCATATCATTATTGTTGGCAGCTTCTAGGTATTCTTCGTTTTCTTCTTTCATCAGGTTAAAACGAAGCAAATTTTTAGCTTCTCCCAAACTAGCGGTTAATTCTTCTTTATAGCCCAAGCCAAAAGCGGTATGAAATTCTTTTACGGCGTCGATACGTTTCTTCATAATAATAGATTAATTTTGCCTAAAAATAGAAAAAATGTTTAGCCAAGGCCAATGGATGTTCGCTGTTTTTTTTGTGATTGCTTTTGTCATCATCATGATCATTAGCTACCGCAAAGACATTCAACTCCATAAAAAACACTACAAAGGCAGTTTATTAATCTTAGCGGGATTTCTTTTATTTATCGCCATCCTCTTTGTGATAAAAACTTATTTACGCTAAGACTACATTCGTTTTACTTGCTTTTCTACTGAATTAGTTATATTGGGACTTGAACAAAAAAAGCATATGATTACCACTATTCAACTCGATCAAGAAACCATTAAGGTAGATTTAGCGCAACCACTCGATATTTCAATCACCTTAAGCGGTGATGAAAACAACCCGATTGCTTGGTATTTAGAGCAACCTATCATCGAACCGGTAAAGGAAGGAAAATGGATTGCCAAAGTAACAGAAGGGGCTTCGGTAAATTTTAATAACATTCAATTTAATCCCCACGCCCACGGAACCCATACGGAATCTGTTGGTCATATTTCTGAGGAGTTTTACAGTGTGAACAAAGCGTTAAAGCAGTTTTTCTTTACAGCCAAAGTTATTTCTGTAGCGCCTGAAAATTACGGGGAAGATTTCGTGATTTCTAAAAAGCAACTTCAACGCTATGTAGCGAAAAATGAAGCGGAAGCTTTGGTGATTAGAACTTTACCCAATACCAAAAAGAAAAGACAACAAAAACACAGCCACACTAACTGGCCGTATGTATTGGAAGAAGCAGCTATTTATATTCGGGAATGTGGAATTAAACACCTACTGATTGATTTACCTTCGGTAGATAAAGAAAAGGATGACGGACTGCTCCTTGCCCACCGTGCTTTTTGGAATTATCCGGAAAACACTCGACTGGATGCTACGATTACTGAACTTATCTATGTTTCTAATAAAATTGAAGACGGCCATTATTTGCTGAACTTGCAAATTGCTTCTATAAAAAATGATGCAACACCAAGCAAACCGGTGCTTTATAAAATACTCTCCTAATCCCTCCCAAGGAGGGGAAATTGTTACGGTGATGTTTTGAAATTGAAATTTTAAAGAATGGTCACATTGAGCTTGTCGAAGTAGTTTCCAGTATCTCATCCTAATAGATTATTCAAATGAAAAAAGTAAATGATCTAACTTAAACCACTTTTTAATCAAAATGAAAACCTCATTAAAACTCGAAGAACTCGCGATGCTCCTCCTCGGCATCTACCTATTTTCTCAACTCCATTTATCGTGGTGGTGGTTCATCGGTTTATTTTTTGCGCCCGATATTGGGATGCTAGGCTATGCCGTCAACAATAAGGTTGGTGCGATGAGTTATAATCTATTTCATCATAAATTTGTGGCTATCGCTATTTATTTCCTCGGAATTTTTTTAACTTCTGAAATCGTACAGATGATAGGAATTGTACTTTTTTCACATTCCAGTTTCGATAGAATGCTGGGTTATGGACTTAAATTAAAAAAAGGGTTTAAATTTACACATCTGGGAGAAATAGGAAACTAACTATGGAATTACTCTTTATAGGTTTAGCCGCCGGTGCTATTGCAGCGTATTTTATTTACTCGCTTTTTAACTCTTCCAAACGGAAGGGAAAAGAAGAAAAACAGTCGGTGGTGTTAATGGAAAAAATTAGGGCCGTTTGTAAATTTATTACGGTAGAAGGCGACTTTTCTGAAATCTATCATTACCACAATGTAAAAGATAAATGGCTTAATCTTTTTTTAGGAAGCAAAAAAGCCTTGGTGCTTATTGAAGCCAAAGCCCATGTGGGTTTTGATTTAACCAAAATTAAAATGAATTCTGATGTAGAAAAGAAAACCATCTACCTCAGTAATTTTCCGCAGCCGGAGCTGCTCACCATCGAAACCGATTTTAAATATTACGATAAACGCGAAGGCTGGGCCAACCCATTTACTTCTTCAGATTTAACCGATATTAACCGGGAGGCCAAACAACACATCGTTGATAAAATTCCCAACAGTGGCTTGCTTAAAGAAGCTTCTTCCCAAGCGATGGACACCATTCAACTTATTGAAAAATTGGTAGAAACCATCAACTGGAAATTAGATTATTCTGCCTTAGAAATTCAGCAAGAAAACCTAAGTTTAGAAAACAAAACCAAAATTTTAAAAGATGTCTAACCTTCAGCTCATTATAGAAGAGCGCGCTGCCGATATTGGTAATTTTATGGTGGGCCGCTTATTGCCTTTTCGGCAAAAAAGAATGGTAGGACCGTTCGCATTTATCGACCATATGGGGCCGGCACATTTAAAAGCCGGAGAAAATTTAGATGTTCCCCCACATCCGCATATTGGGCTTTCTACCTTAACGTTTTTATTTGAAGGCAGCATTATTCATAAAGATAGTTTAGGCACCGAAATACAGATTAATCCCGGAGCCGTCAATTGGATGACCGCCGGCATAGGGATTGTTCATTCAGAAAGAACTCCGGAAAAGCTTCGTGAGCAAGAAAAAAACTTACACGGACTGCAAATCTGGGTAGCACTCCCTAAAGAACTAGAAAAAACAGCACCTTCCTTTGCGCACGTAGATGCTAAAGATATTCCCAGTTGGGAAGAAAACGGACTTCATTATAAGCTTATTGCCGGGAGAGCTTTCGGGAAATCTTCTCCTGTTCCCGTGCATAGCGATTTATATTTTATTGAAATTAAAAGTACCCAACGCCAAAAAGTAGCCATTGGTGAACATTTATTCGGAGAAAGTGCTTTGTATATTTTAGAAGGAAAAGTATTTAACGAAGGCTACGAATACGAACCTAAACAAATTTTAGTAGCGAAAGATGCTTCTTTGTGCGAGTTTGAAATGGAAGCCAATACCACCGTTTATATTTTTGGAGGAGAAACCTTTCCTGAAGAGCGCTTTATCCATTGGAATTTTGTTGCTTCTTCCAAAGAAACCATTCGGGAAGCACGGGAAAAATGGGAGAAACAGGAATTCCCTAAAGTTCCCGGAGAAACAGATTTTGTGCCTTTACCCGATATTACTTTTTAACGATGGATATTTTACAACTTCGCGAATATTGTTTAAGCTATAAAGGTGTCACAGAAGATTTTCCTTTTGATGAAGATACCTTGGTGTTTAAAGTGATGGGAAAAATGTTTGCGTTAGTAGGACTAGAAAAATGGGAATTGGGAAATGCTGCCATCAACTTAAAATGCGATCCGGATAAGGCCATTGAACTTCGTGAAAAATATCCCGAAGAAATTTACGGCGGATACCATATGAGCAAAAAACATTGGAACACCGTAGTGATCAACGGACCGCAACTTACTGAAAAACAAATCAAACATTTTATTACCCACAGTTATGAATTGGTGGTGAGTAAACTTACCAAAAAACAAAAGCAGGAATTAAAGGATATGGAATCATAAATTCTTCGGGAAGTTCTGTATTTTAGCAGTAAATACACTTCAACAGAGAATTCATGAAATCACCTTTATCGGTTTATCAAGATAAAATTGAACAGTACCAAACAGCATTAAGTAGCATTAAGAAAAAACTTTTTGCTTCCAGTATGCTTCGGTTAGCTGTTTTCTTAGTTTTTGCTTTTTTAGTTTATTACTTTTTCGGAAATACCTCCCTGGTTTTACTCTTTATCTTTTTAGGAATCGCTGGTTTCTTATTTTTAGTCTCCAGGCATACGGACTTGCAGCAGGAAAAAGAAAAGTTGAAACAGCTTATTGCATTGAACGAAACAGAAATCAAAGTTCTTCAACGGGATTTTCATCACCTTCCTAACGGAAAAGAATTTGTAAATCCGCAACACGAATTTAGTCAGGATATCGATTTATTTGGCGACCGTTCGTTTTTTCAATACCTCAACCGTACGGCACTCGCTTCGGGTAAACAAAAATTAGCCGATTTACTAAGCAGTAATGATATTCACCAAATTAAAGAAAAGCAAGAGGGCATTCAGGAACTTGCAGAAAAAATAGATTTTCGACAAGAATTCACCGCGATTGCCAACATGGTAAAAGCTAAAATTAAATCGTCAATTATTTTAGATTGGCTGAACGATTATCAGGCTTTCGTACCATCGATTTTTAAATGGCTACCTCAAGTATTTTCTATTGTTTCGTTAAGTTTACTTATTGCTTTATCGCTAGATTACATACACTGGTGGTATTTTGCAGGATGGTTTGCGATAGGCTGGTTAATTATTGGCAGATTTTCCAAAAAAGTGAATGAACTCTCGCACTATTTAGGGGAAGTGCAAAACACTTTTCAACAGTATCATTTGTTATTAGAACTTATTGAAACAGCAACTTTTGAAGCTGAATTCAATCAAGAACAACAAAACCGTATCCACGATGAACAGAAAAAAGCTTCCCTATTGCTAAAAGAATTCTCGAAAACCATCGATGCGTTGGAACGTAAAAACGTATTGTTTTTTGGGCAAGCCATAAGTGGTTTTATGCTTTGGGATTTATGGAAAGCTTATGAATTGGAACAGTGGATGAATCAACATTACAATCGCGTAGAAAATTGGTTTGAAGTCATCGATTTTTTTGATGCTTATAATTCCTTGGGAGGTTTTGCTTTTAACCATCAGCAATATACCTTCCCGAAAATTCAGCAAAATCAAGTGATTTTAAAAACTACTGAAGCCGTACATCCGTTAATCAATCCTACCGATGCGGTGACCAACGATTACCAAATCAATAAAGAAGAATTTTTTATTATCACCGGTGCCAATATGGCGGGGAAAAGTACTTTTCTAAGAACGGTTTCTTTACAAATTATGATGGCCAACGTGGGACTTCCGGTTTGCGCCAAAACTTGTGAATATTCGCCCATTAAACTCATCACAAGTATGCGAACGGTAGATTCTTTAGCTGATGAAGCCTCGTATTTTTATTCAGAATTAAGTCGGTTAAAGTTTATTGTGGATGAAATTAAAAATGACGAATACTTTATTATTCTCGATGAAATCTTAAAAGGAACCAACTCTACCGACAAGGCGATTGGCTCTCGAAAATTTGTCGAAAAACTCGTCAACTCCCACTCCTCCGGAATCATTGCAACGCATGATTTAAGTTTATGTGAAGTAGCGAAAGAATTGCCGCAAGTGAAAAATCATTATTTTGATGCAGAAATCATCAACGATGAATTGCATTTTGATTATCGATTTAAAGATGGAATTTGCCAAAATATGAATGCGTCGTTTTTACTTCGTAAAATGAATATTGTGGATAGTTAGAGGTTAGAAAGATTTTAATTTTTGAGGTGAATGAAAATTTTTCAGCTTCAAATTTTTTAAAAGTTATCCTTGCTAATTATGATATAACTCCAGATGAAGTGAGGAATGATGATAAGTCAAAATTTTAAAATTATAATTAAAAAATCGTAATGAGATCCTGAAACAAGCCCGAATGCCGGACGGACAGGTCCAGGATAACGAAATCAAAACTTCAACTTCGATTTCAATTTAAAATAATAGAAAATGGATTCATTAACACAAATCGTTTTGGGGGCTGCCGTTGGCGAAGCCGTATTAGGGAAAAAAGTGGGCAATAAAGCGATGCTTTACGGAGCCATAGCCGGTACCATTCCTGATTTTGATACTTTTGCGTCCCATTTTACCGATACGGTTACCGCCTTAGAAATTCATCGTGGTTTCACCCATTCTATCGTCTTCTCTGTAGTTTTTGCACCCATTTTTGGCTGGCTCGTCTCGCGCTGGGAAAAGAAAGCAAGTTGGAAAAACTGGTCGTGGCTGTTTTTCTGGGGATTTCTCACCCATCCGTTGTTAGATGCCCATACCACTTGGGGAACCCAATTATTCTGGCCTTTGGATCTTCGCTTGGCATATAAGAATATTTTTGTTATCGATCCGCTTTACACCTTGCCTTTCTTAATCTTTGTCATCTTGGCGATGCGGCAAAAACGTACTTCTCCTCAACGAAGAAAATTAAATAATTGGGGACTAATCATTAGTTCTGCTTATATGCTGATTACCCTTATCCTGAAAGGAATTACCTATCAAAAGTTTGAAAATGCCCTTCAGCAACAAAACATTCCATATTCAGCAATTGAAACCAAACCTTCTCCGTTCAACACAATTTTATGGAGCGCTAATGTAGCTACAGAAGATGCTTATTTAATCGGTCATTATTCCTTATTCGATTCGCAACCCATTCAGTTTACCGCTTACCCAAAACATCATGAATGGTTAGGAGACTTTAAAAAGGAAGAGAAAATACAACGTCTTATCAAGATTACCAAAGGCTGGTACACCATCACCAAAGAAAATGGAAATTTATACCTCAACGATTTACGCTTTGGTTTATTAGGCTTTTCACCAGCAGCTAACAACTTTACGTTCAGCTTTCTACTAGAGAAGAAAAATGGAGAAGTCATCATTACCGAAAAAGAAAGAAACACCCAAGAAGCAAAAAAATTAGTGGGAGAATTGTGGGATAGGATTAAAGGAAATTAACATATAGACGATCTTTTTATACTTAGTTCTACACGATAAATTCAACACGTTTTTATTTTAAAAAATCTACCACGCATAGCCTGAAAAAGACTTCACTTTATGATGTATTATCTGTAGTGATTTAAGGAAAATGAAATAAAAATTCGTTATTTTTATTAATTAAACTTTCATCTGCAGTTCCCGTCATATTCTCCAGTCATTATAAAAGTGTTTTTTATTAATGATTCTAGCCATTAAATATCCTGAACAATGAATCATTTAAATATTAAGTTTAAAACTATAGAAGATATTTTTTCTTCTTTAGCTGAAAAATTGAAAATTGGATACAAAGAAACACTTGGCGAATATTCACTATTAATCCCTAAGGATGTTGGTGAAGGATTAATAAATGGTTTTCAATTTCCTAGTGGTTTATCGCTATATAATTTTTCCTGTAAATTTAACTCGACTACTCTAATTTCATTCAAACATCAAACTATAAATCCAGTAAAAATTATTCAGTGTATTCAAGGCTCTATAGAAAGTTGGTTAAAAAGTGAAAAAAAAAAACACCTACTAAAACCTCACCAATACACGATTGTTTCATCTCGATTAGGTGAAGACCATACACTTAGATTTGAAAAGGATGTAGCTTATAAAATATCGTATTTAGAAGTAAATCGTGAGATTTACACGGAAAGTTTACCATTCAACATCAACGATGCCAATCCATTATTCTACGACTTATTTCATAATTCTCATATCTTATATGGTCATCTTTTACCTTCAAGTTTTAATATTTTTACTTCCGAGATTGTAAAAGCGGTATGGGAATGTGATCTTAAAGGTTTACCTAGAATAAATTTTTTAGGGGCAAAAGTTTTAGAAATGATGGCTTCCACCTTATCTACTTATCAAAAAGATATCATTCGTAATAGGCATAAAGGGCTAAAACCTGAAGAATACGATGCTATTAGTTTAATTGCTAATACAATTAACCACAATTTACAAGAAAGAAAAACCAATAAGCAATTGGCAGAAATCGCTGGTATGACAGAACGTCAATTACAAAATTGCTTTCACAAAGTATATGGTAAAACTGTAAATGAATATATACAAGATTTACGCTTGTCGCGAGCATTAGAACTTTTACAAACCAATGAAAATAGTATTAGTGAGGTGGTTAACTCTATAGGCTTGAGCAGTCATAGTTATTTTTCTCGAAAATTTAAAGATAAATACGGTATCTCTCCCAGAGATTTAATAAAGTCTTCATAGGTAATTTACTACCTATATGTGATAATATTTATAAAATACCGCTAAAATTCATTACTATTTATTTTCAAATTTGTGCTCAACTAATAAAAACCTTGAAGTGCCATACAGGTATTATACTTATCTAAGATTTGCCTATATAGCTTAATTAAATAAAATTATAAAAGTCATAAGTTTAAAAGAAAATCAAAGCTTACTTAACAGAATACTTTCTATTTCTTTTTACCTAAAGAAATATTCCTGTATATGCACTTCAGTTATAATATAATTTAAACTTGATGCAAAAAGCTGCACGATTATTAAAAGAAAATAATAAAGAGATCATCAAAAAATGGGAAGAAAAAGTTAATTCTGAAATTGAAGTTTCCCAGAAAACCAGTAGTCTAGCCTTAAGGAATCAACTTCCGCACATATTGGAAGATATAGCGGAAATAATGGAAAGACATAATGACTTTGAACCTGCAAAGAATGATGAAGAATACAAAAAAATCATTAAAAACAGTTTAGACCACGGAAGGCATAGAGCGACCACTACAAATTATACTGTTGCTGAAATTTTAAAAGAATACTTTGTACTATATCGTGTGTTAACAGATAATTTAAGGGAAGCAAACGTCTACGATGAAAGTACCAGCAGCATTTTAAAATACACGTTAGAAATGGCTATGATAAAATCTGCCAGTTCTTTTACGAGTGCCATTAATGATATGAAAGAAAAGCTGGTAGGTACATTAGCGCATGATATTAGGAACCCGATATCTTACGCTTTTTTAGCTTTAGATCTACTTGATCCCGAAGATTCTCCAGAGACTATTGAAGAAACAAAAAAAATGGCTACCAGTAGTCTTAATTACTCCTTAAAACTTATTGAAGGCTTGCTAGATGCTATTAGTGTGGAAGCAGGAGAAGGAATCACACTGAATTTTGAAAAAGCAAACATTTATAAAGATATTGAATGGGTAATAGAAGAAGCTAAAATGATATTTACCCCAGAAATCATATTAACCTCTAACTCTTCTAGTATTATCGGGGTTTTTGATGGTACCGCCATAAGAAGAATGTTAGAAAACCTTGTCACCAATGCGGTGAAGTATGGCGATCAAACTCACCCCATACAAGTAAACGTTCACGAATTTGAGAATAGTTTTAATCTCACTGTTCACAATAAAGGTATACCTATTCCTGAAGAGAAGCAAGCTGAAATTTTTAATTACTTAGAACAAAGTAAATCTTATAACGGAGATGGCATAAGAAGCTGGGGGATTGGATTAAGTTTAGTTAAAGCCGTTACAGAGGCTCACGGCGGTGAAGTTGAACTCACCAGTACTAAAAAACAAGGAACCACTTTTAAAATAAAAATCGAAAAATATAAAAACAAACCCGGTAAAGTAAAATCCCTTATCACTTATAAATAAACCTCATTTCTTCTTCATCGATGAAGAAGAAATGAGGTCCAGTATAAAATTTTATCTTTGGGTATTTTTAAAACCTAACTTTCAGCATCTTTTTTAAAGTCAGATAATCGAATCGAATCTGACTTTTCGTTATAAACTAAATTGGTTGCCAATTCAAAAAGATGGGCTTGGGTTTCAAAAAAATGCATCATATAACCGGCAGTATTTACAAATACTACCACGTCATTGATTTCTGGAAGTTTTGGTAAACTTATTTTTCGTTTTAATAGTACATCTCGTTCTAAACAATAAGCACCGGTAAAATAAACCTCTACAGCATCAGCTTTATCTTCATTTAAATCGGCATACATCACGTAAGGATCTAACATAAAATCTGCACTTGAACTCATCATTTGGCTCATATTCATTTCTAAACCAACCAACCATTGCCCCTTGGCATCTTGTTTACGATGCACTACTTTTGCCATCGTGATTCCAGATTGATTCACCAAAGATCGACCTGGTTCGATACGAATTTCTAAATTTTGATTTCGAAGTAAGGAAGCAATGGTGTTTTCATCCTTATCTGAATATTCCAGAATTTTAGTTAAAAATTCACCACTATTTATTTCGTTATAATAAGGATAGGTTTTTCGCTCTCCTTTTATAATTCCATCTTCAAGCCAATATCCGAGTCCATTATTATTGAAAGTAACCGATGAAGTTTCACCCTTTAAACTTTCTTTCAACCTTGCATCAAAATCTAACCATTCTGCTTTACTTTCTAAATAGTTGATTAAAATACCTCCTCCCATATCTATAAACCGAAAAGAAAAGCCTTTATTCTTGAGTCTTTTTATCAGCTCAATACACTGTAACAAAGCTTCGCTTCTTTGATGTGTGGAATAACCATCTAAATGAAAATGCAAACCTTCTACATTAAACCTACTTAACTTTTTATCTTCTCCTACTTGCGTCATTAAATAGTCTTCTACTTCATCGATATCAAAGCCAAAACGACTATAAAGTTTTTCGCCATCTACGCTAAATCCGCTTAATCGGAAACCTACGCGTGCTTGGCAATCAAGCTCTTGGGCCAAGTTATTGATCAGTATACATTCATCATGATTATCAATAATGATAGGCACTTGATGTTGAAGTGCCATACGAATTTGTTTTTCTGTTTTTATAGCGGAAGTAAGCACTAAATGATCTCCATCACCCCCAAGTGCTAACGATTGTTCAAGTTCGCGTTCACTAGCGGTATCGACACCAATATTTTCTAATAAGGCTCGCTTAACGAAAGCCTTAGCTTTATTAGCTTTTCTTGCGTAAAACAGTTGAGCTTTAACTTGATGCTGCTGAAAAACTTCTTTAAAGACAGTGCAATTTTTAGCAAAAGAATTGGGATTTAGAATATTCATCGGAGAACCATAGGTGGCAAAAAGCGCTTGAACCAACTCCGGTTCTTTCATAATTTTATGCATCCAATCGGATGTAATTGGGGTAAGTCCTTTTTGTTGATTTCCTTTTGTATAAGTACTTTTACTCATGTAATCTTAATTCTTAATTAGTTGTATTTATTGCTTTTACAGCATTCTTCGCCCAGATTGATCCAAAATCATTTCTACTTCTGGAAAGGCTATCATTATCAAAGGTTACGCCTTCCGTAGGAGTTCCATAAACGGTGATATTATCAATTACTTTTCCTTCTTCATCTATCGGATTTCCATTTTCTGTTAAATCAATGCCGCCGGTAAAATAACTATTCTCAGCATCTACATTCTGAAAGGGTCTTACCAAACCACTTTTTAAAAGATGTTGGTAAAGTCGGGAACATTGTGTTTTCATATTCATTTTAGGAATACGCGCATCAATATGATAATCGATCTCTACCTGATGATTGGTATTACTTAATGAAGTGCTGATGGCTAATTTTTGATGAGCCAGTTGTTCTAGTTGAGGAGATTTGCCGAAGGTAAAATCAAGAAGTTCAACTTTTAAAAGCGCTAACATCTTATACATATTTTCTAGCGGCGGTCCGTAGCTAATGCGGTTAAAAAATGGCGCATACTCGGTATCAAAAACTTGATGTGATTTTGCCGTAAGTCCGCCAAAGCTATAGAGTTCATTAAATATCGGACTAATATCATGCCAGGCACTAATAGCAGCCAACAATGGACTTTTACTTGCTAACGACACTTGTGCCAATGTTTCTTCTAAATATTGCCTTACCGTAGAAGAATTATAATTCTCATTGCTTGAAAAAGGATCTTTCAGTTCGTCAAAATTAAACCCTTTTTCAGCTGGATGCTTATGATGAAAAGTTTCGATTTCTTTCTGCATCTCTTCAAACGCTAAAGCATCAGTTAGCGTTTCACCTGCATTTTTAAAAGCTAACTTATAGTAACGATAAGTAAATTCCTTTTGAATCAAGGGTAATAATTCTTCTTCAAAATTGAATTTATACGATGAGTTTTTCTTCAGCTTATGAATATGTTCAACAGTAAAAAAACGCAATGATGGCGAGCTGGGCATTGCTCCTACTCTTGGAATCATGGGCGCACCAGACCTAGAATAAGGATAGATGAGTCGAGGCTCGTTTCCCGATTTGATATAGTGCATTTCTTCAGCTTTTCCTAAAAAACTTCCTTCTCTTCCTTCCGTTAAAGCTAAACACGCATCTATAAATGTTAACCCCATTCCTTTTATCGCTACGACTGAATTTGTGTGAACAGTTAACAATCTTCTAGATACGGGATATATAAAATCAATAGTAGAAGCATTTTTCTTTTCTTTTGCTGAAACCGGAGTTAAATTACCAGCGTGTCCTGTGGTTAACAGCAACTGATTCACCTGTACTATTTCTTTTCTATGCGAAAAAGATGAAGTTTCAATCTGTAGGAATTCGTCTTTTCTAGAAATAGCCACTACTTCTTCTGTATGCTCATGAAATTTTACATTTTTAGGAGCTTCAGCTACTAAAACTTCAAAACAATAAGAAAGGTATTTACCAACAGTGCTACGGGATGAAATTTTTTTTGTTAAGGAACTCTCTTCCTCCTCTAAATAGTCACTCAACCAACTTACATAATTCTTTAATCGGGAGGTAATAGGCTCAGGTTTTGTTGTGGGACGAATGTCTATTTTTTCATTAGCAAAATTCATTTTTAAATAACTAGGCTGGTTGGTTCTATACACATCTCCCGCCCCAAAAAAATGATTCTTATTGTAAAGATGAATATGAATTTTCCCTTCAATCTCCGCCTCTTTTATAGTAGCCAATAAACGCTCTAACCCATATAAACCTTTGGGACCGACACCAATAATCGCTACATTAAATTCAGAAACAGGTTGAACCTTCCAACCTCCAATGGGAGTTAACGAATCATAAACTCCGGGAATATGCTTTAGCAACCATTCTTGGTTATAAATAGTATCTAAATACCTATTTCCTCCATCGCTCAATAAAAGTGCACAGCGTGCTCCTTCTTCTAATTGAGATTCATACTTATGAAAAGCACTAATAATGGCTCCAGAGGAACCGCCAACTAAAATACTCTCCTTTTTGAGCAACTCCCAACACCCCATGGCACATTCAAGATCATTCACTTTAATAAAATCGTGAATATAATGTTCATTTAAAAATTGTGAAGTTACGCCGGCCCCATGGCCCGGTATATTTCTAGGTCCTGCTTCACCTCCAAAAAGAACACTTCCTACGGCATCTACGGCAATGATTTTTGTTTGAGGATGATGTTCTTTTATGTAACTCGCACATCCCATTAAAGTACCACAAGTACTGGTGGCCACAAAAAGATAATCCAAGCTTCCCGCTAGTGCCTCATAAATTTCTTTAGTGGTTTGGTGATGCGTTAGCGGATTATTGAGATTCCCGTATTGGTTACTCCAATAACTATTTTTAGTAGTTTGAAGAAGTTCTTTTACTTTGGCCAATCGGGCACCAAGAAATCCTCCTTCCGGTAAAGGTTCGGTCACCATTTTGATGGTAGCACCATAGGTTTGCAATAACTGTTCAGTAGCCTTATTTAATTTAGGGTCTACCACGACAATTAATTTTAAATCTAATAACAAGCAAGCTTGCGCAAGACCAATGGCCATATTGCCTGAACTAGACTCAATTACGGTATCTCCCTTTTTTAAATCTCCCGACGCTATTGCTTTTTGAAGAATATTATAAGAAGTTCTATCCTTTACACTCCCACTGGGATTAAAACTTTCGAGTTTCGCAAAAACTTCTGTGGTAGCGCTAACAGGAATATGCTTTAATCTTACTAATGGGGTATCTCCAATCGTTTCCAAAATAGAATTGGAAACCTGAAGTTGTTCTCTTACGGCCGCATTCATCTTCTAATAATAAGTTTTCTTGGTTTTGAAATAAATGTAGACACATTTATTCATAACAAAATCCTTATTAATGAAACAATAACAGAATTTCATAATATTTTAAAAAATAAACGGAATCAAAAAAGATTCAGCCTATTCTTTCCTCGAAATAATTGCTTGAAGGAATTTATGGAGTAAAATGGTATCGAGAAGTAAATGCTCTAAAAAACAGATGCCAATGTTCAGCTAAGCGTAAATTGAAACGTGTTTGTATTTTCTAAGTTAGATTCAGCCTCGATTTCAACTTCATCACCCTGAATGTTTTTATGACTTCATTAACCTAGTTTTATTGAAAAAACCTACAATTTAGCTAAAAATAACAGCTATGAGTAAATCCAAAAGCAGAAAACGATATAAGAAAAAAAGGTACGTACTTCCTATTACCATTGTCGTTCTTCTTATTGCTTTTCGACTTTACTTGCCCACACTCATCAAAAACTACGTTAATAAAGTGTTAGCCGATATTCCCGGGTACTATGGGCAAGTGGAAGATATCGACCTATCGCTAATCACGGGAGCTTATACGATTAACGGACTTTACCTCAACAAGAAAACCGCTGAAAGTGAAATCCCTTTTTTAAATTTTCCCGAAACCGATATTTCTATTGAATGGAAATCACTCTTCAAGGGTAAAATTGTAAGTGAAATAGAAATGAAAAGTCCGGAAGTAATTTATGTTTTTGAAGATCAGGAAAAAACTGCTGAAGAAGAACCAGATAAAGAAGACTGGACGAAAGCCTTAACCGATTTGGTTCCACTCGATGTGAACGATTTTCAAGTCTATAACGGAAAATTGGCGTTTGTACAGTTACAAGCAGATCCCAACATTGACCTGTACATCAACGATTTGCGTTTAAGTGCGCAAAACCTAAGAAATGTAAAGCAAACCGAACGTAAGTTACCTTCACCGGTGACTGCCAGCGGAACGAGTATAGGAAACGGAAAACTCAATCTTGACGGTAGAATCAACCTAATTAAAGAAATACCCGATATGGATGTTTCCCTTTCGTTGGAAGGAGCTAGTGTAACCGCTCTTAATGATTTTACGAATTATTATGCCGGACTTGATTTTGAAGAAGGTACGATGGGGGTTTATACCGAATTTGCAATTGCCGATGGTTATTTAAAAGGGTATGTAAAACCTTTGCTAAAAGACACGAAATTAATCGGTAAGGAAGACGGCTTTTTAGAAACGCTTTGGGAAGGTTTTGTAGGCGTGTTTAAATTTATTCTGAAAAACCAAGGAACCGATACCTTAGCCACCAAAGCACCTATTGAAGGAGACTTGAATCAAACCAAAACCAAAATCTGGCCTACGGTTTTTAATATCTTTAAAAATGCTTGGATCTCTGCCTTTAAAGGACAAGTAGATGAAGATATTGAGTTTAAAGATGCCTTTCAGGAAGAAAAGAAAAAGTAATTTGATTATTCAGTAATTATTTCAATTGAAAAATAAAAAAACCTCTTCCGTTGGAAGAGGTTTTTTGGTTGTGATTACTTTTTAAGCTTAGCAAAATGCTTATAAAAGAACGGAATGGTTTCAATTCCTTTTAAGTAATTCCAAACGCCAAAATGTTCGTTGGGAGAATGGATGGCATCGGTATCCAAACCAAAGCCCATCAAAATGGTTTTACTTTGCAATTCTTTTTCAAATAGAGAAACAATAGGAATACTTCCTCCACTTCGCTGCGGAATGGGTTCTTTTCCAAATACCTCTTTATAAGCATCACTGGCAGCTTGGTATTCAATTCCATCGATAGGCGTTACGTAACCTTGACCTCCGTGATGTGGTTTTACTTTTACGGTAACTCCACTTGGCGCAATACTTTCAAAATGGTTTTTGAAAAGTTCGGTAATTTCTTTCCAATCTTGGTGAGGTACCAAACGCATCGAAATTTTCGCATAAGCTTTACTCGGAATAACGGTCTTCGCTCCTTCTCCAATATAACCACCCCAAATTCCGTTAACATCTAAGGTTGGTCGAATGGAATTTCTTTCATTCGTCGTATAGCCTTCTTCCCCATAGACGTCATTCAAGTCTAAGGCCTTTTTATAGTTCTCTAAATTGAAAGGCGCTTCTGCCATTTTCGCTCGTTCTTCTTGGGTAAGCTCTTCTACTTTATCATAGAAACCGGGAATGGTAATGTGTTTATTTTCATCATGAAGGGAAGCAATCATTTTGGTCAACACATTGATAGGATTGGCTACTGCACCACCATACAATCCCGAATGTAAATCGCGATTAGGGCCCGTCACTTCTACTTCCACATAACTCAATCCGCGTAAACCGGTGGTGATCGATGGCGTATCTTTGGCAATCATTCCCGTATCGGAAATTAAAATCACATCATTTTTCAACTTTTCATGATTGCGTTCAATAAACCAACCTAAGTTTTCACTTCCTACCTCTTCCTCTCCTTCAATCATAAACTTTACATTACACGGTAAATCATCATTCTTTACCATGTATTCTAAAGCTTTCACATGCATATACATTTGTCCTTTATCGTCACAAGCGCCACGTGCAAAAATAGCCCCTTCAGGATGCGCTTCGGTTTTTTTAATGACCGGTTCAAAAGGAGGCGAATCCCACAAGTTAATAGGATCGGGTGGTTGTACATCATAATGGCCGTACACTAATACGGTTGGTAAATTTTTGTCAATTATTTTCTCTCCGTAAACCACGGGATATCCTGGTGTTTCACAAATTTCCGTAAGCTCACATCCGGCTTTTGCCAAACTTTCCTTGACGGCTTCTGCCGTAGCTAAGACATCTTTTTTATAAGCTGAATCGGCACTGATGGAAGGTATTTTTAATAGTTCTACAAGTTCTTGTAAAAAACGTTCTTTATGCTCTTCTATATAAGCTTTGCTTTTGTTCATGGATATTCAAAATTTGATGAAATGCCAAGATACCAACAAGTTTTTAAAAAGTGAAATTTTCTATCATTACTTTCTTTGAATATTAAAATGTTTATTTATATTTGCATCCGCTTAGCAAACCGTCCTAAGTTTGTTGCTAAGTATTATGCGGGCGTGGTGGAATTGGTAGACACGCTAGACTTAGGATCTAGTGCCGCGAGGTGTGAGAGTTCGAGTCTCTCCGCCCGCACAAAAAAAGCTTCTCAAATCGAGAAGCTTTTTTTATTTCTAGCTTTTTCTATTTTAAATATCAAACCCTTATATTTATTCCAATAATCAATAAAACAATATTTATTTACTATGAAAAAACTTAGCCTCAGCCTATTAGCCCTTTTTTGCTTAGTAGGTGCTCAAGCCCAATTTACGACTCCTGATACCGGAGTAAATTGGAACCTTCAAGATTTATTGAACGCCAATTCATCTCCACTTATTTTCAACGGAAGCAGCTATACATTAACCGAAGATTTAATTATTTCAGAAAATGATAGCTTCAACCTCAGCACTGCAGATTCATTATATGTAGATCAAGATGTGCTTATTCAAGTGTATGGTAGCTTTACTAGTAACCCTGCAAGTGGAGAAATGGTAATTACGGCTACCGATAGTTTAACGCCCTATGAAGGACTACGATTTGAAAATGATTCTCAAATTAGTATTAACAATACGGTAATCAAAAACGGAGGTGGTTTACGTGTTCTTACCCCAAATTTTTCACTTACCAATAGCTATTTAGCGTATAATGTAAGTGGTGCTGCAACCGGAGCTGTGGTTTCTGTTTCTTACGGATCGCCAATTATAGAAAACAATACCTTTTTAGAAAACGATTTACCTGCAGTTGCTTCAGGAGCTAACCAAGAAGTCGCTGCCATTATAACGGGTAACTATTTAGAAGGAAATGGACAAAGTAACCAAAACCGACCTCAAATTAATATGGGTCCTAGTGGAATCGATACTTTGAAAATCACACAGAATACGATTATTGGAGATCCCGCAATGACCCAAGTAGGTGGTATTGCTGTAGCGAACTTAACCGGTGGTGAAATTAGAGCTATTATCGATAATAATACGATAAGTAATAATCGCTACGGAATTACAGTGGTTGGCGGAAATTCATTCGCCTACATTAGAAATAATACAATTGAAAACAACAACACTCAAGGAAGTCCTAATCTTGGTGGAAGCGGAATTTCTTTAAACTCTTCGTCTAATACGCAACAAGTTGTAGCGACAAACAATGAGATTAGAGGGAATTTATGGGGAATTACCGTTATTGGTGAAGCCTCGATTAATTTAGGAGATAATTCAGACAACCCCGGTGGAAATATTTTTGCTAACAATGGGAATGGTGGAAACACTTATGCCCTTTACAACAATACTTCAAATACGATTACCGCATTGCATAATTGCTGGATTGAAGGGCAAACAAACACCTTAGCAGATGCTGAGAGTGTGATCTTTCATCAAGCTGATGATAATACTTTAGGTGAAGTACTTTATGATCCTGTTGGCTGCGGAAACCTAGCTGTAAATAATAATGAATTGGAAGCGATAACTTTTTACCCTAATCCTGCTTCTAACCAATTTTTGGTTGAAAATATTCAGCAATTAGAAAGTTTGAAAATTTTTGATTTGAGCGGAAAACAGGTTCAATTTCAAAAGCTCGATAAAGGAAATAATCGTATAAATATTTCTCTACATTCCGGAGTTTATTTCGTTCAATTTAATAATGGGAAGCAGACCATCACAGAAAAATTGATCGTAAAATAAGAAGTGATAATATTGTAAATAATAAAAACTCCGGTCATATAGATCGGAGTTTTTATTTCGCTGATATATAACATTCCAAAATGATAATGATCACCTTAAGGCTTTTCCCTAGCTTTTTTAAGATTAACTTTAGTGGTTTATGCTAAATTCACGCCAAACAAGTAGCCTACTAAAGCCGTTAACCCCATCGCTGCTGTGCCCCAGAAGGTGATACGAACAACAGCTTTTTTAATAGTTGAGCCTCCCATTTTTGCGGATAACATTCCTAAAATGATTAAGAATAAAATGGCAGAGGCATATAAGAAATATTCCATCAAATTTATGGGAGCAAACAAAGTGACCAATAGTGGTAAAAGGCCGCCTGCGCTAAAAGATATAAACGACGCCCCTGCTGCTTGAAATGGTTTAGCATGGACTATTTCGTTAATTCCTAATTCATCTCTTACATGGGTTCCCAGAACATCAAAAGCTGTAAGTTCCTTAGCCACGAGCATAGCTGTTTCTTTTTTTAATCCTCGTTTTTCATAAATTTCAGCTAGCCGTTGCAATTCTAACTCCGGCATTTCTTTAAGCTCTTGTTTTTCACGATCGATATCGGCATTTTCAATATCGTTTTGTGAACTTACCGAAACATATTCTCCTGCTGCCATGGATAAAGCACCTGCCACTAATCCGGCAACTGTTGCCAAAATAATAGGTGCTCTAAAATTATTCGCTGCAGCCACACCAATAGAAAGACTGGCAGTAGACAAAATACCATCGTTAGCACCAAGCACTGCTGCTCTTAACCAATTGCTTCTATTGATATAATGATTTTCTAAATAGTCGTCTAGTGAATTTGACTTATCCATAATTTGTTTTTTTAATTCAATATCTGAAAAACTTTTAAATCCCCTTGATGCCGGTCATAGATTTTTTAATTCCTTTAAAAAAAACAATACATTTACATGGTTGCCAGGCCAAAAGTACTTTCTATCTTTCATTTGGCTCCCGTAGCATCTACATATTTTCTTAGCTATTAAGGCCTAATCCTTTACATGTTATTGTTTTGTAATGAAGCGGATTTAAACATAAAAAGCCATTGTATATCCTAGTTAGTATTCTTACAATTCAAATATTCAATAAAATGGTTTAAGTATCGATGAAAGGCTTCTTAAGATTTGCTTAAGTTTGATCATCATGCAGGATCAATTAAAATCAAGCCTGTTTTTTAGATTAGGATATATTTTAATGAAATGTTTTTGCTCATTTTTATTCAGCTAAGATGCCTTTACCTTTACTATTAGCTAGCTCATTTTCAGTATACTTCTATAATATATTAGAAGCATTTTTTAGGAAAGAAAGAATAATAACTTCTAAAGTTAAGTTTATGGAGTATAAAAAAGAGGCTGTCTAAAAAGATGATTTTCGTCAACCTGAACGTGTTTCAGGTTCTCCTACTAAATTGATCATTAGCAGGATGAGATTCTGAATTAAATTCAGAATGACGATTTTTGACCCTTTTTATACAGCCTCTTTACAATAATTGTTTTCCGATATGGAAAATAATATTTATGGAAATTCTGCTCCACCATAAAGTCCATAATTATCACCTATAGGATAAGCAAGGGTAACAAGTATGGAGTTCCTTCCTTTATGTACGGTAAATGTTCCACCTACGTTAACCGTATTCCCTGTATTATTTCCATTTACAAAGATGTATAATGTTGGAGCAGGGTCGCCGGTAACTTTAAGTGTATAATGAGTAGCGGTCTCACTAACTATTGTTATGGTTCCATAGGGAACAAAAAAATTCATTTCACAATCGTTTAATTTCTTCGCATTGTCAATTGGTGTTGCAAACGCAAAAAAGCTTAAACATAAAACTAGAGAGGTTAAAATAACTTTTTTCATAATATATGTTTTTAAGTTAATATTACTCTAATTTACAAAATAAAATCAGACTAAATACATATTTCATAGATAAAAGCGTTTTGAGGAATAAAAAAAATCCTGCAAGTTTAGTTGCAGGATTCATCACCAAATACAAATTAAAACCATATAAATCTAGTGTTTCAATTTATACATTTCGCTGCCCGCTAATAGAAAGCAGCCTAATCCATAATCTTCAAAGTCGGGCATTTTATCATAAGAAAGTGGCTGACCGTCTTTCGGCTCTTTTCCGGTAGATTGCAAATAGCCTAAAAAGCCATTATCGTGTAAACCTTCTTCCACCATAGCCTTCCAGCCTTTTAAAATGACCGGTAAATACTCTTCTCGATCTAACAATCCATTGTTTACACCGTACGCCATTCCATAGATAAATAAAGCGGTTCCCGATAGTTCTTTACCGCCAAAGTGTTTTTCATCATGCAAGCTTACATTCCAAAAGCCATCTTTACGTTGTACTTTTTTTAGAGCGGCTGCCATTGCTCTTAAATCTTCGATATATTGATCGCGATGTGGAGCGTCTTCGGGGATAATTGCTAAGGTCTTCGCCAACGCACCAATGACCCAACCGTTTCCACGGCTCCAATAAGCATCTTCCCCATTCGGCTCTTGATAAGGTGGAATAAAGTCGGCATCTCTCCACCAAAGTCCGTCTGCTTCATTAAACAAGCCCTTCTCTCCTATTTCATTTCGAGAAGCCATATACATCTGGTACATCTTTTCAAAATAACGCTCATCATTTTCTAACACGCCCATTTTGGCAAATACCGGCATTCCCATTTGTATGGCATCAATCCAATCCCAATCATCATTCTGGGGAGTGTGCAAAAACTTCTGCATACATGCCCGGGTATTCTTTAACTTTTCAGGATTAGGCTGTAAATTATATAAATCAATATACGTTTGTGCCGCACAATAATTATCGGCATTTCTGGTAGTATTCCCTCCTCTAAATCCCCAATCATGAGAATTTGCCCAATCTAAAGCATATTGATAAAATGCTTCTTTGGGATAAATCTCATGCAAAGCCATCAAGCCTTCATAATACACGGCGCGTGTCCAAATATTACTAGGCCGCTCTTTATTGGTAATAATAGTTTTTCCGGTGTCGGGCCATTTATCCATAAAATACTGATTAGCCAACATCATTTCTTCTAAGACTTGTTTTCGATCTACCGAGGATTGTGCAAACGATAAACTTGCTACCAGTAATAAAGTGAGGGTGGTATATACTTTTTTCATTTTATATAATTTATTTCTTTTTAAGCGGAATTAATTTTATAGGACTCACTAAACCAGAAGGTGTCACTTCCCATTTAGTGGCATCAAATTCTTTATAATCTTTATTCACCATATTAATTTCATAGAAAATTTTCCATTCTTCTCCCCGATTCTCTTTGGCTCGAATTCTATTTGCCGGTAAATTGGTCACTTCCATACGTAACGTATTATTTTTATTTTTTAAGTTTTTTAAAATCAACTGGTGTGGAATCGACCAACTGCTCCCTACATATTCTCCATTCAGCCATACTTTAGCACTTTCTCGCACTTCCCCTAAATCTAGTTTCCAAAGTTTTACATCTGAAATGGGAGCATCAAATTTTAGCTCATAGCTCGCTGTTCCGGAGAAATTTTCAGCATCGGTTCCTAAATCGGTCCAAGTGCTTAGGTTTTTCATTTCTCCTGAAGCCGGTAATTTTGGACCACCGCGTAAAAAATCGATTTTCCAATTTCCGGTGAGTTCAAAACTTTCCTTTTCTTCTTCTACATATAACCAATCGTTCACCTCATTTTCACGACCGGTTTTTAAGAATACACTTTCACCCGGTTCCAACTGAACCCAAACCTTGGTCACTTCTCCTTCTTGCTCAATTTTCGCTTTTCCTTTGGTATTGCTCAGTGCATCAAATAAAGTAACTTGATTGGTTTGATGCTGAATAGGAATGTATTCATCGACCTTCTTAGCCGTATGATTCACCAAAAAGTAAATTTTTTCTCCGTTTAATTCTCTTCGAATATATTTTAAGCCGCTATTTACCAACTGTTCAGGTTTTACATGAGCTGCTTGTAATGCCGCGTCTATGTTTTGTTGCGGTTGTATTTGATTCGACTTTAATAAATACGTCAACTCTCTTTCTTTACTTCGGAAATCCTTAAAACCGGGAACACCTTGAGGTAAAGCTTTAAAAATGATGTTTGCTCCTTCTTTTTTAAGTTGAAGTAATTTTTTCAGTGTTTCTAGGGGCATGTATTTTACTTCCGGTATCACTAAGGCTTTAAAACTTCCGCCGGGTAATTGAAGTGCTCCGTTTTTTACCTTTGCTTCCGCAATAAATGCATCAGAAATAAAATCGACCCCGTAGCCTTTTTTCATTAAATCGGTACTAACCTCATAAAAAGAAGTACCGTGCAACCACTCATCCAAGGAATGTATTTTAAATTGGAAAAATAATTTATTTTTTAATTGACGATTATAAACGTCATAAATAGGCCAATACACCAAGGTTTCGTTATCCGGATTTCCGGCTTGTAAAATTTGCTGCGAACGAGCTAAATAGGAAAACATTTCTGGAGCATCTTCCCAAATGGTGTTATTCGGACTCATATTGACGGAAGCATAAAATTTCCAACCCGGCCAAGCGGCTCTTTTAGGGGAATAGGTGGTTCCGTGAAAAAACATGTGATTTACTCCATTGAGTAATAATTCTTCCGCTTCAGGTTTGGTTTGTGATAAAGCAGTTTTAAAGTGATCGCGCAACCACGTAAAACTTTCCGAAGAAATTAAAGGTCTACCGGCAATATGTCCCGCAGAAGAAGAAAACTTCAACATCACCGGATCGGCATCGCCATTTCTAATATTTTCTGCTTTTCTGCGCAAACCGGGAATATCAAACGGCATGGAACCAAAAGTTTCGCATTCCGGAATATCGGCAGAAGCATATAAATCGATTAAATTTCCGGGAGAACCGTGCGCTTGCAGTTTGGTTTTAAAACCGTAAGCATTCGCCCAATCGGTCCAAGGTCTATTAAAATCATTTAGTAACAAATCTGATAAAGTCTCTCGGTAATCTCCTTTTACGCGATTAGCAAGTTCGGTATTCATTCGACTAAAAAGTTCCGGCAAATGTTTTTTGAGATCGTAACCGCGATAGGCTTCGAATTTCTCAAAAAATTCAGGCGTAAAATTACTGTCATAAACTTCATAACTATCGTTAAAAATAGCTCGAATTCTATTTTTAAATGGCGGCAACACCTTATCAAAAGGTTTTACATAATCTTCAAACGCCTTTTTTGAATAATGGTCTAAGGTAAATCCTTTGCCACCCGGTGCGGCACGTTTTACTTGCTGACCGGTTTTTCCTATAAAAATAGCATAAAGGGTATAATGTTCATTTTTGGCTTTCCAGTTCAGTTCATCACCGTTCAACTCATCGGTTAAATCGAGGTAAGTTCCTTGGTGACCGTAAGCCACTACATATTTTAACTTCGCATACGCTTCTTTTTCATTCGGCTGAATTTTCTCTTTGATGCGCTCGTTTTTCTTTAGCTCATATTTTCTTACGATCAATTTGGTAGCGGCATCTTCCTGAGAAACCTGAGGACCTCCATACGGCCAACCCGTTCCCAAGACCATATCTACCTGCATGCCTAAACTATCTGCGGTTTGGAGCGTATAATCCAACATCTCCATCCATTTAGGCGACAAATAATCGATAAAATTTTCTTCTTCTCCTTTTACGCCATAAATCGGAGTGATTTCTACCCCACCTATTCCGGCTTCACTTAGTTGTATTAAATTATCCCGTAGATTTTCTTTATCCACCGCATTTCCCATCCACCACCAACGCGTCCAAGGTTTTTGGGTGTTGCTCATCTCAGGAAGTCCCGAAAAGGAGCTTTGGGCAAAAGCTATGCTTCCTATCAATAATAAGTTAAGTACAAGTAATTTTTTCATCCTTAGGCTTTATGTTTTTCAATTTTTACGGCATAAATTTGAGTATCACCCTCAAAATTTGCTCTAAAAATAATCCATTTTCCGTCGGGTGAAAAATGTACGTTGGGTTCTAAATCGTAGTTATGCTTGCTCATATCTACTAATTTTTCAGAATCCAGCTCAGTGCCGTTGGGAGTAAAATGATAAATCCATTGTCCATCTTCGGCATGGGCTACTTGAGATCTATCGCCTCCATCTCCGGCAAATGTTTTCATATCGGGTGAAATGTTATAATGAATAGACCACTCGTTTCTCTCTAATTGGTAGCGCGTTTCTTCTCCTGTATGGATGTTTTTTCCGGCTAAATAAAAAGTTTCTCCTCGTGGAATTTGCAAATCGAACCAGATGGTTTGCCCATCCGGACTAAAAAATTCGTGCCCGGCAATTTCGCGATGTACGGTTCTTTTATGAATTAAAGTAGTATCACCGGTAGCTAAATTGTAGGTCCAAATACGATTTACTTTATGCCAAGGTCCTTCGTGACAATACATTAATAAATTAGGATCAACAGGAGAAAACTGCTCGTGATTGAGCCAAGCATTTTCTCGGTATAGTTTGGTCAATTTCCCGGTCTCTACGTTAATGGTCATTAAATACCGAGGCAAATGTGCTTCATAAATCAAGTTGAAGTAGTCTGACTTTTTAGGATTGTTTCTGAATAATTCAGCTTCTTCTTCGGTAGCTACGACGCCACCCAATAATTCTTCCGAAGCATTTAGCGTATTGGTCCCAACGCTTACTCCTTCCGGTAACTTTTTGATGAAATCGGTTTTTTGCGTATCAATATGCGTTGCAAAAACACTATCGTTCAAGGTATAAAATACTTTTCTCGATTTAGTTCCTACAATTTCACCACGCTTTTTCCCGGGTTGAGTAGTTATGGCTTTTTGCTCTTGTGTAGTTAAATTGATAGAATAGAGCTGATTTCCTTTCTTACTATTTTTATAAAAAACCATTAACCAATCTTTACCATTTTTAGCTTTGACAAAAGGATTATTATGAAAATAAAAACTTCGGTTATTTCCTTCGGAAGTTAACTTTTTGAGTTGATGACCGGTGGTTTTATCAATCCAAGTAGTGGGCATTTCCCCTTCTCCTGTCATTAAAACAGGAACAGTATCTTTCTCCTCTTCTGAAGTTACTGGTTGATTGATACTATTTTTTTCTTTACAAGCAGTCAAGACTGAAAATATCAACAAAAAAGTAACTAATGAATAGGTATGTAGTTTTTTGGTCATTTTAATTTTATTAATTAATAGTCGAATTTTAAAATTCTCATCTTCGTCAGGTCGAGTGAATTTCAATAACAATTGAAATTTGTATCGAGACCTTGTTTCTCATTACTTCTCGATACGATTTTATCTCAGCTAACGCTGCTATAAAATCACTCGAAGTGACAGTATTTTTATCGTCATTCCGTGCTTGACACGGAATCTCATCACGTTCTCTGTAGGATGAGATCCCGGATCAAGCCCGCCTGCCGGACGGGCAGGCTTGATAAGCAATCTCAACACATCCTAAATTAAACTATCTGTTCATTTTGTCTTGATACAAAACGAACCAAACCTGCCTGCCGGCAGGCAGGAAATCAAGGCTTACGAACACTTATCTTTTGTCCTGATTCTTGAATCTTTTTTTCTAATTCTAACTTCTATTTTCCTCAGTACCACTTTAGCTTTGACAAAATTGCTCCTTCGTTGCGATCACTCCACCGCCGTTACGCATCTCATCGCTTTTTCAGTAGATCAAGTGCAAGAGGACTTCATCTATAAAAATGAAAATTACTTTTTCTAATTCATACATGTATCCTGTGCATTCCTGTTAAGGCATTTTTTTCAAGCCTTCCCATTTTACATTCCACTTACCATTATCAGGGAATCCCGGGTTTTTCTTGGTAGTTTCATCCCAACCGGCACACATCATCGCCACAGCGGTCAATAAACCGCCATTCCCAGGCATATATAAGGTTAAGCGCTCTTCTTGGTAATTATGTCCGTTTTTTAGATAGGTATTGGTTTGTACATCCATAAATAACGCATCGATTGCTTTTTCAGGTTTTCCCAATCGGGCAGCAGCCATAGCGGTCATGGGGAAATCCCAACCCCAAGTATCTTCCCACGTCCAGATCTCCCAAACCTTATTGAACGTATTGTTCATTATTTCCTTATCGAGCATCGGCGTTACTGGAAGCATTCCGTAAGTACCCAATACCGAAGGATGATCGGTTAAATATTCAGGATTGGTATAGGAGTCGGTGGCACTTTGGGTAGCTAAATAATAATCTTCCTGAACGGGAAGCGGCGATAAGTTTTCGGCTACTTTTTTCCATTCTTCCGGTGGTGTTTCGCCTAAACGTTCTTTCCATTCTAAGGCAGTGGTTAAAGCCCAATTCCAATACGCCAATTCATAAGTGGGATTAAAAGTTTTCATTTTCGGGAAACGTTCTTGTGCTGGAATGACGCCCGGACCTAAATCGTAAGTACCATTTTCATTCAGATGCGCAAACGAAGCCATAAAATCGGCTGTAGCAAAGACACGTTCTTTATAGTTTTCTAAAGTTGCAGCAGTCGAATCGGCACGATACATCAATTCGGCATAGGTAATAAAATGCGGTTGTTGCCATACTAAAAATGCGCCGACAGAAGATGGCCCTTCATCCCCATAAGGGTCGGTCATTTTTTGCCATCTTGCTCCTTTAAAACCTTGTCGTTCCGCTAGATGTTTCGCTTTTTTAAAGACACGATTATACCAAGGCAAGCTTTTTTCTAACAATTCCGGTCTTCCCCATAATGGAAAATGAACTCCATGCCACCAGTGCATTTCTAAATGTGGTTTTCCATACCAAGAATTATAGGTTAACCCGGTTTCCTGTGGTGGAATTTCTCCGGTACACTGCAACTTGGTGAGGTATTGCGATACAACCACGCGACGTTCTAATTCCGGAGCACGTTCATCGGTACACGCAGAAAAATCAACAATTCCACCACTCTTCCAAAACTCTTCCCAACCATTTTTGCTACTTGTTTCTACAGAACTAAAATCAGTTTCTTTATTGATGGCTTTATTGGTGAACTGACAGGTAAACGAAAACTTGTTTTGCTGCGGAATTAACTCAAAATACTGATCTTCTTTTTTACTGAATTTTGCTTCTCCTTGCCAGTTAAAACCAACTTTATAGTTTAACGAATCCATTTGACGTGTGACTATGGCGTGATTTTTTTCATTTGCTGAAATTTCACTTGGGAAATCTAAATGTTCAGCTTCCCACTGTGTTCCCAAATCGGTCCAACCACCGGTAGGATAAGGAAATCGAAGTCTAATTTTTAACTGCTTGTTTTCAATCAATTCAGAATTCACTTCAACCCCAATGATATCTTCCTTTTGATCGCAAACAGTTTTGACTTCTACCGGAATTCCCTCCAGCTTAAACCTACTGGTAATTTCTCCTGTCCACACATTCAGTTCCTGTTCGATATTGGTTAGGTCTTCCGGCCGTACTTTTTCTCCATTTTTCTTCACCAAATCGAATCCTAGATTTCCTAATTGTACGCGATGCGGATTCGATCTAAAGAAATCGACAGCCTTGCTAGCTCGTTCTCCTTTCTTTTGTACCGAATAGCTCACTTTTCGACCGTATTGATCGTAATCTTCCAAGGTTTCTTCAAACTTGTAATTTTCAGTATTTGGAAAAGAATCCCAACCCCATTCCGACTCTGTTCCCAGCGGAACACCATATTGATAGGTATCTGGGAAAGTTTGCAATCCGGTAACATCGGTGGTAAACGCAAACGCACCGTTACCAACACTTAAGGAAGCGAGGGTATCCAGTTGGTTAATCTGTATGTTATTTCTAGCAATAACCGCTTGACGGTCGATTTTAGAGAATTGTTCTTGTGGCGAAGATTTCACTTCTTTTTTCTGTTCTTCAGCACAACTCAACAGCAACAAGCTGAAGCAAAGTAAGGAAATGTATTTTTTCATAAGGTAAGGGTTATTATTGGTTTTTAGTATTGGGTCATTTATAGAATTTTATCATTTTTCGTCTACTTAAAGGCGGTTGTTTTGCTTCTTTTTTCCTAATTCTGGCATCTTATTTTATGCTCTAACTAGCATTCAGATCAAATGAATTTCATTGGTTCAATCAAAATTTATATCGAAACCTTGTTCCTCATTATTTCTCGATACAATTTCATTTCCGCTAACGCTGTAATAAAATCACTCGAAGTGACACTTCTTTTTTGTCTCCTGATTCTCATTATTTAGTCTATATTCTAATTTCTATATCCTAATACTCTGGCTTCGACACAATTGCTCCTACCTCGCAATCACTCAGCCGCCGTTAAGTAGCTCATCATATTATCAGTAGGATCTGATCCTGAATCAAGCCCGCCTGCCGGACGGACGCTCAGGAAATCAAGGCTTACGATCACTATTTAAATTTATATCGAAACCTTGTTCCTTATTACTTCTCGATACGATTTCATTTCCGCTAACGCTGTAATAAAATCACTCGAAGTGACACTTCTTTTTGTCTCCTGATTCTCATTATTTAGTCTATATTCTAACTTCTATACCCTAATACTCTGGCTTCGATACAATTGCTCCTACCTCGCAATCACTCAGCCGCCGTTAAGTAGCTCATCATATTATCAGTAGGATCTGATCCTGAATCAAGCCTGCCGGACGGACGGTCAGGTTCAGGATGACGCTCTTTATAATTCCTTGCTAATCAATTTTAAAAATAAAAGAAGAAGCAGTTTCGTATTTCCCACCTTGTGAGGCGGTAAATAGATAGCTCGGCTTCCCATTTTGAAATAGAATTTGTGGGCGCTCTGCCCTGCCATAGCGATTCAAGTGCTTGGGTGCAGGAGGTTGGCTCACATATTTTTCCAATGGTTGATAACCTATTTTCGGTTTGCTCCAATGCTTGCCGTCATCAGATTCCATATACAAACCATTATCAATTCCAAAAGTTCCTAAATCACGCGCCAGCATTTTAAACTTGCCATTCTCACGCCAGACAAAAGCATCTTCACATTGTTCGTTATTTCCCATACCTGAAAAATCAATCACCGGATTGCCTTTATATTTTTGATAGGGACCTTCCAATCGATCGGCCACTGCTAATCCGTATTTCCGATTTCCTCGAATACTGAATTTTGGATGCAAATAACCTTCTGAATCAAAAGATTTGTAATACAACCAATATTTATCCTGAAATTTTAGAAAAGAAGGATTGGTCGTGCAGTGATCGTCCCAACTTCCTGCTTCCCCGGGAAATAAAAGAGGCTCATCGGGTCGTTCCCAAGGGCCATAAAGCGAATCAGCCGTAGCCAATCCAATACGCTGAGTGTCCAATTTCCCATTAGAATTGCCCATAAAAAACAACGCATATTTCCCGTCTACAAAATGAATGCTTGGGTTATGGCAAGTCGTGGCATCCCAAAACCCTTTGCCTCGCGGAGACAAAACGGTCGCTACATATTCGTAAGGCCCTTCAGGTTTTTCGGCTACTGCATGGGCTATTTCCGAAGCATGAGTCCATCCGCTCATCGACTCGCTCTTGGGCCAGCAAGAATAAAACACATGGATTTTTCCATCAGGACCTTCTATAGGACTATTGCACCACACATATTGATTTTCAAATTCCAAGGCTCTTCCTACCGGACTTAAGCGCTTTTCAAAAGAAGACAACTCCGGATCGCTATAAAGCCGTAAAATAGATTGCCAAGGCAAGCAACTCGCCATGGCTGCTAAACTGCTTTGCTGCAAAAAAGTTCTTCGTTTCATTACTTTCGTTTTAAGCTTAAGCTCATCAATCCTATCACTATATCATTAGCTCGTGCTTTAAAAATGAGGCTTTTCAACTTCTTTTTTGGGTTCAGCGGCAAGTCTAAGATCGTGGCAGCTCCCCCGTTAATTCCTTTATTCGAATAACCGTGAATGTTGTAATAATCATCAAATTCCCTCGTTATTTCTCCGGTTTTCAGATAAACACGTGGTGGTTTCGGTGCATCGGTAGTAAACGCATAACCGTCTACATAATAATCCTGTTCTATTGGCCACCAATTTTCTGGGTTTTTGAGTTCTAGAATTTCTGTAGAATCGTCCTGATAAGTGACAATAACTTCTCCGTTCACAAACCTACTTTGCATGGGGTTTGTACTCCCGGCCATCATTAAATAGGCATGGGAAGCTTTCCCGTAAAGCGGAATCGCTAGCTGTTTTGGATAAACTTCCCAATTGGATACGAAAGCAATATTTTCTTGTTTTTCTGCGGAAGGCGTTTGAAACGGAATTCCCTGCGGAGTCAATAGTTGTTGGTTTTCACCTGCTTTTTCACGTAATCCTGAATCGTCGATATGCACTTCTTTGGCAATCCACGGGTAACACCAGTTACCAATTCCGGTAGTGGGCAATTGCAAGCTAGGGCGTAAAGGTCTTGGCTCCTGATACTGATCGGTAAAAATATCGCTGACTTCACTGTTAAAAATGGAACTCAAATCAATCGTTTCAAATTTTGATTTTGTTGAAGTTCTGATATCCCAATTTTGAAAATCTAAGTCGTAAGTTTCGCTTTTTGAATCTAGCTGAATGTGATTAGTTCCTGAAACTACATAGGCTATCGGGATTTTAAATTCAGTTACTGAATTAGTTTTTAACTCAATCTTTTTTTCACTCTTTTTGGCTGAATTCAACATCACTTTTCCGGCAATACTTGCCGAAGTATTATTTCTTAGACTCAGCTGCAATTGATTGCCCGAAATTTGTTGCTCGATGACCTCTAATTTTGGTACGATTTCCATAGCTATCATTTTCCACCAACGTTGCTCGCCTTGTTGCAATTTCACAAAAAAACTTTTATTTCCTAAAGAACTATTGAGTTGAAATTCGCCTAATTTGAGATTGTAATTCTTAATGATCTTTTGCGGATCATCCATGCCAACAATTTTAGCTTCATTCAGCTTTAAGTGTAAAGTTTCTTCGGCAGCGATCTTGGAAGGTAATTCTGGATTTTCTAGGTCATTTCCGCTTTGCTTGATTTCAACTTCATAATTTTCAGCATAAGGAGCTTCAATAATTAATTTTGGAGAAGTGTAGGCTACTTTTTTCCATGTGATAGGAATTGATTTTCCATTGACCAACACTTCTTCGATTTTTTCCGAAGTAATTCCCACTTCCATTTTTAAATCTAATTCCTTGGAAAAATCTTGCTGAATTTTATAAAATTTCGAATTCCCGTTTTGCTGAAATTCAATAGCAATATTCGGGAGTTGTAAAGAAGCTTCCTTCCACTCTTTTGGAAAACCGGGAGTGATTTTTAATTCATTTTCTAAAGCATTCGGTTGAATCCCAAATAGACCTCCTACTAAACTTCGAGCGGCCATCCCGATAGGATCGGCAAAATCACGATACAGTTCCCCACGAATCGCATCGTAAAACGACAACTGCTGAAAACCGCCGGGAGAAGCACCCAAATACATACTTTCGATCAATGCGCTTTGCCATAAATCGTAAGCTTTTTCTGTATTACCGCCTTGCCAATACGCCAAGGCCATATGTAGATTTTCAGCCAGTGCTACATTATTCACCGACCAGGTATAAGGTTGCCAATTGGTGGTAGAAATCAATGATAAATCTCGATCTAAGCCTTCTGCTTTTACCGGAATATGTGGAATTTCAGTCGATACATAATTCAGCATTTGTAAAGCTTGTTTTTCTGAAGGGACACCTTCATCAATCGTATGGTAAACACTCCAAATTCCCGGTTGTTCGTGCAGGTTTTGTTCCCCTAACAAATCTTTATACTCCGCAAAAATTCCTTTTTCTTGAATCCATAATTCTTGCTGAATAGCATTCTTGATTTTTTCAGCTTCTTCTTCATAAGCTTGTGGATTCTCACCAATAATGCTCGCCAGTTTCGCGGCCATTTTGTTAGCGCTATAATTATAAGCCGAAGTATAGACCACTCCCCCACCGGAATATTGCAAGGCATCGCTCGCCCAAATAGCTGCATAAGCATCATAAAGTCCGTCGCCGTCAGTATCAAAATTTCGTTTTTCCCAAGCGAGATGACGTTTCAATGTCGGCCATAGTTCTTTAATGTATTCCACATCACCACTCCACTGAAAATGTTTCAATAACTGATCGAAAAACACCAAATTCATATCGTAATGATGAGCGACTGTATTTTTATTAGGATGACGAGAAATATATCCACGACTAAACATGGAAGTCCCTATTTTTTCTTTTTGTCGGGCAAAATGGCGGGAAGTATCGGGAACTACCGGTCCGCTTTCAGGTTCTAACACCTGTGAATTGGCGTAACTGGAAAAATGCGTTTTTGCTCGATCGTGCCAACCTAAAGGATCGGCTACATAGGCACCACGCCAAGCATTGAGATGCATTCGCCAAGCTACTGAACCATGCAAATAAGCGGGCGCTTCCCAAATACCATCGGCAGCGGTAGCTAAAGCTCCGCCCAGCGTATTTAAATACGGGTCTGGCGTTTTAAGTTGAACACGATTTGCTAATTCTTCTGCTTTTGAAAAAGCTTTTTTAAAATCTTGCTGAAGATCTTTCTGTGATTTGTTTCTAATTTGAAGCTCGTTACCAATTTCCCAATAAAGTTCAGCATTCAAATCATTGATTTTTCCGACTAAAACCGGTAATTCTTCCGCAGTAGAATTCCATAAATTGAGTGGATTTTCCAATTGATGTACATCGGCTAATTTTACTTCAGCATCAGGGAAAACGCCCGTCATCATTTTTCGGGTTTCCTTGTTTTTAGCATCCCAAGCATAATCTAACTGAAAGGTATTCTTGGTGATTTCAAAATCGTTATGCTCACAATAATCGGGTTGCAGGTAAAAAACCGATTCCGGGTCGGCACCGATATCACCATCACGATGAAATTTCTTTCCGCTGGCGCCACCATAAACCCAAATTAAATCAACTTCCGCAGGGATATTTTCAGGAATTACTTGTAGAATAAAACCTTCATCATCAGCTAAAGCGAGGATTTGTAAGTGAAGTTTTCCTCCTTGCAAGATTTCATCTTCAATGCTATATTCCATTCTTCCCGGAATGTAGGAGGTTTTGATATGATTGGCTTCAGTAATCCATTTGCTTTTTTTATCAGAAGAAATCCCTAATTGAAAATTACCGCCCATTCCCGGCATATACATCGCAAACTCCGGTAAATCCCCGGCTTCAACCCGAAAACCTGTATTGGTCCCATAAAGTGCTCGATTAAATTTTCGGTTTCCATGAACCAACTCAAAAGCGTTTCCATTAGGTTGGTAGTGGATTTCCCGAGGTTCTTGGTGCCAATAATTTTCTTGTGCCACCAGTTCCACAGAGAGAACAAGAAGCATACATAAGCTGATGTTTCTAAAAACATTCCGCATAAAAAAGCGTTTCTGAGGTTATTGAATGTATAGTGAATCTGGTAATTGTACACCCGGCGAATGCTCTATTTTCACCTTAGAATTATCGTCGGTTTGCAGGCTTACATTTTCTAAGTTCCAGTTTTTACTGTAATTAATTTGTCCCGCGGTAGCTGCTTGAATGTGCACATCTTTTAAATGGAAGTTGGTGATATAAGAATTTTCCAATCCATTCACATTAATCGCCCTTTTAGCGCCACGCACCTCAATATTATTTAGAGAAATATCTTTAAAAGTGGGGATTCCCTTCGACTTGGGTTTTACTTCTTTTAATAGTGTTCGCCAATGTTTGGGTACCGAATCAATATCGTAGCCTTCAGGTAATTTAGAGTAGCTATAGCTCGGGTTCCAATTCATCGAAACTTCAATAAAGGTACGAACGCTATCCATTTCAATGTTTTCTAAATACACATCTTCTACGGTTCCGCCTCGGGTAATGGCCGATTTTATATTTAAACCATTTTTAGTCCCTAAACCTTTAATATTAGAAGCATATACATGACGAATATCTCCGGCAGTTTCGCTTCCAATGGTAAAAAGTCCGGAACCTGCTCGGGCAATACAATCCCGAATCACCACATATTCAGTAGATTTATTCACCCGCTGACCATCCCAATCGCGACCGGCTTTTAAACAAAAATTATCGTCGTTACAATCAATATCGCAATTTTGCACTAAAATCCATTTGGAAGAATCGATATCGACGCCATCGGTACTCGGCCCGTGTCCTCCAATATTATTTCTAATGGTCACCCCATCTACCGTCACATACTTGGAATACAATACCTGAATGGTCCAAAAACCGGCTTTCTGAATATTTAACTGCTCCAAGAAAACATTTTCCGAATTCGAGATTAAAAAAGTTCGAGGGCGTTTTGCATCGTAATCTACAATCCAACGTAAGCCTTTAGGTTCGTATTCTTTGCGCAAATTCCAGTAGTAATCCCAAAAGACCTTTCCTTGTCCGTTAACTAAACCTTCCCCATCTATCTTTACATTTTTTTGGTTTCGCACATTAATTAAGGCGGCCGGCCATTTCATCTCGATTCCGGCCACACGAGTATCAATTTCAGGATAATCATTTATGTTTTCGCTCCCGCGAATTTCTACGCCCTTAGGGATTTCTAAATGCACGCCTGCTTTCACAAAAATGGAACCCGATAAATAAATTCCCGGTTGAAAACTTACTCTTCCTCCTCCCTTTTGGGCACAATCATCAATCGCTTTTTGTATGGCTTCGGTATTTAAGCTAGTAGAATCGTTCTTTACACCGTAATCGTTTACCCAGTAGGTTTGTTCTTTTATGGGAAAAGCTTTCGCTCCTACTTTAGCAATCCAATCCGGTGGAAGGTTTTTTGAGGTGGAAGTAGCAGTATTCGGAGGATTTTCCTTGCTTTTTTCTTTACAGGAAATAAGTAGTATACAAAGGATGAACATCCCTAAAAATCTATTTTTCATCAAGTCTATTGGTTTTATGCTAAGATCTTTGAATTTACCAAAATTCCTATCCTGCTCCTACCTGAATAAAAAAACCATCACCCTAATGGAGTGATGGCAAGCACAAACACAAAAACTGCTATTTACTTGACAGTTTTACTTTATGAAAATCTAAGTTTACTACTCAAATTTAAGAGGAAATCAGATAGCGGGTATCCTGTACGTTCCTGTTCTATAACTATTATTTTTTTGGCGTTTCCCTTTCCTATGGTCAAGGGGGCGGGCTATCACTACTCGCTTTTTAAAATTACTGTAGGAACAGAAATTTTAAAAGAGCTCAAACAAAGCGTTCTATCCCTAACGCAGATTAATTTAAGTAATCTTTTTCTTCTGCACTACCCGACTAAAAACCAAATATAAAAATCCACAGCAAAGCCAAGCGGGAAGGGTAAGAAAGGATAAAAATACATCAAACTGAACCGAAATAAAGTAGAAGATGCCAAAGCTAATCACCCAAGCCCAAAAGACCGCCTGATTAAATTTGGTTCCCGACTTTTCGGCATAGAAGGATTGGATACCGAATTTCTTACCGAAGAAGTATTCAAAGACAATAATGGCTCCGATGGGTGCTAGAATGAATCCGTAGAGTGCCACAAAACCTAATAATTTCATCGCAAAGGCAGGAAACAATCCGGCGATAGTGGCTACTGTTCCGGCGATAATAGTGACCCAAGCGGTAGAAACTTTTGGAATAATCGCCTGAAAAGCCAATCCGGCTCGGTAAATCGTGGGGTTGGCCGTGGTCCATCCCGCTAAAACTACTGCGATAATCCCGAAGACGCCAATTGCATTATAGGCTAAAGGTCCTGGAGCTACCGAAGGTGCTTCGCCACCCGCTAAAATTGACTGGGCTTCCGGTGATTTTAAATACACCGCGTATAATAATGCGGCGGAAATCCACGCAATGTAGTGACCAATATAAATTCCTGCAGCGGTGGTCCAGCCTGCTCGTGCTTTTTTAGCAAATCGAAACACCGAAAGATCTGACATCCCGATATGCATTGCGGCATTGGCAAACCAAGACCAAAGGAAAACGTGCCAGAACGTATATTTTATTTGTCCGGGAAAAGGTTCACTTCCTTCTCCCCAGATATTCCAAAAATCAGAAAAACTATGAACGTCTAAATTGACTATAGAAACCACTCCGCAAAGCACAAAAGCAAGTACGATAATCGGACTCATCCAATTGGCAGCTTTTGCCACCGTGCTATACCCTTTTGCTGCGATGATAGAAATTACCGCGCCAATCGCCAATACAATAATCACCCAAGTAGCACTATTGGGCATGGTATCGGTTAACTTTGGCATTTCCATATTAAAAGGAACGCCAACAGCTGTAGCAGAAACGGTAATCATTGCCCCGGCCAGAAAACAAAATAATATTCCATTTGCCAGATTATAACCCGTCACCAATTGCTTTCCGCAGATTTTTTCGAGATGGTAATACAGCGTATATCTAAATTTTGTTCCGATTTCTGCGGTTAAAAAACGCCAGCTTAACACGGCCATTAAATTCCCTAAAAGCAGGCCAATAATTAAGTCAAAAGCACTCACTCCGGTGGTAAGGAATAAGGGACCTATCACAAATTCAGTTCCTGCAGCGTGTTCCCCGGCGTACATTCCTAAAAAGCTTTTCCAACTTTTTAACTTGGATTCCGGTACACGTGCGCGTTCAAATTCTCCTGAAACTTCCGCTTCAATAACTTCTTGCTCTATTTGTGCCTGACTCATTGGTTTTTCATTTAAGCTTTTTGGTACTAATAATAATCTTTTTCTATTTATTTACCCTAAGACTTCAATTGTTTTAGTTGAAGTTGTGAGTTTTTCATTCTGTTGTAATTCCGAATCTCATTATATTCTCAGCTTGAGGAGATTCCGGATCAAGCCAGCCTGTTCAGTATGACGCTTGTCCTGATTCTTGGGTTTATATTCTATTTATTCAGCATCACTTTGGCTTCGATACAATTGCTCCTATGTCGCAATCACTCAGCCGCCGCTTTGACTTCTTGATTCTTGTTCATTCTCTATTTTCTAACTTCTCAATTCTAACTTCCTACCTTTTCATTCCACTCTGGCTTCGGTACCATTGCTCCTGCGTTGCAATCACTCAGCCACCGCTTTGACGTCTTGGTTCTTGGTTCCTGATTCTTATTTCTCGTCTATTCTCTATGTTCTCAATTCTTGTCAGGTCGAGTGAATTTCAATAATCATTGAAATTTGTATCGAGACCTTGTTTCTTATTACTTCTCGATACGATTTTATCTCTGCTAACGCTGCCATAAAATCACTCGAAGTGACACTTCTTGATTCTTGTTCATTCTCTATTTTCTAACTTCTCAATTCTAACTTCCTACCTTTTCATTCCACTTTGGCTTCGGTACCATTGCTCCTATGTCGCAATCACTCAGCCGCCGCTTTGACGTCTTGGTTCTTGATTCTATGTTTCTATGTTCTAATATCTAGCGTCTATTTTCTAATACCTAACTACTAGTAACTATTCTTTCACCAGATACTTCGGTAAATCGGTTACTTTCTCACAGCAAACCTGTTCTAAGACTTGTTGTAATTGCATTTTTAGCATCGCAATGGTATGATCGCCGCCTTCTTCGCCTAAAGCGCCTACGCCATACATAAACGATCGGCCCAAGAAACTGAAATCGGCACCACTGCTCATTACCCTAGCGATATCAGGACCGGAACGTATGCCACTGTCCATCATTACCGTGATGCGGTCTTTATATTTTTCAGCGATATGCGAAAGTGGTTTGATGGTCGATTCCCCGGCGTCTAATTGTCGGCCACCGTGATTGGAAACGATAATTCCGTCGAAACCTAATCGAATGGCTTCTTCTGCGTCTTCATCAGAAACTACGCCTTTTAAAACCAGTTTTCCTTTCCATAAATCACGTAATGGTTTGATTTTTTCTTCATTTAACCGACCGGAAAAAGTGGCATTCATCCAAGCGCCTAGCTGTTTAATGCTCATGCCCTTATCCATGTATTTTTTCATCGTGGCAAAATTGGGTGCGCCATGCTTTAAAGTTTGCATTGCCCAGGCCGGTTTTCCCATCACTTGTAATACATTCCTAAAATTCATTTGCGGTGGCATCGCCAAGCCGTTTCTAATTTCTTTAGGACGATACCCAAAGGTGGGTACATCACACAAAATCACCAACACCGGTACTTCAGCGGCTTCTGCACGTTTTAAAATATCATCGCGCAACCAATCTTCCGTGGGATGATAAAGCTGAAACCAAGCGCGACCTTCGGTGAGTTCACTGGCACGCTCAATACTGGTGGTTGTTACCGTACTTAAGATAAACGGAATGTTATGCTTTAAAGAGGCTTTGGCTAAAATTTCCGGAGCGTTGGGCCACATCAAACCTTGCAATCCGATGGGGGAAATGCCAAAAGGCGCATCGTATTTTAGTCCGAATAATTCGGTTTCTAATCTTGAATTACTGTAATTTTTCAGGTATCGGGGTTTTAGCTGAATTTCCCTGATTTCATCAGTATTTCTTTTTATGTTGATGTTTTCGTTACAGCCTCCGTCTAAGTATTCAAACGCAAAACGCGGCATACGCTTTCGGGCACGCTCCCGAAGCGATTCTATAGAGGGATATTCGGTGTTAAATGGAAAGGCCATTGTTTTGTTTTAATTGACTGTTTACGGTTAATAGCTTGGTTTTATAGTTATAGCTTTATATTCTAGTTTCTACTTTCTTTTTAGGTCGAGAGAATTTCAATGATCATTGAAATTTGTATCGAGACCTCGTTTCTCACTACTTCTCGATACTATTTTATTTCCGCTATCGCTATAATAAAATCACTCGAAGTGACAATTTTTGTTTCTTGTTGATTCTCTATTTTCTAACTTCCTACTTTTTCATTCCACTCTGGCTTCGATACCATTGCTCCTATGTCGCAATCACTCAGCCGCCGTTAAGGATTTCATCACGTTCTTAACTGGATGAGATCCCGGATCAAGCCCCGGCATGGCGCTTGTCTTGGTTATTGTTTCCTGTTTCTTGTTTAGTCTATGTCTATATTCTAATTTCTATTTTCTAAGCGCTCAATTCTCACTACTTATAACTACTTCGTCAGCAAGAGTGGAACTAACTTCTTCATTCGGTAGTTTTCTTTTAAAAATTTCGAATCTACCTTTTTATTGGAAATCACCATCGCAGCTCCTAAGGCCGAACCTAAAGGGGAATGTGTTGATAATACTTTAAATTCACTAAAATGATGGGCCATTAATTTCATAAATACATCGTTGTCGGTAAATCCACCGTCGATATATATTTTGTTGATGGGGGAGTTTCCAATCGCATTTCGAATGGTATGGATTTGTAATTCCATCAACTCGATCATTAATTGATGATAGGCTTCTTCAAACGTGGCAAAAGGTTTCAAATCGGTTTGATGCAATTCTTTACGTTTTAGTGAAATTCCTTCAAATTTGAAATAAATCGAAGGTTTTTCAATCAGGCGTAAATACAAATCTTGGTCAAACTGAACTTCGCGATGATAGCCATATTCTTTCCCATAGTATTCGCCTAATTTTTCGACCTGAATCCGGTATTCATTTCCCATAAAAAAGCGGGATGCTTTTACGCGTTTTCCATCTACACGCAAGTAATTCAAGCAATTATTCTTGATGTCTTCTTCGCCTAGACTTTCTTCATTAAAAGGATTTAGCGAAATACTCCAAGTTCCTGTTGAAAGCAGTAAAAAGGGCTTCTTTTTACTCAAAATGTAAGGTAATAATGCCGAAGAACTATCGTGAATCCCAACGCCAATTTTTATCTTTTCGCCTTTATAAGAAGTATTAATGCTACTGGCTGTGGGTACAATGGGAGCCAATAACTGATCAAAACCTTCCTCATATACCCAATTATGGTAATCTTCCTTCTCATAATCCCATAAATTGGTATGGCAGCCTATCGACGTGTATTCACTCACCGGAATTCCGGTAAATAAAAATGACAAATATTGTGGTAAATGAAGCGTGTACCTGATTTTTTTAAAAATCTCCGGGTATTTTTTCTTCAACCAAAATAATTGCAAGCCAGAATTCAACATTCCCGATTGTGGCGAAGCTGTTTCTACAGCAATCTTTAATTCATCGCCATAGTTTGCGTAAAACTCATCGGTAATTTCCGGCTCAATCGATTTCGTGTAGTTGTATAAAGGCGTCAACACATTGCCGTGATGATCTAAATGCACCAAACTGGCTCCATACGTTGAAAAGTTAATCGACTTCACTTCGTACTGCTCACTTTCCAAAACCGAATGAAAGGTATCTTTGATCCATTGCTGTAAGAGCGTGATATCTTCGGTGGGATAACCGTCTTCATCTACCGTAAGGGGTAAACGTGTGTAATCCCGAAATACCTCTTGGTAATGCTTATCGAACAGGAAAAATTTCTTGTTGGTTTTCCCAATATCAAAAACGGCAGTTACTTTCTTTTTATTCATCTCGACAATCGAGAGTTTACGGTTTCGTATTATTTTAATAGTAAACTATTCGAAACCAAATTATTATCATATACCCCTGTGGACTTTCCCAGGGAATCGTTTTATTTTTTGGCGCGACCTTTTTTAGAAGTTAGACTTTTTCTTTTGTCATTCATTCCTCTCATCACGTTCTCAGCTGGATGAGATCCTGAAAAAAGCCCGCCTGCCGGACGGGCAGGTCCGGGATGACGATTGTCTTGTTTCCTGATTCTAGAGTTTATTCTCTATATTCTAGTTTCTAGACTCTAAAAACTTATTCTCATTACTTCTAGATACTATTTTATTTCCGCTATCGCTTCAATAAAATCACTCGAAGTGACAGTATTTTTAACGTCATTCCGTGCTTGACACGGAATCTCATCACATCCTAAATTAAACTATCTGTTCATTTTGTCTTGATACAAAACGAACCAAACCTGCCTGCCGGCAGGCAGGAAATCAAGGCTTACGAACACTTATCTAAATTTATCGTTCGATGCCTAAATTTTAGGAACTCGCTATCGCTCAAACAGCCTAAAATTTTACGGCATCTTCACTTCAAATTTTACGATAAGCTTTCGGTAGGCCACTTAAACATTATCTTTTATACTGTTTCTTGTTTCCTGATTCTAGAGTTTATTCTCTATATTCTATAGTTTCTAGACTCTAAAAACTCATTCTCATTACTTCTCGATACTATTTTATTTCCGCTATCGCTTCAATAAAATCACTCGAAGTGACACTTCTTGGCTCTTGTTCATTCTCCATTTTCTAACTTCTCAATTCTAACTTCCCTACTTTTTCATTCCACTTTGGCTTCGATAACATTGCTCCTTTATCGCAATCACTCAGCCGCCGTTTTTTCTTTTCTAACTTTTACTAAAGTCCGGTTGCTACGGTTTTTAATCCACGAGCTTCGATAAGGGTTTTACGTACATCAAAAGCACGATAGGCTTCCATGGGATTCACCGCGGCACCGCTTTTAGCTCTTGCTGCTTTTACCAACGAACGCACATCGGTTCGATAGGCATCTTGTAAAATCTCCTGACATTGGGTAACATCGTTATTGAGTTGGGCTTGTTTTAAGGCTTTTTGATCGACTAGCAAGGCCTGAGCGTAAGCGATTAAAATCGCTTCTAAGGATTGTAATAAATCTTCCAGCGGATCTTTAATGTTATGACTTGCATCAATCATCCAAGCGGGATACGGGTTGTGTGGATTGTTTTCCATTCCGTACACCAATTCATTAAAAATCAAGAATAGCGCATAAGGTTTTATGGAACCTACGGTTAAATCGTCATCGCCGTATTTGCTATCGTTAAAATGGAATCCACCTAATTTGCCTTTGTACATTAAGGTAGCTACAATTTGCTCGATATTGGTATTGGGTAAATGATGCCCTAAATCGACCAACGTAAACGCACGATCGCCACAAGCATTGGCCAACATGAAGGAGGTTCCCCAATCTTGAATGGTGGTGCTATAAAAATTAGGTTCGTAAGGTTTATATTCAATAAAAAGCTTCCAGTCTTCGGGCATAGAGCCGTAGATTTCTTTTAGGCTTTTTTCGGTGTTTTGTAAGGCGTTTTGAAAATTCAACTGTCCCGGGAAACTAGCTCCGTCGGCTAACCAAACGGTCAGGCTTTTAGATCCTAATTCCTCTCCGATTCGAATTACTTCCTTGTTATGCGCTACCGCATATTCGCGGGAAGCTTCATTCATGCTATTCAGCGAACCGAACTTATAGCTTTCTTTGGCATCGGGTTGATCTTGAAAGGTATTGGAATTCATCGCATCAAAAACGATATGATGACTTTTAGCAATATCTTTAATCGCATTGACATCTTCCGGAATATCCCACGGAATATGTAAGGAAACGGCTCCCGCTGTTTTGGTAAGCGCATGTAAAATTCCGATATCGTCTAATTTCTGCTCTAATGAAGCGGGTTCGCCGCCATAAGAAAACCGACCAAAACGTGTACCGCCGGCACCTAAAGCCCAACTGGGAATCGCTACCTGAAAATCGGCTAATTTTTGTATAATGTTAGCTACCGAAATTCCTTTTTTAGCAAACTTATTTTTTAGGTAATCGATTTCATTTTCGAACGAATCGTTTTGCTTTTTATTGAATTCTGATAGTTGATCAGTATTTATTTTCATCTTTTTAAAGATTTATTTTTTGTTTAGCGTATAGACACTCTGGCTTCGATACGATTGCTCCTTAGTTGCAATCACTCAGCCGCCGCTTTGACGTTTGTCTTAGTTCTTGTCCAGCATCAAGACCTCGTTTCTCATTACTTCTCGATACTATTTTATTTTCGCTATCGCTTCAATAAAATCAATCGAAGTGACAGTATTTTTATGGTCATCCCGGACCTGACTGCCGGCGAGGCTATCTCATCAAGTATTTTTGGCTCCTGATGAGACCCTGAATCAAGTTCAGGGTGACGCACTTGTTTTATTTTAAAATTTTAGAGCATTTCGCCTTTAGAACTTAGAGTTTTGACTTTTTTAATTAAACCTCACAGGTTTCAGAAAACTGTAAGGTTTTGTTGCTACTTCTCGATACAATCCTTTCTATCGTCAGGATCACTCGAAGTGACACTTCTTGGCTCTTGGCTCCTGGTTCTTACTTCTAGGATCAAACCTCTAAAATATATCACCTCTATTCTAGTTTCTAACTTCTATTTTATTCAGCGACACTCTGGCTTCGATACGATTGCTCCTACGTCGCAATCACTCAGCCGCCGCTTTGACGCTTGTCTTGTTTCTTGGTTCTTGCTTCTAGAGTCCTTACGTCTCACCTCTAATCTCTCATCATCATTAAAAACTCTATCTCACAAAAGCATTGGCCATACCACCATCTACATTAATGGTATTTCCGGTGCTTTTTTCGAGGATTCCTACGCAGGCAAATACACCGTTGGCGATGTCTTCCGGTAGGATAATTTCATTTAATAGGTTTCTCTTGGCGTAATGTGCAGGCAGGTCTTCGACTTTAATTCCGTGTGCTTTGGCACGGCCTTCCGCCCAATCACCTTCCCATATTTTACTTCCCACAATAACTCCGTCAGGATTTACGGTATTCACACGAATATGATCACCACCTAATTCTGCAGCTAATAAACGCGTCATATGTTGTTGCGCAGCTTTTGCCGTTCCATAGCCTACATTGTTCGGTCCGGAAACGAGTCCGTTTTTACTGGCAATATTTACAATATCACCGCCCAAACCTTGTTTACGCATAATTTCAACGCCTTTTTGAGCCATCAAGAATTGTCCTTTCACCAATACATTTTGTAATAACTCCCAATCTTTCAAAGTCGTATCGGGTAAGGATTTAGAAATCGCCAATCCTGCTGAATGGACTACGATATCGACCCCTCCAAAAGCTAAATTTGCTTCTTTGTAGGCTTTTTCGATGGACTCTTCTTTGGTGACATCGCAAAGCGCAATGGCTGCTTCGTCACGTTTGTAAGTCGCTAAAGCTTCTTCTAAATTCTCCTGACTAATATCAGTAAGCACGACATTGGCGCCTTCGGCAACTAATTTATCGGCAATGGCTTTTCCTATTCCGCCGGCTGCACCGGTGACGATGGCCACTTTACGGGAAAGTGGTTTTTCTGCAGGCATTCGTTGTAATTTTGCTTCTTCTAACAACCAATATTCGATGTCAAAGGCTTCTTGTCTGGGTAAGGAGGTATATTCACTAATTGCTTCTGCTCCTCGCATTACGTTGATCGCATTTACGTAGAATTCACTTGCAACACGCGTGGTTTGCTTGTTTTTGGCAAAGCTAAACATCCCCACTCCCGGGTAAATAATAATCACCGGATTAGGATCACGCATAGCGGGACTATTGGCGTGTTTATGATTTTCGTAATATTGAAGGTATTCTTCGCGGTATTGTTCAAAGGAAGGCTCTAATTTTTTCAGCGTCGCTTCGGTATCGATCACCTCATCTGACGGGTCTAAGGTCAAGATGAGCGGCTGAATTTTCGTCCGCAGAAAATGATCGGGACAAGACGTTCCCATAGGTGCCAAACGTTCCAGATCATTACTGTTGATGTATTGTAAAACGGTATCACTATCGGTAAAATGACCGATCATTTGATTTTCTGAAGAAGCCAATCCGCGTAATAGTGGCATCAACTCAGCAGCTTTTTCTTTACGTTCTTCCGCAGGCAAAGCTTCGATTTTTTGTCCGCCAAAAACTTCTCCGTTTTCTTTAATTTTCTTTTCAATATATTCGGAAGCCATTTCAATTACTTCCAAGCTATTGACGTAGCACTCGTAAGAGGTATCGCCCCAGGTAAATAAACCGTGGCTGCCTAACACAATTCCACGAATACCGGGATTTTCGTTCAAACATTTTTCCAGTTGAAGTCCTAAATCGAAACCGGGTCGCTGCCAAGGTACCCACCCCATCGTATCTCCCCAAATCTCTTTGGTGACTTGCTCGCTATCTTTTGCTGCCGCCACGGCGATCAGGGCATCAGGATGTAAGTGATCGATATGTTTAAACGGCAATAAACCGTGTAGTGGCGTATCGATGGAAGGTGCTTTACTGTCTAAATCGTAAATACAATGATTAAAAAGTCCCACCATTCGGTCTTCGTCTTCTAGTCCACCGTACACGTTTTTAAGATTTCTTAAGCGCTCTGTATATAAACCGGCTATTCCTTTTCGGGTAAGTGTGCCAATATCCCCACCGGAACCTTTTACCCACATCACTTCTACTTCTTCATTGGTAAGCGGATCTTTTTCGATGGTTTTACAACTGGTATTTCCGCCTCCATAATTGGTGATTCTTAGATCGGCACCTAATATATTGGATCGGTATAAAAACAAAGCTACCTGATCGTCACCCAATTCGGCAGCTTTAGCTTCATCCCAGAGATAGTCTACGTACTGAAAAGTTTTTTTCATTTTAATTTTATTGTTTCAATTTAAGCTTCTCAAATGTAATTGTTAACTCAAAAGCTACCATCCTGTAGTGTACTGCAAGGGCTATAAAATTATAGTTGCAAAAGGTAAAATAAGTTTATTTTATTTTTCTTAAAAAAGGAATAGGGAATTTACGAAATTTATGGATATTGCTTTAGAAAGCTTGTTTTATTTTTATGGGTAAGCTGAAGTGAATCGCAGCTATAAGTAAAAATAGAAGGAAATATTAAAAGGTTTGCTTACGCTTAAGTGCATAAGATCTTGATCTTAGTTTTTTGTGGTGATTGTTCGTAATCTTTATAGGGCTTCTTAGTCTCAAGCGTTACAGATATGCTCTATGGAATTGTACCCGTGTTTATTCGAAAAATTTCTTAATTCAATAGATTTAGACCTAGACCCTTATCAATTTATCAATCTAACCAACCTTACTGTTAATACTTTTATCAATATTTATTTATTAAGTATCTCATTTTATACTGAAATACCATTGAATTTATTACTTGATATATCCTCAAATAAAATTAATGACAACTTACTAAGAAAAACTTTTTGGCAGAATATTGAGAAATACAATTATCTTCTTTAAAAGTATCTTTAAATTGTTTTTCTATATCAAAAAGTTCAAATTCGTGTAGCGTAATAATTTCTAATATCTATTTCTCTTTGAGTAAATACCGAATAAAAGTAAATAATTTGAGTAGCTTAACCAAGCGAAAGCTTGTATATGATCACTCTCATTACCTTTCCAAGTTTCCATCTTTAGTTTCTTGTTTTTATATAAAATATGTTGCATAGTATACATTGAATAAAGGATTCAAGAGATTTGTTATATTTGTAATAAAAGTTAAGATTATGGAAGCGATAGAATTAAGAGAGAAATGGAAAAAATCTATTAAGACAGTAGATGTACGTTTTCTACAAATGGTAGATGCCTTATATGAAGGTTATTTTAAAAATGAGGTGGTGGCCTACCATCCAGATGGAACACCTATGACCCGTCAAGAGTATAAAACCGCTTTAGACATTGCCGAAAGTCAAATAGAAAAGGGAGATTTTATGACTGCGGAAGAATTTGAAAAAGAGGAGAATTAATGCCAAGCAAAATTATTCAAATAGTTTGGACAAGACAAGCTAGAGAATCGCTTACAAGCATTTTAGATTACAGGTATAAAGATCTTCCCGCTGCAAGAAAAATCGTGAGAAAAGATATCATTCAAGCTTCCAAAAAAATTGTATTTACTGACCAGTACCAGCAAGATGAAATCTTCCCAAACTATCGTAGAATAATTGTTAGGGATTACAAATTACTTTATAAAGAGCGAAAAGGGAGTGTATATATTCTGAATGTAGTATGTACCAAAGCTCACTATTAAAAAATATACCAAGCTAACTACCTACCTACTGAACACTTCCCCACTACTTATTCTCACCCACTTCTTACTTCTCAACTCCAATAAATTCCTAATAACCTTGTTGTCCCTCTGAAACTTGAACTTGGTCTATCTCCCGATTACTTGCTGTGAAAAAATAGATAGGCTAAAAAATACGAATAAATAAAAGATAGTTTTACGCATAACAGTACGAATGCACTTAATAACTATTAATAATTATACATTTTACGGTTAACCGTAAAGTAAGTTTAAAGTTTTTTGTTAAATTTAGGATACACTAATACTGAAAACAGGATAATACTAATAAATATTTAAATACAATGAGTTAGTTGGCTACAATTTTATAAAATATTCGTTTAAGAAACGAATTAACTTAATTCATCTCCACTCAACTATCTAATAATCAATACAAATAAATTTTATGGAAAAGATTACAGTAAAAGAATTAGTGGAATTCAGAGAAAAAACTTCTGACAAATCAAAAAGGAACTTTGCCCAGAAATTAAAATTACGAAAGCCAAAAGAAAAAGTAGATGGTAAAAAAGATGGAGGTGGCAATTATTGGTCAATAAGCAATAGCTGTATTCAAAACGTTTTTAAGGATAAAAATGAAGACTATTATGATTCTAAAATTGAGAAAGTAATTCAGAAGAAAGAAAATGAAGAAAGACAGCGATATAAAATAATGTATCAAAGAAATATCGATATCTTAAATAACTTTAAGGAATTTGATATCTTAAATTTAAGACCCAATAATATTCAAAATTTTGAATCTATTCATAAAGATCAAAAAATTATACCCATAAATAATTTTCCAATATATCTTAATCCAAATTTGATATTCACTTTCGAAAGAAATGGAAAAATAGAAATAGGTGGTATTATTCTAATATCCCAATTGGATGGTTATAAAAAATCTCAATTAGGAATGTTTTGTGAAATGCTTTCTATGTTTTTAATGTCAAACTTTTCAGAAAATTATCAAATTGCAGAAGATTATTGCATTGCTATAGATACTTTCCTTTCTCAAACGATCACATATTCTGATTTATCCAATGGTAAAATTCCATCATTAATTTTTTCTACTATTGAAGATATCAAAAAACTATAAAAGTATAATTACAGAAACAAAGAAAGAAAATGATTAATTCGACAAGTCCGCATGTAAGTTTCACCGTGGAAGAAAAGTGCTTTTAGTTTTGTTGATGCCTTCCCTGCTCTTTGTTATTGCGCTATTTTAGACAATAACTAATTTAGTTATATTTGGAGAAGTGATATTGTGTATATAAACGCCATGCGTTTATTCGCATGTTAGGCTTAATTTTTAAGATGAATAGTAGTATTTTAACCACATCCGAAAAAGCATATAGTTATTTAGATAATACTAACTGGACATTATGTTTAGGAGCAGGAATATGTAAAGGTATTTTACCAGATTGGTTTGATCTCACAAGAAATGTAGTTAATGAGATTTTCAATTTTAATTGGTCAGAAAATGATTTCAAAGAAAATATAGATAAAATAGGCTTTAGCTTAGATAGTTGGCTCCAAGCAGCACTCAACAAAAATTTAAAAGATGGTAATACGATCGATGATTTCAATTTTATCCTAGAAAAAAATTTATACCAAAATATTATTAGAAAAGCAGAAGATTATCGCCTTGGTGAAGCCCTAGCAGTAATGATTCACAATCCACATTGGATTAAGAAAAAAGAATCAATAGGAATCGTAGAATTTTTCGAAAAAGAATATTCCAATTCAACTTTAATTCAATTAAAAAATATTTTACTTGATTCTGATGATAAATTAACTAGACCAGAATCTATAATAACTTTTAATGCCGATCCATTATTACATAGTCTAGTGGTTATTTTCGGGGTATATAATCATTATAAAAAAACTGGAGAATATAATTATCCTCAAGAAGATTATGTTAGAGTCACAAGACCTTTCGAAACAGGAAGGGAAAAGAAAATACCAATTCTTCATTTACATGGGGCTATATATCCACAAATTCCAGTTGATAGGAAAATTAAAAATGATTCTAGAGATAATTTAATTTTTGCAGAAAGTTCATATTCAAAAGCTGCAGCTACGATGAGTGGTTGGGCACAGAATGTTTTCTCTTATACAGCCACTAATAGTAAAATGATATTTTTAGGATTATCAATGTCAGATCCTAATATTAGAAAATGGTTGAATTGGAGTACGGAAAATATTAATAATCAATTGGATAGTTTTAAAGGCGACGATAACAATAAAATTATAAAACATATTTGGATACAACCTAAACCCATAAATGAGAGCACACAAAAGTTTTTAGAAAACTCATTAATTCATCTTGGAACAAAACCTGGTTGGATTAATTCTTGGCAGGATGTGGAAAAAGGAATTCTTAACCTTATGGGTAAAAAAACTAAGTCTAACAACGGTTAATCACCAATAGCCGTTAACGTTAAAAAGAAAATAATTAACTTGACCAACACAACAGTCTAAGTTAGCAAATCTGCTTAATTCTTTCAACTATAGGAAAAGCTACAAATAAATGAAATAAAATGAAAGATTTACATAAAACCCTTTATGGTGAAGAAGCCGGCACCAAATTGAACCTATTGAAACAAGGCTTATTAGATATTGAAAAAAAGCATATTTCATATTTTAAATCTAGAAACTCAAAAATTGATTATGATGAGCATGATAGATTACATAATTATTATGGAATGATAAACAACTCTAGTAATATAATATTCGTAATTCATCCCGAATCAGATATTGATGAAACAATAAAGAAAGAATGTTATGAATTATTTATTGATGTATTCAAATGAATTGGTATGAAAAATTTACTCCCGAAGTAAAGGTATCTATTTTAGAAAAGTGGATTACTTTATTAGACAAAAATTTGAATGAACGGTTTTATCAAACTTTTTTAACCAATCATGCGGGCTTGTTTCTTGCCAATGAAAATTGTCATTTGGTTATTGCAAAGTTAAAACTAGGAAGCGAGTTAGAAACAGACTTTGTCACCTTAACTGACGGCTTTAGCAACGGGAACCTGTTTGATCTCATTGAAATAAAACAACCTAATGCTACTTTATTCACTAGACAAGGATTGATTAGTGCAGATTTTAACAAAACTATTCAGCAAATACGAGATTGGAAAAGATGGCTAATAGATAATAAAGCGTGGTTTAAAAAATACCTGCCAACTACAACTACCCGTGTTATTTCAAACAGTCATATAAAGTTTAGAATTATTATTGGGCGTCGTCTTGGCAATCCTTATGAAATAGAAAAGAGAAATCAAATTGCTGATGAGCTCGGTGCAGAAATAAGATCTTTTGATTACTTAACTGACAAGTTTAAGTCAAGAATGTTTTACCCTACCGCTTGGTTATCAGATGAAAATTATATGTATGAAGATGCCTTGGCAAATCCTTTCTATAAAGCTATAACAGACGCAGAATGGAAAAAGTTTTGCACTAGCGATCAAATCTCAACATCTCATTTTTATAGTAAGCATGTAGAAGAAATATTAAGGCATAGAGTTTATTCTAAAATTTCAAAAAATTATTAATCCTAAAATGAACAATTGCATACAAACAACACAAGGGGTTTCTTACCAACTAAGTAAGTATTTAGGCTTTAGAAAAACACCCCAGACCGAGGAAGAAAAAGCGATTTGGAATGCTATAGCGAGATTAGCTAAGTTTATTGGGCAACAGGATCACTATATACACATGCTTCGGTTTAAGCCACTACACAAAGTTTGCAATTCCATCATCATAGCGGTAGTGCTAGATGATTTGTTAGATGATATGAATTCTGATCTATTTAAGGTAAGGTGTTACCTTATTGACTATGATGCCAAGCATACTAGAAGCGTCTAATACATGGAAGAACTCCTTACAAAATACACAAATTACTTTAAAAAACTTAACCGGGGTTATAGTAAAGGTTTAGGGAAAGCCCCACATAAACCTATCTTGTTGCTATCGGTAATGGAGTTAATGGCTAAAGGAGAGATTAGCATCAATAAGATTTTTATTACTGGAGAACTGGTGCTAGCTTTTAAAAACAACTGGCAAAAATTGGTAACCACGGGACATACGCCCAACTTTTCGTTACCTTTTTTTCATTTAAAAAATGAACCTTTTTGGGAGTTGGAGACCCGCCCGGGAATGGAGTTGCCCATTACTAAATCCAGAAGTATTAAAAGCTTCCCCAAACTAAAAGAAACTGTAGCTTTTGCTTGCTTAGAGGAAGGTTTGTTTGCCTTGCTCCTCACCCCCCTCTACCGCCAAATCTTGACCGAAGTCTTGTTGGATACTTATTTCCCCGAAACTAAAGGGAATTTTTCTTTAATGGGAGTGAACGCCACCCAGCAACAACTAGAATACGAACTACTAAACGAACCGGGGGAAATTTACCGGGAACACCTTAAGCAATTAAAAGCCACCTTAAAAGAGAACGAGTTTTTAGAAGAGGTGTTTGTACGGGGAAGTCTATTTAAAAAGACAGTACCTAGAATTTATGAGTATACGTGTTGCATCTCTGGCATGAAAATTAACACCCATGCTAACATTCAAATGGTAGATGCTTGCCATATTCGTCCGTTTAGCCTTTCTAACGACGATACCATCCCCAACGGGATTAGCCTCTCGCCCAACCTGCACCGGGCATTTGATCGGGGCTTAATTTGCATAAATAAGGACTATCGGGTAGAGGTAAGCCCCGACCTTACAGAAAGTGAGTCGGTTTACGGCCTTCGTCAGTTTGATGGGGTGGCAATACGCCTTCCAGAAAAGAAGCGCCATTACCCATCGCCAGAAGGGCTTGCATGGCATCGGGAACAGGTGTTTTTGGGGGAGGGATAGGGTTTTAAAAGTTTATTAAAATCAATTATATTTTTTTTTAAAATCAAAAACTTACAATAAACTATTGATTATTTTAAATGTTGCTGAATTACAAGCAATGAAAGAAACACTTAAACAGATAAAATTGATTTTTTCAAATTACTATCTAGCTACTATAATATGATTAATTCACGTGGAATTAGATGGGAGAATAGAACTAAGGACTACAAACCATGTCACATATTTTAGATAATAAAATTGATTCTGAAGATATGGTTTCCGGTAAAGTGTGAAATTTGGATTTTTTACCATCAATATCATTAGAAGTCAAATACAAAGATTAACATTTACTTAAAAAAATATTGATAATTCCCAAAGATCTAATTCATGTTAAATTAAAAATCTTAAACAATCGGCAGAACAACACCCAATTTATAAATATTCATATAATCGGGTATAGGGTTTTGTTTTAAATCATTACCGGTTATTTTTTCTAAACCTGTTTCCTGATCAGGGTAAATAATTAAACAGTCTATGAGCTTATTATAGTCTTTATCACCATAAAGAGTTTCATAAACCTTTTTAAGACGTGCATAACCACTCACTTGGCGCATATCTTGATTATTTCTGCCATTTAAATAGCTAGGTTTATACTTTGCATCAATCACCATTTTATACGTCTCCGTATTTAGTAAATAATCAAGCTCACTGCCCCTGTTTTTAAATTGAAAAGAAACAGCTGCTCCAAAATGATCTTTGAGCAAACTAAGGGTATAGAATTCGAAAAGCTTACTCATATCTATCCAAAAAGGTGGGATTTCTACTTTCTCTTTAGTTTGCGATTTAATGTTATAGCCATAGCGTTTGATGATATATCTGGCTAATGTTAAAGCCTCATCATATTCTTTAAATAAACTTCCAGATTTTCGTTGAGGCACCTCATTAAGGCTTACTTGTGTAGAAACCTGATTAAAAGCAGGGTTAATATAATTATACAAATCCTTCAGCCCCTTGGCCTCGGTAAGTTTATTAAAACTCGGCAAATAAGCTTTCGATAATTCAAATGCCTTATTTAAAAGCTTATTTTCTGGAGTATTAACACCAAATTCTTCAAATTGACAATAGGTATGTAAGTTTTTATTTTGGGCTAGGTTATGCTTGATGGTCTTTGATATCAGCACTTTTCCTTTTACTCGGCTTTGTAAATTATGTTCAACCTTATAATATGACTTTTTAAGTCCTTTTTTTACAATACTTCTTAAAACACCTAAAAATTCAATTATTAAAAACGGAGTCAAAAAATCCTGATGCTGTTCTATTTCAATTTTAGGCTCTTCCCACTTTACCTCAACAAGCTCCTCTATCTCCTGAGTAACCTCAGGGTGCTTCATACAATGCAGCAACATCTTCAAGTAATCGGTCTGCCTTTCTGTATCATCAATCTTCGGAATTACTTGTATCGGTAATTTATTTGGTATTACCCAATCCACACCGATGTAATAATTGGTTTTAACGGCATACTCTCCAAGCTCTTGATCAATACAATTAATTTCATAGCAATGCTCTAACTGCTCTCTGTTTCGGTGTGTTTTCTTAAAGGTTTTCGAAAAGAACTCCCCTTCTTCAACTTTAAGGAATTCGTGAGTAACGGGAGTGATTTCCTTAAAACCTTCATGTTCTGAAAATTGAAGCATTATACTACTTTGAGATCATTAATATTTTCCTTGGCATCTTCTTGCAGAATACCGTCCTTTACATACTCTAGCAGTATTGGTTTAATTTCATACTTTAGACGCATTTTCAATTCATTGAGTTGTTTTTCATCTTTGTTGTCATCCTCTTTATATTCTTTCAATAAAAAGTAACTGTGTCCTAACTGAATATCTTTGTAATCAAAGTCTGCGGTAAGGTATTTTGAGTTTTTTTTCTTTCCATCAACTGATTCTACAAAAAGTTTAGATACTTCTTCGAATAATTTTTTTGCCTTAGCATTAGCAATAACACCTTCATCGGGTAATACATCTACAAAAGCAAAACGCCTACGTATGGCATAATCGATATGTCCCACACTACGGTCAGCGGTATTCATGGTGCCAATGATATAGAGGTTAGGTGGGATCGTAATTTTATTATCTTCCTCAATCGCATACATACTTTCCACAGCATCGCCTCGGTATTCTAACGCATAAATCAATTCACCCAAGACACTTGGTAAATTTGCTCGGTTGATCTCGTCGATGATGAGAACATAATTTGCTGTCTTATTATTCAACGCATCTTCTGCAAATTTAGCTAGCGATTTATTTTCAGGTTCATATTCGAGACGTCCACTTTCATTGGTATTAATTGTTATACCTCTTACAAAATCTTCGTAGGTATAAGAAGGATGAAATTGAATTATTTTCTTATCACCTTTAGTAACAACTTCATCATTCTCTAATATTAACTTTCCCTTTAAATCAAAATTTTCAAACAAAAAATACATCAACTCATAATTCGTAATATCGGAATTATATTTATGTTTTAAGTCTAAAAAGAATTGCTGGACTTTTTTATTTTTTTCTATATAGTTAAGATTCTTGTATTCTTGTTTAATTAACCTTAAAACGTTATTTAAACAAAATTCACTATTAATAGGAAAATACTTATCTGGATGATATTGATAAAGAACTTTTAGTACAAAGCCTTTACCAATGGGATAGTCATAGACGTTTTCATAAACAATATCCTCTAACAATTTTGCTACTTTTTTCATAGCCTCTGAATTGTCTTCAATATCACGTATAAAGCCATTCTTTTTATATTCTTCATTTTTAGCATCCCAATAAATTTTACCTTTAGTAGCTCTACCAGCATACTTTCCAGTGTGTACTAATTTATATTCAAGCCAATAACAAAAAGTATCATTGCTTTCAATTCCCAATACGTAATCATCTAGTTTCAAATTTGATAATTCTTGCTTCTCAAATTTGTTTAAAAATGCCTTATTAAGGCCATTAACAAACTCACGATGTTCAAGGATATCATCATTAACTTTGTAATTTTCAAAGAAAACTTCAATCTTATGTAGTGCATTAAATTTTATGGTATCCTTTGTCAGCTCATTAGCAATTTTCTTTGCTAGATAGGTCTTTCCGGTACCGGGAGGCCCTTGAAGGATAATTTGTTTTTTGTAATTTAAAAGTTCCACCGTTTTAATCATTTGCATACGTTCTAAAGCTTTATCTACATATTCTTTAATTTTATCATTTCTTAAAGGCTCAATGATTTTCCTGTACGATATACCATCAAAATCAAGAGGAAGCTCATTCAAATTAGAAAGCCACATAACTTTATAATAGTGAGTATTTAACAACTCATTTACTATACCAATAGCTTTAACCTTAGTAAAAGTAATACTGTGACCTTTTCCTTTAGTGGCACTAGATTTCATTACTAAGATGTCCCCTACCCTGATATCTTTGAGATAATTTTCATTTATATGATCTCCTTGATCATATTTTCCATCAAACCAATTTTCATTTTTGATAAACTCTTGAGTACGATCATCAGTGCCCCCAAAACTTGAACCTACTGCCCAGTAATTCATAAACTATTTTATTATTTATTTTGTTAGTATAGAATTTTAAAAATAATTATAAAAAATAGCTTTTAGATGAGGAAACCCGTATTTTAAGTGGTTTATCATTTTTTGTATAGTTTCTTATATTTTATTAAACTTACAGTCAAAACAATCAGCCCAATGGGTTACAACTACAACAAAGAATCCTTTAACAAAGGACAAGCCTTTGAAGATTATGTAGAAGAGGTTTTATTCCCGAAGGAGGGATATGATTTACTCCATAAAACCAACAGCTATCAGCAAAATAGTCAACGCTTTGTAGAAAATTCTAAAAACCCCGATTTTAAGTTTCGGTGTAAGCTCACTGGACAAGAATTTCACGTAGAAGCCAAGTACAGATCGAAACCTTATAAAAATCAGTATGATACTTTAAGTAAGGCGCAAGTCAACAGTTTTCCTGAACTACACTCAACGGAAGTTCCTATTTATATCGTATTAGGCTACGGAGATCAAGCAGAAAATCCTGAATATGTAAGTCTAATTCCGTTTGCTGAACACCAAGAAGAGAAAATAAGTGTTGCCAAAGCGCAGGAGTATCGTATCCCCAAAAAATCCGTCTCCAGTTCATTAATTCATCAGGACAACTCAAAAGAAGCGGCTCATTTAAATAAGCAAGCACCTCATCCACCTAAGGATTCGATCACTAAACGCAAGCAAAAAAGTAAACTCTTATTAGTGGTAAGTATGTTTATCATTTCTTTAAGCATTGCCTCCATCACCTATTTTAAAAATGACCAGGAAGACATTTTAAAAGAGCGGATCACTACCTATTACCAATTAAGTGATGCCAATAATTTACAAGAGCTTTCTAATTATATATCGCCAGAGCTCACCTATTGGTATGGGATAAAGAAGCCTTCTATCAACGAAGTATTAGAAAATATTCGTGAATACCGAGAAAAAAATCCGTATTCTAAGAGCGAGATCGATTGGGATAGTTTTGACATTACCGAAAAACCAACTGGTGATTTTTATGCCACCTATAAGTTAAACTATCAGGTGAAAGGAAAGAAAGCTGAAGATTTTAGGGTTTTTCACCTAAAAGTGCTTACGATTTGGGATGAGGATTTAAAATTAAAAAGCATTAAAGAATTGCATTGATCCCACATCAATGAAATTTGCTTGTGCCAAAAGCGTATCGTAAGCAAATTTTCCACTTTTAATTTCCAAGAGAAAATCGCGGTTGGGACGTTGTACGTTAATTTGTTTTTCTCTGGCAATTTCCAGTGCCATCTAATGGTATAGAGATTATGTATTTATATAATATATAAGGGTTTATAGTATTAGATTACTATTTACAAAAAGTAAACAATTTTGTTTACTAATCTTTTTATACCTACATTTGTATAACAAAAGAAACTATGTTCCCTAAAATAGCTAAAATAAAAGGCATACATCCCGGGTTAATATTACACCGTGAAATCAAGCGCAATAATATTAAAAGCGCTCAATTAGCTACATCTATAGGTGAGCATAAGCAAACCATTAGTGCTATTATACATCAAAAAAGAGGTATTAATCCAGCGTTATCCATTAAGTTGGGAGAGTTCTTTCATATCGAAGAAGACTATTTTATGATGTTACAAGCAGGGTATGAAGTAAAAAGTAAATTGACTGAAAAAAATAAAAGAATACCAAATTTAAACCATATTAGAAAAGTACTATTTTGGGATACCTCATTTGATCAAATAGATTGGAACAAAAACAAACGTGCCATTATCAAAAGAGTTTTAGAACGTGGTAATGATAAAGAAATCAATGAAATCATAAAATTCTACGGAAAAAGAACAGTTTCAAGAATCGTAAAGTCTATTGAACCATCCCGTTTATCTTCATTTCAAAAAAATGCAGAAGACTTTCAACTTATTTAAGTTTTAAATGCCTTTACACCTTCATACCGTTTCCGATTTACTTTGGGAATCTTTAAATACGTTAATGACTATTGAAGAATTTAATAGTTTTAGGTTAGTTGGTGGTACATCATTAAGTTTACTACTAGGGCACAGAGAATCTATAGATATAGATTTATTTACAGATGCAGCATATGGCAGTATTGATTTTGATCGTTTAGAAGAAATTTTAAATAATGTATTTGCTTATGTAGACACCCCAGCTGTTGGTGAAGTTGTATTGGGAAGGTCTTATTTTGTTGGTGAAGATGAACATCATGCAATTAAATTGGATATGTATTATACAGACCCTTTTGTTTTTCCTTTAATACAAGAAGATCATATACGTTTTGCATCTCATGAAGAAATAGCAGCAATGAAGTTTGAAGTGATTGCTAATGGTGGACGTAAAAAGGATTTTTGGGACATCCACGAGCTTTTAGATGTATTTACCTTAGCGCAAATGTTAGACTTCTATGAACAACGAAATCCTTATGGCGCAACAAGAGAAGAGCTTTTAGAACAATGTAAAGACTTTTCTTTAGCTGAAGATGATTTCACACCCAATTGTTATAAAGGCAAAGTTTGGGAACTTATCAAATTAGATATAGAGGAACAAGTGCAAAATCTTATAAGTTCTAAAAATTAAATCCATCAAATTCCACCTCAACCCTATTTGTTGCTTAGGCAAAAAACCGAAGCCTGTATTGAGCTTAGTCGAAATACCTTTTGCTTTGTTCCGCTTTCCCCTATAAGTTTAGCGTTTTTAAGATCTTTAAGGTAGTAGCGGATTGGTAATTAAATTGAAACCGTTTTTTAATAAGTCAACTGCTAAGCTATTTTCCATATCAAAGAGGTTAAAGAAGCTTTCTTGCATATCTGATGGCATCCGCGCGCTTCCATAAAAAAACCCGCTAACTTTTTATAAAGAAAACGGGCTTTTGGCAATATACGTGGGGTAAAATTATTTTAACGCAATAAGGCTAAAATTTTATGGTAAATTTCATTATTCTCATAAACGCCGGTAAAACCTTGTGCTTGTGGCCCATAAGCAAAAACAGGAACCATCGTCGCGGTATGATCGTGTGTGGTAAAATCTCCTTCGATGGTATGATGTTCTAAATTTCCCTGTGGGATGCTAAAGCCTGAAGTTTCATGATCGGCGGTTACAATCACCAATGTTCCGGGATTTTCATCGGCAAATTTTACAGCTTCGGTAATTGCTTTATCAAAATCTATCCCTTCACTTACAATACCTGCGACATCATTAAAATGACCGTAACTATCGATTTGCGCGGCTTCAATCATCGCAAAAAATGGTGTTTCTTTTTGTTTTAAAAACTCAAGACTATGAGCTACTACCTTAGGAAGCTCTTCACCTCGACCATTTAAAGTAGAAGGCACGCCACCGTCGGCCATAAAATAACCAATACGTGCTGCTTTTGCGTTGGCAATAGCTTCTGGAGTGTTTACTAAATTAAATGGCAATTGTTTTTTAAAATATTTAGCTCCGCCACCGGCAAATAAAGTAAGATCACTTTTGTACAAATCTGCAGCGATTTGTTGAGTCATTCCGCGATCTTTTTGATGGGCATAAAAAGCTGCCGGGGTGGCACCGGTAATTTCATCTGTGGTAATTACGGCGGTATTAAAGTTTTTTTCTTGCAAAACTTCGCAAATATTAATGCTTTCCGCTCCTAAATGATCTACTCCAATGGCACGATTATAAGTCTTTTTTCCGATGGCGATGGCAGTTCCTGCAGCCGCAGAATCTGTGGTAAAATCATCTGCTGAAGATGTTTTTATAAAACCTATGTTTTTTAATTGCGTTAACGTAAGTTCTCCTCCATTAGCTAAGGTTGAAGAGGAAATTTGTGAGAGGCCATTGCCATCTCCAATAAGTAAAATAACATTTTTCACCGGTGTTGCTGCTCCATCGTTTTTAAAAGTAGGACGGTATACCTTAGAAAACACTTGGTTCTCATATACCCGATTTGGCAAAGAACTTAAGTAGTTGACACATGCAAACGGCTTGTTGGTATTGATAAAATCTACACCTAAATTATAAAAGGCCTTCCAAGCACTTTTAGAATCTGGTGTTGCCCAAAACCGAAAGGGCTTTTGATAGCGATGAGCCTTCTCTATTACTTGTTTTACGCGTTGAAGGTCTTCGTGCGTAAATCTTCCTTTACCATTCCAAACCGAATAGGCTGAATAATCTAAACTGATCATCCCTACGCGTTCCCACTCACTTGGACTTAAATTCTCTAAGGATTGGTAATCAAATTGAATAAAGGAAGGGTATTTTTTAAAATCTTCAGGTTGGGGTTGGTTACCTGAAATGATAATTTGAATGTCTTGCCCTTCGATTAACTTATTATACTTTTTTAATTGTTTCATTAATGCCTTAAGCGTAGGCTTTGCTGTAGTTTTCAAATCGAGTACTAACTGAAGTGGCTCCTTTTTTAAAACCTTCATTTCTGCAGCTTCTTCTAAAGGCTTTAAATATAAATTCTCAAGCGTACGCTCCGGTACTATTTCTTCTTGGGTATGAGCCACATACAATTCTTTATTTTTATAAAAGAGATCAATTTCTATTGATCTTGCTCCTGCGGCATAGGCCTGCCATAACGGAACTTGTTGCTCATAGTCATTATGAGAATGAATAATGGGTAGTTGTTGAGCATAACTATGATAAACGCTCAATAAAACGATATAGAATAGAATAAAATATACTTTCATATAGAATAGATAAGTAAAAGATGCTACGAATGATAGCGCAGCATCTTTATTACATGAAACAAAAAAAACAAACAATTAAAATTTACCAACCTTGGTTCTGTGGTATTCCGGAACTTTCTATGACTGTTGTTGGTAATGGCCAAACGTGCATAAAAGAGCTATCAAAATCCCTAGCACCCCAAACTTCTTCTACGGTATAATCTGAAGTAGGATCGGTACGGTCGGTGTAAATTCTACCGTGTAATGCTTTTGAATAGGTTTCTTCCGCATCACCCCAACGAATCAAATCAAAATGACGGTTGGCAAATTCACCGGCTAACTCTACTCTACGTTCGTGTTTTAAATCTTCTAACGTTGCTCCGGAAACAGGAGCTAGACCTGCTCGATCACGTACTAAATTTAAAGAAGCATCACCATTTTGCCCTTGCATAATTAAGGCTTCAGCCTTCATTAACAAAATTTCTGCATAGCGCATTAAAGGGACATTATAGATGGTTGAAGGATCATCTCCATTACTATTGATATAGGTACCAATAGGAGATTCCAATCCAAATTCGTACATGTATTTATTAAACTGAAAACCGGAAAGTGAGTTTTCTGAGTAATAGGCTCTGGTTTGCCCAAAGTAAGGAAATTCATCTCCATATTTTAAAATAGTAACTTCTCTACGTACATCTTCTTCTTCAAAAGCTTCATATAATTCTAAGGTGGGTTGGTAATACCCCCATCCATTATACGAGCTCCATCCTTTGTTCTCTAACATCACACCGGGTAAAATACTTCCTCCATTAACCCCAGAGTTTACCGACCAGATGTACTCACTGGTCCAGTTGTTTAAATGACTGTGCAGTAACCGAAAATCTTCTTCGGGTGTATCGGTATCTATTAAAGCCCTTCCAGAACCAGAATTGGTTACTCGATCGCAATAAGTAACTACCTCTGCATATTTACTGCTGTCGTATTGCGCCCAGTATAAATACGTTTTAGCAATGTATGCATAAGCTGCATCTTTGTGAGCCCGACCATAATCTGCCCCAGACATTTCTGTAAAAAGTGGTAATAATTCTGCTGCTGCGTTAAGGTCTTGTACAATTTGCTCATAGTTTTCTTCCACACTTGAAGGACGCTCGTAACTTCCTGCAGGAGCTTCCATATTATCTACGGTAACAATTGGGATCCCGCCGTTTTGACCATCGTCTCCATAGGTATGTGCCAACCAGAAATAATGAAAACCTCTCATAAAATAAGCTTCTCCCAGCATTCTATTTTTTAAGTTTTCATCAATATTCATTTCCGGGACATTTTTTAAAATATCGTTGGCGCGACGAATAACTTTAAAAGCGGCTTCATACATATATTTGGTATAGCCTTCGTCTCCGGTACACACAAAATTTTTAATATTATCGGCATCTGCTTTAATACGACCGGTAATCATATCGTCTGAAGCATTGATGTACCAAAAGAATCCACGAGAAAACATTTCTGATGCTTTCATTTCGTTATATAAACTGTTTACAGCTAATTTGGCATCGTCTTCGGTGTTCCAGAAATTCTCATAAGATACACTTCCTTTAGGCTCTACTTCTGTAAAATCGTCTGAGCAAGAAGTAAACATGAACACAGAAATGGTCGAAAGCGTTATTGCTTTAAGTTTTATATGTTTAATCATAATTTTCTTTTTTTATTTTGTTGACATTAAAAGGATAAGGATAAACCGACTACATACTTAGAAGAAAGTGGGTATTTTCCTATATCTAAACCGTTGTTTCCTACTTCAGGATCCATCCCTTCATAATCGGTAATGGTAAAAATATTATCGGCAGATACGTAGATACGCAAGGAAGAGCCTTCAAAAATACGGTTCATTGCTGTTTTAGGAAGTGTATAACCTAAGGTCACGTTTTTTAAACGTAAGTAAGAGGCATTTTCTAGGTACCAAGTAGAGTTTGTCCCAAAATTAGAGTTATCATCACTAGTTGCTAATCTTGGAATAGCTGAACCTGTGTTTTCAGGACTCCAAGCGCCTAAAACGCGGTTATCCAAATTGTAGCCTTGTAATGAAGCATTGTAAGTAGAATATTTATAAGCATTAAAAGCTTTTACTCCAGCTACTCCTTGAAATAACGTATTTAAATCCCAGTTTTTGTAGTTAAAATTAAAACCGAAACTATACGTGAAGTCCGGTAAATAACTTCCTGAAAATTTACGGTCTTCACTGTTAATTTTCCCATCGTTATTTACATCTTCGAATTTTAAATCTCCCGCTTGTGCATTGGGTTGAATTAAATTCCCGTTATGTGTATAAGCTTCGACCTCTTCTTGAGATTGAAAAATCCCTTGTGCAGGCACTAAGTAATAAGAGTATAAATTTTCTCCTACGGCAGAACGAAAAGGTCTTAAAACCCCTCTCACCTGATCGCTGTGTTGAATATAATCAATCCCGGCACTATTATAGCCGTCTAGGTTAACTAATTCATTATCGATATGACTTACATTTCCAAAGATATTGTAACTAAAATCTTCTACAGATCCCGCATAAGAAAGCGCTAATTCCCAACCGGTATTTTTCACTTCTCCTCCATTTACATCAGCTGCTGCTGTACCTTGGTGTAAATCTGCAAGTCCCGGAATAATCATCCCCTTCGTAGTTTTAGAGAAATAATCTGCTGTTAAGCTAAGTTTATTATTAAATAAACTGGCATCTAAACCTAAATCGAACGATTCTGAAGTTTCCCATTTTAGATTAGGGTTTGACTGTCTTTCTACGTACAAGCCATTGGCATCGTTGGTCCCTTCTTCTCCAAGAACCGCTATGCTATTGGCTAAGGGAACATCGAAAGAATAATAACCTACGGTTTGAATATTGCCTATTTCACCCCAGGAAGCCCTTAACTTTAAATCGTTAATTGTATAGATGTTTTCTATACCCGGTAAATTAGATAAACGTACCGCTCCTGAAACTGAAGGGAAATAATCTGATTGATTTTCTGTAGAAAGCCTAGAAGTTTCATCCCTACGAATACTTGCCGATAGGTAATACGTTTGATCGTAATTATACATAGCTCTACCGATGGCCGAGGTTAACGCATCTTCCCATACATTGGTTTGTGTAGGCCGTAATTCTGAAGCATTACCCATATATTGATTATAACTTTGTTCATTAGCAAAGCCTCTACCTTCTTGATAATAATACTCATAATCGGTATGTTGAGCAGAATAGATTGCTGTAAGATTGATATTATGATTTCCAAAAGAATTTTTATAAGATAATTGGTTATCCCAAATCCAACGATTGGTATCTTCATAACTTTGATACAAGTAATTTTGAGCATTAGACCTCCCTATTTCTGGAATTCTAGGCTTAAATTGCTTGTATTTACTATCGGTTAATGCATAAGAATAATTGGTTTTAAATTTTAACCCATCGATGATATCATAATTCAAATACACATTTGGATTTAAATAATTAACCGGACTAGTAGTTGTTGGTCGCTTTAATAAAGCTACCGGGTTGTAGACATCCCCATAAGCTCCTCCAAAATCTGATAAACGTTCTGGAACTACTCCTTGATAACTTCCATCTTCATTATATACAGAAGCTGCTGCAGGCATATAAATCGCATTAATAATGGCTCCGGAATATCCGCTGTTGGTATTGGTCCCTACGGCTTCTGTTTTAGAAAAGTAAATATTTTCTCCAATACTAATCTTATCAGTCAAATTATAATCAGACTTTACACGAAAAGAATAACGGTCTTTACCGGTACCAATTAAAACTCCATTTACTTTATTGTAACCAAATGAAGTCATGTAATTTGCTTTTTCTGAAGCTCCGCTAATACTCGCATTTACATTATACAAAGCTGCATCTCTAAAAATCTCATCCATCCAGTCTGTTCTGGTAACTGTACCCCATGGGTTTTGTTCCGGATCGTGAGCAGATAACGGAGAAGCTCCTGCATTACCAGCAGCAGTATTATATACAAAGTTATTTTCTTCAGCGTTTAACGGCGTTGGTAAATTGTTTGCTGACTGAAAACCGGTATAAGTATCAATGTTGACACGCATCTTACCTGATTTTCCTTTTTTCGTTTCGATTACAATAACTCCGGAAGATGCTTGTGCTCCATAAATAGCTGCAGAAGCTGCATCTTTTAATACACTTACCGATTCAATATCATTCGGGTTAATGGGTGGACCGTAATAAGGCACACCATCAACTACCCTTAAAGGCTCTTGACCGTTTAAAGTTCCTAAACCTCTAATCGTAATTTTTGGAGATGAAGAAGGGTCTCCCCCGTCTTGGGTTACGGTGACCCCCGGTAAATTTCCTTGTAAAAATTCTGAAAAATTAGACACCGGCCTACTTTGAATATTTTCAATATTTTTTACCGTAGCTACCGCAGAGGTTAAATCTTTTTTCTCTGAAGTACCGTAGCCTATTAATACAATCTCGTTTAATGAGTTAACTTGTTCTACCAATTCTACCCTAAGTTGTGTATTGCCTTCATAAGCTACTTCCTGTGTAGCAAACCCCATATAACTTACCTTTATAGTTCCTACATTTTCTTCTAAACTAAGCGTAAAATTACCGTCAAAATCGGTAAGTACTCCTTGCTGCTGTTGTTCGTTAGGTATAACAGTCACTCCGGGTATGGGCAACCCATCAGATTTAGAAACAACTGTACCATCTACGATGGTTTGAGCCATCACTCCTGATATACTTATCATGCATATCAGCATAAATAGATAAATTTTTTTCATTTAATTAAAAGGTTTTGTTTTGCTGCTAAACTAGATTGAATGGCAGGTTATAGGGTAGATTTTTGTTTCAAAAAAGTGTAGTATTGATGCAAAATACGCCTCTTTTTTAACGTAATACTTGCATTTTAGTTTCAGTAACATTGGGATAACACTAAGCTATTCCCGTGTTAACATGATGCCTATTTATTTTGCTTCATTTTGTAGCTTTTAGGACTAGACCCATAATGCTTTTTAAACATTCTAGAGAAGTATTTAGGATCTTTAAAACCACATTCAAAACTAATTTCAGAAATATTTAAACTGCCTTGAACTAATAATTCTTTCGCCTTTTGGAGCCGTAAATTAATAATGACATCTGAAGGGGATTGTTGGAGCACCTCTTTAAAAACGCGGTAACATTTAGTACGTGAAATTTCTAAAGTAGAAATAAGCTTATCTACATTAAAATCAGGGTTACTTATTTCTTGTCTTATGATTTCTAAGGCTTGTTTTACTAACTTTTGATGAGGATTAATTAAACTCTTCGATTGTGTGGCAGAAGCTAAAAAATCTATCACCTCATTTGAGGCTTTTTGAGGTTGCTGCGAAATAAGAAAGGAGATTTTTTTCTGCAGAAAATTTTTATGAATAGGCAAATAAATCACACTATTTACTCCATAATCTAAAACTAGTTCTTCAATATGAAGGTCTATTTGTTCTGCAATATAAACGCTAGGCAAATGTTTTATACCCGTCTGAGTAATGACTTGCACAAATTCTGAACTTAGTCTGGCATTGTAAATCACCAGCGCCTTTACGTTTATTTGTTGTACGGCCGAAGCTAAGGCTTTCACCTCGTGTTCAAAGACAAGCTGTTCCGGCATTCCTTGTAACAGGTAATTTACAGGTTGCATTTCTTCTTCTTCACAAAATACCAAGATAGAAGCTTGGTGTTTTACTTCTTTATTTTCTAAATGCTTCAATTGTACTACCCCAGAACGCTTTGCTACTTCTTTTACATTCACCACTGGAAGATGAATCGTGAATTGAAATGCAGATTCATTATTAACGATTTTTCCTCCTAAGTCTTTCATTAACGTATGTGCAGCCTTATAATAAGGACTGTATTGAGTAATATTTTCCCATTGATTTTTTAATAATGAAGAAGAACTACTCACACTAAGTTTAATTTCTTGAGTTTCTAAACAGGCAGAAATCGTTAAGGAAGCATTTGCCTCTACATATTTTATTAATTCGTTGCTTAAATATTGAAAAAGCAACTTTATTCGAAGAACATCCACCGCAATTAAATCTGATTCGGTAAGAATATCGAAACTTAAGGTTAATTGACAAACGATACTTTGATTTTGTAATTGCTCATATATTTTTGTGATAAGCGTTTTAAAATGAATTTGGGAAGAGATTACTTCTCCCAATTCTGAAACCTGATCTAGGTAATCCCATTCTGAGATTTTATTTACTAATTTGATCAAGGCTTCATTAATAAGTTGTTTTTGGGAAGATGGTGGCAATTCACCTACATGGGTTAACAAGCCCGATAGTTTTGGCTTAAAACTATTTAGTACAAAGGTTTTAAACTTATCGACCTCAAAGTCACTATTTTTTAATTGATGATGCAAGGCTAAGACCTCTTCTTTTTGGGCATTTAATTGTTGGTTTCGCTCTTCCATAGCTTGATTGGCTTCAAGTAAAGCTAATTTTTGAGTCTCAATCACCGCAGTACGCTCCTTTATTTTTGCTTCCATCTGCGCTTGAATTTGTTTTGACCTTATCTGTTTACGGATCATCAGCATTGCAATAATTGAAAAAACTAAAACAATAGCGATAAAATAAAACACCGTGGTTTTGTAAAATGGAGCTTTAATTTCTACCTGTAATAGCTCATTAACCTCTCCATTTTCACTACCCATCTTGGTAAGAAGTGTATAATTTCCGGCAGCTAAATTTTTATACATGATTTTCTGACCTTGATAGGCTGACCAGTGATCTTCCAAACCTTTTAAGCGGTATTCTATTTTAGGGGTTACTCCTGAAAAATGAACTGGCGTAATCGACACGGTAAAGGTGTTATCTTGAAAAGATTTTGAGATGTGTTTAGAGAAAGATTCTTTACCGTCTACGGTAACATGCAATTTAGGTTTTTGCATTTTATATTGATACGCATCGGGCTGTAAGTAACTAAGTCCGCTAATCCCTCCAAAAAACAACATCCCTTTTACATCTTGGTAAACAGCACCTTCAGAGAATTCTTCTCCTTGCCAACCTTGATCTTTAGGCAACTTGTTTACCAAGTAATTTTCTTTATTGACGGTGGCAATCCCTTTGGTGGTACTTATCCAAATTTTTTTGTTGTTTTCTAGAAGCCCATACACCATATGACTGGGCAAACCATCTTCTTCGGTTAGGTTTTTTATCACTCCTTTTTGAGGATGATACACACTAACCCCTCCTAAAGTGGCAATCCAATAATTACCGGTTTGTTTATCAAAATAAAGTTTATAGATACTGTTTCCTGAAATACCGTTTGCGAGGGTAAGTTGTTTTAAAATCCCTTGCTTTTCTGTAAAAAAAAGAACGCCTTGTTCTTCAGTAGCTAAAACCAGCGTATCTTTATGCTTAATTACGTGCCTAATATGATAATTGTTCAATTTGTCTTGGTGCTCAAAACGCTCAAAGGCATTCGAAGTTAAATTTAACTTGCCAAGACCTCCCCAGCACGCAATCCATAAGGTTGAATGATCTTCGGCAAAGGCATAATTTCTATTATTAGGAAAATTAGGAGTTTTTTCGGCATTAATAAGTTGGTAATCGTTCCCGGTAATTTTTATAAGTCCATTATAAGTTCCTACCCAAAGGGTTCCCTTACTATCGGTATACATGCTTCTAATACGATTCCAATCGGGGTATTCATTGGCCTCTTCAATCTCAAAAGGTAAAAAACATTGCGTTGCTTCGCTATAGTAAAAAATTCCTTTGGTATAGTAGCCTAACCAAATATTGCTTTTATTGTCTTTGGTGATCGCCCGAATGGTTTCGTTAGGTAAATGGGGGAATTTTACCGGGTGCGGAATAATGGTAGTAATCTGCTCTGAACCTGTATAGGCCATACTTATACCGCCATCTTTGTGCGCTAACCAAATATTGCCAAACTCGTCTTGGTAAATTTTTTCGATTTCATTACTGGTAAAACTATAAGGTGAATAGACATCATGGGTATAATGCTCAATAATTTCATTATGAACATTTTGCGGCGTATTAGGAATAATGTATAAACCGTTGCGGCGGGTAGCATACCAAATATTACCTGCATTATCCTTTAAAACATCATTGATAATAAGCTGTGGATAATTTTGTAGCAAAAAGCTTTTTAATACCTCTAACTCATTAGTAATTACAACACGTTCTTTGTCGATTGCTAAAAACTCACCTTCGTTAAAGCTAAACCATTTTTGAGCTATGCTTACAGCTATCTCTCCTGTATTCGTTAAAGCTAGGGCTTGGGGTTGCTGCTGAAAATGAAATTGCTGAAATTTATCATCTCCTAAATAACGAGCTATACTTTTATTATCGGTAAGTACCCAAATGGTATTGTGGTGATCTTTTATAAGAGCAGAAATTATATTTCCGGAAAGACTGGTAGAGTCTTGCACTTCATGCTTATAAACTTTAATGGTATTCCCGTCATAAACATTAAGACCATCCCAAGTGGCGATCCATAAGCGACCGTATTTGTCGCTTACCATATCTTTTACAGAGTTATTGGAAAGTCCTTCTTTTGTAGTAAAAGATTTAAACTTTAATTGTTGAGCCAAAACCAATTGACCCAACAACAAAATGAAAAGAACACTAGTATGTTTTGGTGGGGTTTTCATCAACCCACGAAATTAACATCTAGCTCTATTTAGAAGTTACCTCAACATTAACAAACTTAGCTTTTGTGTTATGAAACATTGCTAAATTATAAAAACATCTATGCTGTCTCATTAGCTACCAAAGCATCTTCATTAGCCAAGGCTTCGTCTTCCTTCTGCTGAAAAGGAACAGAATCTTTTAAACGAATAAATTCTTCTGCTCGCTCCATATCTTCTTCTTCGCCGGTGAAATATGGAAATACATCCATAATCGGAGATTCGGAAATAGCCGGAATACTATATTCGCCCATCGTATCCCGCATCACATGGGTGGTATTTTCAAAAGCTTCTTTAACGTCATTGGCCTGTACCAATAGGTATTGATTGGTTTTCCGCTCTTTACCGCTTTCTTGATCATAGGCAATAAGCGACACTTTTGCTTTGAACCATCGGTCGGCCAATTCAAAAGGATGAATCTCGGCATAATTGGCCACCTTGATATTGGTAATCAAAAGCTCTTCTCCTTCACTGAGGTAAACCGACATTTCTTCGGTAATACGTTTTTCGGCTTCGGTGTAGGAAATCGCATCAACCAAAAAAGGTTCGGTCTTTACTTTTCGGGCTCCGGAAGCCTCATCGGTTTTTCTATATTTTACTTTACATTCATACCAAGTAGCACTCATATCTTTTATTTTTTAAAGCGCCAAAAATAAAGTTTCAATCCTTCCCCACAAGAGCGCAAAAGCAATAGATATCCACAATCGGAAAGCTGATTCTTTAATTTTCTAAGACTAAGCGGGTTAAACAGAACATAAAATTTATAACTCCCCTTGAACCGATTGAAATGATAATTAAAAAGAAACAGGAAGTAATTTTATAAAAGCGATAGCGAGGGTAAAATTGTATCAAGTTCAGTTAGCATTCAGCATTAAGCATTAAGTATTCTGTATTCAGTATTCAGTATTCTGTAAGCTAGACAAAGAAAACAAGAAGCAGATTGTTGAAAATGTCATTTCGAGTGATTTTACAAAAGCAATAGCGAGGAAAAATTTTATCAAGTTCAGTTGACAATATACATTATTCAATATTCAGTATACAATTCAGCATTCAGCATTAAGTATTCTGTATTCTGTATTCTGTATTCTGTATTCTGTATTCTGTAAGCTAGACAAAGAAAACAAGAAGCAGATTGTTGAAAATGTCATTTGGAGTGATTTTACAAAAGCAATAGCGAGGAAAAATTTTATCGAGTTCAGTTGACAATATACATTATTCAATATTCAGTATACAATTCAGCATTTAGCATTCATCATTCAGCGTTCAGCGTTCAGCATTAAGTATTCTGTATTCTGTATTCTGTAAGCTAGACAAAGAAAACAAGAAGCAGATTGTTGAAAATGTCATTTGGAGTGATTTTACAAAAGCAATAGCGAGGAAAAATTTTATCGAGTTCAGTTGACAATATACATTATTCAATATTCAGTATACAATTCAGCGTTCAGCGTTCAGTATACATTATACATTATTCAGTATACAATAGATAGTATTTTCAAGTTCGAGTTCAACTTCCATAGAGCTTGTTAAAGATTTTGTAAAACTACTCTCCACTAAATTATATTATTTAAGTACTTTTACTGCGAATCATGTAAATGATTTATTAATTTTATAAAAATACCCCTAGAAATGCTACAAACCCTAAATATCCAAATTAACGAGCAATCCCGTGTTCCTAAGTATAAACAGATTGTTGACTCTATAATTGCCGATATTTCTAAGGGGAAAATTCAGGTAGGTGAAAAAATACCTTCGATTAATGAATTAAGTGAATTTCTATTGCTTTCCAGGGATACGGTTGAAAAAGCTTATAAACTTTTAAAAGAGAGAAAAATCATTATTTCGGTAAAAGGCAAAGGCTACTACACCGCCAAAACCGATTTAATTTCTAAAGTGAATGTTTTCTTCTTGGTGAATAAACCCAGTACTTATAAAATGATGATTTATAATTCTTTTGTAAATACGATGGGCGTCAATGGGCACGTGAATTTATTTATTTATCACTGTGACCAAACCCTATTTAAACGTTCGTTAGAAAGAAATTTAGGAGCTTATGATTATTATGTGATTATGCCTCATTTTCGGGATGAAAACTCCAACCACGTGAGTTTTACCGACGAGGTACTATCACTACTTGAGCAAATCCCGAAAGACCAACTCATTATTCTGGATAATACCAAACCCAATATTAAAGGGGATTATGGCTCTATATATCAAGATTTTCAAAAAGATATTTACAATGCCTTAAAAGAAGGTCTCGAAAAAATAAGAAAATACGATAAGATTATTTTAGTCTATCCTAGAAAATCGGTGAATCCTTATCCACGTCGAATCCTCCACGGGTTCAAGCAATTTTGTATAGAGAATGACTTTGATTTTGAAGTGCTAGATGAGATCTATGATGATATGGAACTGCAAAGCAAAGATGTGTATGTGACTATTCAGGAACGGGACCTGGTCAATTTAGTACGGCAAGTACGCGCTAAAAAATTAGCATTAGGAAAAGACATCGGTATTATTTCTTATAACGAAACCCCACTGAAAGAACTTTTGGGAATCACCGTTATCAGTACCGACTTTAAAGCCATGGGAGAATCTGCTGCGTATATGGTTTTAAAAAATAAGAAAGAAAAGGTCAAGAACGTTTTTAAGTATATTGAACGTAATTCACTTTAGAAGAATCATCACAGTACAGGATACTTATTAAGTACCTACTTTATAATTTTAGTAGCTTAAAAATAGCTAGCTATTAAATGATATGAAGTTTTTTCTTTTACCTATATTCTTATTTTCGGTACTCTCTTTTTCTCAAAAGAAGGTATTCGAATTCGGGAAAAGCGAAAAAATTTCAACACCAATTGAATTTTCTGAAAATTCCGGCTATGGTTTCGATTTTAATTCAGGTTCTCAGCTTCACTTTGAAAAGCAAGGTTTTGTAGCCGACACTTCCGTCTATTTCTCGGTAAAACTTCCCGAAGGAAATTATAAAATCAATGTCGTTTTAGGTGACAAAAATCCATCAGAAACCACCATCAAAGCAGAATCTAGAAGATTAATGCTGGCACAGGAAAAAGTTGGAGCGTATCAAGCAAAAACCTTCCGCTTTAACGTGCATTTACATCATCAAGAAATTGGAAATACTTCAGCAAAAGTCAATCTAAAACCGCGAGAATTAGATGATCTGGATTGGGATTACAAATTGACCTTAGAATTTTTGGGGCATCCCGCTGTTCAGAAAATAACGATTACTCCGGTTGATGATCTTACGACCCTATTTTTAGCAGGAGATTCCACGGTCACCAATCAGGATTTAGAACCTTGGGCTTCCTGGGGACAATTTTTACCGCTGTATGTAAATCAAAATTCCGTAGTCGCTAATTATGCAGCTTCCGGAGCTTCCTTGTCTTCGTTTAAAGCTCGAAAACGCTTAGACAAGATCTTGTCTTTGCTGAAAAAAGACGATTACCTCATTATTGAATTTGGGCATAATGATGAAAAGATTAAAGGTGAAGGTAATGGTGCTTACGGACTTTACACCGACCTCTTAACCCAATATATTGAAGCGGCACGAGCCAAAGGAGCGATTCCTATTTTGGCAACGCCTACCCAACGAAGAGCATTTAAAGATGGAAAACTACAGCCAACGCACGGTGATTTTCCCGATGCAATGCGAAAAGTTGCAGATAAAATGGAAGTTCCACTAATCGATATCACCAAAATCACCACTAAAATGTACGAAAGTTGGGGCGAAGAAATTTCCCGAAAAGCATTGGTACAATATCCTGCCAATACCTTCCCGGGACAAACCGAAAAACTGGAAGACAATACGCATTTTAACAGCTTTGGCGCTAATGAGATTTGCCTGGCATTTGTTCAAGAAATTAAAGATAAAGGTGTATCACTACAACACTATTTTAAACCGAATATTCCCACCTACAACCCCACAAAACCTAACTCCATTTCAAATTGGACAATCCCAATAAGTCCGCGTTTTGAAAGTATAAAACCTTACGGAAATTAAACAACAATGATCAAACTAAAACTTATACCCTTTCTCTTCTGTGCCTTTTTTCTTCGGAATTTATCCGCTCAGGAAACACAAAAAATAATGCTCTCCGGTCCCGATTTTGAACATCAAAAAGAATGGGATTTTAAAGTAACCGACGGTCAAAATGCCGACGAATGGGCTAAGATCGGTGTTCCCTCACAATGGGAAACCGAAGGTTTTGGAACCTACACCTACGGGCGTTGGTACAAAGAATTGAATCAGGAAGAACCCAGCAAAGAAGAAGGTTTTTACAAGTATGAATTTGAAGTTCCTCAGGAATATGAACATCAGCAGGTCATCATCAATTTCGGGGGTGCGATGACGGATACTGAAGTAAAAATCAATGGGAAACTGGCCGGCGAAAAACATCAGGGTGGCTTTTATGAATTCAGTTATGATATTTCAGATTTAATCAACTACGATAAAAAAAATCTGCTCGAAGTACACGTATGGAAGCATTCTGAAAACCATAACGTCAATCGCGCCGAACGTTATACCGATTGGTGGTTGTTTGGTGGAATTTATCGCCCCGTTTGGTTGGATATTTTACCGGAAACCCACATCCAACACGTAGCTATCGATGCCAAAGCTGACGGAAGCTTAAATGCCGATCTAGAACTGGAAAACCTTCCTAAAAACACAGAAGTTGAAATTACTTTGACTCCCGATGGTCAATCAACTTCCAGGTTCAAAAGCTTCACCGAAAAACTCGATCACAAAGCTGAAAAACAACGAGTTTCGGTTCAATTTAAAAATATCAAACCTTGGAGCCCCGAAGATCCCAACTTGTATTGGGTGCAATTCGATCTAAAGAAAAATGGAAAAGTGCTGCATTCCGTAAACAAACGAATCGGATTTAGAAGCTTAGATTTCAGGAAGCGGGACGGAATTTACGTGAACGGCACTAAAATTAAAATGAAAGGCATCAACCGCCATACCTTTTGGCCGGAATCTGGGCGAAGCACCAGTAAACGCATTAGCGTGATGGACGCCAACCTCATCAAAGATATGAATATGAATGCCGTGCGTGTTCATTATCCACCAGATACTCATTTTTTGGAAGCCTGTGATTCACTGGGACTTTTTGTACTGGATGAATTAGCGGGCTGGCAAAATGGCTACGACACCGAAACCGGAAGAAAACTGATTAAAGGAATGGTAGAGCGTGATGTGAATCATCCTTCCGTCATTATCTGGGATCAAGGTAACGAAGGCGGATGGAATGATGAACTGGATGATGATTTTGCAAAATACGATCCTCAAAACCGAATCGTCATTCATCCTTGGGCCGATTTCAACGGTTGGGATACACACCACTACCCTACTTTTCAAACCGGAGTTCATCGTTTTGGCAGCGGAGAAAATGTATTTTTCCCTACGGAAACAATGCACGGAACTTATGATAATGGAATTGGAGCCGGATTACGGGATTTTTGGGAACACTACAGCGAAAGTCCGCTTTTTGCCGGAAGCTTTCTTTGGGTATTTAGCGACGAAGCTGTATTAAGAACCGATTGGACCGGTGAACAAAAATATGATTCCAAAGGAAATTTAGCGCCCGATGGCGCTTTAGGACCTCATCGAGAAAAAGAAGGAAGTTTCTATACCCTAAAAGAAGTTTGGGCACCACTACAGTTTCAACCTCTACAAATTACAGAAACTTTTGATGGCACTTTCTTCGTAGAAAACACTTATTTATTTACCAATCTAAATGAATGCCAAATCTCCTATAAAGTGCAACAAGCTCCTAAAAATTTCTTGTATGCTAATCCGGAAGTAGAAACGGTTTATGAAGGTGATTTTGAAGTTCCCGACATTCAACCGGGAGAAACACGTCAATTAAAAATGCCGGTAAAAGAGAATTTCTTTAAAGGCGATTGGGTTGAAATTACCGCTACCGATAAACACGGAAGGGAAATTTATACATGGACTTGGAAAATTCATCATGCCGATGCACTTACTGACAAATTGATGCTGAAAGAAAAAGGAACTAAAGCCAGCGTTACCGAAAATGGAAATTCGGTAATTTTAAAAGGTGGTGAAGTTAGTCTCACGCTAGATAAAACTACCGGGGAAATCACCAAGATTAGCAATGCGAAAGCTGAACTTCCTTTTATAAATGGCCCTCGCCCTATCGGAATGAAGGCTGAAGTAAAAAAAGTGGAAATTAACAAAGAAAATGCGGAAGCAGTCGTATTCTATAATGGAGGAATACATACCATCAAATGGACCATTACTAACGACGGAAGAATACATCTAGAAGCGATTATGCTAAAAAATTCAGGACGCAATAGTGGTTTTGACGGTGCGTTTTATCAGGGAGAAATTGATAAATTCGGACTCACCTTTGATTTTCCTGAAGAGATCGTAGAAGGTTTTAAATGGTTTGGAAAAGGTCCGTACCGGGTTTGGAAAAACCGACTGGACGGCGTAGAATACAATGTTTGGGATAAAGACTATAACAATACCATTACTGGGGAAAGCTTTGAAAATTTAATTTATCCTGAATTTAAAGGTTATCACGCAAATTTCATCGCCGGAAAACTAAAGGCGAAAGATAAAAGCTTTCGGGTTTTTAGCGAATCTGATGAGTTATTCTTACGCTTATTTACTCCTGATGAGCCTAAAAACACAATTTCTAACGCCAAAGCACATCCCGATTTTCCGGAAGGAAATATTTCGTTTATGTATGAAATCCCAGCAATGCACTCTTTTAAACCATTATCACAACAAGGCCCCAGTAGTCAGCCCACCAACATAAGAATTAAAAATGGTGATGATGGAATTTCGATGAAGTTGTGGTTTGATTTTAGGGATTTTGGGAAGAATTGAGAAGTTAGCGGCGGCTGAGTGATTGCGACAAAGAAGCAATCGTATCGAAGCCAAAGCGGTAATTGAAGGTTGAATTTAGAAAATAGAATATAAATCTCAAAAACAACGGTCACTTCGAATGATTTTATTGCAGCGATAGCGGAAATAAAATTGTATCGAGAAGTAGTGCGGAATGAGATTTTAGAATATAGACTAAAGATTATAGAAACAAGAAACAGGAAACAATAGCCAAGACAAGCGTCATTCCGGGCCAGCCCTTTCGGCAGGCGGGCTTGATCCGGGATCTCATCATCTTGAGAATATGATGAGAAGTTAGCGGCAGCTGAGTGATTGCGACTAAGGAGCAATCGTATCGAAGCCAGAGTGGAATGAAAAAAAGTAGGGAAGTTAGAAAATAGAGAATGAACAAGAAACAAGAAGCGTCACTTCGAGTGATTTTATTGCAGCGATAGCGAAAATAAAATTGTATCGAGAAGTAATTGGAAACGAGGTCTCGATACAAATTTCAATAGTGATTGAAATTCACTCGACCTGACAAGAATTGAGAAAATAGACAATAGACGAGGGAGTCTTTATTCTGGAAACAAGAAGACATAAACGGAATGACGAAAAAATAAATGGATTTAGATTCTAAGCTCTAAAGCGAAGCAATCTAAATTCTAAAAAATAACCGCGCAAGGGATTGAAGTGGAAATCCTGCCTGTCGGCAGGCAGGGACAGATTGCGACTGTAGGAAGCAAACGGAATTGAAACAGAAAGCCCGACCCAAAAAGGATGCGCCCAAAAAACAGTAACTAAAAAAATGAAAACGATCAAATTATTTACAGCCTTAGTACTCTTTATCAGCCTCATTAGCTGTGATCAACAACCAACTGAAAAGCCTACGGTGTACATTATCGGTGATTCTACCGTGAAAAATGGCAGCGGCAAAGGTGATGGCGGACTTTGGGGCTGGGGCGATTATATGGATCAGTTGCTGGACACGACCAAAGTCCATATCCAGAATCACGCACTGGGGGGTACGAGTAGCCGAACTTTCCAAAGCAAAGGTTTGTGGGAACCGGTAAAAGATAGCTTGAAAAAAGGTGATTTTGTGTTACTACAATTTGGGCATAATGATAATGGGCCTATTAATGATGATTTTCGGGCACGCGGTACAATTAAAGGGATTGGCAACGAAAGCGAAGAGATTGATAATATGCTTACAGGCGAGCACGAAATTGTACACTCATATGGTTGGTATTTACGAAAAGTAATTAAAGATACGAAAGAAAAAGGCGCTATCCCGATAGTGATGTCGCCTATTCCACGTAACGATTGGACGGATGGAAAACTCTCCAGAAACGATGATTCCTATGGCGGCTGGGCAAAACAGGTAGCCGAAGAAGAAGGAGTTACTTTCATCGATCTGAATGAAAAAATGGTGAATGCTTTGAATCCTATAGGAGAAGAAAAAGTAACCGGAACGTATTTTTACAAACGCGATCATACGCATACTTCTGCGCGTGGTGCTGTGCTTTCGGCAAGCTTAATCGCTGAAGGTTTAGCAGAAAGTGACAATGATTTAAAAAACTATTTACTTGACGAGCCAACAACGCATTTACCGGAGAAAAAAGATATTTTTTTAATTGGTGATTCTACGGTAGCCAACAATGGCAACGATAGTATTACGGGCTGGGGCGTAGTTTTTGAAAAATATTTTGACACAACACGGGTTCGGATTCATAATAAAGCTAGAGGTGGCCGAAGCAGCCGTACTTTTCGAGCTGAAGGTTTATGGGATGCAGTGAAAGACTCACTCAGCGAAGGTGATTTTGTAATCATGCAATTCGGCCATAATGACGGCGGACATATCGACCAGCCTAAATATCGGGGTTCTATTCGCGGAATGGGTGATGAAACTCAGGTGGTCGATTTTGGAAACGATAGCACCGAAGTGGTGCATACTTATGGTTGGTATATGAAAAAATACATCGAGGAAACCCGTGAAAAAGGCGCTACTCCTATCGTGTTGAGTATGGTTCCCAGAAACATCTGGCACGGGAATAAGGTGGAACGCAACGATAAGGATTACGCCGGATTAGCCAAGCAAGCAGCAAAAGAAACCGATGCTATTTTTGTGGATTTAAACGATTCTATTGCGGTGAAGTATGAAGAACTAGGCAAAGAGAAAGTGAAAAACCTCTTCCCTAAAGATCATACACACACCAATAAAGAAGGAGCTGAAATCAACGCTTTAACCGTAGCGGAAAGTCTTGAACAGCTAAGAAATACTTACATCCGCGATTATATTTACCTGCCGGAAGAGGAGAAAAAATAAACTCATAGAGTTGAAAATAACAATGCAAAGATAAAAAGGAACTTTATCCTTTTTTTGCGCTACAGCGAAATAGATATCTAGTCAATATTTACTGGAGTAGATTTCAGATCAAGCTTGCTTTGCCGGCAGGCAGGTCTGGAATATGGCAGTTCTATTCCATGTAAAAGACTTCTTTTAATGGAATAACGACAGGAGAATGATCTTCATTCGTTTCCATTAAATCGGCCATATACGTCCACCATTTTTTCATAAGGGGATGTTGGGGTAAGGTAGCTTCTGTAGAATTGGAATTTAGTTGTTGAACGGCAAAAAGACTTAGACTTTCTTCCTCTAAAAAAATATGATAATTAGAAATGCCACTTTCTTTTAGCAAGCTTTTTAATTCAGGCCAGATTTCATCATGACGCTTTTTATATTCAGCTTCCGTTCCGGGTTTTAGTTTCATTTTAAAGGCTACTGTTTTCATTTTGATATTTGATTAATGGAAAGCTATTAAACTAACACTTGGATAAGCTCAGTGTAACAATTTACTGGTAATTAGAATACCTACAAGGTTTTGAAAACCTTGCTGGAGAAATAGAATTTTATTGCAAGGGTACATTTACTTCGTTCGCATCTTTGCTGAATTGTTCTTCGAGTGCTTGCTTCATTTTTTTGGCAATTACCGGATATTTATCAATAACTTCCTTTTCTTCGGAAGGGTCTTGTTCTATATTATATAATTCAAATTCGGTAGCACTATTGAGATGACGTGTCCTTACCAATTTCCAAGGTTTTTGAATGAAACTTTCCTGTTTATGACCACGAACGTAAATCTCATGATGCTCACTGCTTTTTTCTTTTACTACAGAAGTAAAGCTGTTGCCTTCCACTTGTTCAGGGACTTGAACTTTAGCCAATTCCAAGAATGTAGGCATGACATCTATTACACTTAAATAATTTTTATCTTTCTCCGCTTCAGCAATACCATTCCACGAGAGAATTGCCGGTACCCGAATAGCGCCTTCATAGTTACTGGTTTTATAATCCCGTAAGGGTTGATTGCTTCCCAACTGATCGTTTGGGCCATATTTACCTTCATATTGCGTTGTGGGATTCCAATTTTCTTGCGCACCATTGTCGCTCATAAATAACACGATGGTGTTTTTTCGTAATCCTAAACTGTCTAAACGATTGAGCACTTGACCAATCGCATCGTCCAGATGTGCCATAGCCGCAGCATAATCACGCCTAGATTTGTTTTTAATAAAATTGTATTTCTCTTTCCACTTCTCCGGTTCTTGCAACGGAACATGAGGGGCACTATACGCCAATTGTAAAAAGAACGGATGGGTGCCTTTTTGTTTTTCTAACCATTTTATGGCTTCTTGGGTAATTAAATCGGTGGCATGACCTTCTTCCTCAATTAATTTTCCTTGTCGGTGCCAACTGGGATCACCGTTTTTATAATGATGTGAGTATTGATCGATTTGTCCGTGTAAAAATCCGTAAGAATAATCGAACCCATAGGCTTCAGGACCACTCTCCGTGCTTAACCCCAAATGCCATTTTCCCATCAAAGCGGTTTGATAATTGGCTTTTTTTAAAGCCTGTGGCAGGGTTACGATAGTATCGGGCAAGGTCTTTTCACTTCGTCCACTGATGGGCGCGACAATTCCTATTCTACTGGCGGGCATTCCTGTGAGTAAACTCGCACGAGAAGGGGAACAGGTGGGATTCACGTAAAAACGTTCTAATTGTATTCCGTTTTGCGCTAATTGATCTAGGTGAGGCGTTTGTATTTCAGAACCATGGAAACTCATATCGTTCCACCCGGCATCATCGGCAATGATGATTAGAAAATTAGGCTTTTCGGTGAATGAAGCTTTTGAAGCCTCTTGATTCACTTCGGAAGTTTTCTTTTCATTTTTACAGGAAAAGCAGGTAATTATTAAACTACTTAAAAGTAAAACACTAAGCTGAAGATCTTTTCTTTGGTAGATCATCTTTAAGTTTATGATTTAATTTTTAAAAATCTGTTATTAGTAATATTTCCGCTGATTGCCTCATCCCGAACTTGGTTAGGGATCACATTATCTTTGATAGCTAGGAAGAGATGCCGAATCAAGTTCAGCGACGCTCTTCTTTGATCTTCTAAGTTGTTCAATCTAGAGTTCTCAAAGAGTTTTGTTTCCGCTAGCATTTCGTTACAATCACTCGATGTAACCTTCAAGATTATTTAGAAAAACTAATGCTATTCTTCTTTTTAGAATTGCTTAAAATACTTACCGTCGAAACATTTTCTTTTTGCTGAATTTCTAAAGATTTACCATTTGATTTAGCTGTAGAATAACTTCCGTGTAAACGAATTTGATAAGTTCTATCGCCTAATTTATAATTCCCCTCAGCAGGTTGAATTGTTACTTCAACCTTATCATTTTCATCATTAACTTCAATCGTCGTTAACGCATATTTTCCTTTTTGATAATCAAGACTCTTTCCATCGTCATCGTACATCGTAAAGGAAGATTTCCCATCGGGATAAATATCTAACGTAATCGTTTCTATATCTTTTTCGCCTACGTATTGAACTACTTCCTGCGTAGGAATGATAGCGCCTCCTTTTATAAAAATTGGCATTTCTTCAATCGGGCAGAGCACATTTAAATATTGTTTGCCTTCAAATTGTTCACCTGTCCAGTAATTGGTCCAATTCCCTTCGGGTAAATAAACAGTTCGGGTTTTGGCTCCTTTGGTGATTACGGGACAAATCAACATACTATCCCCAAATAGATATTGGTCGGTAATTTCATAAACATTCGGATCGTCTTGATATGCTATGACCAAGGCACGCATTAATGGCATTCCTGTGGTGTGGTTTTCATAAGCGGTGCTATATATGTAGGGGATTAAACTGTAGCGTAAATCGTCGTATTGTTTAAAAATACGTTGGGCTTCTTCTCCGTAATTCCACGGTTCTTTATAGTTGGGATGCTCCATCCCGAACAAGTGAGCAATTGGACTAAAAAATCCAAATTGGCACCATCTAATATACAATTCCGGGTCTGCTACGTGCTCGAAACCTCCCATGTTGTGACTCCAATAGCCTACTCCGGACATTCCTATATTTAGTCCGGCTTTAATAACCGGTTCAAAATACTGCCATTCGCTTGGCCAGTCTCCTGCCCAAATAAAGGGATAGCGCTGAATACCGGCATAGCCTTCCCGTGTGTGGTTCATCCCACGCATTTTATTATAGGCTTGGTATTTTTCATAAGGTGCTTTGGCATAAGCTACCGGGAATAAATTATGCAAGGATTTAATTTCTTGACCTTGTGGCCCGGTTTTGTTGCTTTCGTTGGCTTTTCTACCAAACGCACTTCCTTCATCGGTTTTAAAGAACATGGCTCCTTGTTCTGCTACGCGCATGGCTCCGTTTTCCCACCACCAATCTACAGCATCTTCATCAAAAAAGTTGACAAATTCACCTGAATTATTTGGCTCGGGATATACGTAACCAGCTTCTCTAGCCTCATCTAACAAGCGTAGTTTTTTTCCATTATCAAAACGCGGACGCACATGTAAACCAACGGCATTTAAATTAAGTGCATATAAACTATCAAACATTTTTTCGGTATTCTGAAAAGTTTCCCGCCACTCGAACGTGGTAGCCCCACTTCCTCCATTTTCCCCAAACATTCTCCAGGTAGAATCTAAATGCAGTACATCGACAGGGATTTGATATTTTCTGAATTTTTCAACTAAAGCAACGGGGTAATTGGCTGAAGTTTCTTCTTCGTGCCCCCAAGTTCCACCGCTATAAGTCCCTACATGCAATCCCATGGCAAATTTAGGGAGCATGGGCGATTTACCGGTAATGGAAGTATAGCCATCTAATATTTTTGGCAGGTTTGGACCGTAGATAAAATAATAATCTAATTCGCTATCTTCTGAAGAAAAGCTATAGGTTTCTGGATTTGATTTTCCCATATCCCAAGTGGAAGGATAAGCGGTATGGTAAAAAATTCCGTAGCCTTTGGTACTCATAAAAAAAGGAACCGGGGCATAATTGGCTTCTAACACGTTGTAAGCACCGATAATATGAGGTTTTCCCAGTCCACGACCTACATTTAAAGTCACTTCTTTGCCACGGCGATCGAGTACATCCATCCGTTCTCCAAATCCAAAGAAGTGTTCATCGGCTTGTAGTTTTTTAGTAGCTCCATAAGTTGCTGCTACAGTTTCTTGAGCGGAAACAGCATCGGCAGTTAATAAATTTCCTTGCTTATCGTAAATCAGAATTTGAAATGGGCTTTTTTGAATTTCAACGTTTAATTGATGGGTTTGAAAAGTTAGCTTATTGGGAGTTTCTTTTTGCTGAACTTGCACTTGATCCCAATCGTAATGAACAACCATATAGGGTTCATTCTCCTTAAACTCACCATCCCAAGAAGTTCTAAAACGAACGATGGAAGGCGTACAGAATTCAACTTTTACATCGGCTCCTGAAGTTTTCAGTTGAAATGTATTCTTATTTTCCTTTTCCAACTTTTGAAAATCCCCTAGTTGTTGGGCAAAAAAGCTACAAGAAATGAGTAAGCTAAAAAGTGTGAGTCCTAATTTTTTCAAACTTAATTATTTTAAAATTTTAGTGTTCGTAAATATAGGTTTTGTAAGTGCTGAATGTATCCTGCTCTATACTGTTTAAAAAGAAAAAGCCTACCAAAACTGGTAGGCGTACAGAGCTAATTCCATATAAATATTATTCATGAACAATACTATTTATATAAATTTCTATATTCAAATAATCTTTACATATGCTACTTTGCTCCAAAGCATCCGTAGGATCATTCTTATTTAAACCGTGATTGATCTCCCATTGATCTGGTATTCCATCACTATCGGTATCGTTTGGTGCAACAGCATTAGCATAATTTCCCAGTCCGTTATTAGAAAAAGGTAGATCGTCTTCGGTATATACGTATAAACCTTGCGTACCTTTCGATTCTAATTCTGTAATTATCAATTCATCAACGTCATCCTGAGCAGGAAAATTGGCTCCCGCCCGACTTATAACATACTCGTAAGATTCTTGTGCGGTGAAGTTGGGGGATGAACTTGGATAAGGGAATGGTTCACTTCTAAAATCTGTAATTCCAGGATAACCTAGCGTATCACTTTCTACCAAGTTACCATCTAATATTCCATTTTTATTATTATCAAAATAATTTCCTGACGCATATAATGAAAAAGTATCGGTACCTCTCGAAAACGGGGTAGTATCACTATCTAATGTTAGGGGTCCACCTATAAAATAATTATTAATAATGTTTGCTTCTGAAATCATTGCTGATCCTCCCATAATATAGGCTGCTCCTGAAACGCTATGTCCTTTGGGGTTATCTTTGTTCCCATAATTATAAATGACATTGTTTACATATTCGTTTTTACCTTTTACTTTAGGGTTTCTGGTTTTATTGCTGGCATAGATTGATTTTAGGATACTAATATGTCCATTTTCTGATTGAATCAGACCTCCTGCAGAATGGTTGTGACGGTGAAGTCCTTGAGCAATAATTGAATTTTGAATGGTAATGCTATCAGGTTCAAAGCCTTTTTTATCCCAATTAATAGAAAATACTTCATCTAATCCCCAAGAAATGGACATATGATCTAAAATTATATTTTTTCCGCTTGCAATTCCAGAGGCATCGGTGTTTTTAGACAATCCGCCTTTACTTCCCAATCTAATTCTTAAATACCTAGCAATGCTATTATTAGCTCCTGTAAAAGAAACTTTCTGACCGTAAAGCACTACCCCTTTTCCGGGAGCAGTTTGCCCTGCAATGGTAAGGTTTTCTGATATTCCTACCGGGGATTGAAGTTGAATAACCCCTGTTACCGCAAAAGTCACAAATCTACCCGGTTCACTCACTGCATCCCGAAAAGAGCCTGGGCCATTATCGTTCAAATTGGTGACTATGTACACTTCAGGGTTTTCAGCACTTCGAGCTCCTTTTGCATATTTACCAAAGCCTTCTGCTCCGAGAAACGCTAAGGTTTGAGCTTGATCACAATCGAAGTCTCCCTCTGAGTAATTATCGTCGCCTATAGCGCAACTTGTTAAGTTTAGAAGTAAAGCCAATAAAAATAAGTTCACTAAATTTTTCATATAAAAAGTTTTATGGTTTTCCTAAAATTATTTTAAAAAGGACTTTCTATTATCCTGTACCATACTGCCTTACTCCTTTTTATAAATTATAAGTTGTATTGCTTTATATTGGCCAACTGAATTAAAATAAATTTCGATGTTATAACACCTGCTATTTTTTGAATTTATTTTCAAGGCTTAGGGAGGTATACATTAAAAAAATATCCTGCCTTCTATGAAAACAGGATATAGGACAATTCAAAAAATTAAAAGTGGAATCTTATTTTAGTTATACCCTGGATTTTGTTGATATAAACCTTCTTTCACGGTCATTTGATTGGATGGTATGGGATAAATGATTTGATTTTCATCCATCAAATTCATTCGATCTTGTATATCTTCTACGGGTATCCAATCATTAATGGTTTCTACTACTTTTCCTGTTCTAATTAAATCGAACCAACGTTTACTTTCACAAGCAAACTCTCTTCTTTTTTCTTCTAACAGTACATCTATATCTACCGATGAGACCGGAGCTAGCCCAGCTCTGTCACGAACCATATTTACATAAGTTACTACATCTGCTTGGCTACCACTTCCTCCCATTAAAATAGCTTCTGCTTTCATCATTAAAATATCGGTGTAACGAATTACCGGGTAATTTAATCCCCAGTCAAAACGATCTTGACCTGCATAATTTAAATCGATATACTTTACATAAAATGGTGATGGATTGAAATTCCCATTTGCATCCTCGTAACCTTCTAAAATATTAAACTCATCCCGAACATCTTCTGTGGGATATTCTTCTATAAGATCTGTAGAAACTTGTTTACGGTCTTCTCCATTTGGAAAGCCTACATTATTTACTGTTAAATAACCATTGGGAACAGTAAGCGATTGATATTCTCCTCCTACTCCTAGGCCGCCCGACATGTATTGTACGTCAAAAACTATTTCTGGATTACCTTCATTAGTGTAAGAAAAAATTTCACTGTAATCATCTACAAAACCAAATGGACCGTTATTGATAATATCATTAAACAAACTAAGTGCTTCTGCATATTCGCCACTATCTAATCCAGGGCCTTCTATGCCATAAGTTGGACCTGATCTTGTTAAATAAACCAATCCTAAAAGTGCTTTAGCAGACCAAGAGGTTGCTTTTCCTTTAAAATTATTATCATAATTTTCCGGAAGTAAATCTATAGCGTCCTGAAGATCGGCAAGTATTAAATCGTAAATCTCTGGTACCGGACTCCTCCCTATTTCTAAGGTTTCTTCTGGAGTATAGGCACGATCTATTAAAGGAACTTTACCATAAAATCTTACTAAATCGAAAAAGAAAAATGCTCTTAAAAATTTAGCCTCTCCTTCCATTCTATTCCGAGTTGCTTCTTCAGGAACAGCTTCTGCATTCAAGCGTTCTAATACCGTATTAGCTCTAAATATTCCCTTGTAGTCATTATCCCAATTATCACTAACTTGTTCGTTAGTAGCTAAATTTAAATCGAAATTATTGATTTGCTCATAAGGCCTCACTCCGGTAGCTGTTACTCCATACATATTATCTGAACGCATTTCTGAAAGGTAGAATTGCATATTGGGATAAATACTTAAAGAACTATAGGTACCATTAATTGCATTTTCAAAATCATCTGTATTGGAATAGAAATTATTAGCTCCGATATCTGATATGGGTTTCTGATCTAGATCATCTTCACAAGAGATGAATAAGAAAGAAAATATAGCTATATATAATATTTTTTTCATTGCTTTTATTTTTTAAAATGTAAAGTTAAGTCCGGTTACAATTGATTTTGAAAGTGGGAAGGCTCCGTAATCATCTCCATTACTGTTTACTGCTTCCGGGTTAAATCCTCCATCATATTTATCACCACCAAACCAATTTTCTAAGGTTACGTATATTCTAATTTTCTTAAAAATGTTGCTATTTAAGGCATCAGAAGTCACGTTATAACCTAGTGTTATATTTCTAATTCTCCAGTAATCATTAGGGTACCTCCAATTGGTATTTTTAATTCTTCCGAAATTAGAATTGGCTTTCCCATCTTCCCCATTTCCAGGATTTTCAGGAGATCTCCATCGGTCTCTATGAGAGCCAAGTACATTTTCATTAAAGCCCATCCCTGTTCTATCAATGGCACGACCAAAGGTAGAATAGATATGACCTCCCCACTGACCTTGAAGTAATACAGACAGATCAAAATTCTTGTATTCAAAAGTATTGGTGATACCCCATACATATTTTGGATTGGGTTGACCTGAAAGCACTCTATCATCAGGACTAATGACCCCGTCTCCATTGGCATCTACATATTTGGGATCACCTACGGTTTGATTACCATATAAAGCCGCTCCATTGTCTATATCTTCTTGAGATAGAATTCCATCTTGCTGAACTAAATAAAGGGTATACATAGGTTGCCCAACTTGCAAAATATTATGTTGAATATCAAAAGATCCTCCAAGGATGGGTGAATTATCTGGGCCTAATTTTTTAACTTCATTCTCATTGTGACTCAAGTTAAGATTCGTTGTCCATTTAAAATCACCCGTCAAATTTCTGGTAGTAAGTTCTAATTCCCATCCTCTATTTTGAACTTCTCCTATATTTGTTGCCGCGGTTGAAAAACCAGAAGCAGTAGGAACAGGAACATTCAATAATAAATCTGAATTTGTTTTAATGTAATAATCAAACGAAGTAAAAATCCTATTGTTTAAAACACCTATGTCTGTACCAAAGTTATAGGTTTCTGACTCTTCCCAACTTAACTCCGGATTGGCTGCATTGATGGGTACTTGACCGGTGGCGAAGTTCCCATTATAGGAATAATTTGAAAAGCCAATTCTTGGAATAGCCGGATAGTTATCTGAGAAACCTCTGTTACCCGCAATCCCCCAACTTGCTCTAATTTTCAACGCTTTAAAGAAGTCTACATCGCTCATAAAGTTTTCTTTTGCTATATTCCATCCTACTGAAGCTGATGGGAATACCCCCCATTTGGTATTTTTACCGAAGTTGGAAGATCCATCACGACGAATACTGGCTGTTAATAAATATTTACCATCAAAATCATATTGTGCTCTTCCAAAATAAGAAAGTAATACCAATTTTGTTTCTTGAGTATAGGTACCACTGGCACTTATATTATTAGCACCGTTTAAGGTTTGTATAAGATCTGAACCAAAACCATCTGCTGCTGAAATTCTCTGGTTATCAAATTTAAATGTACTGTAGGAAATCCCTCCTAAAAGATTTAAGTGATGTTTACCTTTAAAAGTTGCATCATAATTAAGTGTGTTTTCATTAGCGAAATTTTGACGTTGATAAGATGAAAAATAACCGGAAGCCTGTCTACTTCTACTAACTTCAGAAGATTTAAAATATTTATATTTTGACTCTGCATTATCTAAGTTAAGTGAAGATTTTAGCGTAAGGTTTTCTAAAATATTATAGCTTCCATACACTGTGGTTAAAGTTCTATAAATTTTTTCTTCCCCTGTAGTATTTCGCACTGCAGATATAGGGCTTACATTACTCCCACCCCAAGTATAGGGCTCATTATCACCTACGTTTAGGTAAATACCATCTTCAGAAATTGGTGCTGTTGATACTGCACGGTGCAATTCTTGGTCTTTTCCTTCAACCCCTGGGTTATTTGAAATGGTATAAGAAGGAGCTATATTCACCCCAAATGAAACTTTATCACTGGCGGTTACTTCTACATTCGCTCTTGCCGAATATCTTTTATAATCTAGACCTATCGCCACACCTTCTTGATCTAAATGCTCACCGGAAATATAATAATTTACAGCATCTGTACCTCCTCTTGCTGAAAGCTGATAACTTTTTACAATTCCAGTCCTAAAAAGTTCATCTTGCCAATCGATGGCCTCTAAATTCCCGTAACCGGGTTCGGACCACCTAGGATCTTGCATGAAATTTTTATTAAATTCATTAGCACCTAAAACAGCACTGTTATTACCTTGAGCTATCTGGTAATCGTTATAAATATTTCTTCTTTCATTGATCGATTGACTTGAAGAAGCTCCCGGAATTCCTGAATTATCCCAGTTGTAATCAATCATTTCTGTCGCACGTTCTATCCATTCTTCCGTACTCAGAACATCTAGTTTTTTCACCGTTTTATTGATTCCGAAATAGGTATTTAAATTAATTTGCGGTTTGCCCGTACTTCCAGATTTTGTTTTGATAATTACCACTCCATTAGAAGCCCTGGAACCATAGATAGCCGCTGCCGCTGCATCTTTTAAAACTTGAATAGATTCAATATCATTTGGGTTTAGATTTGCTAATGGGTTTCCCGTAGAAAATCCACCACCTCTACTTTGACCGGAAGGTTCTAAAGGAAAACCATCAATTACGTACAATGGTTGATTCCCTGCTGAAATAGATCCTACCCCTCTAATTTGAATATCAAATCCTGCTCCCGGTAAACCACTGGTTTGCTTTACCCGTACTCCGGCCATTTGGCCTATTAAAGCTTGGTCTACTTTGGTAATTGGCCGTTCATCTAAATTCTCGGTACTCATCGTAGCAATAGCCGTGGTAATATCTGAACGTTTTTGATTACCATATCCCACCAAAACAACCTCATCAAGTTCAGAACTATCAGACTCCATAGTGATGGAACTAAAATCGTCTACACCCACTGTTTTCTCAATCGTTTTCGTTCCTACATACGTAAAAACAATCACATCACCTTTGGAAGCTTTTATAGAAAAGTTTCCATCAAAATCAGTTTGTGTTCCTTGATTGGTTCCTTTAATTAAAATATTCACTCCCGGTAATGGAACATCATTGGCATCCTTTACTGTTCCTGTTACTGTTTGTTCTTGCGCATACATAGAGATGGATATTAAAAATATCACACTCAACGCAATCATTTTTTGTAAGATGTGTTTCATATTATTGTTTAATTATAAAATTCACAATTATTTAACACTCAAATATATTTTGATATAAGTTTTTCAGTATCCTGTACTATACTGCTAGAAATTAAATTCAGCCTAAAACAACGCTTTTAACTCATACAAAACACTGATAAACAAAAATTTAAGCTCTGCTATTTTATTTACTAAAACAATCTACTATTAATAAATTCACAAAAAACAAACTTCATAAACCGTTAATTTAAAATTAAATCAATATCACAAGAAGTTTTCTCAAAAAAATAAAAGAAAACTATAAAATTGATAAAGACTCTTGCTGTTGGGAAGGAATTTATTTTGGGGTAAATAAAAAAATTTAATTGGCAGTAAAATAACTGAAGTACTTCTAGTAAAAGTAATCATTCTAGATTTCAGCGATAAGAAGAAGATTGTCCAGTAAATAATATTGACTGTCTACAATTTTAAATGAATAATTCCCTAACTTTCCAAAATGCGTATGAAGGAGTTTCTTGTGTGATTTCTGCCGTAGCCTGCTTAAAAAATGATAGTGTTGATTTTCGATTGAGACCGGTAGATGTGGCTATTACCGCCACTATTTCATCATTTATTCCTTCCAATTTCTCAACAGATATATCATCCAAACGAATCATCGAAACTTCGATCTCCGAAAAGAATTTAAAGCTTATTTGATGGATGAAAATAGGATTTTCCGATTTTACGACGGTAGCAGCTACTATACAATATACATTTCAGGCGGCTTTAAATAAGAGACTCCTAGATATCTGCATATCACCGGTTTTAGTACGATTCTGAAGGATTTTGCAGCCCTTGTCTAGAAGTTTTTAGATAGAGATGTTGTACTGGTTGATTGTAATTTGCTACTCCAATTAATGCAAAAAAGCAAATCTGTAGGGCAAACAGGGACTATATGCCGATTGTCAGCAAATGCTATGCTCACATAGTATGTTCACAACACCATTTAGAAATGGACAACGACCAATATCTAGCCCTACATTAGATAAACTTATTCTGATAGATAGCGACAACACAAGTTAGCGATGCCAGAAATGCATCTTCTTTTTATATGGGTTATCAATGGATTTTTGGAAAGACTCTTTAACATTGGGCGGCTAAAGGCATATGACTATTTTGCACAATCATCAGTAGTCTGTCCGTATTTTCAATATTTATTTTTTTGCGTTCAACAGATATGGCGCCGCAACCTTTTAATTCCTGAATGTGTCTATTTAAAACCGCCCTTGTAGTTCCAACTAATTTTGCCAGTTCACTGTTAGGGAGGTTATCAATCCTACTTAAACAGCCTTTATCTATATCAAAACTTTGAATCAATAGCTTAGACAAGCGTACTAATGTAGGACGCATGGTGAGATCTGCTGCCATATCCTCTAACATTCTTACATGAGAAGCCATGTATTTATATAAATGTTTTTGAGCTTGTGGATATTTATCCATCCAGAGCAGCATTTCTTCTTTTGTTATCATTAAAACTTCTGTTTCTTCAAGGGTTTCCCAATGAATTTTATGAGGCCGGTCATCTAATAAATTGAGAACATCAAAAACGTCTCCACTAGACAAAATAAAATTGGTACGTTCCTTTTCACTGATCTCATCAACTTGATATTCCTTAATTTTTCCCGTAACTACGATATAAAAAAAAGGAAGTGGTTTGTAAGCACCACTTAAATAGGTTCCCTTATCCCATTTTCTATACACCAATTTTTCCATCAATTCTGCTAGTGCATCTTTTGGGGTGGCTTTAAAAAATGTAGAGTCTTTAAGCGTTTCTATACTTCTTAGGTATTGAATGTTTTCAGTTTGCATGGTTAGTTGTTTTAGTTGATTTCTAGTAAAGTGATGAACCTGTTAAAATGTTCTCCACAAAGATTTAAGGATTCAGAGAAAATAACTAGTAAAATGAAGTACGGGAGGTTCGGAATTCGGAAAATTAAACCGGTCATGCATAATTTGAACGCTCCAAACCCAAATGAATCAGCTTATTGGATTCTTTTAAGGCTTAAGTGGAAGTAATATATGGGATTGCCTTTAAAAGGGATATTCAATTAAAAGCAAGCTGAAAACAGAAGTCAAATGCGCAGATAAGAACCGCCGGTTATTCGCAATAAATTGCCATCAGGATCATGTAAATAAATACATTCTTGTTCTTCTCTTTCTTCTGTGTAGCATGTATCCCTTGAAATAATAGGGATCTGTTGTCCCCAAAAAAAATGCTCAAGCTCTTCTATGGTCTTCTTGGAGAACAAATGAATTTCTGAGCTTCCCGGACATACATGACGAGGGGTGTATTTTGATGGAGAACCTAACTGATCTAAACAAATTTGCGGTCTGCTTTTAACACTACGATGATCCTTATCACCACTTACAATAACCTTGAGTCCCATTTTTTTGACATAGAACTCCCTTGATCTTTTTATAGAGGCCACTTTTAGTATTACTATATGTTCTAAGTCATGAAGTTCTAACATCGATATTATCTTTAAGGGTAACTAGTACTGCGTTTACTTTAACCTATTTTTTGCGAAGTTCTTAGCTTGGAGCATTCAGCCCTTATGCACCTTATTCTTTACTTGCAATAACGTTTTTAAGAATTGTCCTGAATGGAAAAACAAGCTATCAAACACCATTTTAAATTAGGCTACAAATTTCGAGATGATAGTAGTGAAAGGATGTTGAAAACTCGAAAAAGAAGTACAGATATCGGAAATTTAAACTTGATAAGAGGAACCAAAGCTTCTAAACTTTGCCGGAGTGGTCCCCTCTAACTTATTAAAGGAGCTATAAAAGGTAGATTTTGAGTGAAAGCCTGCTTCCATTCCAATACCTTCAATGGACAAATTCTTGGCCTTATCACTTTGGAAGAGTTCTTTGGCGTATTCCACTCTAAAATTATTGATATACGAGTTAAAATTTAAATTCAAAGCCTTATTAATGGCATACGAAATTCTCTTTGGGTGTATGTTCACAGCGTCTGCCAAATCTATAATGGTAAGATCTTGTTTTGTAAAACATTTAGAGGCCTCTATATATTCCTGAATCACACTTAACATATTCTCAACTTCTTCCTCAGAAACAAAATCCTGCTTTTTCTTAAGTTCCACCTGGGTTCCAGATTCAATTGTCATCTCTGGTTTCTCTAGGACATCCTCTTTTTTTGAGTCAGTGACTAAACTGCTCATTTCTTCCTGTAAACTAGTTATGTTCTGTTGCATCAAGCCTTGGTAGGATATCCAATAGATAAGCACAACATTGGCAATTGCAGTAAAGAGATACAGGATATTATTCCCAAAAAAATAATATTCCAACAAGAACAAGTGAAAAAAGATACTTCCGCAGACAAACCAAATTACCCAGTCCAAATTCCTATGCGTCAACAAGCTGTATTGATTTTCTAGTTCCCTACGGTGCATTCTCACCCAATTTAAGGTCAACATACATATAAAAAAGGTGTAGCCTATGCCTGCTGAAAAGTAAATCTTTTCCCAAATTGAATTGACCAGTAGCATTTTGGTCTGTATCGGCATAAAGAAAACAATTAAGCCTATTAATACCTCCAGTACGCCAGGGATCAAGGTCCAATAACTGGTCTTTCTATGTTCTAAAATGGAAACTTTTTGAATATAAATGTAGAATAAGGGGTAGGCTAAAAAATGAAATCCAAAAGGAAGCAGCTGTAATTGAGGGTAGGTTTTTAGAATATTAAGGTCGCCCAAAATATTAGTCACCGGTTCCAAAGAAAACAGTACGATAAAAAGCCCTAAGTAGTGTGTAGCTCGTTTTCTCTTGGTTCTCACAAGTATCAGCATCAACCCCAAGAGCAATCCTTGAACAACTCCCAAAGATTCTATAAAACTGATAAAGTTATATGTTATGTCCATCGTCAATAAAAAAATCAGATTGGCAAACTAATAGTATCACTTTCCTAAAAATTAGAACAAAAGATCGATTAATAATAAATATACCTCCGTAATATTTAAAAATAACCCATTGGAATAACCAAAAACCAAATATATATATTTTGTCTTCTTATTTACAAAAAGTCTTCCATTTTCAAATAAATTCCAAGTACAGTTTAAACTAATCTTCCCCCTTACTTAGGGAGTCTAAATTGCCTTTGCTTAGGAAAGCACTACAAGGGTTTAATCCTTTTTCTTTGGGTATTAAAAAATTGCCTGCTGTGGAAAACTTAATCTGGGTTAACTGCTACTTTAGTAGCAAAAGCCTTTTACCAATTACGCTAATTTAGCTTGTAGAAATACTAAAAACAATTCATAAACTTTTTAATAATGACAACACAAATATCCTCAACAAACAAATATCCAGATCTAAACACTAAATTTTGGTGGGTAGAAATTTTATTGGGAATAGGATTTATAGCCTTATCTTTTTGGTTCTTTGCTACTCCTGTAGAAACCTATATCTCTTTAGCGGTATTTTTTAGCTACGTCATGTTTATTTCCGGAATTTTTGAGATTATTAACGCTATTAGCTTAATAAAGACATCAAAACAATGGGTAATATTTCTTATTGGAGGTATCATAGATTTGGTACTGGGTTATCTATTAATTACCAATGAAAACCTTACTATGGAAATACTTCCTATTCTTTTAGGCATATGGTTTATTATTCGATCATTGGTATTTTTTATAACCTATGGTAAACTTAGAAATACCATTAAAAATTCCGGCTGGTTCTTGGTCGCAGCGATTTTCACTTTACTTTTTGCCTTGGCAATTTTGGCAAAACCTTTACTGGGGCAATTAACTTTGGTATACACCATCAGTTTTGCATTTTTATTTATGGGATTGTTTCGGTTAACATTGGGAATCAAAATGTTCAATACACACGAAAAATAGTTTAAGCAAATAATAATTAAAAATAAAACAATTATGAAAGAACATGATATTGATCACAGAGATCAACTGGCTCGTTTACATGATCGCCACAAAAGACTTTCGCTAATGGTTTATGACCATTTAAACGCAAATGAAGAAGATGAGATGATCAAGGCACACCAAGAAATGAAAGAAACAGCTAAGGAATTAGAACTACTGCAAAATAAATTACACGGAAGATAGATAGCTGTATCTTTTTAAAAAGTACAAACCGTTCGCAACCTATATGGAGTGAACGGTTTTTTTATGTAACTCTCAGTCTTTATCTTCAAAACGTTCCTTTATAAAATTTAGCCCCTTACGTTTAGTATTCTATTCCAATCCCGTATTGCAGCTCTATCAATCTCTATTCACTAATTACTGCTTTTAAGAGTCTAAAAAACCTCCTCTATAAAATTATTTTATTGATAATGCTGGGCGGCACACCGCTAATATCTTAATAGACGGTAGTACAACAACTTTAAAGGTTAGTGTATAAAGCTATTGAAAAGCATTTTTTTAACTCGGCGACAAACGAAAATCAGCTTTTTTATTTTAGAGTAAAACAGGGCATCTTATAGATAGTATGTTACTGGAATCCTTCACTCTTTTCTACTTCACTATACGCTTCGCAAAACACCTAAAGCCCCATCAAATATCACTTAATACACACCTAACGAAACACATAGCATGATAGGTTAAGAATTCAACAATTTCAAAAAAACAAACTTTAAATGAATAGGTTCTGCTACAAAAGTAGCAGAATCGGTTGCATAAGGAGTTTAAATTTGTTTAAGATTAATTTCTAAAAATAAATACTCAAACACTAACTTAAAATTAAAAAACATGAAAAAAGTAGTAGTATTCAGTTTAGTTCTTTTAGGGCTCGGTGCCCAAGCTTTCGCACAGGACATCCTCTATTCCGAAAAAATCAAAAAGGAAGATGTACCTGCAGCTATTATTGAAGCAGTTGAAGAAGATTACCCAGGTTTCACCATAGAGGAAATGGCCGCTATACCAGTTGAGTATGTTGAAAATGATGTATACATTAACAGAGATATAAACTCTATTGATGATTATGACACTTTTGATATTACTCTTGAAGGAAAAGGAAAAGAATTTACAGCTACCTATGATAAGTATGGAAATTTAATAAGTACATATGAACACATGAAAAATATTGCCCCTCCAGCTGCTGTTAGATCTGCTATTGCCAAAGCCTATCCCGGATGGATTATAAAAAAAGACGTTTATAATATGAGTAGTTATGAAGATGGTAAAGAACGTCAACGTTACAGAATGGAGTTGACCAAAGACAATGAAAAAATGCACGTTTACACCGACGCCAATGGAAAAATCCTCAATAAAACCAAAATAAGAAAAATGCACAAATAGAAACACATTTTTCCCATAATGGCAGAAAGTTAGCAACTTTCCATGAATTCTATTAGCAATTCATGGAAAGTTGCTATTGTTAATTACAAGGATAACTAATTGGATTGAATGTTAGTAATATAAATTAACCAAACTGGATATTTATGATTTGCACCTGTTTGCTTTAAACTTTCTTTCCTTCTTAATTAGCCTATGATTCACTTCCACAAATCCCCCCTGTAAACTTTGAAATTCAAATACAAAATCTATCAAATATAAAATGAAACTGAATTCGTAGAAGAAATACACCTCATTCTGGGACAACATTTTTTGTGAACACAAGTATTCAATATAATTTTTAAAAATTCATCCTGACGATAAAACATAATGAGAAGAAAATAATAAAGAATTTTAGCTATTTTAGCTTTGAATCATTTCACGACTAACTTACCTATAAACCTATACGTCCAAAAATGGAAAGTATCAAATTATACATCAACTATGTTGCAACCATAGTAGAAGCTATTGGAGTCTTAACCATATTTCTTGGGACAGTTATCGCACTTATTAAATTTGTTTTACATCAAAAGAAAAATGTCTCTAATAATTACATCACACTTCGACAGTCTGTTGGCAAGGCCATACTCTTAGGCTTAGAAATTCTGATTGCAGCAGATATCATGGCTACTGTAGTGACAGAACCAACTTTAAAATCTGTTACCATTTTAGGTTTAATTGTCTTGATTAGAACCTTTTTAAGCTTATCGCTACAAGTTGAATTAGAAGGAAAGTTTCCTTGGCAGAAAAGAGAAAAACCCCAATCCAAGAACTAGAAGATACATTTGATTTATAGAGAACATTAAAAAAAAGAATAAATACTTTAAAGATTCAATTTTAGATTAAAATACTTAGGAAGACCAAAAAATAATATTTTCTATATTATTTTAGGTATTTTTCTAATAAACTGTATAAATCTTTAGTCTTATAAGGTTTAGATAGAAAATCATTAATTGCATAGCCTTTTATCTTATCTTCTAACTCCTGCACCTCTGTTGCAGATAAAATAACAATCTTAATTTCTTTATTAAACTCCCTAATCATGGAAGTTGCTTCCAGACCGTTAAGTGTGGGCATATTGAGATCCATAAATACAAGATCAAAAGATTCTATTTTTAGCATTTCGATACCTTCTAGAGCACTATCTGCAGATTTTGCTACCATCCCGTACCTTTCAATATATTTTTTGGTCACCAACTGATTGATATGATTATCATCAATAATCAGTATTTTTTTTCCGGCAAACTCAGGTTTTCCGGGATTTAAAGAAGTGGGTTGGGAAACTTCTTCCATTTGATCTGTGGTGTCAAGCTCCAATTCAAAGTAAAAATTAGATCCCTTTCCAGTTTGACTTATTAATTGAATTTCTGAATTCATTTCTTTCAGCAACTTGGTAACAATGTTTAAACCAAGTCCGGTACCTGCGAATTTGGTTGTTTTTATAGAGCTCCCAAATTCTTTAAAAATTTCTTTTTGCTCTTCTTTAGAGATGCCAATACCATTATCTTTTACCTGAAATTTAAGCTTTACTCTTTTTTCTTTCTTTTGAATAAGATCAATCAATATCTGAACTTCGCCATCATTAGTAAACTTTAAGGCATTTCCGATAAGGTTAATTAATATTTGAGATAGCTTTATTTTATCGCCTATTAAAATTTGGGGGATTTCTTTATCGATTTTAACTTTTAATTGATTGTTATTCCGTTTCCTCATAAATTTCAACGAAATATTAATATCCCCTATAAGCTCCTGTAATTCAAATGGTTTATTTTCCAGTTTAATAGAACTTTGTGATTCTATTTTATTTAACGTAAGTACATCATTAACTAGATTAAGCAGATAATTAGCTGAGAATTTTAAAGACTGAAGTTCTTTTTTATGGGAAGAGAGTTCCGGATCCAAGAATAAATCGTTAGACAAACCAATGATACCATATAATGGTGTTCTAAGTTCGTGACTAACGGTAGAAAGGAATTTGGTTTTAACCCTTGCCATCTCTTCAGATTTTTCTTTGGCATCAAGATATTCCTCATTTTTTCTTTGAAGCTTTTGCATAAGAGCTGTTCTTTTTGTCCTTTCAAAAACAAAAAACAGCAATACCAATAATAGAAACACCAATAAAGTTACAGAGCCGATGAGTAATATTCTGTTTTTTTCTGCTTTTGCTGAAATAATTTTATTTTGAAGTTCTTTATTTCTAACCTGTTGTTCGATATTTTCGATCTTGATACGATGCTTTAAAATTGTATTAGATTCTTCTAGAACGCTTTTCAGTTTATTTTCAAACAGGCTATCTATTACTCTAAAGCTTTTATATGCTTCTTCATACTCGCCCAATTGCGCTAGGCTATGAATGTATCCCGAATAGGAATCTAACAGATAATCCAGCTTATGGTAATCCTTATAGTTTTTCAAAACAAATCCAAAATTTTCCTTTGCGCCAATAAAATCCTTTTTTAGAAAGGCATATTTTCCCTCCAGATAATGAAAATCTTCTTCTGGTATTTTAATGTCTGCCCTGGTCTCGTAAGCATTATAAACACGTAAAGAGTCTATATATGGCCTAGCCAGATCTGGCTCTTCAATTTTAAACAAATAGGCATCTGCAATATTAAGGGTGCTGGTGATTAACCGAAAGTTATCTTTTGCATGTTTAGCTATGGCAATTACTTCCTTATTTAATCGTATGAAATCTTCATACCTCTTTTCTTCCAGATATATATTAGCAAGATCAATTTTTGCAGCATTGATGAGGACGGTATCCTTCATTCTTTCAGCCATAATTATATTTTTATCAATATAATTGCGGGCCTGCTCTGTATTATCTAGTTTTAAATAGTCATTGGCAATGTAACTTCTGGACATCGCTAGTAGCAAAGAATCCCCAATCTTCTTTGCCAGTTCTAAATTCTTATGGTTATAGAGTATTGAAGCCAAGTAGTTCCCTTTATCAAATTCGATACCAGATTTTGCCATATTACTTTTTATAAAAGCAATGATTTCCTCCTTTGTAGAATCGGGAGAAATAGTAATTTCTTCCTCACTATTTTGAGCATACAGGAAAGCTGTAAATATCAAAAACATTAGTATGGTAAGTCGAAACTTCATTAGGGCTTAAAGATTTATGCTCAATACGATAAAAGTAATATTTTAAAGATAAAAGTCAGAATTAAGTTTGGAGTTAAATCATGAATTCACTAGTAAAAAAAACTATTTAAAATTAACAAAAAACATCTATTTGGTGATTTTATTAAATATACCTAAACGAATATTAAAACATCTCACCTAATTTGTTTTTTTACGAAAGAAAAACGCACTTCCATATAAGAATAAATGCAAAATTAATCGATTAAATAACACATCCTAATATTATTTAAGCTGATGGGATTTTTTATGTTTCATACAAAATAAAAGATGTTTAAAATAAGTATATTTTTTAACTCCTTAAAAATTACTCATAATGAAGTAAAAAATTAAATCAAAACCTAAACTCATGATTCTAGGTCCCTACCCCTATTTTACACTCTGGCTTTGATTCCATTTTTTGTATATCGCAATCATTCAGCCAGCATTAAATTTTAAGCTATATTTCTTCATTTTCACATCAACACATTGGCTAATTATATTTTTCTTTCGTCTATATTCTCTTCTCTTACTTTGTAAATTCTAATCTTACAAAAACCTCTTTTTTTGCTGATGCATTTTAACCTCTATAAATATCCTTTTATCTGAAAAAATGCCTACATATTAAAAAAAATGTAAGATTATTCCTTGTTTGTAATTATAATATTATATTTTTCTCTTAATTTAACATTCAAACTTCTTCCATAAGATATAAATACTATATTTGTTCACAGTTTATTGAGTAGATGATAGCAGTTTTACCTTTTTACAATATCCAAGTACTGGAGTACACTAATTTTCTATATTGGTCTTTTGTTATAGTAGCCGCTATAATTCTGGGGCTTGTTACTTTTTTCACCTATAGGTACACCACCAAATACAAAGCGAAAAGTCCAAAAGACAAACCACAAAATGGATCCTTAAACCATAAGTTTGAGGCTTTCGCCCTTATCACTTCTTTTCTCATCACTGTATTTTTTATGTTTTTTACCGTTCAATCGATGAAGGAGATACAAACCATACCTGATGATCCTAAGCCGGATATTATCATCACCGGGCATCAATGGTGGTGGGAAGCAGAATATCCAAATAGTAAAGTAATTACGTCTAACGAAGTTCATATTCCGGCAGGAAAAAAAGTATTATTAGCGCTTAATTCCGCAGATGTCATCCACAGCTGGTGGGTACCAGAATTAGGTCGGAAAATAGATATGATTCCCGGAATGACCAATTATATGTGGATGTATGCCGAAAAACCCGGAGAATATTTAGGGACTTGTAGTGAGTTCTGCGGAATGCAACACGCACGAATGCGTATACGGGTTATTGCCGATGATGAAGCGAATTTTAAAAAATGGCAGGAAGAACAACTGGAACCCGTGATTACTGAAGGCAGTGCACTTTTTGAAAAAGGGAGAAACCTCTTTGAGCAAAAAACCTGTACCAACTGCCACGCAATCAACGGAACCAGTTATAACGAAAATATTGGTCCAAATCTCACCCATTTTGCAAGCAGAAAGCGGTTTTTGGGAGATTTTAAAGAAGTAAATGCTACCAATTTAAGAGCTTGGCTTCATGACCCACAAAAGGTAAAAGAAGGCGCAAAAATGCCAAACTTTATCCTTTCTGACCAAGAACTCAATGCACTCGTAGAATATATTATACACCTTAAATGAGTCTATTTATAAACATACAAGAAGGCGAAGATCAACTTCCGGAAGTCACCTCAGATAAAGGAAGGTTACTCTGGATAAGCTCAGTAGACCATAAGCAATTAGGCATTATGTATTTATGGCTCGCCCTTTTCTTTTTTATTATCGGCGGGCTGGAAGCTATGCTCATTAGAGCACAATTAGCGGTTGGTGATAACGATCTGATTTCACCAGAATTTTACAACCAGCTTTTTACGATGCACGGTACCACGATGATCTTTTTGGTATTGATGCCCGCTCTCATTGGACTTGCTACCTACCTGATCCCGTTAATGATTGGAGCGAACGAAATGGCTTTTCCCAGATTGAACGCCTTTAGTTTTTGGATGACGTGTTTAGGTGGTTTCTTAATGTACTTTAGTTTTTTTGCCGGTGGCGCACCAGATGCAGGATGGTTCAATTACGCGCCGTTGAGTGAAAGCAACTACTCTTCAACTCAGGGTGTCGATTATTATTTGGTAGGACTTATTCTTACCGGAATGGGAAGTATAGGTGCCGGTCTTAATTTTGTGACCACTATTTTAACCCTACGCTCCCCAGATATCAAACTAAATATGCTTCCGCTATTTGCCTGGATGATATTTATCAATGGATTTTTAATATTGGCAGCCTTTCCCCTATTGAATGCAGGCCTTTTTATGATGCTTATCGATAGGCAATTTGATGCGCACTTCTTTATTCCTTCTTCAGGAGGTTCGGCCATATTATGGCAACATTTCTTTTGGTCGTTTGGACATCCTGAAGTGTATATTTTAGCATTGCCGGCATTCGGAATTATTTCTGAAGTGATCCCGGTTTTTTCAAGAAATAAGATTTTTGGATATAAATTCGTAGCTGCCTCTACCGTAGCCATTGCACTACTCGCCTTTGGCGTGTGGGTTCACCATATGTTTGCGGTGGGAATGACCAATACCGTAAACGGTTTTTTTGCGGCAAGTTCTATGCTGATCGGGATTCCAACAGGAGTAAAAGTCATTAACTGGATAGGTACTTTATATAAAGGAAGTATTAGAATGACGGTCTCAATGATGTTTGCCGTAGCTTTTTTAATCGATTTTACTATTGGTGGGTTAAGCGGCGCTTCTTTTGCAATCGTTCCCATCGATTGGCAATTAACCGATACCTATTACGTAGTAGCGCATATTCATTACGTATTTTTAGGAGGAACTGCCTTTGGGATCTTTGCAGGTATTTACTATTGGTTTCCTAAAATTAGCGGTCGTTTTCTTTCAGAAAAATTAGGCAAATGGCATTTATGGTTATTTGTGATAGGTTTTAATTTCACCTTCCTTGTTCAGCACGTACTCGGGATTTTAGGAATGCCCCGTAGAATTTATACCTATCCATCAAGATTTGGATCTTGGGAAATTTTCAATATGATCTCTACCTTGGGAGCGGTAATGATGTTTGTGGCCATTGCTGTTTTTCTGTGGAATTTATTCATTACCCTGAAAAAGCCACGTACTGCTCCCAAAAACCCTTGGGAGGCCTGGACCTTAGAATGGGCGACCAACTCCCCACCAGACTTAAAGAATTTTGAAGAAGTACCGCGAGTACACAGCAGACGGCCTTTGTGGGATTTGGCCAATCCCGATAATCCTGATAAGCGACTTAATTGATGAAGGATAAAGGAAAATTATTAATGCTTCTAATGATAGGCTCTGAAACGTTCTTTTTCATTGCCCTTATCATTGGTTATGTATATTATCGAAATTTTACGGAAGCTACCGATACGGTTGCTCAACACCTCGATGCCGTAAGGGCGGGGATTTTTACACTATTTTTAATTGCCAGCAGTGGCACCCTGATGATAAGTAAAAGAGCCCTGAATAAAGAAAATTTTAAAGGATTCAATATCTTCTTATTGCTTTCTATCGTATTGGGAATTGTTTTTATAACTGGACAGGTCACCGAATATATAGGACTTTATCAAAAACAAATCACCTTAAGTAAAGATGTATTTGGTTCCAGTTTCTTTACCCTAACCGGCTTTCACGGCTTTCACGTAATTTTAGGTATTTTGGCCCTGCTCATTTTATTAATAATGAGTTTGGGAAAATTAAGAAGAGTATCCATAGCCGGATTTGGCGGTGTTGAAGTTTACTGGCATTTTGTGGATGTTGTCTGGTTATTTGTTTTTTACTTTGTGTACATAACTCCTTTATTATGATAAATACAGATTTTTTCATAACTCCGGATAACTGGTCATTTGCAGGAATAATACTTTCTGTTTTGGTCATTGCAGCATACCTGTTGTTTTTAAAGACAAAAACTTCACAAAAGGCTTATTTTATAGTAACGGTAATCTTGTTATATGTAAGTTTTGGTTCTCCTATAGCCTTGCTCCGAGACTATGGTTTGCATAGTCTTACAATGCTTCAGCATATCGTTTTGTTGATGATTGCCCCTATCCTATTCTTAAAATCCATTCCATCAAATACAATTTTATTTTCAGAAAAATTTAAGCTGAATATCCTACAGCAACCGAAAAACTATTACCTAATGTTTTGGTGGTTAAGTGCAGTGATGATGTGGGGCGGACATTTTTTGAGCGCGGGCATTCTTTCCGCAGAAACCGGAACGTCCATTTGCGGTATTACCGCCACTAAAGATAGTTGGATCACAGCTATACCAGAAAGTCTTATTTTAAGCTTATTGTTTATTGCGGGAATATTATTTGCATTGCCGGTTTTTAATCCTGTTAAAAGCAAACGCCTAGCTCCTTTAAAAAGTGTGATTTATCTTTTTACAGCCTGTGTAAGTTGCTCATTATTGGGATTATATGTAGCTTTTTCGGCAAGCACAGATACCTTAAACAGTTCATTAACAGCATTTACCACATTAAGAAGTCCGGTTCCTTTAACTTTAAGAGCAGATCAGGAATTAGCAGGAATGTTAATGTGGGTGCCCGGATGTATTCTTTATGTATTGGCTTCGGTGTCCATTTTACTGAGCTGGTATGAAGAAAATCCGGTAGAAAAGTCTGAAACAGCAATCCATACAGCGAAATAAGAAGATGATGAACCAAGAAGAAAAATATAAAGCAAAACCCGAAGAACTTCCCAAACCTACCTATTGGCCATTCTTTCTGGCTTTTGGAATAGTATTTATCTTTTGGGGAATCTTAACCAACTGGTTTTTATCGGGAATGGGCGCTATCGTTTTTGTGGTAGCACTTATCGGCTGGATTGTAGAAATCAATAAAGAAATTAAACACGATGAAGAATAATGGCTTGTAATTGCGAAAATCAAAATCCACCAAATAACAACAAGGAGTCACTCGACAGAAGAAGTTTTATGACAAGGATCACCTTGGGCGTAGGAGCTTTTTTTGCCGCGGTACTGTCTTTTCCTTTAGTCGCTGCAATGCTAGATCCTATCATCAGGAAAAAAACTGAAGTCTGGCGTTCCGTAGGAAAATTAACCGATTTCAAAATAGGCGAAACAAAAATGGTTACTTTTGAAAATGCCTCGACCTATGAATGGAGTGGTGGCATTGCACGTTCTGCAGCCTATGTAAGACGCAAAGAAGATGATAGCTTTTTAGCCTTATCGGTAAATTGTGCGCATTTAGGTTGCCCCGTACGATGGGTAGAAAAATCAGAAATCTTTCTTTGTCCCTGTCACGGCGGAGTTTACCATAAAGATGGATCCTGGGCCGCAGGTCCACCACCCCGCGGAATGTTTGACTATGAAGTAAGAGTACACAACAATAACGTACAGATTAAAACACAAAACATCCCCATAACCAACCTAACATCGTGAAAAAGGCTTTAAAAAACATATGGAATTGGGTAGATGACCGTGGAGGACTAAGCGAATTAGTGAAACCACTCACCACTCATTTGGTGCCACCGGAATCTAAATGGAATTACGTTTGGGGAAGTGCCACCCTATCCTGTCTTATTATTCAGGTAGTTACAGGGATTGCTTTAGCATTTCTCTATCAGCCCTCAGCAGACGTTGCCTACCAATCACTTCAATACATAGAAAATCAAGCTTTTTTAGGGAGTTTTATAAGAGGCTTGCATAATTGGGGAGCTTCAGGAATGGTATTGCTAATGGGGATGCATATGATTCGTGTGTATCTTTTTGCTGCGTACAAATATCCACGCGAAATGAGTTGGATCACCGGAGTGGTACTAATGGCACTCACTATTGTAATGGCCTTCACGGGACAATTACTGCGTTGGGATGATAACGGGGTTTGGTCTAGTGTAGTCGCCGCTGAACAAATGGGAAGAATTCCATTGATAGGTGACAGTATAGCCCACTTTTTAATGGGAGGTGAAAATATTAATGGCGAAACATTAAATCGTTTTTTCTCTCTTCACGTATTTGTGATTCCCGCGTTGCTTTTCAGCTTTGTGGCCTACCACTTATTTTTGGTGTTTAGAAACGGAATTTCTGAACCACCTAAAGTAGGACGTTATTTAAATCCGAAAACCTATAGAAATTGGTACGAAAATATGCTAAAGGAAAAAGGAGTTCCCTTTTTCCCAAATGCTATTTGGAGAGATGCGGTTTTTAGCGCGCTAGTACTTATCGTTTTAGTTTTTATAGCTTGGTTTGTGGGCGCACCAGAATTGGTAGGCGCACCAGATTTAACGAATGTAAAAGTAGATCCTAAACCCGATTGGTATTTCACCTGGATATTCGCCATTTTCGCCTTAATGCCCAGAGATATTGGTTCTTATGTCATTATGCTCGGACCCGTATTAACCATCACGGTTCTTTTAGCCGTTCCGTTTTTATCCAAAGGCGGCGAACGTAGTCCACTAAAAAGACCTTGGGCCATAGGTGCGGTCGCTTTTTTAATTATTACGATTTGCGGACTTTGGTACATAGGAGATGTAGAACCTTGGCATCCAAAATTCGATGCCGAACCACTTTCAGAATATACCACCGTACCCGAAGCAAAACCTTCAGTGCAACGAGGTATCAATGTATTCAATACAGCAGGTTGTCTGTACTGTCATAAGATTAATGATCAAGGTGGAATTCGGGGTCCAAATTTAACCAATGTTCAAAACAGGCTCACTAAAGAACAAATAATTATAAGAATCGTAAACGGGGCAGAAAATATGCCGGCTTACGGAGGTTCGCTTTCCAAAGAAGAACTTGAAGATGTGGTGGACTTCCTGCTGAAGGATAAAAAAGGGTCCAACCCAAATAACTAATAATACTATACAAACACTATTTTAATATGAAAGAAGCTATACGGTTTACAACAATAGCATTAATTATTGTCGCCCTCATCGTTTGCACGGCAATCTGGCCTGCCTGGGGATTTTCAATAATGGCAGCCGCTATCATTATCTTGGGTATTTATGATATCGTTCAAAAAAAGCATTCCATCACCCGAAATTTCCCTGTCCTTGGTCATATGCGTTTTCTACTGGAACTCATTGGTCCAGAATTGCACCAATATTTTGTAGAAAGTGATACCGATGGCAAACCTATTGACAAGAATCATCGCAGTTATATCTACGAGCGAGCCAAAAAAGAAAAAGAAAATCATCCTTTTGGTACCGAATTAGACGTTACCCAGCAAGGCTATGCCTGGATGGAACACAGCATTTATCCTACCAAAAAACTAGATCAAGCTCCCCGAGTGACCATAGGCGGACCGGATTGTAAACACCCCTATTCTGCCAGCTTATTCAACATTTCGGCAATGAGTTATGGTGCGTTGAGTAGTAATGCGGTAATGGCACTTAACAAAGGAGCAAAAGCTGGAAACTTTTTCCACGATACCGGAGAAGGTGGTATTTCAGATTACCACAGAAAAGGAGGCGATTTGGTATACGAAATAGGAACCGGTTATTTTGGTTGTCGAACAGAAGATGGAAATTTTTCAGCTGAAAAATATGAAAAAGTTGCCGCCTATCCGGAAGTAAAAATGATTGAAATTAAAATCTCCCAAGGTGCTAAACCCGGTCACGGAGGCGTATTACCGGCGGCTAAAAACACCGAAGAGATTGCAGAAATACGAGGAGTAAAACCACATACAGATGTATTATCACCTCCGGGACACTCTGCATTTGATTCCCCTGAAGGTTTACTGAAATGGATCCAACAACTCCGTGATTTATCCAATGGAAAACCTATTGGGTTTAAACTATGTATTGGTAACAAAAAAGAATTTATTGATATCTGCGAAGCAATGAAAGCCACCGGAATAAAACCTGACTTTATTACCGTAGATGGTGCTGAAGGTGGTACGGGAGCTGCCCCCATTGATTTCTCAAATTATGTGGGAATGCCGTGGGAAAAAGCACTTGTTTTTGTAGTAGATACGCTAAGAAAATATGATTTAAAAAAGGATATAAAGATTATTACCGCTACAAAAATCTTTACCGCTTTCGATATTTTCCGTGCTTTATGCTTAGGCGCAGACCTTTGTAATTCAGCTCGTGGAATGATGTTAGCATTGGGATGTATTCAAGCTTTAAAATGCAACACCAATCAATGTCCTACGGGAGTAACTTCTAACGATCCTAAATTTATGAGAGGGCTTGTGGTAGAAGATAAGTGGAAACGTGTAAGAAACTACCACGAAGAAATCCTAAAAGATTTCCTAGAGCTTTTTGCAGCTGCCGGTTGTTCCAATCTTGAAGAATTAAATCGTAGCCTAATTCATAAAAAAGTAGGAGAAGAAATCGTAAGTTACGATAGCATCTATCCTGAAACTGTTAGAATATAGACAAAGACACCACTAGCTAGGTTTTAGAAGCAAGAAACAAGAGGAGAGAACGGATTGATTTGAAAATTTGATAATGATATAATCAAAATTTAAACCTTGAACTTTCTAACTCTAAACTTTTAAGCTTTCAATCTAACGGCGTCTGAGTGATTGCGAAGAAGGAGCAATAATACCGAAGCCAGAGTGGAGTAGAATCTAGAATCAGGAAACAAGACGATATAATGGATTGATTTGAAAACTTTAAACCTTTCAACTCTTAACCTCAAATGTCGCTTCTAGTAATTTTATTATGGCGACAGCGGAGATAAAATTTTATCGATAAGTAACTGAAAAATAGATTTTAATGAAATTAGAATCTGGAATACAGAAGATAGACATTATTGTACTGAACCTTAATCTACAATAACGAAACGATCTAAGTTCTAAAATATAGTAAACCGATCAACTCCATACTTTTTGATAAGCGGGAGATGATCGGTTTATTTTTTAATGTACCTCAAGATAAAGTTCCAGAGGTGAATAGAAATTATTCTGATTTACTCTTTTTAAAAAAGCTCTTTTAGATATTTAAAGTTAGATTTAGCATTGTCAATAACCTCGGCAGTTCTTCCATTCAACATTAATTTACTCATACTTTTAGCAAAGCCTTTCATTTGTTCAAATTTAATTTCAGGAGGCATTGCCAGTGCAGCAGGATCGGTATAAATATTGACGAGTGCAGGACCTTTATGGGCAAAAGCTTCCTCAATGGCAAGCGCTACATCGGTCGATTTTTTAGCTTCCCAAGCTTTAATGTTCATGGCCGCTGCTAATTTTGCAAAATCCGGGTTATCCATATCCGTTTGCCAATCTGGATAACCTTCAACTTCCATTTCCAATTTCACCATTCCTAAACAACGGTTATTAAAAACGATAATTTTTACAGGAATTTTATACTGGCTAATGGTCATTAAATCACCTAAAAGCATGGTAAGTCCGCCGTCACCACAAAGCGCTACAACTTGTCGGTCGGGATGACCTAAGCCGGCGCCCATAGCCATAGGCATTGCATTTGCCATCGAACCGTGATTAAATGAGCCTGTTAGGTATCTGTTTTTTCTTCCTTTTAAATAACGTGCCGCCCATACAGCAGACATTCCTGTATCTACGGTAAAAATAGCATCGTCTGTGGCCAATTTATCGATAAGCGAAGCGACATATTCAGGATGTATTTTTTCCTGTTCACTTTTTGCATCTACATAACTAGCATATTTTTCCTCTAAATCTTTATGTAACTCCCGCATTTCTTTTAAGTAGCTATCATCTGTCTTAGCAGTTATTTGCGGCAATAATGTGGTTAGCGTGTCTTTGATGCTTCCGTGATACCCATAATCTACTTTCGCCCTTCTTCCTATACGTTCAGGCTTCGTATCTATTTGTATGATGATATTTTTTTCCGGAAGAAATTCAGTATAAGGAAAATCGGTTCCCAATAACAACAATACCTCAGCTTCGTGCATCGACTTAAAGCCAGATTTGTTACCCAATAATCCGTTAAGGCCTACTGCATAATCATTATCTTCTTTATCAAAGAAAATTTTTCCGCGAAAGCTAAAGCCCAATGGAGCATTTAGTTTTTCTGCCAAGTGCATCACTTCTTGCTGAGCATCACGACAGCCGTGACCGGCGTAGAGCATTATTTTTTTATGACTATTAATTACTTCAGCGAGTTCTTTTATTTTTTCTTCAGAAGGAATAACTCTGGAATCGGTGAAATAGTTTTGTTCAGCGGTTGTTACTTCTTTAGCATCTGCGGAAGCGATATCGCCCGGTAAACCAACTACTCCTACTCCTTTTTGTTGAATGGCGTGTTGAATGGCCGACTGGAATCCGTGAACCGCCTGAACGGGGGTATTGGCCATAAAACAATATTTGCTACAGTCGTCGAAAAGCTTGGTAACATTGGTTTCCTGAAAATTGTCCAGACCGAGTTTATCGGTAGTTACGGTTGAAGCAATGGCAATTACAGGATTTCCCGCGCGGTTGGCATCGTAAAGGCCATTTACCAGATGAACGTGTCCGGGGCCGCTACTTCCCATACAGCAACCAATTCCGTCAAGTTCAGCATCCATAGAAGCCGCATAGGCTCCCGCCTCTTCGTGCCTTACGTGTATCCATTGCAAACGCCCGTCCCTACGAACGGCGTCGTTCACAGGATTCAGGCTATCACCGGTTACGGCATAAACTCTTTTGACACCGGCGTTTACCAGCATTTCCACTAAAATATCTGCAACATTTTTAGACATAAACCTTAATTTTTAAAATAATTTTATCGTAATACTTAAACCATTAAAAATAGCATAATTTTTTATGGATTTTAGGCGGTTACAATTATTTAACTCCTTTTTAAAACTTAAAGAACTCATTCCCCCTATTTAATAAAGAAAAAACTGGTAGAATAACCAGATGAACGATGATGGGCAAGCTAGTTATTCTAAAAAGGAATATTTCTGAAAGTAAGCTATCGATAGTCCTTATCAACTATCATAGAATTTTCATTAGCTATATGCTAAAAACCTCCTAACATTAGGAGTTATTTAAAGAGTTTAAAAACAGCTTAAGAAACTATAGAGCTAATTTTAAGGTGTAGCTAAGAAGCTTTTTGTTTGGTATGAAAACACTGTTGAAGCATTCGGTACAATTCTGGGTGCTTCTTTTTCATTCGTTCAGGGTTTTCGAAAAAATATTCAGAGGCGACGGCAAAAAATTCGGCCTCGTTGGTCCCTCCATAACGTCTTATATCAGATTGATCGATGTTGATTGCTTCCATCTCTTTATGAATGCGCTTTAGCCAAGGCATGACATAACGGTGTTCAATCAAACGTTCGGGGACTCCGTCTGTAACGCCATCCACTTTATCTATAAGATGAACAAACTCATGGATGCCTGTATTATGCAAGTCTTTAGTTCTATCAAAACCTTCATGCAATGCTGTTCGGGATAAAATCATTTGGTGCTCAAATTGTCCGTTTCCTACCATTCCTGCAATAAAACGTTCTTTATTAGCAGCATCAAAATTCAAATCTTCATTAAAGTGGTCTGGATAAATTAAAACCGTACTTAAATTACTATAGTGCCATTCACTAAAAGCAAATACCGGAATTACCGCACTTGCAGCAACCAACACAGTATCTAGATCGTCTATTTTAAAACCTACTCCCTCAATATAGGTTTCACTTAAGAAAGTCATCATACGTTGTTGAAATCGATTTTGCTCTGCGGCGGAAAGCTCTTTATAGAAATGAACATGAGTTGTTAAGAGCGTATGCCAATCTTTTGGAAATTGTTCCTTTTTTCTAGAGCTTGTTTTCCTAAAAGCATAGATGCCAAACAAAATTAATAGGAATGCGAGAGATAATGCTAGTACCATATAGAATTTAAAAAGTAGTAAATCTAGTGAAATTGGTTTTTAAACAAAAAAAAGATATTAAAAATAATATCTTTTAATAGCACGCTTTCAATCAACTACAAAATACTGTTTATTAATTAGTTATTTTATATTTAATTCAAAGAGAGGTAGTGACTATTCCAAAATCAGCAAATGTGAATAGCAAAATTGAAATTTCAATATATTCGACTTTGCTTATAAACTCTTCTTTTTAATGAGATTGATAAATTCTTCTTTTATACCATCACAAATAGAAACCGAATTATGGGTACAATTTTTTAAAACAACTGGATCAAAAGCGGTAATTTTTATTTTTGAAGGTTTAAATTCTTTACACTGCAACTGGGTAAACATATTTAACGCTGCTTTTGAAGTAGCATAAGCGGTCATACAATAATTTGCGTAGCAGAAATCTTCATCCTTCATCTTATCAATATCTCCCAGAGCACTCGTGATATTAATAATACTCGGATCATCACTTTTCTCAAGCAGGGGTTTGAACAGTTGAATTATTCTTATAACCGCAAAGAGATTAGTCTCATAAACTTGTTTTACTTCATCGATAGTGATCTGTTCAATTTTTTGACCGAAACCATTTGCAATTTCTGCATTATTAATCAGCAAATCCAATTTTCCAAATTTTGAATAAATCTGTGCTTTAAGTTCGGTTAAACATTCTAGAGCGGTAAAATCTGTTTTAACAAGTTTATAGTCGTTGAGTGCTCCTCCTTCTTCAGAAAGAATTTCATAGCTTTTTTTGCTCGCCGCAAGAATTACCTCATAGTCATGATTCAACAAAATATTGGCAAAAGTTTTTCCTAACCCATTTCCTGCTTCCGTGACAACTGCTACCCTTTTAGATTTCATGACTTTTCATAATTATAATGTGCAAATTTAAGTATATACTTTTCAAAAAAGAATGATTCTACTTTAATGAATGACTTAAAAATTTTTACTATTTAACCGCAATATATGTTCCACTATTTTATTCAGATTGGCGAAATTTATTGGGGGTTGTACCACTCCACTTTTTAAAAAAACGTGTAAAATGAGTAGGTTCCTGAAAATTAAGACGGTATGCTATCTCGCCCACATCCAGACCTGAAAACTTCAATAAACTTTTACTTTCTAAAAGAAGTCTTTCCTGAATAATATCTTTTGCGCTTTTTCCGGTTAATTTCTTTACGGTAGTTGTAAGGTAATTTGGCGTAATATTCAATTTTTCAGCATAATCACTTACATTTTTGGTATCTACATACATTTTATCTACCAATATTTCAAATTTCTGAGTAATCACCTGTGCTCTAGTCAGATGATTTTCGGTTGATTTATAACGCTCATAAACCGCTTTACAGTAATACAAAAACGACACCAACATTCCTTCAAGCATTTTTTCCTGATAAGGATGCGGATTTTGAAAAACCGAAAGTATTCTCTGGGCATCAAAATAGAGCGTATCATGTTCTTCTTTGGTAAGCATCAACAAGCTTCTTTCAGACATTTTTAAAAACGGAAAATCTTCGATCACATTATCAACCACATTCATTAAAAATTCTTTTCTGAACATGATATTAAAGCCAGCCATTTTTTCATCGCGAACCCAGGAAAAAACCTGTCCCGGTACCACAAACCACAGCGGATAATCCTCTAGCGTTAGCCAGTCTGTATTTAGATTTAACTTACTTTCACCCACATAGCTTAACAGCCCAATTTGGTAAAATCCTTGCCTGTAAGGAGGCATACATCGCCGTGAAGATGGCTCTAACCGCTCTAAAGAATAGACATCAAAATTAGGAATATGGCTTCTGTGAGGAAAGCCCATTGCCTCATTAAGATCATTGCTGGTTTCATAAACCGGAATTACAGTTGGGGTCATCGTATAAAAGTATTAAATAATGACCTAAATGATATTTTTTTTAAATCTAAATTATCTTCTCTATACAAAAAAAACTTATTTAACGGATTGATATTTAACTTTACACCAATAATTTATAGCTTATTAAATCGTTCTTTTTTTGAACCGATTTTTGAATATAATTATCGGCTTACCTGGAACTTGTATCTTCTTTTTTCATCTTTTCAAACTTCGTATTTACCTCATCTGCAGAAACAACTTCCCATCCCCCACCTAAAGCTTTATAAATAGCAATGAGGGAAGTTGCTGAAGAAATTTCACTCTCCGCCAAAGAATTTTCAGACTGAAGTAAAGTATTGTCTGCACTTAGATAATCAATAAAACTGTCTAAACCTGCATTGTAACGCTGCCTGGCAAATTGTGCTGCGCTCGCACTTGCCTCAGAAGAAACTTTTAATATTTCCCTTCGCTGCAATTCATTTGAATAATTGGCCAGTGCAGTTTTAATTTCTTCCAGACCTTCTAATACTGCTTTTTCGTATTGATTGATTGCTGCTAAAGTTAAGGCATCATTTTGTTTGATTTGCTGCTTTACCCTTCTTAGGTTGAATGCTGCCCAACTTATTGTAGGCATAACGCTCCACGTAAAAGATTCCCTGCTTCCAAAATTGGCAAAATCAACCGCCGAAAACCCTATAGAACCTCCAAACTGAATTTTAGGATAAAGCTCTGCAACAGAAAGATTATACTGGGAAATCTGTATTTGCAACCTAGCTTCTGCCCTCCTAACATCCGGTCTGCGACGTAACAATTCATTAAGATCTCCCAGCGCTACCGAGTTTGGAAGACTAGGTAAGGGTTGCTGGTTGACTACTTCTGTCTCTAGGTTGCCAGGTTTCTCACCTATCAAAACACTTAAACTGTTTTTTAAAGCTTCTAGGCGTGCTTTTAAAGGCGGAATGGTAGCTCTCGTATTTTCTAATTGTGCGCTCGCCCGTAAAACATCCAGACTGTTGCTAGTACCGGCTTCAGATAATTGAACTGTGAGATCATAAGTGTCTTGTTGTCCTTTTACATTGCGATTGGCTATGTCCAAAAGATACTGTGTACCTCGTAATTCCATATAATTATTAGCTACTTCAGCAAAAATACTCACATAAATACCGTACATATCTGCGAGAGCTAACTGACTGTTAGCATATGCTCCTTTAATTCGGTTAGAAACCCGTCCAAACAAATCTGCTTCCCAAAAAGCATCAAAACTGCTATTATAACTACTGTAGGTAGGGTTACTTCCCGCCACAAACACATTTTCTCCCAGGCGTATTCTTGTATAATCGCCATTAGCAGTTACGGTAGGTAAACGATCAAATTTTGTTTCTTTTAAAAAAGCGCGCGAAGCATAGAAATTTGCCACGGCCGAATTAATATCTAAATTGTTTTTTCTCGCTCTTGATATTAAGGTATCTAAAACAGGATCATTAAATTTTGACCACCAATGCTCTATTATTTTTGAAGTTGTAAATATTGAATCAGCAAGTTCTTTGCGTAAAAAATCATTCTGCAATTCTGTTTTGGACTGAATATTAAAATCCCGTTTTGTCATCCCACAAGACAACAGTAAAAACGAAAATAAGGTTATTAAAATCAGATTTTTCATAATTTATATTTGAATTATTGTTGAGCTTTTTAATTTTTCTGTTTTTTTGATCTGGTTGTCCATTTCCGTCCTAGGTAATAAAATACAGGAGTAAGAAAAATTCCAAATAGCGTAACACCCAACATTCCGCTAAATACAGCAATACCTAAAGAGACACGCAATTCTGCACCTGCGCCGGTAGCGATTGCAAGCGGCACAACACCTAATATAAAAGCCATTGCTGTCATTAAAATAGGACGCAAACGCAATTTTGATGCTTCTATGACAGCTGTTTTTAAATCCTTCCCCTGGTCTTCTAGTTGCTTGGCAAACTCTACAATTAGAATAGCATTCTTACTCGCAAGCCCTACCAATACAATTAAACCTATCTGCACCATTATATTATTATCTAATCCTGCCAGATCAATACCTATAATTGCCGATAACAAAACCATGGGTACAATAAAAATAACCGCCAAGGGAAGTATAAGACTTTCAAATTGAGCAGCTAATAGTAGAAATACAAAAACGACGGCAAGTAAAAACGCTATGCCCGCAGTACTTCCTGTTTGCTTTTCCTGATAGGCCAGTTCTGTCCACTCATAAGAAATTCCCTGTGGTAAAATTTCATCGGCAAGTTGTTCCATACGGTCTAGTGCTTCTCCAGAGCTGTATCCCGGCGAAATATTACCATTTAATGCTGCCGCAGGATACAAATTATACCTGGGTATGCGAGAAGCTCCGGAAATATTTTGCTGGCGCGTAAACGTTCCCACAGGAACCATTTGAGCTTTATTATTACGAACTTTGATCCGTGAGATGTCGTCCGGGGTTAATCGGTTAGGTGCATCGGCTTGGGCTGTAACCTGATAAGTTCTTCCCAAATAATTAAATTCATTTACAAAAGCAGAACCCATATAAATTTCCAGCGATTGAAAAACATCACTCACATTTACTCCCAATTTTTCGGCCTTTACGCGGTCAATATCCAAATACAATTGCGGTGTTTGATCATTAAAAAATGTAAAAACGTTATTTAATATAGGATCTGCATTTGCCGCAGCGGCCAACGCATTCGTTGCTTTTACCAGCTCATCTGTTCCTAAATTTGACCTATCCTGAACCATCATTTTAAAACCGCCTGCATTTCCTATTCCCCGTACCGATGGCGGTGGAATCACAAAAACAATAGCATCATCAATTTGGGCTAATTTGGCATTTACGGTTCCTAACAAGTCTTCATAACCCAGCTCTTTATCTTTACGGATATGAAAATCTTCAAGTGTTAAGAATACTGCTGCTGCATTGGAAGAATTTGTATTTGAAGCGGCATCAAATCCCGTAAAAGCCACAGCACTTTCAACGCCGTCAATAGCTAACCCTATATCCAGAACTTCTTTTATAACTTTATCTGTTCGGGACAACGAGGATCCTGGTGGTAATTGTACCAGTGTAATAAAATATTGCTGATCCATAGCAGGTATAAATCCTTTTGGAACTCTTCCAAATTCAAATCCGGTAATTACTATCAATCCACCATAAACCACCAAAACGAGTATAGACGTTCTCAACAGTTTCTGAACGCTCTTACCATAATTAGCTGAAAGTTTTTCAATAAAATTATTAAAACCATTCCCTACGTATGAAAAAGGCCTGAGCACTAATAGTGTCTTTTTATTGGGATCTTTTACTTCATGACGCATTAACAGCGCGGCCATCGCTGGACTTAAGGTTAAGGAGACAAATACAGAAATTGCTGTTGCTACGGCAATCGTCATTCCAAATTGTTTGTAAAACTGCCCCGAAATGCCTTCTAAAAAAGCCGTGGGAATAAAAACTGCAATCAATACCAATCCTATTGCTACTAATGCTCCTCCTACTTCATCCATTGTTTTTACGGCTGCTTCTTTGGGCGAAAGTCCTTTGGCCAAATAACGCTCCATATTTTCCACTACCACAATGGCATCATCTACCACAATACCAATGGCGAGCACTAGACCAAAAAGTGTAAGGTTATTGAGGGAAAACCCTATGGCATCCATAACCGCAAATGTTCCTATAAGAGATACGGGAATGGCTAAAATGGGAATAATAGCTGCTCTCCAGGATTGTAAAAACAATAAAATAACCAGTACCACCAGTAGAATGGCTTCAAAGATGGTGTGATACACTTCATCAACAGATTTCTGTATAAACTCGGTGGGGTTATAAGCAATTTTATATTCAAGATCCTCCGGAAAACTTTTTGAAAGTTCTTGCATTCTTGACTTAATTTCAGCGGCAGTTTCTAACGCATTTCCTCCAGGTTGCTGAAAAACAGGCATAGCAATAGCAGGATCTTTTCCTAAATATCCTTTAGTAGCATAATTTTGAGCTCCCAATTCTACACGGCCAACATCTTTAACCTGTACAATTCTACCACCTTCCTCAGCCTTTACAATCACATTCTCAAATTGCTCAATGCTTACCAGTTTACCTTGAGTTTGTATGTTAATTTCAAAAGCTGACTGGCTTCTGGAAGGTAACGTATTTAGTGTTCCACTTGCGATTTGTACATTCTGAGCTCGAAGCGCTGCAACCACTTCTCCTGCGGTCATATCTAAACTTGCTATTTTAGAGGGATCCAGCCAAATACGCATGGCATATTCTGCAGCTCCAAAAATCTGTATGTCTCCAATTCCCTTAATACGTGCCAGTTCATCCTTTAACTGTAGCGTGGCGTAATTCCCCATATAGGTCTGGTCATAGGTTTTATTAGGAGAATACATATTTACCACCATCAATATGTCTGGGGATATTTTTTTAGTCGTAATTCCCAGTCTCCGCGAAGCTTCCGGTAAGCGTGGTTGTGCAATAGCCACACGGTTTTGCACCTGCACCTGCGCCTTGTCAAGATCTGTTCCCAGTTCAAAAGCAATTTGAACGATTACCCTTCCATCTGCAGATGATTGTGAGGTCATATAGAGCATTCCCTCTACCCCATTAATCTCTTTTTCAAGGGGTGCAGCCACCGTTTCCGAAAGTGTTTTAGCATTTGCACCAGGGTAAAGTGCTACTACTTCTACCGTAGGTGGTGCTACATCCGGAAACTGAGATATGGGTAAGGATACGTAAGCAAGTCCTCCTACAATAAGAATGAGCACACTCAGTACTGCAGCAAATATGGGTCTCTTTATAAAAATGTGACTAAATTTCATAGTATTATTTACAATTAGGATATAACATTCCCTTACCGCTTCTCAATACTCAAAAAAATGAAACTGAGAGCAATTAAAAGGTTTGCTTAAATTTTGTGATTACTGAATAAAGAAGTAATCCGGTCTATTTTACGCTTACTTCTGTTTGCGTATTTTGCAGAAGCGAAATTTCTACTGGAGAAACCGGCATTCCTGGTCTTATTTTCTGAATATTATTAACAATAAGTTTGTCGTCTTTAGTAATACCGTCACGCACGACACGTAAGCCATTAGAATGAAGCGGACCTAAACTTATATTTTTTGTGGTTACAACATTGTCAGTTCCCAACACATACACAAATCGCAACGATTGATTGGTACCTATAATATTATCCGGGATCATGAGTGAATTATGTGCTGCACTGCCCATGAGTCTGGCTTCACCAAACATACCTGGCTCCAGCAGATGATCTTTATTTTCAAGCACTGCCCTACTTTCTATAGTTCCTGTGCTATTGTCTATTTCATTATCTACAAAATCCATTTTAGCTTCATGAACAAAATCATTTTCATCTTGTAATTTTATAAATACAGGAATTCCTTCCGACCGTAACTCACCACGCTCTCCATTCCTGGCCAAACGCACATACCGTAAATAATCTGACTCACTGCCTGTAAAATAAAAGTGTATAGGACTTGTTGCTACAATTGTGGTAAGTAATGTTGATGTTGATGAACCACCATCAATCAGGTTCCCTTCATTTACTTTATCACGACTTACCAATCCGGAAATAGGCGCTGTAACTCTAGTAAATTCTAGGTTTAATTTGGCATTATCTACACGGGCTTGAGCAGACTGAACACTGGATTTTGCAAAGGCCAGTGCCTGCTTTCTACGGTCGTATTCTTCTGTAGACATCGCACCAGATTCTCTTAAAGTTTCTACGCGATCATAATTATCCTGTGCCGTTTTAAGAGAGGCCATCGCTTGGCCATAATCTGCATTGGCCTGATCTAAAGCAATCTGAAACGGTCTGTCATCAATAGTGAAAAGAACATCTCCTTTTTCAACCATTTGTCCGTCTTGAAAATTCACACTTTCTAAAAACCCTCCTACGCGTGCACGCACTTCTACCCGGTTACTGGCTTCAAAACGGCCGGTGTATTCATCCCATTCGGTTATTTTTTCATAAACAGGATAAGCTACTTCCACCGGCATTGACTGTGCTGCTACTGGTTGTTCTTGGTCATCTTTGTTGCTGCTGCTGAATGCCAACACTAACATTATAGCTAATAACACACCGGCAACGCTAAGTATTCTTAAGGCTATTTTTCTGGTATTTAAATCAATTGTTTTCATCTTCTGTTACTATTTGACTGGTTATTTTTGAAAGGACAAAGGTATTTTGATTGGCAAGGCTACTGGTAACCAATATGACTACATAAATGACCAAAATCTAATATTTTGATATATGTCATTGTATATTTTTGATTGGCATCTAAGTTATACCATGCTTAATAATAGGCTGACAAAGCATCTAAAAGACCATTTAAAGTTGTTTTGCGAACGTTATTATACAGACCGGTGACTACTTGATCATCCAGCAATTCAAGAAAGCGGAGATCTCTTTCCCGAAAGTAATTGACAAATTCTTCAACCGATCTCGACCTGCGAGCGGCTCTTTTAAAATATTTTAAAAGTTCAACTTCACTAATCTCAAAGCCATTAAAACAATAGTACTTGTTGATTGATTTCGCGTATTTAAGGGCCTTCCGATAATTGAAGTTTCTATTAGAAGCAATTTTTTCAACCCTATTCTTAAAAGCCTGATGCGTTGAATTTACGATTATATCATCCAGTTCTAGAATTACTTGATCTGATTTGACAAATTTTGCCTGCACAAAATCAACAAAGAATACCACGAAAAGAATCACCAAAATTTTCACAAGATATTGAAAGGTAGTTTTCATTCTTCCTTAATTTTAAATTACCCTGCAAAGGTATTTGCCCTCTAGGAAGAGATGACGATCAAAAAGAAGACTGAAATGACCAAAACTTAATCAAATTGACCATTCTTAGTAATTGTGTTTAAAAGTGAAGTTGGTTAACCTGAAAGAATTGAGCAAATTACCCACTAATAAAACTGAACTGCTTATCAATAGTTTAGCAATAAAAAGGAATAAGATTAAATAAAAAAAGGATACTATTTCTAGTATCCTTTAAGTGACCCCGGCAGGATTCAAACCTACACTTGCAAACTCACTAAAATTCAGTACTTTAACTTTTCTGCAAAGTCGGTTAACCGAATTGTTAACCGTAAAAAAAGTTTGAATTTATTAAGATTTCATCTTCTTGTTAAAGTTACTAAAATGTTTCCAGTTAGTGCTTTTTTTTATTCTTATTTTCAGTGGTTTTGAATTAAATTTTATTAAGATTTTTTTTAAAACTACTTAGTCTTTTCAAAAATATTCAGCCCACGCCGTTGCAGATGAGCATAGCTCACTTAGTGAGTGTATTTAAAACCTCACCTTGCGGGTGTGCAAGCACCCTCAAAAATTCTGTTAGCCTACGATCAATTCGATGCCGGCTTTTTGTGCTTTGTATTTTATTTTAGTAATCAAATCGTAATAACTCCAATTGCGCAATACGAATTCCTCTTCTTTGGCTAGTTTAATTTTGCTTTCCTGATTCATCAGCATTAATGTTCCTGCTTGGTGCTGCACACAAAAATCAATCAGCTGACGGCTATAAAGGTGTAACCGAGAACGTACATATCGGAGTTCTTTTTCTCTAAAACGATTCATCGCTTTTAATTTGCGCTTTCTCCCTTTGCCGGATTTGGTATAGGTAACCGCACTTTTTGCCCGCTGCGCTGCTGCCTGTATGGCTAGGCGTCGGTGTAAAAACTCTTCCTTATTCCCGATGTGGAGTTTACTGTTTCCTACTTTCACCACAATCGGATGCGCAAGCGATAACGATGCTTCTGCCACCTTTGCCGGTTTTAACGGATGGTTCTCTTTTTCCATTTCAAAAACAGCCAGCCAAAAATTTTTTCCATTTTTTAACTGCAAATGAGAAGAACAAAGCTTGAGCTTTCCGTGCAATACTCGATAAAGCAACTGACTTTTATCGGTATAATCACTCCCTAGGTAAGTGTAAAAGGGAATATGAAATAATTTAAAACTAAAGCGTTCATTGTAGGCATCATAGACAAAGTCTTTAAACACATCCATACTAAAGGGAAAAGGCATATCATTTCTAAAATTCGGTACGGAGCGTTGCCCTCGCCAATATTCATCTTTATAGTGATGGAAACTATTGGATAGATTTTGATTTAAACACGCCAGAATATCTGTGGGGACTTCTCCTTTAAAAGCATCGACCACCACTCGGTAGGTAGTGTTTTTTCGGGAACGATTTAAAATTCCGTTTTCTGTTTTTTTATGATCAGCTAGCTTAGCTCTTATTCCATCGGTTAGGTAAAAGAAGTCCGAGAGCATTTCCTGTACATAGAGATGCGATACAATCATATTGGCTGCCCGATAGCAACGGTTCTGGTATTGGTAGAGCTTTTTGATAGCCGCCTGACGTTCTTCGCCTTTAGGCAGGTCTACATTCACCTGAATCTTACGGGTAAGTTTGATGGTGTTCTTTTTCATAACGTAGCGGTTAAGGTGTGCTGAGGATGTTGTTGTGCATACTGATAAGCGATGCCAAACTGCTGATGTACTTCCTTGGCTGAAATGCCTAATTGCTCAGCAATCTCTGCAAAGGAGAGTTCTTCTTCACAACGCAGCTGAAATACCTGTACCTGAGTCTCGGTAAGTTTTTGCTCGACTTGTTTAGTCTCTTTATTCGCTATTTGATCTTCCAGTTCTATATCTTGCCGAAGGAAATTTTTAAGTTGAGTAATGGTGCGCTGGACTTCGTTGTAGACTTCAATCGTGCTACTGCCCATTACTTGGGCAATGGCTTTGTATTGAAAGCCGTGTGCTAAACATAATTCAATAAGATCCTGTTGCTTGCCCGGCAGTAAAGACAATACTTCTTTTACACTTTCAAAAGTTTGCTGGTCTTGCGCCTGCTGCTGAAGGTGCGCTTCGTCTAAAGCGGTATCCTCTTTTAGTAGGTAGTCATTGTAATTTTCATAATATTCCAATCGATTAACACTGCGTTGAAACTGATTCTTGGGTTTATTGAAATAGGAAATACACTCCCGTTTCATCACTAATTTTAGGAAGAATAATATATGCTTAGGGTTTTCAAGCTTCTCTCGGTTTTGCCATAATTTTAAAAAACACTCCTGTACGAGATTTTCAACCACAAAATCATCTTTTAACCATTGCCAGCCTACATAAAAGAGCAGACGAGCATAACGTTGGTACCAAAACTTGAGCGCCTCGGTATTACCGAGTTGTAACTGGGTATGGAAATAGGTTTGCATAGGCATTCGCATTTGAAGGAGCAAGCTCCTTGTTAGATTAATAGATCAAGGCGAACGAAAACTTCGATAGCTGAAGAAGAAAGGCTTTGATAACAAGAAATGTGCAGCCTATTTGATAATGAAAAGGCGCAGGTCTCATCTTATTGTATCGGCGGTACTGGTATACCAAGCACACAAATAAGCGAGAGCCTACGCCCGGGTCGTAGGCATCCTAACTTATCATCTCGCGTGCTAAAAATTACCAGTTTTCCGATACGAGATTCAAAGCGAATGCTTCTAATATTTTTACTTAAAGAAGTATCGCAAATGTAAACAATCGTATTTAAAATAAAATACTCATCAAATATAAAATAATTTACCGGTACTTCAAAGCGTACCGATAAATTATTTTATTAGTGTTTAATTGCAGTTATGAAGGATGAATCGGATAACATTATTAAGTTAAAGATTGCTATAGTTTTAAAATCACTTCTCGAACAAAATAAATCAGAGAATAAAACTACAAGAAGCTATAATGATATTGCTTTGAGTACAAATATGAGAAAAGCTACCGTTTCTAATTCATTTAACGCACATTCGTCACCCAACACCGTTACACTTATTAGAATAATTGAAGCAATGGGATATAATTTAATTGACTTTGCAAAAGCTTACAATTCAATATCGGATAGGGATTTAAAAGATTTTTAAGTTAATCAATAATTTAGTATATATAATTCTGAAATACATTTTATCTATCTAATTTATTCTCTTAAATAAAATGAGTTAGTTGGACACAATCAAATTGTTGGAATTATAAAATATTAAAGTTTTAACTTTTAGGTACGTACATATATTAAAAAAAGTGTATATGTCTAGGAGAATTATAAGCCCGAGAACTTTTAAATATAAACTCGTAATATATTTATTCTTCATAGAAATATTCACATAATACACTTTAGCCGGCTAACCAATTAAATTTACTTTTTTTTTTATTTTACTTATCCATATATTCCTGCCATTTGACTATTAGATATTTGGCTTTTTTAGATTTTTTTGATAAATCTAAAAATCCGTATTCATAAACAAATAAATAGACATCCTCCTGTTTGTTTTTCCAATAATGGGTGAAAAAGTTGGGATTGAAACCTTCTTCTTTTAAATCTTTTTTATTAATAGTACTATAGCCTTTACGGTTTATCGATTTTAAAATTTTTCTGTTAAGTTTCAATTGGCGATCTATCTGGTGATAAAATTTTTCTGATTGCAGTCTTTGGTCGTAATGGAAACTACTTTTACAGGTGGGGCTACAAAATTTTTTATCAGATCTTCCTTTTATACTCTCGCCACACACAGGACAATTCTTTATCATCTTATTTATTTTGTGTTTAATATACGTATAATAAACGTTTAATAGACTACTATATAGTATTAAATGAGGAAATTTACCATATGATCAAGAATTCGAATAAGATAATTATTATTTCTCATCTTCTCATAGAAGGACGTGCCTGTATAGGGATAAGGCATCAACACGATAAAAGGATTGAAAAATTATGCAGAAATATTCCATTTTATAAATGGTCTAGTGAATTTGGGATGGGATATGTCTTCAATTCCAAAGAGAATTTAAAACTAATTTTTAAAGTTTTTAAAGGCAAAGCCTGGGTAGATACTTCGAAGTTTTTCAAGAGCAGCCCTATCTCCTCTTCCTCCCGAAAGTTTAGTTATCAGGCTTACCTTAATTCTAACTCTAACTCTAAGGATCGCTGTCCGCCTTCATTTTTGCACAAACTTGAACTTAAAGGATATTCGCATAATACTGCCAAGTCTTATATTAGTTGTTTTGAAAAGTTTATGTCTTATTACTCCTCTAGTAATGTAGATCATTTGGATGAACAAGATATAAGACGTTACCTACAAAAACTAATACGAGCAGGAAAGTCATCTTCCTATCTTAACCAGAATATCAATGCTATTAAATTTTACTATGAAATCGTACTAGGAATGCCTCATCGATTTTATGAATTGGAAAGGCCTAGAAAACAGAAAAAGTTACCTAAAGTACTTAGTAAAAATGATATAAAATTGATGCTTGCTCACACCAATAATATTAAGCATCTATGTATAATTGAATTATTGTACAGCGGCGGCTTAAGAAGATCTGAGCTCTTAAACCTTGAATTAAATGATATTCAAAGTAAACGCTTTTTAATTAACATAAGAGATACGAAGGGGAATACTGAAAGATTCACACTTTTATCAGAAAAGACGCTTATTAATCTGAGATCATACTATCGCGAGTGGAAACCAAAAAAATTTCTTTTTGAAGGTAAGCCGGGCAATCAATATAGTGCTACAAGCGTGGCTGCCATTGTTAAACGTTCAGCATCACGTGCCGGAATTTCGCAAAAAGTAAGTCCGCATATGCTTAGGCATAGTTTTGCAACACATTTATTGGAAGACGGGGTAGATTTAAGATATATTCAACAACTTTTAGGACATAAGACCACAAAAACAACTGAAATTTATACCCATGTCGCTAATCATCAATTAAAAAAAATAAAAAATCCATTAGATTCACTATATTTGGATAATCGATAAATTGTAAATAAACGCAATAGCGTTTATGCACATGTTATGCACAAGTTAAAAGCAAAACGATTAAATAAAAAAAGTGAATTTGAAAATAAACAATAAAATAAAACCATATTTAGTGCCATTGGTTTATTTTATTCTCATATTTTCGATTGGAGCCATTCTGCAAATTTTTTCTAAAGTATATCTCGAAAAACCTTTCCCAAACCTAATTTTCAAATCTTTTACTTTATTATCATTTCTCACACTAATTTCACGTTATAAAAACGAAAAATGGAATATTTTTAAGATAAATAAAATTTCAAAACGACAATTATTAATTATACTATTCTTATTCTCTCTATTCGTCATAACTAACTATATTTCCATAACTTTTTCTAACCAAGAAGATTATGCTAATTATATAAGAGAAAATCTTAATTCGTTTATTTTGATAATAACTATCTCATCGATTGGAGAAGAAATTATTTACAGAGGCTTCATACAAACCTATATAAATCAGTTTTTTAAAGATAATAGAATAATAAGTCGTGGAAATATTTTTGCATCTATATTATTTTGGATTACCCATTTAGGGTTTTTTACTATAATGCAACCCTCATTCGCAATAATGTCATTAATTTTAGTAGCTATTTCATCAATTGTACTTGGATATTTAAAAGATAAAAATAAAGGAATTATACTTCCAATAATTGTTCATTTGATTTGTAATTATATTCATACATTTATGAAAATTACTTTAGGATAAAAAACCAGTGCATAACACCGTATATAACAAATAGCTGCGTTGTTTCTAAATCGAAAATTTTGGTATCTTTACAAAGTCGCCAAATCTTTTGATTTGGCATTTGAACAAAAAAGGTAAAAGCAAAATACAAAAAATTTGGCTTGTTTTTAGCCGAAAAATAATCGCTAACTTGCACGCTACTTGTCATATACAAATACGTTGTACACAATTAAAGACGAGCATTTCGCTGAATAGAAAAATTGAAAGAACTCTCAAAAGATATAGTCGAAGAAATGAAAATCCGATTTACCTCGGAGTACGATACTGCGAATAAAGTTTTGACAGAATATCTGACGAAATATGACTATTTGAATTCGGACAGAATTATTCGCTGTGTGATTTTTTTAGCTGACAATGGAATTGAAAGTTTTAAATCATTTTTAGAATCTGCAAAAGGTGACCCAAGAGACGTAATGTGGTGGGCGGAATATGAAAATCGAGAATCTATGGATAACAATAAAAGAGTTCGGGATTTCAATAAGTCTTTTAAAGAAAATGGAATTTAAATGAAAAAACTAATTGCGACAAGCGTTGAAACTAAAATTTGGTATTCCATAATAGAAACTCTAAAAAAAGATGGATGGGAAGTAGCTACCGAATACAATCAATTTGATAAAGGAATCGATTTTGACCTTTACGAATTAGCTCAAAAAGGAGAGAAAATTCTTTTTGCTTGGGACAATTGGTTTGAAGGAGAAATTAAGTGTTCTGAACAAAGAATGAGAGATTTAGAAAACACATTTGGAATAAAACTCAAGTTCGGAGAGCCAAAGCATTTATCTCTCAATTTGATTGACAAGATGAAATCATTATTAACTAAAAAATAACTGTGTACAACAATGGCTATAAGTAATTGCTTGTTCTCGCCTACTTCTGAAAATCCTCGCGGATTTTCAGCTTGGTGTGTACTTGCAAAGTTAAGTGCTAACCCACGCAACTACTCATAGCCGAGACCGTTGTACAACATTAAAAAATGAAAACGAAAAACATACTTTTATTCACATTAGCATTAATTTGCTCAACTTCTATTATTCGTGCTCAAAGTGCGGAAAAGAGTCAAAAAATCAAGAAAACTATTCAGGCATCATACAACGCAAAAAGGACTGCAGAAATGCCACGAGATTCTGTGTTTAAAGATGACCATCTCGAAAGATATGACGTGTATGATGATAATGAAAAGATAATTGAATATGGTCAATACGATGGCGAAGGCAATATTTATGAAGTTACCAAAATTCAAAAAGACGAAAGTGGAAATCCATTAAAAGGAACAATCTACGATTCAAAAGGAAACGTGAAAAAATATTATACGACAACAATTGACGATAATGGAAATGTTACAGAGTTTAAAAATTATAACACCGAAAATGAATTGGTTTATTTACAAAAAAACGAATATGATATAAACGGAAATGTAACATCAAGAATTGGAAGTAACCCTAAATCAGATAAAGTCTTTAAAACAGAATTAGAATATAATTCTAAAAATGAGATGATAAAAAAAATAAAATATAATTCCGATGGAACTGTAAAAGACACTCGAACTTACAAATATGATTCAAATGGAAATGAAATAGAATCTGAATTGTTTAAATCTAATGGTGATTACACAAAATTTATTTCTACATATGATGAGCGAAACAATATCTTAACACAATATTGGTACGATAAAGATGGAACACAAAAACATTGGAATAATTGGGAATACAATTATGACAAACAAGGAAATTGGATAACTAAAAAAAGGTATTCGAATGGAGAGTTAGGTTTTGTATGGGAAAGAAAAATCGAATATTATAAATAACGTTGTACAACAACGTGTATAGCTCATTGCGGCTGAATTCCTAATCGGAATTCATTGCAATTTGCTATCTTTCCGTTACGGCGGAAAATCAGCTATGATTTTCCGCAACGAGCAATACACAATCACGTTGGCAGTAATGTGGAAAAACGAGATAAATTGAAAAAAGTATAAATATGGACAGAAAAGAATTTTTAAGAAACACGGCAATTTTAGGTGGAGCGACAATCCTACCAATGAACAACGTTTTTTCACAAAATGTAACGGAAAACGGAATTGACAGATTAGTGGACAGTAATGGAAATTTCATTCAAAAATCACTTCCATACAATAAAACTTTTTTGGAGCCACATATGGATGAAGAAACCTTACATCTGCACTTTGAATTTCATCACGGTGGAGCAGTAAAAGGGGCAAACACAGATTTGATTAAAATTAAGGAACATCTAAAATCGGGCGATTTAGACCAAGTGGATTTGTGGACCCGAAAGTTAGCTTACCACTTTTCAAGCCACGTGCTTCATTCCATCTTTTGGACGAACTTAACGAATAAAAAAACTGAACCCAAAACTGAACTCTTAAAACAGATAGAAAAGGATTTCGGTTCATTTGACAAACTGAAAAGCTATATCGGGAAAATATCAAAAACTGTAGAAGGAAGCGGTTGGGGTATTTTGGGTTACCAACCTTATTCGGATAGCTTGACATTGTTACAATGCGAAAATCATCAAAAATTAACACAATGGGGAGTTGTTCCGATTTTGGTGATTGATGTTTGGGAACACGCCTATTATTTGAAATACAAAAATAAAAGAGCCGATTTTGTTGATACAGTTCTTGAAATTATCAATTGGGACAATGTAGCTGACCGATTTATGACAGCAAAACGACTGACAAAATAAACACTACTGCCAACAATGGCTATAAGTAATTGCTTGTTCTCGCCTACTTCTGAAAATCCTCACGGATTTTCAGTTTGGTGTGTACTTGCAAAGTTAAGTGCTAAACCACGCAACTACTCATAGCCGGAGCCGTTACCCACAAGCTGAAAACCAGCCGCACAAACAGCACATTTATTTTTTCCCACCGCAAAAAAGCCAACGCTCAAAAAAAATAAAAGAGCTTTTTTTTGCCAAAGCTTCAAATATTATATTTAAGTATTTGCTTAAATAAGAAATAATCGTAACTTTGTTTTATGGAAAATAATTCTTGCATAAGACAACAAGCCGATATTGAACAAATAAATCGTTGCAAAGACACAGTTTCGGACTTAAACGAATCGTTCGACTATTTGGCTAACGGACTTTCATTAGTCGGAAACAGCGTTCGACTGAAAATACTTTATCTACTCTTTGAGGAAAAAAGACTTTGTGTTTGTGATTTAAGCGATATTCTCGGAATGAACATTTCAGCAATCTCTCAACATTTGAGAAAAATGAAAGACCGAAATCTATTGGAAACCGATAGAGAAGCCCAAACGATTTTTTACTCACTTACGGCTGAATACGAAAAATTATTGAACCCATTTTTTGAGATACTTGACAAAAACAAAATTTTAGAAACAATATGAAAAGCGAAAACAAATTAATTGGTGCAGGTTTGTTAACTGCTATTACAGCTTCATTATGTTGTATTACGCCAGTTTTGGCTCTAATCGCAGGAACAAGCGGAATTGCTTCAACATTTTCTTGGATTGAACCTTTTAGACCTTATTTAATTGGTCTGACAATTTTAGTTCTTGGCTTTGCTTGGTATCAAAAACTTAAACCTCAAAAAGAAATCGACTGTGATTGTGAGACGGACGAAAAACCAAAATTTATTCAATCGAAAAAGTTTTTAGGAATTGTGACCGTATTTGCGATTGTAATGTTGTCTTTCCCATATTATTCAGGAATTTTTTACCCAAACACAGAAAAGCAAATCATTGTATTTGACAAATCGGACATTAAAACAACTGAATTTAAAATCAGCGGAATGACCTGTGCGAGTTGCGAAGAACACGTAAATCACGAAGTAAATAAACTCAACGGAATTGTAAACTCAAAACCGTCCTACGAAAATGGAAATGCAATCATTGAATTTGACAAAACTAAAACCAACGAAAAGGAAATCGAAAAAGCAATTAAATCAACAGGTTATAAAGTAACCGACAAAAAAGAAATCAATTAGTATGAAAGAATATGATGTATTTATAATTGGTTCGGGAATGGCAGGAATGACCATCGCCAATAAATGTGCCTCAAAAGGCCTGAAAGTCGGGATAACGGATGAATTACCTTACGGTGGCACTTGTGCATTGAGAGGTTGTGACCCAAAAAAAGTAATTATAGGCGCTACGGAAGTACGAGACTTTGCCAAAAGACTTAAAGGTATCGGCATTGACACCATACCTATAGTAAATTGGAAGGACATAATGGACTTTAAACAATCTTTTGTGGATGAAATGCCACCAAAAATTGAAAAAGGATATAAAAAGAACGGCATAGATACCTTTCATAGTTCAACAAAGTTTCTATCAGAAAACACATTAGAAGTTGGAAACGACAGAATAAAGGCAGACAAAATTGTAATCGCATCGGGTGCCAAGCCAAGAGTTTTAGAATTTGAAGGTGGTCATTATGCCAAATCCAGTACCGATTTCTTGAATTTAGAAAGATTGCCGAAATCATTATTATTTATTGGTGGTGGATATATTGCTTTTGAGTTTGCACATATAGCAGCTCGATGTGGAGCAGAAGTTACTATTGTACATCGTGGAGAAAACCCCTTGGAAAATTTTGAACAGGATATTGTAAAACATCTTGTTTCTGCCACAAAAGAGTTAGGGATAAAACTCATTCTTAATACAGATGTTACAGCAATTGAGAAAGTGGATAGCCAGTATCGAGTGAAGGGTAAATCCGCAGAGAAAACGGAATATTTTGAAGCAGAAGCTGTTTTTAATTCTGCAGGACGTCCGCCTGCAATATTTGATTTGGATTTGGACAAAGCCAAAATAGCATTTACTAAAAATGGTATTACGGTAGACAAATACCTTCAAAGTACTTCAAACCCATATATTTATTCAGCGGGCGATGCCGCAGATTCAGAAGGCTTGCCATTAACACCAGTTGCAGTTTTGGAAGGTCATACGGTTGCTTCAAATATAATAAAAGGCAATTCTAAAGAAATAAGTTATCCACCAATGCCAACGGTGGTTTTTACTTTACCTACTATGGCTTCCGTTGGATATACTGAAAGGAAAGCGAAAGAGATGAATTACAATATTAGTATTAATTGTACGGAGGTTGGCAATTGGTTCAATGCAAAACGCTTGAATGTAAAAGAATATGCGTTCAAAACGATAATTGACAAAGAAACCCAAACTATTTTGGGAGCTCATTTAATAGGACCACATACAGAGGAAACAATAAATCTCTTTGCAATGGCCATAAAAACAAAGATGAGGGTTAATGATATTAGAACAATGATTTTCTCATATCCAACATTGGCTTCGGACATACCACATATGCTTTAATAAAAAATTCAATGGAAACTATATTAAAATCAGAAATTACCTGTCCAGACTGCGGACATAAAAAAGTAGAAGATATGCCAACAAACGCTTGTCAATTCTTTTACGAGTGTGAGAATTGTAAAACGGTTCTAAAACCAATCGAAGGAGATTGTTGTGTTTATTGTTCATACGGAACTGTACCTTGTCCGCCAATTCAAGAAAATAACAGTTGTTGCTAAAAAGCCAACGCTAAAAGCCATACACATTTGCAATTCACGCCAGCCGACACATAAACCAAAAATTGCAAAAGAGTATGTCTTTGCCAACGCTGAAAACCAAGCTAAACGGAATAAAGCCAGTGGGTAACAACGTATATAAAAAATAGCGGTTTAGATGCTAAATCGAAATGAATTTTATAAATTTAAGGTCTGCGTCTAACCGAAAAGTTCGTGCGTAAAATCCGCTACTTTTCATATACAAGACCGTTATACACAAGCAAAACGAACACTTTTAGATTGTTCTTCGATAATTGAATAATGCGATATAATTAACAAGCATAACTAAAAGACCTAAACCTACAATAATTGCAGAGTGTATTAAATTAAGTTCTATAAACTTTTTATTTGCTCCTGATAAAATTGAATACCAAAGAATAGGGCAAAATACTCCAATCAATATAATATTACGTCCTGTTTTTATACCTAACTTGAATGACAGAATTCTGTCATTCAAGTTTTTATTGGTATGTGATCTAGTCTTTCCCTTAACTGCGTCAAAACATTTTCTTCCTATAAAAGAATAAGGACAAGCTTTGAAAAGGAAGTTAATAATATTTTTAAAAGATCTCATAAATTTCACTTTAAAAGAAAAAGTAAAAGATAAAACCTCCAACAATCGCCATTGTCATAACCGAAAGAATAAATGCCATTATTGCTTTTGGTTTTAACATTGAAGAGATGAGTGCTATTTCAGGTAAACTAGCACCCGTTCCGCCAATTATTAAAGCAATTGCCGCGCCCATACTCATACCTTTCACAATAAGTGCTTTTAATATAGGAATAGCCATCTCAATTCGCAGATATAGAGGAACACCAATTCCTGCCGCAATAGGGATAGCAAGTGGACTATCATTTCCTAGATATTTTTGAATCCAAGTATCTGGCACAAATGCTACTAAAGCAGCACTTATAACCGCCCCAATTAAAACATATGGAAGTATACGTTTGAACAATGCCCAACCAAACGAAAATGCCTCATTCAATTTCGGATTAGATTCACCACATACGCTATTTGATGAAGTACCGCAACTTGCAACTTGTTGAGATGAATTATTATTTGATGAAGTACCGCAACTTGCAACTTGTTGAGATGAATTATTATTTGATGAAGTACCGCAACTTGCAACTTGTTGAGATGAATTATTATTTGATGAAGTACCGCAACTTGCAACTTGTTGAGATGAATTATTATTTGATGAAGTTCCACAACTTACAACCTGTTGAGATGAATCTTCAACATTAGTGTCTTTGGAATCTAGGTTGATTCTTTTAACTTCATTCTTAATCGATGTTTTTCCAAAAAGAGTTCCGAATAAAACCGAACCGATAAAAACAATGAGAAAGTAAACCAATGCAACTTTCCACCCAAAAACACCAAAAATAAAACCTACCACAACAAAATTTGCCAATGGCGCTGAAAGTAAAAAAGAAAAAACCATAGCAAATGGTGCTCCCATCTCTACCATCCCCATTGATACTGGAACCATAGAGGCACTACAAAATGGTGTGGGAAGACCTAGCAATGCCCCCATTAAGCCACCAAACTTACCTGTTTTTGATAATCTCTTCTGAAGTTTCTCTAGTGGAACAAAGGCTCTTATTAAACCAGTAACAACCGATACCAATGCAATAATAATTACTAAACCTACACCTACATGTAAAAACTCATCTAATGCTAAACTTAATTTTTCGTTCATGATATTTATTCTTAAATTTGTAAAAAAACTATTCCTATTTATTTTTTAATCAACTAATTCTATTTATAATTATCACGTCTATCTGATAATCATCTACTTATTCATTTACACTTTAAATCCTTCTTTCAAGTTTTTTTGAAAAAATTAATTTAATCCATTTTCTTATTTTTTTGTCATGATATTTATTTTAAATATTAGTAATACACATGCGCTTATCTACATATGTTGTGGTAAAAAAAAACCTTTTGCTTATTTTCCCATCCCTATAAAAATGATTAGTTCGTTCATTCTTGAATTCATATGCTTAGTTAGTAACAATTTAATTTTGGTTTTTTATGTGTTCTATCCTTATTACTCGTACAACCTCTTAAAACAATTACCAAAATCCATTATATTTTTTTTCATTCATAATATTCATTCCAAATATTAGTAATACATATGCATTTATCCACATATGTTATGTTCGTAAAATTCAATTACATATTTTTCCCAATGGCTAAGAAATATGTTGATTATTCTCTTTAATTATCACGCTTAGCCAGTAGTGATTTACATTTATTTATTTCCTTTTTCATTTGTGCGGTAGGCATTGCTTTTATAGCTTCTTGAACCAAGTGCCTAAATTCACTGGTAATTGGAGTTAAATTATAATAAACCCATTTACCATCTCCCACATCCGAAATTAAATTCGCCTCCTTTAATATCCTTAAATGTCGAGATACATTATACTGGTACTCATCCAGTACCTCAACAATTTCTGAAACACAAACTTTTTCATCAATATTTGTAAGCAACCAAATGATTTTTAATCTTTTGGTATCCGATAAGGCTTTAAATACTTTAATGCATTCATCCATCTTTTCAATACAATAAACATATGCGTTAATGCGCATATAGAAAGCGATGCAAATATATAAAAACTTTTTAATTTATTAGTTTTTATCTAAAAAAAATGAAAAATCATAAAAGAGCAGAGAAAGTGCATAGACTAAAAGTTTTATAACAGAAGGTAACAAATGCCAGTGTATAACAAGCGGTAAATGTAATAGCTGTATGGGTTTCATGAAATATTGTTATATTCATTAAAATTAATTGGAAACAGGTAGGCTTTTGCGCTTTAATTAGTGCTACTACACTTACCGCAAACGTTGTAAAACATTTTGACCAAAAATGAGAATAGGATATAAAAAAAAGCATATGAATATCAATCTGATTTTCGGACTGATTTGGCTCGTTTGGTTTTTTATCGGAATTCTAACAAAAGATGAACCAAACTGGACTGACTATGGTTGGATTGTAATTTCTGCAATGTATTTGATTGGATACTTTTATCAGCGACAGAATAAATATCTCACCATCGAAAATGGAATTATAAAAATTAATAGCCCATTTGGAAAAAAACTAAATCTGACTGAAATAAAACGGATTAAAAAGTTTGCAGGAGACTATATCCTAAAAACTGACAAAAAAGAATTAACTATCAATACGCAAATAATTGACCCGAATTCACTCGCTGAATTAAATGCGGAATTGGAAAAACTGAATGTAGAATGGAGTTAAAAAAACGTTTTACAACAATGTATAACCGCAATTACGGCGGATTCGACTACGTCCGAATCCACTCAGAATTGCTAACGTCAGTGCCAAACCGAAAATTAACGCATATTAACCCGTAACTGACGGTTATACGAGACCGTTGGCAACAAGTTTAGAGCAACATTATGAAAATTGACAGAGCAATAGAAATTTTAGAAGCATTGGCTTCAGGATGTTCACCGCAAACAGGCGAATTGATTGAAAATGATAGTGTCTTAAATGAAAGAGATGTAATACGAGCATTGGAAAAAGCAATTTCCGAATTGGAAAGAATTAATCGCTCGACTGAAAACCAACCTCAAAAAACTGAATTAAATATAACTAAAGAGGAAATTGACAAAACGATTAAACTATTTCAAAGTGTTGAATATAATCCAACTTATAGTCGTTTAACTCATTTCTTCTTGAAATCTAAAGAGTTTGAATTTCCGATTTTGAACTCAAATGAATTGTACGGAAAATATTTTGGCTACTACACGAAACAAGATTTACATAAATTTTTTAAGCATTATTTAATTGAAAACGGTTATTCACTTCACGGAAAAGTAAAAAAAGAAAGAAAACCGCAACCTTGGAAAGATATTGACTTTTTCCAAAAAGATAAATTTAACAATCTGACAGAAAAAGCGATTGAACAATTAAAAAACAAAATAAACGAAATCGGAATTTTAAAAACAGAGGATTTATCGGAATATATTGTTAATGCAAGAGTAAGACACTTTAGAGCCTACGAAAGTTGGACAGATAAAGAAAAAGAATTACTCGAAAAAGCAATGGAATATACGAATGACCTTGAATTACTGTCAGAATGTTTCCAAAGAGGAATTGGCTCAATCGAATCTTGTGGAAAAAGATTAATCTATGAAAAAAAACCAGTTGCCAACAACGTATAAAATTAATTGCTACTACAAGCATACTTACGAAAATCCTCGCGGATTTTCTATTCGGTTTGTATTTGCTAAATTAGTTGCTTAAACAACGCAACTAATCTTATACAAACACGTTAGGCAAAATTTAAATGGAACACTTTAAACACATAAAAGTAACGACAACTTCTTCACTTCAAAATGTTGAAATTGAAGAATATATTGAACCGATTTCGGTCAGTATTGTCATCGGTATGAATTTTTTTAAAGATTTTTTATCGGGTTTTCGAGATATTTTTGGCGGAAAATCAAATACTTACACAAAGTCATTAGAAAAAATAAATCAACAAGCCATTTACGAATTAAAAAAACGTGCTCATTATTTAAAAGCAAACTACGTTATCGGACTGACCATTGAAAACGACGAAATTGCTGCTCAAGGAAAATCAATGTTAATGGTTACAGCAATGGGAACTGCTGTTCGAGTTGCCGGAAAAAATAAAGAAATAATAAATAACTCAACGTCAATAGATTTAGAAGCTTTTGAACAACTTGAACTGAAAACTAAACTTCTAAAAAGTGCAGAAAACGACAATCTAAATTTAAGCGAAAACAATTGGAAATTAATAATAGAAAATCAAATTTCAGAATTAAGCCCTTTTCTCTTAAACAAACTGACCGAAAACCCAAACTCAATCGAGTTTAAAGATAATTTAAACGCATTTTTTGAAAATATAGATAGAGAATTAGCAACTAAAGAAATATTTACATTTATAGAAAATAATGGAGAAAAAGATTTCAAACCAGTTTTGAGCATTATCAAAGAATTAAACTTGGTTGACTTTGACAAAAACCTTTCGTTACTATCGAGCGACAATGAAAATCTTAATAATATTGGAGCTTTAATATCTGGAGTTCATAAAAGGACTTATTTCAAATCGGACATAAAAACAATTAAAGAAACTATTGATAAATTGGAAAATAAGTTTCCTGTTAAAGTTGAGTTTTACCAAACTTTAGACAATTTGACAAGAAAAGACATTGAGGTTTGGAAATGCGAATGTGGAAAAGAAAACAGTTTAGAACGAGAAATTTGCAGAGGCTGTAATAAAGATATTCACGGACTTAAAAACTCTAACATTAATTTGAAAGAAATAAAAGAAAATTTAAAACACCGATTAGAAATTTTAGAAAAAAACTTTGCCTAACACCGTATAAAAAAAATTGCTATTTTTAGCTAAACCAAAGTTAGTTGCTCGTTTGCTAGCTTCTGATTTTCCTTCGGAAAATCCTCGCACACAAACACGCAACTTTCCTTATACATAAACGTTGTAGCACATTTGAGAAACCGACATATTTAGTGAGAGAAGAACTTAAAAATACAGATTGGCATACATACGGATTATCAATTTCTGACTACGACTATACGAAAAGATTAATCAATGAATTAATTGAGGATAGGAATAAGCAGATTGTAATCAAAGGAAAAGAATTAGAAGCGCAAAAAATTGACTCTGAAGCAATTTCGGACTTAAATTATTACGCTTATATCGACAATTTATTTATCTGGCATTTTGGAATTTGGCGCTTACAAGGAATATTTGAGGGGATTTTAAAACAGGAATATTTTCCTGAAAAGAATATGCTTGGATTAAAATCAAAAATAGATTATACCAGAAAAGTTTCAAATAAGATAAATCAAGAGGATTATAATGAATTACTTGAATGGGGAAAGTTACGAAATGCTCTTTCTCATTTTCCGCCTGAACAATATAGACCATCTTTAATACAAGAAAGTGATTTCAATGAATATTTAGAACTATTAAAGAGAGTTACGACTGAACTAATAAATGAATAAAAAACGTGCTACAACAATGTATAACCGCAATTACGGCGGATTCGACTACGTCCGAATCCACGCGTAATTGCTAAAGTCATTGATAAACCGAAAATTAACGCTCATCAACCCGTAACTGCGGTTATACTAAACGTTGGCATTCATTATGAAAAAACGAAAATCAAGAAAATAAATGGCATTATTTAAAATTGAAAAGTCTTTAGAATATATAAAGGAAAAACCTTTCCGACTTGAAAAAGAGATTCAAGAATTGACCGAAAGTAATCTAAAGACAATTCTCGGACTTGACTTTGTTAAATCTGAATTTTCTCTAAACAACTTCCGAATTGACACTCTTGCATTCGACAAAGAAGCAAACGCTTTTGTGATAATTGAGTACAAACGAGATAAAAATTTCAGCGTAATTGACCAAGGATATGCCTACTTGTCTTTAATGCTAAACAACAAAGCCGACTTCATTTTAGAATTCAATGAAAATCTTGACAAAACACTCAAACGGAATGACGTAGATTGGTCTCAATCAAGGGTTTTGTTCGTTTCACCAGCATTTACGAACTACCAACGTGAGGCAATTAACTTTAAAGATTTGCCAATCGAATTATGGGAAGTAAAAAGATTTGAAAATAATACAGTTTCGTTTGAGCAAATACAAAAGTCAGGAGCTCAAGAGAGTATAAAAACAATTTCTAAAACTGACCAAACAATTGACAATGTTGCAAAAGAAATAAAAGTTTACTCGGAGCAAGAACATTTAGAAAACGCAAGTGAGGAAATTAAGGAATTGTACGAGAAAATGAAAAACGCAATTCTGAATTTTGACAATATTGAGATTAAACCAAAAAAGAAATATATCGCTTTTGTTTCAGGTAGAAACGTAGTAGATATTCATCCACAAAGGAAAGCATTGAAAATGTGGATTAATATGACAATTGGAGAACTTGACGACCCGAAAGGAATTACAAGAGACGTTTCTTCAACAGGACACTGGGGAAATGGAGATTATGAATTACAAATAAATTCGGACGAGGATTTAGAATATATTTTAAGTCTAATTAAACAGTCGATTAAGAAAAATAAAAAATAACGAAATGCCAACAATGGTAACCGTTGCACAAGCCTTTAATTCTTAGAAAATCTCACTTATTTAAATCGCTTTTAAGAGGTTCTTTGGTTTTATACCCTTTGCAAATTAGCAAAATGAACTGTTTTTAAAATGGACGTATACCCCTGATTTAAGGTCATTGTGAAATTTAAAAACAAGGCGAACATTCCTGCTCCACTTTTCACCCGGTTTTGAGTGAATTTGAGGTATTTTTTGAGGTTGTAGGCTATAGCTGAGAGCTGCATACACTTGTTAGCTTGCCTTAAACCTATGGTGTTTACTTTACGCAGTCCAACAAACTGAGTGAGTGTGCCAAAAACAGGTTCTACCGTGCTTTGCCGTTTGCCTTTCATATATCTGCCCTGTGGGCTTTCTACCCGGGCGATGTTGCGCTGATATTCTGCTCGGTAATAGGTAACACTGAACTTCTTTTCCTGTGCGCTTTTTCCCAGACAGCTGCTGCGTATAGGACAATCGATACACACGTGCTTGCGACAGCGGTATTCCTTCTTTCGAGTTCCGGTTCTGTAATCGTTAAACTCCTTGGTGAAGGGGATGATCTTACCTTGTGGGCACAGGTAATGATCTTGGTCTTCAACATATCTAAATCCATCAGGACCGCCTTTAAAAGTACCGTGAGCAGGTATAAAACTTTTAAGACCCTGTGCCTCTAAAAATGCGTAGTTCTCTCCTGAGCTATATCCGGTGTCGGCTACACAATTCTCCCAAACTAATCCCTGCTGCCACAGGCGGCGCTTTACGCGCTTAACTATATCAGGCAATTGCTGATTGTCTTTACCATCAGCGTGGTAAGCCCTAATGTCGGTAATCACGTGATGACCGGTATCTACACTTAGCTGACTCAGGTAATTGAGCTTTCTGGCCTTACCGGGCTTGACACTGATACGGGCATCAGGATCGGTAGGACTGTAATGCGTTTTATTACTGGTATATTTACTGCCTTTATTTCCTGACCCCGGTCGCTGATCCTGATCTTTGCTCCAACGCTTGTTGCGACTAGAGATCGCCTGTAGTTCCTGTTCATTAGCCGTTATGCTGCGTTGACCCTTGTCTGATTTATCACCCTTACTCTTACGAAATGGCTGATCTTTATCCATCGCACTAATATGACGAACTCTGCGCAAATGAGATTCTAACTCCTCTTCAGGTACTTTTAGTTCCAGAGTGTCCATCGAAGCGTTGGCCTTTACCGGGGCACTATCAATAGCTTGAGTATGACCACTCACCATCCCGGCTTCTACGCAAAGGCTGAATACCTTTGTAAATACAGACTCAAACACATCTTCCGGAAATAATTGTCGTGTTCGACTGATAGTGGAGTGCCAAGGTAGCTCCTCATCAATATCATAACCAATGAAATAGAGAATATCCAATCGCATACTGCAATGTTCGATAAGCTTGCGGTCGCTGATGATATTCTCTAAATAGCCCACCAGACAGAGTTTAAAGAACACTACAGGATCTATACTCTTTTGACCGCTGCTGCCGTAAAAACCTCGAGTAAGATCATAGAGAAAATCTAAGTTTAAGGCTTCTTTCAATCGGCGGTAGAAATTAGTGGCCGGTACCCGTTCACTCAACTGAAAACTGTTGAATAACTGCTCTTGATATACTTTTTTTCCTTGCATACCATGAAATTAATCTTTTTTAGTAAATTGTGCAACAAGCACAACGTATATAACAAATAGCTTCGTCTTTTATAAACAGGAAATTTTGGTATATTTGGTTAGTCGCCAAATCTTTTGATTTGGCTTTTTGAAAAGAAAAGATAAAAACAAAATACAAAAGTTTTGGCTTGTAGTTTGGCGGAAAGGTTCTCTCCTATTTACAAGCTACTTGTCATATACAAACACGTTAGCATACATTAAAAAAAAATAAAATGGCAGTTTTTCTTTATCAATTAGGAATTTTTTTAGCAATTATCATAGCAGCAAAATTTGGCAGAAAAACTAGAAATACAGCTGTTATTCTTATTTCTATCTTCACAATTTTACAAGTATTTATGTCTTGGCTATTATTATTACAATTTTTTACGATATTTTTATCTTACCAAATTTCTAATTCATTTTTGTCAGATCGAAGAATTTAAAATTTAAAAATTTATGGAATTTATAATTACTGCTGTTTTTGTTATTGCAATAATACTATTTATTAGATGGGCAATTTTAAATGTATCCAAAACTGCAAAGAAAAGTTATGATACAGCCAAAACATCAAATAGTCAAATGGGGAGTTTTATCAGAAACTCAGAATCTATGGTAAATTCTCAGTATAATAAAGTAAAAAAATACGCACAAAGAAACATTAGTAAATCATACTTAACGGGTTGTACTTGGATTTTATCAAATGAGCTTTCAAAAAATATTTTATATACATTTAGAAATAATGGAGAACTTTTAATTACTACAAATGGAATTGTAGAAAAGGCTAAATATGAAATTATTATTGATAATAATAGTATATTAATTAGTAAAAATGGTATAATAGAACATTATTCTATATTAAATATTTACGACAACTTCTTATTTCTTAATAAAATTTCTACTGATTCTATTTTAATTTTTGCAAATCAAACGAAATATAAAGATGAAGTTAAATCAATAATTAATCAACAAGCTAGAGAATTATTTGATTACAATTCAAGTCAAAGGATTGAATAAAAACGTATGCTAACACCGTATACAATAAATAGCTGCGTTCTTTCTAAACCGAAAATTTCGGTATATTTGGGAAGTCGCAAAATCTTTTGCTTTGGCATTTTGAAAAGAAAAAATAAAAGCAAAATACAAAAGATTTGGCTTGTTTTATGGCGGAAAAATACTCGCTAACTTGCACGCTACTTATCATATACAAACACGTTACCACACATTTGAGAAATGAACTTTCCTGAAATAGGTTGACTAAAAATTAATCCATTAATTATAGTCACTTATGAAAACACAAAATGAACATTGGCGAAAAAAAAGCTATCAGAAAGTAACATTAGAAACTAAACTTTTGGTCGTTGACCAAATCCTTACCGGACATATTTCTAACAATCAGGCTTCCAAAAAATATGATGTCCCAAGAACAACTATTACCTATTGGTTAAGAAAATACAGTACCTTAGTACAACAAAACAATGGTATGAGTAAGAACGATGAAATCAAAAGGTTAAAGGAAAAGATCGAAGAACTGGAGTTCCAAAAAGACTTTCAACAAGACATTATCGCCGATATGGAACTTATTACAGGGGTCGATATGTCAAAAAAGTCATTGCCCAAAACATTAGCAAAAGAGATAGAGCAAAAGAAAAAAGCGATTATAAAAGAAAGTGGCTCTATGGATGTTTTGGGATATCTAAACAAGCCTTCTACAAAAGGCTCAAAGCACAACAGAAAAAAGAAATAGATCATCTTAAAATGATCAAAATGGTCAAGGACTACCGGAAAAAAGTAGGATCGAAAACCGGTGGTATTAAACTCTATGCAGAACTAAAACAAGACTTCATAGACGCTGATATCAAGATCGGTAGAGATAAATTCTATAGGTTCCTTAGAATTAACAATCTTCTCGTTCCCAAAACTAAAAATTACATCACTACTACAAACTCTAACCATATGTACAAAAAATATAAGAACCTTGTAAAAGACCACGTCCCCACCCGTCCTGAACAACTCTGGGTAAGTGACATCACCTATATTAAAACTGAAAACGGACATAACTATCTAGCTTTAGTTACAGACGCCTATTCCAAGCAAATTATGGGATATAATCTCGATAACCATATGAGAACATCACTTTGTAAAAAAGCGCTCGATATGGCCATTAAAAACAGAAAATACCCTAACCTAAAACTCATTCACCACTCTGATAGAGGGTTCCAGTACTGCAACCCTAAATACACGCAGTTTGCTGAAGATAATAATATCACGATGAGTATGACAGAACAGTACGATCCTTACGAAAATGCAGTTGCAGAAAGAATCAACAGAACACTAAAACACGAGTACGGTTTAAAACAAACCATTAAAAACAAAGAACTAGCTCAAAAGTTAACACAACAAGCAGTCTATATTTATAATAATCTTAGAACACATTTTAGCCTTAACTTGAGAAAACCGGCTGAAGTACATCTTAATCCGAACATCAAATACAGATCCTATCGAAAAAATAATGTAAATTTACATCAACTCCACATCTAAATTTTAAAATATAACTATCAAAAAAGAGTCAACCTATATCAGTATAATACATCCAGCCGCACAAACAGCACATTTGGTTTTTTTCCGACTCGAAATCCAACGCTAAAAAAACCAAAAGAGCTGTTTCTTGCCAACGCTTTTGAATGATAAACGACATCAATGTTAAAAACTTAATTTAAAATCTTTACTTTTGTATGTGATGCAAAAACACCAAAACATAAAGGCACTATTTTTCTTGGGCATTTTCAGTATGTTACTGATGCACCAAGTTGTGCCACATTGGCATCATCAGCATCAAGAAGAACATCAACATAGTGAAGTAGCGCATTCGCACAAACACGAGCATCATCACGAAACCCCTAAACAAGATAATTCTAAAAAAGGCTTTTTCGATTGGTTTGTAGAAATGCACGTGCATACCAATACAACAACAGATGTGTTGGTGTTGAAGGAATCAACACTAAAGAAAATCACCGTAGAAAAAGAATCGGTAAAAACACTACTTGTTCAAACCGTAAATCTTGCTCTTATAGATGTTGATACCGCAAAAGAAAGATGGTATCATCCGCCAGATAAACTTCAAAACACATATTTCCCCAATTGCTCACTTCGGGGACCACCAAGTTTAGGTTAATCAGTTATACAGGGTTTTGTTAGTATAAACAAAAAACACCCTGTAATTCTATTTTGATAAACCTAAAATAACATCATTATGAACATAAAAATAGTATGCACCATTGGTGTATGCCTATTGGTTGGTAACATTTATTCTCAAACAAAAACAGTAGATGAATTACTTAACCAAATAGAACAAAACAATACCGAGTTAAAAGCCTATCAATCGTATATCGATGGGCAAAACTTACAAAATAAAAGCGGTAATAATTTACCAGACCCTCAACTTTCGGGTTATTATTTGCCTTTTGGTGAACACCAAAGTAACGATTATACAGAGTTTGAAATTTCACAATCATTTGAATTTCCAACGGTGTATGCAGCGCGTAGTAAATGGAATAATTTGAAAGAAGAACAGCTACAAGCTCTATTTACTAAAAAACGACAGGAAGTACTCTTAAAAGCAAAACAAGGGTTAATTAGCCTCTATATACTTCAAAAGCAAAAAACTATTGAAATCAATAGAAGGCAACAAAGCAAGCAGGTTTATGAGCAAATGCAAGAATTGTTCAATAAAGAACAAGTTGGCATTTTAGACCTCAATAAAGCCAAAGTAGCTTGGATTCAAGAGCAATTTGTAGTAGAACAATTAGAAACTGAAATCCAAAACCAAATTACGGTGTTGCAAACCTTAAATGGTGAGCAGTCGCTTGAGTTGGATAATCTGCAATTGGAAATTCCTTTTGAATTGCAAACTATGGAAACACTCTGGAGCGAGAAATTGGCAAGTGACCCCAAACTATTGGAGTTACGGGCTAAAGAAGCGTCAGCATTTCAAAATGTAAAACTCGAAAAGAATAAAATTCTGCCCAACCTTGCTTTAGGTTATAACTACCAAGGAGTAAATGGCAATAATTATTCTGGTGTTTACGGCGGTTTGTCCATTCCCTTATGGAACAGCCAGAATAAAGTTAAAGCGGCACAGGCAAATTATGAGTACCAACACTCCAGTTCGCAAGTAATCAAAGAACTACTGTATGCCGAATTGCAACAGGAGTATAATCAGTACCAATTATTGTTCGATAAGTATACCGAATACCAAAACACCATAGAAACCCTAAATAGCGAAGATTTACTCTTTAAAGCCTACAATTTAGGGGAATATTCCTTTTTGGAATATTATATGGAAGTGCAGTTTTATCGGGATGCCACCGACAAAATGCTGCAAATGGAAAAAGAATTACAGCTTTTACAAGCACAATTATTAATACATAAACTTTAACAATTTAAAACTCTAAAACAATGAAAACAGTATCAAAATTTTTAATGGCATTAACCGTAATCCTTGCAATAAGTATTACAAGTTGCCGAGACACTAAAAAAGAAGAAACAAATGATGACCACGGTCACGAGCATAATGCTGATGGTAGTCATAAGACTGAACAAGAAGACGTAAAACAAGAAGAGTTTACCGTGGGCAAGGATTCTATTAAATCCGAAGAGAAAACACATACTCACGATAACGGAGAAGAACACCACGACCACTAAAAACAAAACAAATGAAAAAGTATGTAATAATTGTGCTTGCCTTTATGGCAATAGCTTGTAAGCAAAATAATGAAGATAACCACGCCCATAACCCTGATGGAAGTCACGTAGGCGAAGAAATACCTCGATTAGATTATACCATTTGGACAGATAAAACCGAATTGTTCGTTGAATTTCCTGTACTTATTGTTGGGCAACCCAGCAAATTTGCAGCGCATTTTACGGTAATGGACAAACACCAACCTGTGCGTGAAGGTTCGGTTACAGTAAGTTTAATTAAAGGTGACAAAGGCATTCGTGCTACAGCAGAAAGTCCGTCATCACCAGGAATATTTTCACCCATCATTCAGCCAAAGGAAGCGGGAGTACATCAATTGGTATTCGACCTATCTACACCACAATACAAAGATAAAATTGTGATTAAGGATATAATGGTCTATTCAAATTTAGATGAAGCCAATAAAGCAGTAGGTGATGCAGGTGAAGATGGTTCTATTTCCTTTTTAAAAGAACAGGCTTGGAAAATAGATTTTCAAACCGCACCAGTCGTTAAAGGTGATATTTACAATGTGATTAAGACATCGGGAGTTTGGCAACCTGCGCAGGGTTCTGTAAAAGCATTGGTCGCTACAGCTAATGGAACTGTAAATTTTGCCACAACTAACCTAACGGAAGGAACAGAAGTTAAACAAGGGCAGTTGCTTATGAACGTGAGCAGTCAGGGATTGGCAAACAATAATTTGAGTGCAGATATCGCTTCCGCGAAAGCGAAATTTGACCAGGCCCAATCAGAGTACAACCGAAAAAAGGAACTCTACGAAAGCAAGATTATCCCAAAATCAGAATTTGAAAAAGTAGAGAGTAACTATACAATTGCAAAGTCGCAATATCAATCGCTTGCTTCAGGAGTTTCTGGTGGCAGTAAGCAAATACGGGCACCTTTTAATGGGTTTATAAGAAGTGTCAATATTGGTAATGGCGATTATGCAGAACAAGGAACCGTATTAATAAGTGTTGCGACCGAACAATCCAAAGTATTAAAATCGCAAATAGCACCTACGTATGGGTTGACGATGCAAAACATTAAAAATGTTTGGTATCAAACCGAAATGGGAAATTGGAAAAGTATTTTAGATACTGAAGGTGAAATTCTGTCTATATCAAAAGATGTTGAGCGTGAGAGTCCGTTAATTACGGTTTATGCCAAAGTAAACGATGCAATTACTTTACCTGATGGAAGCTTAACCCAAGTACAAATTGCGATGGGTAACGGTGAACAAGGAACACTTGTACCAGAATCGGCTTTATTGGAAGATTACGGCAATTACTCGGTTATGGTACAACTTTCTGGAGAAAGTTTTGAAAGACGCCCTATTTCCATAGGGCAACGAAACGGTAAAAACGTAGAGGTGCTCAAAGGGTTACAGGTTGGTGATGTGGTGGTAACTACAGGAGCCTACCAAGTAAAAATGGCATCAATGTCAGGTTCTACACCTGCACACGGACACGAACACTAAAAGCAAAAGGTATGTTGAATAAAATATTAAATATATCACTTCATAACAGATTGCTTATCCTGTTAGGAGCTGTAGTGTTAAGCGTGTTGGGCGTGTATTATGCAAAGACTATGAATGTGGATGTATTCCCAGACTTAACAGCGCCAACGGTAACTATTCTTACCGAAGCCCACGGAATGGAATCTGAAGAAGTAGAGAAATTAGTCACCTATCAATTAGAAACTGCCTTAAACGGTTCGCCAAATGTAAGACGAATCCGTTCGTCATCGGCAGCGGGAATTTCCATTGTTTGGATAGAATTTGAATGGGGAACCGATATTTATCGTGCACGTCAAATTGTGAGTGAACGGATCCCAATGGTACGTGAGAATTTACCAGAAGGCATTGGAGCACCAACAATGGCACCTATTTCATCGATTATGGGCGAGATAATGCTATTGGGTGTAACGTCAGATAGTTTGTCGCCAATGGAATTACGCACACTTTCCGATTGGACAATCAGACCACGCATTAAGTCCATAGGTGGTATTGCCAATGTAGTGGTGATTGGTGGTGAATACAAACAATACCAAGTATTTGCCAATCCTGAAAAGATGAAACATTACAATGTAAGTCTAACCGAATTGGTAGAACACGTTAAGGAGGCAAATACAAATGCACCTGGCGGTGTAGTAAACCAATACGGAAACCAATACATCATTAAAGGAAGCGGTAGAGCGTATGCGTTAGAAGATTTGCAGGAAGCTGTTTTAAAACAAGTCAACGGACAAACCATCAAAATTAAAGACGTGGCGACTGTTAAAATTGGAGCTGCTGATAAAATTGGTGATGGTTCTTTAAACGCAAATCCTGCGGTGATTTTAACCATTTCAAAACAACCTGATGTTAATACGTTGGAATTGACAGACCGCTTGGATGAAGCGATTGCCGATTTACAAAAAACCTTACCAAAAGGTGTAAACATTAAAAGCCAAATCTTTAGACAATCCGATTTTATTGATGCGTCTATTAGCAATCTTAATATGACCCTTTTAGAAGGAGCGTTTTTTGTAATGATTATCCTGTTCATCTTTTTAATGAACTGGAGAACAACCTTAATATCTTTATTGGCAATTCCTATTTCATTGTTGGTCTCAATTATCATTTTAAAATGGTTGGGATATACCATCAATACAATGAGTTTAGGTGGTATGGCAATTGCTATTGGTGCGTTGGTTGATGATGCCATTATTGATGTGGAAAATGTGTATAAACGCTTACGAGAGAACATCAAAAAACCAAAAGCAGAACGACAATCTACAATTACGGTTGTGCGTGATGCTTCTGTAGAAATCAGGAGTTCTATTATCATCGCCACTTTAATTATCATTGTGTCGTTCGTACCCTTATTCTTTTTAAGCGGAATGGAAGGTCGATTATTGCAACCATTGGGTATTGCTTTTGTAACCTCTGTATTAACATCCTTGATAGTTGCAGTAACCGTAACACCTATTTTGTGTTCTTATTTATTGAAAAATGAAAAACTACTCAATAAGCAAGCAGAAGGAACACGTGTGGAACGTTGGTTACAGAAACATTATGGTAATCTTTTGAAGCGTGCCACTACTATTCCAAAAACCATTATTGCAACGACGGTAATTGCATTTACCATAAGTCTTTTAGTACTCACACAATTAGGAAGAAGTTTTTTACCCGAATTTAATGAAGGCTCTTTGGTAATTAGTGTGGTTGGACCACCAGGTATGTCGTTAGAAGAAAGCAATAAAACAGGAAAATTGATAGAATCAATTTTATTGGATTTACCAGAAGTGGACGTTGTTACAAGACGACAAGGAAGAGCAGAATTAGATGAACACGCACAAGGTGTAAATGCTTCAGAAATTGACGTGCCTTTTGTACTAGAGGATAAAACCAAAGAAGAATTCTTTGAAGAAGTCCGAAATAAATTGAGCGTAGCACCAGGTGTTAATATTACCTTGGGACAACCCATTGCACACCGAATTGACCATATGCTTTCTGGTACACGTGCCAATATTGCTATTAAGATATTTGGTTCAGATTTACAACGGTTGTTCGAGGTTGGCAAAAGCGTAGAACAAAACATTAAAGAAATTGATGGATTGGCAGATGTTGCGGTTGACCAACAAATTGAAGTGCCACAAATACGTATCAAACCCAAACGTCAGATTCTCTCGGCTTATGGAATGACCGTTGGCGATGTAATGGAACAAGTAGATATTGCATTTGCAGGAGAAGAAGCAGGAGAAATTTATGAAGGTCAGCAATATTTTGATTTGATAGTTCGCTACGAAAAACCGTTTCGTGATGATATTGAAAATATCAAAAACGCCTTAATTTCTTTGCCAAATGGTGGACAAACCATATTAGGAGAATTGGCAACTGTTCAATCGGTAAGTAGTCCAAATACCATTAATCGTGAAGATGTACAACGGAAAATTGTAGTGGCTGCCAATGTACAAGGCAGGGATTTACGTGGTGCAGTAAACGAAATACAAGAAGTGGTTGCAAACAACGTGAATATGCCAGAAGGTTACCGTGTGCAATATGGCGGGCAATTTGAAAGCGAATCGAAAGCATCACAATTGCTTATGATAACAGCAATCGTTGCGATAGTCATTATTTTCCTTTTACTCTATTATGAATTTAAAGATGTAAAATTGGCATTTGTAGTATTGATTAATTTACCGTTAGCTTTAATAGGTGGTATTTTGATTGTGTATTTCACATCAGGAATCATCAGTATTGCAGCCACAATTGGATTTATTAGTCTTTTCGGTATCGCTACTCGTAACGGTATCCTATTAGTATCACGTTATGAAGATTTGCGCCAAGAAGGAATGCAAGGTTTCCAATTAATTAAAACAGGAGCTTTAGACCGTTTAAACCCAATTTTAATGACAGCTTTTACAACAGGGTTGGCGTTAATTCCCTTGGCTTTAAAAGGTGGAGAACCAGGTAGTGAAATACAAAGCCCAATGGCTGTAGTTATTCTTGGCGGATTGCTTTCTGCAACTATATTAAACTTGGTAGTAATTCCTTGTGTGTATCAATTAGTCACAAAAAAGAAGGACTAAACATTTATTTGAGCCGCTTCTTTATGAAGTGGCTCAAATTTTATCGAATTGAACTAAATAGAATCGCCAACGCTACAAGCCATACACATTTGCAATTCGCTTGAGCCAACACACTATCCAAAAATTGCGAAAGAGTATGTCTTTGCCAACGCTAGCAAGTTTGCGGAGAAAAAGTACGAAAACACAACAACGTACATAAAAAATAGCGGTTTTGGCGCTTATACGAAAATGATTTTTATAAATTTAAGGTCAGTTATAATCCAAAAAATTTGTGTATAAAAATCCGCTACTTTTCATATACAAAACCGTTGCCCACAATTTACTAAATGAACTTTCCTGAAATAGGTTGACTAAAAATTAATCCATTAATTATAGTCACTTATGAAAACACAAAATGAACATTGGCGAAAAAAAAGCTATCAGAAAGTAACATTAGAAACTAAACTTTTGGTCGTTGACCAAATCCTTACCGGACATATTTCTAACAATCAGGCTTCCAAAAAATATGATGTCCCAAGAACAACTATTACCTATTGGTTAAGAAAATACAGTACCTTAGTACAACAAAACAATGGTATGAGTAAGAACGATGAAATCAAAAGGTTAAAGGAAAAGATCGAAGAACTGGAGTTCCAAAAAGACTTTCAACAAGACATTATCGCCGATATGGAACTTATTACAGGGGTCGATATGTCAAAAAAGTCATTGCCCAAAACATTAGCAAAAGAGATAGAGCAAAAGAAAAAAGCGATTATAAAAGAAAGTGGCTCTATGGATGTTTTGGGATATCTAAACAAGCCTTCTACAAAAGGCTCAAAGCACAACAGAAAAAAGAAATAGATCATCTTAAAATGATCAAAATGGTCAAGGACTACCGGAAAAAAGTAGGATCGAAAACCGGTGGTATTAAACTCTATGCAGAACTAAAACAAGACTTCATAGACGCTGATATCAAGATCGGTAGAGATAAATTCTATAGGTTCCTTAGAATTAACAATCTTCTCGTTCCCAAAACTAAAAATTACATCACTACTACAAACTCTAACCATATGTACAAAAAATATAAGAACCTTGTAAAAGACCACGTCCCCACCCGTCCTGAACAACTCTGGGTAAGTGACATCACCTATATTAAAACTGAAAACGGACATAACTATCTAGCTTTAGTTACAGACGCCTATTCCAAGCAAATTATGGGATATAATCTCGATAACCATATGAGAACATCACTTTGTAAAAAAGCGCTCGATATGGCCATTAAAAACAGAAAATACCCTAACCTAAAACTCATTCACCACTCTGATAGAGGGTTCCAGTACTGCAACCCTAAATACACGCAGTTTGCTGAAGATAATAATATCACGATGAGTATGACAGAACAGTACGATCCTTACGAAAATGCAGTTGCAGAAAGAATCAACAGAACACTAAAACACGAGTACGGTTTAAAACAAACCATTAAAAACAAAGAACTAGCTCAAAAGTTAACACAACAAGCAGTCTATATTTATAATAATCTTAGAACACATTTTAGCCTTAACTTGAGAAAACCGGCTGAAGTACATCTTAATCCGAACATCAAATACAGATCCTATCGAAAAAATAATGTAAATTTACATCAACTCCACATCTAAATTTTAAAATATAACTATCAAAAAAGAGTCAACCTATATCAGTATAATACAAAAATTCGAAACTAAATGAAAAACACAACTATTGACATAAATGAATCTACAATTAAAGAATACGTAAAATCATTACGTTCCGAAAATCCAGAAATTAGAGAACAAGTTGATATTGGATATTCGTATGACGGAAAAGTTATAATCCTGTTTGAAATTAGACCTGATTGGCAAGATGTAAAAAAGAAACAACAATTTGATTTTGCCAAAATCCGATATTACAAATCAAGAAAAGAATGGAATTTGTATTGGATGAGAGCGAGTGGAAAATGGGAAATTTACGAGCCCTTTCCCAAATCTACTTATTTAGATAAAATTATAGAAATTATAAAAGAAGATAAACACGCTTGTTTTTTTGGATAATTCTAAACAAAATATAATTAAAAAAATTGCGCAGGAACTGGATTGCGGATTTGATTGCTATTACAATTCTAAAACGAATGAAATTATAACAATACCAAACTTTTCGCACATTGAAGACGAAGATGATTTTAAAGAAGCTTTTAGAGAGGATTTAGAAAAAATAAAGAACCATCAAGCGGATTTTATTAAAATTGAAGTTCTACAAAGTTTTGAGAGTTTTAAAATAATGGAGCTTTTTATTAGGCAGCTGCATGATAAAAAACTTCAAGCGGAATTAGAAAGTGTATTAACGAATAAAAAGCCATTTCAGAATTTTAAAAATAGAATTGACAACTCTGACTATCGAAAGACTTGGTTTGATTTTAAACAAAATGAATTGGAGAATTTTGTGAAAAATAAGTTGAATAATGGAAGTATTAACCATTGAATAAAATATAGTATAAATAATACTCTTTCCCCATACTATCTTTTACTAATGTACTATAATTAAATAGATTAAAATTTTCCTTAATAAAATAAAAGTAAAATTTCGATATCTATTTATCACCCTAATAAACACTTTCAATTATTTATTTGCTGCAAATACCAACCTGCTTTTGGGGCGGTCGAGACTATTTGCAGCAAATTTTCAGGAAATTTCAAAATCGGAAAATTCGAAAGCCTCATAAATAAAGGGAATCAGGAAAAGTAACACCGCTCTGCGTGTTACCCTCTTGCTTTTCCTTTTCCACTGCGATGCATTGAAAAATGAAAACCTTTGAGCAGACTAACGGCTTTATAAATAACTAAAGAAATAAGCTGATAAAAAACCCTCAATCTATGAGGGCTTTTCTATCATTCTAATTAAAATTTTTGATTTTAGCGGGTTACAAAACTCCCTGATCGGCAAAACTGTAATACTCTTTATTCGGAGTAATGATAAGATGATCAAGAACTTTGACATCCAATAATTCTCCTGCTTTGATAATCTTTTGCGTAAGCTGTCGATCAGCTTCACTTGGTTTTAAAGTGCCACTAGGATGGTTATGCAAAAGTATGATCGCTGTAGATAAACTTTTTAAAACAACGGCAAATAAGATTCTAAGATCTACTAAAGTTCCGGTAATCCCACCTTTTGAAACCTCGTAAATACCTTTCACAATATTTGAATTATTGAGCAATAGAATTTTAAAATGCTCCTGCATTTCGATATGGTTTTGATCCCAATGTTCAAAAGCCAGTTGTGCAGCATCTTGTGAACATCCAATTTTAAAAGTGGTATTTATCGTTTGATTTCCGTGGTAGCTGATTTGAATTTCATTAACTTTGGTTTTCATATTGACTTATTTTAAGGGAGTTAATAATGAAAAAGAGGGCACAACTTTGGTGAGGGATGCCCTCTTTATTTTTTACTTATTCCGCAGCTTGATTTCCAAGAAATAAAATTTCCTGTACCACCACTTCGGTTACATATCTTTTTTCACCCGTTTGGGTTTCATAAGATCTGGAGGTCAATTTTCCCTGAATGGCAATTTCTTTTCCTTTACCGACATATTTTTCGATAAGATCCGCCTGATTACCCCAGGCGATCAGGTTGTGCCATTGGGTATCCTGCACTTTCTCACCATCCTTTTGGTAATACTCATTGGTTGCCATCGATAGACGAACCGCTTTTTTACCACTGTCAAAAGTGATGGTTTCCGGGGTGTTCCCCACATTTCCGATTAATTGAACTTGATTTTTGATCGTACTCATAACATTAAAATTTAGATTCTACCATTAGGGTAGAAAGGTTAAACATTGATTTACTTATTATATCTGAAGCGTTTTCCTTTTTGATTTTTACTTCGCTTCCGATGATGTTGTTTTGAAATGATTTCATAATGATATTTTTTTGATTTACTTCCCATAGAGCTGTGAGCTGTTCCCTTTTTTGATGCTGATACGTTTTCAGGAATTGGAATTAGGGAAGATGTATAAAAAGGAAGAATGACTGGCTTATGCCATCTGGACTAACTTCCAATTCCTGGTATTTTGCATAGTAAAAAAGGGAGGGACAGTGAGCAACCGGGAAGTCAACAAAAACCATTGAAATTGAAAAACAACCGGAAGTGAAGTAAATGGAATGGACAGGGATCACGAGTATCCCTACCTATCTTTTTTTAGAACTTTAATTGGAATAGCAGCTCTTAATTTATTAGATGAAACTTTTTTTGCCACCACTCATTCAGATCATTATGGTCTCGATACAGGGAAGAACAATCTATGGTATTGGAATGTAAGGACTTGATAAAACCAAGCGCTTTGTTTCCTGCGGAATCACGATCTAGATAAAGATGTAATTCCTGATAGTCTTTTAGCTTCGGAGCAATCTTTTCAATAAGCGCAGTAGAGTTTAAAATCAATATATCGGATTGTTTTATTTTATCCTTTTGAAAAGCTACCAGTGAAAGATAATCGAACCAGCCTTCGCAGATAATTAATTGTTGTTTTCCGTGAAGAACCCAACTGGAAGCTTTTGGGCTAGTACTTAATTTGAGATACTTACTCCGTAATTCATAACCTCCTTTTTTATTTTTAAAGCCCAAGGCAAACTGATTCCTTTTCTTCAGTTTAAAATGAACTTCATAAGCATAGGCTTTCAGAAGTGTGCCAGAAATGCCTCGACGCTGCGCATAAGATAATAAAGCCGGATGAGTAACCGATTTGATCCGGGTGATCGTAAAAGGAGAAGAAGAAGACTTTTGACGATGCTGGCTTACTTGAGGTTGACAGATTGTGCCCTTAAAATTCTGAAGATAGAGAAGAACTCCGCTCACATCCGTATGTAAATAGATGATCAATAGATCGATAAGATTACCACCTTTACCCAAGCCGAAGTCATACCATCGGTTCAACTTTAAATTTACTTTAAAAGAGGCTTGCGTTTCTGACCGTAAGGGACTCAGGTACCAAGCTTCTTTTCCCGTTTCTCTAGTGGGAAGGTGTCCCAATTTTTCCAGCACCTCCGGGATGGAAATAGTGCGGGCACGTTCACAGCTTACGATTTCTTTTTTCATAAGCTCTATATTCAATGTCTTGCTGATGATTCAAGACAATACAATCCTTTTAAAGTTATGTTGAAAGAAAGAAATAGTTTAGCTCAAAGAATAGTAATTATACACAATGATCACCTCTAATGGATGTCAAGGTAAATCAAATGATTTCCAATCAATCGCTATGAATTAATTCGTAGAAGAATAGCAAAGTCTAAGGCTTGAGTAGAAATAAAATTTCAAAAAATATCATCAATAGAGTTATCAACAATAAATCTCTTGGAAAAATCAAAAAACAGTACGCTTAAAAAGCAATTTTTCAATTATTTGAAATAATGCCGATAAAAACATTTAAAAATGAATACAATATTGACACAATTCTAACGGCGAATTATTTTGTTCAAGAAACTCTTCAGCCGAAGAGATTTAAAGCTCAAATAAGAGCAAAATATTCATTATAAAATTTTAGAAAAAAAGCATTTTTTTACTGGTACACCAGGTTGTCTCTATTTGGAACAGAGTGTGCCATTTTTGGAACAAGCTATGGACAAGCAGTGAACGACAGGTATGTTTTTCGTTTTAAAAGGCAAACATAAACAAACTATAAAAAACATGTTTTTAAAAATAATTTTTCAAGTTTAAAAAAGCAAGTCATTTAACTTCAAGTTATTAAGGATCGTTTAGTTTATATTCGATTGCTATCGATTAGATTGCTAATGAAGAAAAAAAAAGAGCGCCAGCCGCCAATTCTCTTCAAAAAAAATAGGGATGTTAACATTTAAAGAGAAATACGTTCGTCATTTTACCGTGTTCAGGAATATTAAAATAAATCATAACATCTCTCTTAACCCGTTTCAAAACAAGACTTCAATTTATATAAATCTTTATCATGATTAGTATTGAATTAGAAACAGTATATAGCAAAAATATTTTGCCGCTATACATTGAAATTCTACATCATTTTAAAACCTATATTTTTTTAGAATTCTCTGAATTAAACTTAATTCTTAAGTTTATTTTTAAGTTGTTCCATATCGGTTGAAATTTTAGAATCAATCACTCGGGCATATATTTGAGTAGTAGCAATTTTATTATGCCCTAGAAGCTTAGAGACGGTTTCAATAGGAACTCCATTTGATAGGGTTATGGTCGTAGCAAAAGTATGTCTAGCCATATGAAATGTTAGATTTTTTTTAATTTGAGCTGCATCGGCAATTTCTTTGAGATAAAGATTGACTTTTTCATTTGAAATTACAGGAAGAAGTGACTGAGTGACTTCAGTTACCGGGTGATTTTCATATTTATTTAGAATTTCTTCAGCCTTCTCTAGTAATGGGACTTTCACCGGAGATCCGGTTTTTTGTCTTTTAGTAATAATCCAAAGATTTTTATCTTCTCCAATCATCAAATTATTTTTAGTTAATGCGATGATATCGGCATAACTAATTCCGGTGTAGCAACTAAATATAAATAAGTCTCGAACTCTATCTAATCGTTCAATCGGAAACTTATACCTCTCAAGCAAATCTAGTTCGTGAGAGTTCAAAAATTCTCTTTGTTTTACTTCAAATGTAGGTTTCCATCTAACAAATGGATCTTTATCAATCCATTCTAAATGATAAGCCAGAGTAATAATTTTTCTTAATCTTTGAATATGCTTCATTACGGTATTATGAGACATAGCCTTAAAGTGTCCTTTAGGATAGTAACTTGTTAGAAAGGTTTCGAAGTCAGAAATAAATTTAAAGTTGAGTTGCTTTAAATAAATATCATTAGTTTTTAATTTCTTTTTGAGAAACCTGTCAATATATTTCTGAGTTACCCCAAAGTTCCTATTAGTTCCTGCTGATAAAGTTTTTTCTATTTTTTCATTATGATAAGTTAGTATTTCCTGAAGCGATTTAGCTCCTTCATCTTCACCAAAAAACTTAGCTTTGATTAACTGAGCAGTAATGAGTTCTTCTTTATATTTTAATTCTTGATAAATGGAATAGACTTTTGCCTGACTTTCATTTATTAAATTGTTGATCGCCTTAGCCTGAGCATTAGTTCCTTTTACTTTTTTTGCTTTTTTATCCCATTGATCAATTAAAACTTTACGTTTTAAGCCAATGTTTGCTCTTCTACCGTTAACAGTAATTCTTAAAAATAGATCTGCTTTATTGTTTGTAGATCGTGATGAATTAATCCAAAATAGGATTGAGAATGTGTGCGATGTCTTCATAGTTGTCATCTTTTGGTTAAACAATTGATGAAAATCAAATCAACTATGCAGGAGTGGTTTTTAGTCTAGGTCAACACTGTTGACCGCGTTAACTTTTTGTGAACCGGTCTGTTATCATTTGAAAACAAATCAAATCAAAGTAAATCAACCTCTAAAAACCATAAAACCCTGAAAATCATATATTTTGCAGGGTTTTATATCGTTTAGAAATACTTCTTTAGTGACCCCGGCAGGATTCAAACCTGCAACCCTCAGAGCCGAAATCTGATGCGCTATTCAGTTGCGCCACGGGGCCATTTTACAATATTTCTTTTAAAAACTCTCTTCCAGAACCAGACTTTAGATATTTCTCATAATATCTAGCTTTTTCACGAGAATCAAAACTTTTAGTTAATACTAATTCCCAAGGTGTAAATCCTTTTGTCGATCTATTCTCCCCTTGGTTATGCTGGTTTAATCTTTTTTCTACATTTTGAGTCAGCCCTTTATAAAGACGGCCATCTTTTAAACTACGCAAAACATAAACATAATACATTTATTAATGAACTTATAACTTGTCCTGCCGAAACCTGCCTGCCGGCAGGCAGGTCTAATGCGCTATTCAGTTGCGCCACGGGGCCATTTTACAATATTTCTTTTAAAAACTCTCTTCCAGAACCAGACTTTAGATATTTCTCATAATCTCTAGCTTTTTCTCGAGAATCAAAACTTTTAGTTAATACTAATTCCCAAGGTGTAAACCCTTTTGTCGATCTATTCTCCCCTTGGTTATGCTGTTTTAATCTTTTTTCTACATTTTGAGTCAGCCCTTTATAAAGACGGCCATCTTTTAAACTACGCAAAACATAAACATAATACATTTATTTATGAACTTATAACTTGTCCTACCGAAACCTGCCTGCCGGCAGGCAGGTCTGATGCGCTATTCAGTTGCGCCACGGGGCCATTCCAGTTTAAGTAAGGACTGAAAACCTTATTTTATGCTAGTTTTTTCTTTACAATAATAGAAATTGTTTTTCCATCTGCTTTACCTGCAAGTTGTTGAGAGGCAATCCCCATCACTTTACCCATATCTTTCATGCCTTCTGCACCGGTTTGTGCAATAATATCTTCTACTTTTGCTTCAATTTCGGCTTCGCTTAATTGTTCCGGCAAAAACTGAGATATTACTTCAGCTTGCTTTTCTTCCGGCTCTGCCAAATCTTCACGGTTTTGCTCTCGGTAAAGTTGAGCACTATCTTTACGTTGCTTCACTAACTTCTGCACAAGTTTAACCTCCTGCTCTTCTGTTATTTCTTGTTGACCGTTATCTGTTTTAGCTAAAATAATAGCTCCTTTAACAGCTCTGAGCGCTTCTAAAGTTTCGCTATCTTTAGCTTTCATAGCGACTTTCATCTGCGTCATTACATCTTTTTCTAAACTCATAAGTAGAAAATTTTACAGCTGCGAAGATACTAATCTAATTTAAAAAAACCCGAAATTTAATAGGTAAAACTTCGGGTTTTATCTGCCTTATTTATTCGTTTAATCTACATTGTCATGAAGAAACGAATTGTTTTTGCGTAGTGTAATTTCATCATTACTATCTGTACCTAAACTCGTTCTGGAAATTTTATCGCTGGTAGGTGATTGATTACCATTAATATCTATCCCTGCTCTCTTGTAGGCCGGCTGTTTTTCGATTTCATCTATATTATTGTTATTTCTAAATTTATAGTTGAAATTTTTCATTCGGGCTCTACGCTCTGCAGCACGTGCAATCAAATCTTCAGAAATTGGATTATCAAAAGGGTCTGCTTCTTCTGAAATTTCAGCTTGTTGAGGCGCTTCCTTTTTCACTTCTTTCTTTTCAATTTTAAAACTTTCCTGCTGAGCTTGACTATTTTGCTGAACTTGAGGTTTAGGAGAAGGCTTTGGTTGTGGCTTTGCACTTTCCATTCGCTCTTCCAATTCCATATAATCTTCTAAGGAATATCTTTTTTCTCCTTTTGAATTTTTCTCTGAAGAAATTACCTCAATTTCACTGGAAGCTTTTACATGATCTTCCTCTTCTTCCTCTGCATCTAAACTGAAATAAACTTTATCTTCTTCTTTCTGTTCTTTATTTTCTGTTACAGGCGCTTTTTCTTCTTGCTTTTCTTGTAAAGGGAAATCAAAAGTAAACATCGTTTGCTCTTCTTCCTCTTCTACTTGCGTTTCTTCAAAAATTGGAGTCTCATATTTCTCTTCTTCTGCTTCTACAATCACAAATTCTTCTTCGGTAAAGTTTACTTCGTGATCATTTTCTTTAATATTCTTTTCTTCTGAAGAACCTTTCAAATCAACTTCATTTTTAGGCTCGTTTTTTTGAGGAGCAGGTTCTTCTGTTTCCTCTTCTAAACTATGAACAATTTTAGCTGAACCTGATGGTTGACTTTTTTCTTCCGGAAGATTAAATGATGAAGCAGAACTTTTTTTAGGAGACAAATCATGTTCCGCTTTTTGCTCATCTTCCAAGGTATGGATGATTTTTTTTGTTTCTGTATTGGTGATCACATCCTGCTGATCTACGTTAAAACCCGTAGCAATAATAGTAACGGAGATAGATTCTTCTAAATTCTCATCGTCACCAACCCCCATAATGATATTCGCACTATGTCCGGCTTCGCCTTGAATATGATCGTTGATCTCCCCAATTTCATCAATGGTAATTTCCTCTGAACCAGAAACAATGAGCAATAATACATTTTGTGCTCCACTAATTTTATTATCATTTAATAATGGAGAATCCAAGGCTTTCATAATTGCCTCTTGCGCACGGTTACTTCCGGATGCTATAGCAGATCCCATGATAGCGGTTCCACTGTTACTTAACACTGTTTTAGCATCACGCAAGTCAATGTTTTGCGTGTAGTGATGGGTGATTACTTCTGCAATCCCCCTGGAAGCTGTTGCCAGCACTTCATCAGCTTTAGAGAAACCTGCTTTAAATCCTAAATTACCGTAAACTTCCCGTAATTTGTTATTATTAATAACGATTAGCGAATCTACATTGCTTCTTAGTTTTTCTACGCCAAGTTGAGCTTGATCGTTACGGGTTTTTCCTTCAAACTGAAAAGGAATAGTAACAATTCCCACGGTTAAAATACCCATATCTTTAGCTTGCTTGGCGATAATTGGGGCTGCCCCGGTACCAGTACCCCCTCCCATTCCGGCAGTAATAAATACCATTTTGGTATTTCTATCGAGCATGTTTTTTAAATCGTCAAAACTTTCTAAAGCAGCTTTTTCCCCGATTTCAGGGTTGGCACCTGCTCCTAATCCTTCGGTTAGATTAACTCCTAACTGGATTTTAATAGGCACCGTACTATTTTCCAAGGCTTGTGCATCGGTGTTACAAACCACGAAATCTACTCCGTTGATGCCTTGTTGAAACATATGATTGATAGCGTTAGATCCACCTCCACCAACGCCAATCACTTTAATGACGTTAGATTGATTTTTAGGTAAATCAAAAGAAATGTCGAATTCTGTGCTGCTCATAATTCTAAAATTTTCAGTATTAAGTATTTTTCTTTTTATGCAATTTTTTTATTCTGCGTTATCTAAAAAATCTTTGAAATCATCAAACCACTTTTCAAAGATGTTTTTTCGATGCCTTTTTGGCTTTTTTGTTTGTTCTTGTTCAATTTCTTCTTCTTGTTCATCTTCAGTTAATTCTTGATTAACTTCTTGTTGTGGCGCCCCTAAAGGTTCTTCTGTTAAAGCTTGCTCCCGAGTTGGCACTTCTTCCTCTTCTTCAATTAATACTTCTTCAGCTCTTTTTTGATTTTTCTCTAAACTGTTCAACACCAATCCAACGGCAGTGGCATACATAGGACTTGTAGTCTCTGGGTCGCTATCACCTGCTAGATGCTCATTAGGATAACCAATACGGGTATCCATTCCTGTAATGTATTCTACCAATTGCTTGAGGTGCTTTAATTGAGCGCCTCCACCGGTAATAACAATCCCGGCAATTAGTTTTTTCTTTTGCTCTTCGTGACCGTAATTTTTTATTTCCAAGAAAACCTGTTCAATGATTTCAACCACTCTAAAGTGAATGATTTTAGAAAGGTTTTTTAGGGTAATTTCTTTGGGTTCCCTTCCTCGTAATCCCGGAATGGAGACAATCTCATTATCTTTATTTTCTCCGGGCCAAGCGGAACCAAATTTCACTTTTAATAATTCAGCCTGCTTTTCAATAATAGAGCAGCCTTCCTTGATATCTTCTGTAATTACATTTCCACCAAAAGGAATCACGGCGGTATGCCTAATAATTCCATCTTTAAAAATGGCTAAATCAGTAGTTCCCCCTCCTATATCAATCAATGCAACACCTGCTTCTTTCTCTTCTTGACTTAAGACTGCATTGGCCGAAGCTAAAGGTTCTAAAGTAACACCAGAAAGATCTAAGCCTGCACTTTTCACACAACGTCCAATATTTCTAATAGATGAAATTTGACCAACTACTACATGAAAATTAGCTTCTAAACGTCCTCCATACATTCCGATAGGCTCCGTGATTTCTGCTTGACCATCTACTTTGTATTCTTGCGGAAGTACGTGAATGATTTCTTCTCCCGGAAGCATCACCAGCTTATGCACCTGATTGCAAAGCATATCGATATCTTTTTCTGATATCACTTCGTCTGAATTTGCTCTGGTAATGTAATCGCTATGTTGTAAACTTCTAATGTGTTGTCCGGCAATACCTACAACTACTTCAGTTATATCCATTCCTGAGTTGGCTTCCGCTTCTTGCACCGCCTGCTGAATAGATTGAATGGTTTGCGTGATATTATTGACTACCCCTCGATGAACACCTAAACTTTTAGATTTTCCTATGCCGAGAATTTCCATTTTACCGTATTCGTTATTACGGCCAACCATGGCTACAATTTTGGTAGTTCCAATATCAAGTCCTACTGCAATATCTTTATCTTTCATAGTCAAACAATGTCACTTTGTGGTACAAACAACCTGATTATCAAACTGAAGGCTTACGGTTTTGTAAACATCCAGTTTTTTATCTTTCATGGCCTTTTTATAAAAGGCTTTAAAATTCTTAAACTTATTCTCTAATTTATTGGTATCTCCCAACAGTACTTCAAAATCTAAAACGCGTAAACCCAGCATATAATTGCCGGCTTTATCTTTAGTAATGGTAGTAATGTGCTCTTTTAAAAATTTATCGTTTTCAATTTTATGGATTAATGGATAAACTTGAGGAAGATCTTTATCGTTAACGCCGGTCACCAAAGGAACTCTTGCTGAGTAAACTTTTGACAAAGGCATTTTTTTACCAGATGCATCTATGTAAAAAGATTCTTTTCCATAAACGCGAGCCAAAGGTTTACGTTGCGTAATCGTTGCTATTAGTTTTTTATCTACAGTTAAATACACATCGGCATTTTTTATCATCTCATGAGTGTCTAGAACCGACTCTAACTTATTCAAATCTATGATTTCTTTTGATTGGTTGGCAGTAGTGTCTGTATTTACTATCAACAACTTATTAACTGCATTTTCAGTAACATAGAGGTTTTCTCCATTGGTAAATTGGATCTTCACCTCTTCCACTTTTCGTACAGCATTCCTTCGGGAAGAAAAACTATACAAAAAGATGACCAAGGCCAATAATGCAAAAGCTTTTATGTAATTCCAATTAACTTTCACGGTTTAACGCAACTTTAATGGTTTCTACTTCATTTCCTATATCTCCGGCGCCCATCATCACAATAACTTCAGCTGAAGATGCCGTTATTTTTTCACTTAAATTTTCCCTTGCTACGAGTTGTTTTTTATCATTTGAAACTTTACTCAAAAGCATTTCAGAATTCACCCCTTCCATCGGTTTTTCACGAGCGGGATAAATCTCCATCAAAATGACTTCATCAAACTTCGAAAGGCTTTCCCCAAATTCATCGGCAAAATCTTTGGTTCTGCTGAATAAATGAGGCTGAAACACTGCCAAGACTTTTTTACCGGCATGCATTTCCCGCACGGCTTGATGAACTGCCAAAATCTCTTCGGGATGATGTGCGTAATCTTCGATGAGAACTTTTTCCTCGGTTTTTAAATGATAAGTAAACCTTCGTTCCACGCCTTTAAAACTCGCTAGAGCTTTTCCTAATTTTTCTCCTTTCACCCCAAATTTTACTCCCATAGCAAGTGCCATGGCCGCATTCATTAAATTATGCTTGCCCGGTAAACTAAATTCGATTTGCTTAACCATCTCTTTCGGACTCACAAAATCAAAAAAATAGGAGCCATTTTCTACTTTTACATTTTCTACCTGATAATCGGCTTGCTCTTCAATGGCTATTGAATTTCCTTCTAAGGCTAATCCTTTTTTAAAGAAAAAATTAGACTTGTCACTTACCTTTTCTGCAAAACTTAAAAAGGTTTTTCTTAATTCTTCCGCTTCTCCATAAATATCTAAATGGTCGGCATCCATAGAAGTTATAGCTGCAATGCTAGGATGTAAATGCAAAAAAGAACGGTCAAATTCATCGGCTTCCACCACAACAGCTTCGTGACCATCGCTAATAAAATTGGTGTGGTAATTTTCACTAATTCCACCTAAAAAAGCGGTGAGCTTAACTCCAGATTGCTTCAAAATATGTGCTAAGATAGCAGTAGTGGTAGTTTTACCGTGAGTGCCAGCTACTGCGAGTGTGGGAAAATCTTTTGTAATCATCCCAAGAACCTCTGCTCTTTTCTTAACTTCAAAACCGCTGTCCTTGAAATATTGAAATAATTGATTTTCCGCTGAAACAGCCGGAGTGTAAACCACCAAAGTGTTTTCTTTATCGGTAAATGAAGCTGAAAGTTCTTTTACACTATCACTAAATGTAATTTGAACTCCCTCTTCTTCTAACTTTTTTGTGAGTTTACTTGGTGTACGATCATACCCACCTACCTGCTTGTCTTGCTGTACAAAATATCGAGCCAAGGCGCTCATACCAATGCCGCCAACGCCAATAAAATAGATATTTTGTATGTTTTTAAACAAGCTCATTAAATTTTATAATCTTGAGGTAACCCTGAAACAACATTTCGACTCCGCTCCATGTGACCATTCACGGTTACGCTTTTACTTTTTTTTAATTAATTTTTCAATTTCATCTGCAATATCCTTCGTGGCATTTGGTTTGGCCAACTTTAAAATATTTGCTCCTAATTTTTGCTGAAGCGCTTCTGAACTTATCAATGCTAAAAATTCTTGTTGAAATTTTTCTTCCAAGTCCGTTTCCTTCAACATTAAAGCAGCCTCTTCTTTTACCAAACTCATCGCATTTTTGGTTTGATGATCTTCTGCTACGTTTGGTGATGGAATAAACAACACCGGTTTCGCCACCATACACAACTCACTTACCGAGCCTGCTCCTGCTCTTGATATGATATAATCTGCTGCACTATAGGCTAAATCCATTCGGTCTAAAAATTCATGAACTTGCACGCTGGCCGATTGGTATTTCTTGTATTTTTCGAAGTATAACTTCCCGGTTTGCCAAATCACTTGTAAGTTATTGGCTTCAAAATAGCTTAAGTTGGCTTCTATTAATTCGTTAATACGCTTAGCCCCCAAACTACCACCAATCACTAAAACCTTTTTTTTATTGGGTATGAGTTTAAAATAAGCTTGCGCTTCGTTTTCTTTATGTTGAATCTCAATAAGATCTTGCCTTACGGGATTTCCGGTGAATCTTATTTTTTCTTTGGGGAAAAATTTCTCCATTCCCGCATAGGCTACACAAATTTTATCGGCTTCATTCGCTAACCATTTATTGGTAATTCCTGCGAAGGAATTTTGCTCTTGTAAAACGGTTGGGATATTTTTTTGATTCGCCACTTTGAGTAAAGGTCCGCTAGCAAAACCACCGGTACCAATCACTACATCAGGCTGAAACTTTTTAATAATCGTTCTCGATTTACGCAAACTACTTAACAATTTAAAAGGGAAAGCTAAGTTTTGCAGCGTTAACTTTCGTTGAATTCCGCTAATCCATAAACCTTCAATCTGGTAACCGGCTTTAGGCACTTTTTGCATTTCCATCCGGTCTTGAGCGCCGACAAATAAAAATTCAGCATCGGGGTGACGACGCTTCAGCTCATCGGCAATAGCAACCGCCGGGTAAATGTGACCACCGGTTCCGCCTCCAGAGAGTATGAATTTTAATTTGCTCATATCGCTTCACTCAAAATTTCTAACGGATTATCGTTATCGTCTTCTATCGAGTTTAATTCTTCTTCTTGTTTTTTAATTTCTTCCCGTTTCGCTGCTACACTTTGCACTATTCCCAAGGCTAAACACGTCATCCAAATCGATGATCCCCCACTACTAATTAGCGGAAGCGTTTGCCCGGTTACCGGAAATAATTCAACAGCTACTGCCATATTAATCAATGCCTGAAAAATAATTGGCAATCCCACAGCCACCACAACCAATTTCCCAAAAATAGTGGGTGCTTTCGTGGAAATTACGACTAACCTGAATAAGATAAACAGGTAAGCCAGCATCACGCCAAAAGCTCCCAACAATCCCATTTCTTCAACAATAATGGCATAAATGAAATCGGAAGAAGATTGTGGCAAAAAATTACGCTGAATACTTTTTCCTATCCCTGCTCCTGCCAAACCACCTCTTGCTATTGCTATTTTTGCTTTTTCAATTTGATAATCGGCTTCCGTATCTTCATCATTCGTAAAATTCTCCACCCGACTTATCCACGTATCTACCCTATTTGGGAAAACTCCGGGAAAAGCTTTTGCCGATAATACAAACAGCAATAAAACCAATGCGCCAGAACCTAAAATGATCCCGATGTATTTTAACGGATAACCTCCCAGAAAAACCAGCGTCATCACCATTAAAAACATAATGGCCGTTGTCGAAAAATTGGCCGGCAAAATTAGCATTAAAATTACAGCTACCGGCACCCAAAGTGGTAAAATTGTTTCTTTAAACGTAACTTTTTTCTCGTGTATCTTCGATAGATAGCGAGCTACATAAATCATTAAGATGACAGATGCCAAGGTTGAAGTTTGGAACGTCTTGTTAATGATGGGAATAGTAATCCATCGGCTGGCATTTGCTCCTCCAATGGTGGTTCCCTGTGCCAAGGTATAAATGAGCAAGCCAACGATTACCGGAATCATTAAAATAGATAAGCCTTTAAAATAATGATAGGGAATTCGATGAATTGCATAAATGATCACGAATCCTAAAAACAGATGTACAAAATGGGTAATTAGGTATTTAAAAGTACCTCCATCTCCATACAAATAGGCTAAATTACTACTCGCACTGTATACCGGAATAAACGAAAATATGGCCAAAAGGGCAGCTGCGGCCCAAATGGCTTTATCTCCTTTTAAATAGGAAAAAACATTTTTTGATGATATGTTATCGTTTCCTGCCACTAATTACTTATAGGTTTCTTACGTTATCTTTAAATTGTCTTCCGCGGTCTTCATAATTCTGAAATAAATCAAAACTCGCACAAGCTGGGGAAAGCAAGACTGTATCGCCAGACTTCCCTAAATGATAAGCTAATTGCACTGCTTCCTTCATCGATTGCGTTTCCACTAGATTTTCCACACAATTGCTAAATACTTCTTTGATTCTGGCATTATCAACACCTAAACAAATAATGGCTTTTACTTTTTCATTTACCAATGAAAGTAATTCTTCATATTTGTTTCCTTTATCAACACCGCCAACAATCCAAATGGTTTCTGAAGGAACACTTTCTAAGGCGTAATAAGTTGCATTGATATTGGTCGCTTTTGAATCGTTAATGTATTGAACATTATTAATTTTCAATACTTTTTCTAAACGATGCTCAACGCCTTGAAAACTTCCCATACTTTCACGAATGGTTTGCTTTCTAATTCTTAATAATTGTGCTACAGTTGATGCTGCCATGGCATTTTTCGTGTTATGCTCACCTTTCAACGCTAGATCTTCTCTTGCCATAATAAACTCGTTATCTTCTATTCTTACTATAATATTTTGTTCATCTGCGTACGCGCCTTCTTTTACTTTTTTCTGAAAAGTTAGCGGTAGCTTTTTTGCTTTTATTTCAATTTTTTCTATCCACTCTGCGATGGTAGGATTATCGGCATCATAAATGAAATAATCCTCCTCGGTTTGGTTCTTGGTTATACTGAATTTAGAAGCGATATAGTTTTCATATTTATACTCATATCGATCTAAATGATCGGGTGTGATATTGGTTAACACAGCAATATGCGGTCTAAACTTCTCAATACCATCTAACTGAAAACTACTCAGCTCTAACACATAATGCTCTACTTTATCTTTCCACACAGCTTTTGCGAAACTGTCTCCAATATTACCTGCTAGAGCTACATTTAAACCTCCATTTTTCAGCACATAATCTGTCCATGTTGCAGTGGTGGTCTTTCCATTACTTCCCGTAATACCAATAATATTAGCTTGGGTAAATGCGGAAGCAAATTCGATTTCAGAAATGACCGGAATTCCTTTTTGAAATAGTTTTTGCACCATTTCAACTTTCTCAGGAATCCCAGGGCTTTTCATTACCAGATCAGCATTAAGAATTAAAGCTTCTGTATGCTTTTCATCTTCCCAATCTATTTCGTTATTTACAAGAACTTCTTTATATTTTTCAACTATTATTCCTTTGTCTGAAACAAAGACTTCATAGCCTTTTGCTTTTCCCAGTAAAGCGGTTCCTATACCACTTTCTCCACCTCCAAGCACTACTAACCTTTTCATTTTACCTTAGTTTTAAGGTGATGATGGTGAGTACCGCAAGAAAAATCCCAACAATCCAAAACCGCACAACAATCTTACTTTCGTGCTGACCTTTCTTTTGATAGTGATGATGCAAAGGCGACATCAAGAAAATCCTTCTTCCTTCGCCAAACTTTTTTCGCGTGTATTTAAACCAACTTACCTGTAGCACTACCGATAAATTTTCGATTAAGAAAATTCCGCAGAGAATAGGAATCAACAACTCTTTTCTAGTGGCAATAGCCAAAACGGCAATGATTCCGCCAATGGTTAAACTTCCGGTATCCCCCATAAATACTTGCGCCGGGAACGTGTTATACCATAAAAAACCTACCAAGGCTCCGGCAAAAGCAGCGATATACACCGTCATTTCCCCTGAATTTGGAATATTCATCACATTGAGATAATCGGAAAAAACAATGTTTCCCGAAACCCAAGCAAAAAGCCCTAAGGTGAGGACAACAATCGCGGAAGAACCTGCGGCAAGACCATCGATTCCATCGGTTAAATTCGCTCCGTTAGATACTGCTGCAACGATAAAAATCACAATCGGAATGAAAATTATCCACGCGTATTTCGCATAATCAGCATCAATCCAAGTAATTAAACTGGAATAATCAAATTCATTATTCTTTACAAAAGGAATAGTTGTCTTAGTTGATTTCTTTTCACTTTCAAAATTGTTAGGCTTTGCATCGGTAATTTCTTCTTTCACCACATCTGTCCGCACTTGCTCTTTCACCGTGATATCAGGATGAAAATACATGGTTGCTCCCACGATAAGGCCAAGTCCAACTTGACCAATAATTTTAAATTTGCCTTCTAAACCTTCTTTATTTTTTTTAAAGGTTTTAATATAATCGTCAATAAAACCTATAATTCCCATCCAAATAGTGGTAACGATGAGCAACCAGACATATACATTATCGAGTTTCGCGAAAAGCAACACTGGAATTAACGTAGCCAAAATAATAATGACCCCTCCCATAGTCGGGGTTCCGGCTTTTTCTGATTGTCCTTGAAGTCCCAAATCACGAACGCTTTCACCTACTTGTTTTCTTTGTAAATAATTGATAATCCTTTTCCCGAAAATCGTAGAAATGAGTAACGAAAAAATAATCGCCAAGGCCGCACGAAACGAGATAAACTGGAATATCTGTGCTCCCGGCATCTCGTATTGTTCTTCTAAAAACTGAAATAAATAGTACAGCATTACTTACTTTTTACGATTACTTTTCTAATTGAATTAAAAATTCTTTGACGATTTTCATGTCATCAAAATCTGATCTTACTCCATTGATTTCCTGATAAGTTTCATGTCCTTTTCCGGCAATCAAAACAATATCACTAGCTTTCGCCATTACACAAGCAGTTTTAATAGCTTGCTTACGATTGGTTACGGCAATTACCTTTTTTACATTTTGTGGTTCTACCCCAGCCTCAACATCCTCTATAATTTTATCGGGATCTTCAGTTCTTGGGTTATCACTGGTAAACACCACTTTGGTACTTAACTCTGAAGCGATTTTTCCCATTTTAGGACGCTTGGTAGTATCACGATCTCCGCCACACCCAACAACGGTAATCAAATCTTCGTTTTTAGTTCTAATGGAATTGATGGTTTCCAGAACATTTTTTAAAGCATCTGGTGTATGCGCATAATCAACAATAGCCGTTATTTTGCCATCAGAAATATAGTATTGAAACCTTCCGCTTACAGCAGTTAGGCTACTAATCAACTGCAGGTTTTCCAATTCATTAAGTCCCAATAAATCTGCAGTTCCATAGATGGCCGCCAAATTATAGGCATTAAAGTTCCCTACGAGTTTGCTCCAAATTTCATTTCCATTTAATTTCAGCAATAAACCGCCAAAACTATTCTCAAGAATCTGGGCTTTATAATCGGCCATGGTTTTTAAACCATAAGTATATTTTTTCGCTTTGGTATTTTGAAGCATGATCGCTCCGTTTTTATCATCGGCATTGGTCAAAGCGAATGCACTTTTCGGCAGTTCATCAAAAAAGCGTTTTTTCACATCTCTGTATTCGGCAAAGGTCTTGTGGTAATCTAAATGATCGTGTGAGAGATTGGTGAATATTCCTCCGGTGAACGTTAATCCGCTAGTGCGATGCTGATCGATTCCGTGAGAACTTACTTCCATAAAACAAAATTCCACTCCGGCCTCACTCATTTCAGCCAAATATTTATTGATGGTAATCGAATCGGGTGTGGTAAGTTTTGTTTCGTAATCTTTTTCGCCAACTTTAATAACCACGGTTGAAATTAACCCAACTTGGTAACCGGCTTTACTAAATAATTGATGCAATAAAGTGCTAACGGTGGTCTTTCCGTTGGTTCCGGTGACACCGACCAATTTTAAGTTTCCTGAAGGATTCCCGTAGTAATTACTAGCCATTAAAGCCAGCGCCATTTTGGTATCTTTTACTTTTACGTAAGTGATGCCGCCTATTTTATTTTCTGGCAATTCTTCACAAACAATTACCAAAGCTCCTTGCTTTTCAGCTTGCTGAATATATTCATGACCATCTGAAACTGCTCCGCGAATAGCAATAAAAACATCATTCAAAGTTACCTTTCGGGAATCGAAATGAAGTTCTCCTACAGCTACGGAAGTCCCTCCTATCACTGTTTCAATAGCCACTTTGTAGAGTATGTCTTTTAACTGTATCAAATGGAAGAAATTAAGATGGTTTGATTTTGTTTAATTTTTTGTCCTTTCTGAATGCTTTGTTTTTTTATTTTCCCAGCGCCGTTTAATTCTACGTGCAGGCCTAAGTTTTCCAATAAAGCCACAGCATCCATTGCCGGTAATCCTTTTACATCAGGCATTATGGTTTTATACTTTTGAGCGACGGCAAAATATTTTTCAAAATCCTGATCAACTTCAGGGTTGGTGTTTTCCAAATCTTTTACTTCATCTACTTTTGGAGTATCGGTATAAATTTTTCTGGCAATGGTTTTAAAAACCGGAGCGGCTACAATATTCCCGTAGTAACCGATGCTTCGATCAGGCCGGCTAATCACTACTATACACGAATATTTAGGATTATCTGCCGGAAAATATCCTGCAAAAGAAGCGATGTATTCTGAACCGCTTTTCCCACTACCATAACCGGTTAAACATGTTCCTGTTTTACCCGCCATAGAAAAATTTTCTGTATAAATATTAGTAGCTGTTCCACGCTTTACCGTGTTTTTCATCATTTCCCTTACTTTGGCCGCTGTTTCTTTGGAACAAACTGAATTTTGCACCACAGGCTCGTTATAGTCATGAATAATCCGATCTCGGTTTCGTACTTCTTTAATTAAACGTGGTTTAATCATCAACCCGTCATTAGCAATGGCATTGTAAAATGCCAAGGTTTGTAAAGGCGTGATGGCTACTCCATAGCCAAATGACATCCATGGCAACGTGGTTCCGTACCAATTGCTATCATCGGGATGTGGAATTTTAGGTGTTCCTTCTCCTTTTATGGCTAAGCCTATTTTTTTATTCAATCCCATATAATCCAAGCGATCTACAAAAGCTTCCGGATTGTCTTTATAGCCTTGATAAATAAATTTTGAAAAGGCTGTGTTTGAAGAAACTTCAAAAGCGCGAGCGACAGAAATTTCACCAAATCCACCTCTATGAGAATCACGAACAATACGGTCGTAATATTTCACTGTTCCGTCTTCCGTATCGACCAAGTCGGTCGTATCAACCACTTTATCTTCTAAAGCGGCGACCATCGCCATTAGCTTGAAAGTACTTCCAGGCTCATGGGATTCCCAAACGGCATAATTTCTTTTTTCGTAATATTTCCCTTCGTCGGTGCGGCCTAAATTAGCCATGGCTTTAATCTCCCCGGTTTTGGTTTCCATTACCACTACAGTTCCGTGATCGGCTTGAAAACGTTCTAATTGAGAAAGCAAGGCATGATGAGCGATATCTTGAATATTAATATCAATGGTAGAAACGACATCTAAACCATCTTGAGGTTCTTTTTCATTGGCGTCATTGATGGGTTTCCATTGCCCTTGTGCAATTTTTTGCTTTAATCGATGTCCGTCTTTCCCTTGAAGGTATTCATTATAAGCTCCTTCCAATCCGGCTTGACCATGACCTACCGTACGTTCACCTATTTTACCAAGTGGTCTTTCGCGAACGGTCCGCTGTTCTGCAATAAACCCACCTTTGTAAGCTCCTAAACGGAACATAGGGAAGTTTTTAATTTTTACATATTGCGTATAGCTAACTCCACGCGCAATTAAAAAATATCGGTTTTTATTAGCCCGTGCTCTTCTGATGGTATTGATGTAATACGATTCCGGCTTCCCAAACATTTTAGAAAGTTCAGTTGCCAAAGGCTTTAAGTTTTTGTCGAAATTTTCTTGAGAAACGGTTAAAGCATCCAAACGGATATCGTATTCAGGAACTGAAGTTGCCAACAGACTTCCATTGGTATCGTATAAATTTCCGCGATTAGCTGGAATGGTGAAATTTTTAAAAACTCTTTTCTCTGAAAGCTCTTTGTATTTTTCTCCTTCGGCAACCTGAATATTCACCAACTTAAACGCAATAACGAAAGCAAACAAAAAGGTTGCTCCGGCAATCGCATAAAGTCTGTATAATATGTTCTTCTCGGTTGTCAAAAATTATTTCTTTTTACTGTTTACAACTACAATTTTTTGTGGTGGGTTTTTAGAGGTCCCCAAGCCTAAACCTTCTACTTTCTTCAAAATGGTCGATTCCATTTTTAATTGCATCAAACTTTTTTCAAGGTCTACATGTTCACTTCGCAACTCCCTTACCTCCTTATTCAATCTTGCAATCTCATGCACTTTTCGTTCAGCACTGTGCGAACAGGCAATCATCACGATGGCCAAAGCGGTACAAAACAAAATGAAGCTCCAATTTTTAAGCGCATCGTCACTTATTAAAAATTTTCCTTTAAGAAAATCGTAGATTCTTCCTTTCATCTTAAATACGTTCTCCTATTCTTAATTTTGCACTTCTCGCTCTATTATTCTCTTCAATTTCTTTTTTTGAAGGAGTAATTAATTTTCCAACTTTTTTAAACGGAACCTCTACTCTGCCAAAAACATCTTTTTCAGGTTCGCCTTCAAAAAGCCCATTTCTTATATATCTTTTCACCAAACGATCTTCTAGTGAATGGTAAGAAATTAAACTGATTCGCCCACCGGGCTCCAAGACTTCCTCGGTTTGCTGCAAAAATTCTTTCAGCACCTGAATTTCTTGATTTACTTCAATTCGAATCGCTTGATAGATCTGCGCTAAAATTTTAAACTCCTTTCCTTTAAAAAGAAACGGGGTCAATAATTCTTTTAAATGATCTCCGGTTTCAATAGGATTTTCAGCACGTTCCTGAACAATTAACCTTGCCAGTTTAGGCGCATTTTTCAATTCCCCATATTGACAAAAAACCGAGCGCAAATCGGCTTCGGCATATTCATTAACCACTTCATAAGCACTGATTTTATCCCGCTGATTCATCCGCATATCTAACCTAGAATCAAATCTTGTGGAAAAACCACGTTCAGCAACATCAAATTGATGGGAAGAAACTCCAAAATCCCCTAAAACCCCATCTACTTTTTTGCAACCGTAAAACCTTAGAAATTGCTTTAGGTAACGGAAGTTTTCAGGAATAAGCGTAAAGCGCTTATCATCAATTACGTTTTGCTTGGCATCAGGATCCTGATCAAAAGCCAACAATTTCCCACTTTCTCCCAACCGGCTCAAAATTTCACGGGAATGACCGCCACCGCCAAAGGTGACATCCACATAAACGCCATCAGGCTTAATATTTAAGCCATCAACTGTTTCTTTTAATAAGACCGGGTTATGATATTCCAAGTTCGTCATCGCTATCTCCCATTACTTCTTCAGCTAAATCTGCAAAATCATCGGTTGCATCTTCAATAGCTGCTTCGTATTTTGTTTTATCCCATATTTCTACAATATTGATTGCAGAAGAAAGCACTATCTCTTTTTGAAGTCCGGCAAAATTGAGTAGATCTTTCGGCACCAAAAGCCTTCCATTAGCATCAACTTCTACCATTTTTACTCCAGCGGTAAACCTTCTGATAAAGTCGTTGTTTTTCTTTTTAAAGCGGTTAAGCGAGTTCACTTTCTGCATTAAAGCATTCCACTCACTCATCGGATACATTTCGATACATGGCTGAAAAACAGCACGCTTCAACACAAAACCCTCTTCTAACATAGGCAGAAGTTGCGATTTGAGTTTTGAAGGCACCATTAATCGACCTTTCGCATCGATTTTACATTCGTATGATCCTATTAAATTTACCACCTCAAGAATTCTTAGTTCAAATATATTGAAATTTTTACCACTTTTTACCACAATTTACCACATTGTTAATAAGTTTTAGGCTTCCATTCATCCCTACAAAGCCCAAAGCCTTATTACTACTGATAATTAAGCTTTTACAAAAAGTGGGGAATTTACCAAAGATCAGCTACTGAATAAACTGAAAATCACCTAACTAAAATGAAGTTGAAACTCAAATAAAGATTAATGACTCATACTTAAACAATAATCTATATATTTGCTTTTGCTAAACGCAATTCTTATTGATGAAAGAAGAAATTAAATCTGAAGGAAAATTTAGTTATGTAGAAAAAGGAGAAGGTACTCCAATAATTATCCTGCATGGTTTAATGGGAGGTTTAAGTAATTTTGATGGTGTTGCTAACTTTTTTCCTGAAAATGGATACAAAGTGGTAATCCCAGAATTGCCACTATATACCATGCCTTTATTAAAAACCAGTGTTTCTAATTTTGCTAAATACATAGGAGAGTTTATAGAGTTTAAAAATTACAAAGAAGTAATTTTACTGGGCAACTCTTTAGGAGGCCATATTGCCTTGCTCACCACCAAACTCTACCCTAAGAAAATGAAAGGATTGGTAATTACCGGAAGTTCCGGTCTTTACGAAAGTGCGATGGGGGAAAGCTACCCTAAGCGTGGCGATTACGATTACATCAAACAAAAAGCAGAAAATGTTTTTTATGATCCTGCAGTAGCTACGAAAGAAATTGTAGATGATGTTTACGCTACGGTTAATAACCGGAATAAATTGGTAAAAACCTTAGCTATTGCTAAAAGTGCAATCAGGCACAATATGGCGAAAGATTTACCAAAAATGCAAACCCCGACCTGCATTATTTGGGGAAAACAAGATAATGTAACTCCTCCTGAAGTGGCGGAAGATTTCAATAAACTTTTACCTAATTCTGATTTATATTGGATTGATAAATGTGGACATGCAGCGATGATGGAACATCCTGATGAGTTTAACAAGTTACTCCACGAATGGCTAAAAGAAAAAGAACTTTAAGCTGATGATCATCAAATCTGCCAATTTTATAGTTAGTAATAGTGACGCAAAAAAATGCCCGGACAGTCACTTACCGGAATATGCTTTTATAGGCAGAAGTAATGTTGGAAAATCTTCGCTTATCAACATGCTTACAAAGCGAAAAAGCTTGGCAAAAACTTCGGGAAGACCAGGAAAGACCCAGCTCATCAATCATTTTTTAATTAATGAAGAATGGCATTTGGTAGATTTACCGGGGTATGGTTATGCCCGAGTAAGTAAAAAAGAAAAAAAGACTTTTCAGAAGTTTATTACCGATTATTTTAAACACCGAAAGCAATTGATTTCTGCTTTCGTGCTTATCGACGTTCGGCACGAACCGCAAAAAATAGATTTAGAATTTATGCAGTGGTTGGGTGAAAATATGATCCCGTTTTCAATTATATTTACAAAAGCCGATAAACTGAAACCGAACGCTATTGAAAGAAACGTTCAACAATATTTAGACAAGTTACTAGAAACTTGGGAGGCTTTACCTCCACATTTTATTACCTCATCTGCTAAAGAAGTGGGAAGGGAAGAGCTTTTAGGTTATATTGAAGAGGTTAATAGTAAACTTTAATTTCCCCCATTTAAGGATGATGAGACCCTGAAACTAGTTCAGGGTGACTTCACGAGAGAAATCTACAATCAATCTTCCTTTTTCAACTCTAATTTATCTGCGAAGTAATCACAGAAATCTTTCATAGTTTCCATCATTTTTTCATCTTCGGTAGCGCGATAAAACGTATTGCTCATCGCCACTAGGGTTTGATGAAAAAACACCTTCATTTCATCTAACGGCATATCTTTGGTCCACAAATCGATACGTAACGTTTCTTGATTTTTGCTATCCCAAAGCGATAATAACATGGCTTTTGCTTCTTCATTATTAACACCACCGTCTTGCGCACTCCAATTTAAATTTTCCGGCACATTATTTTCATCTACTTCTACCTGTATTTTTATCTCAGATTTTTTATTAGCCATTATTCGGGTTTTCTCGGTTTATAATTTGATTGTTTAAAAATTTGTTCGTCGTCTTTTTGCAAAACTTCTTGCAAAGATAAATCAGGATGTTTATCAGCAAACTGTCTTACAATTTGCCATCCTATATATTGCCCCAATTGCGGTGGACTTTCACTATCTAATTGCAATCTAAACTTCGTGAACGGTGCTAAATTAATAAAACGCTTTTGTAAGTTAGCATCGGTATCAAACAAGATTTCATGTTCTATAAAATATCGCCAAATCTGCTCTTCATTGGTTCTTGCCCATTCCATCTCATCTGCTGTATAGCCTATTTTTTCAGCATCGCTATATCCTGGAATCAATTTATCTTTAAAGTATAAAATCTTTCCGTAGTAAATCATGGAAGCTAGCAAGGTTCTTGATTTGGGCTGCGGAATGTATTGCTCTCCATATGCAAAAGCAATATCCGGAACTAGCTGCTCTTTCCTAAAATTCTTTTTCAAATATTGCTGAAGCCCTACATAAAATTTATGCTCTTTTCCCAAATAAGTATCTAATGAAATTAGGAGAACACTATCGGCAGCAATGACTTTATTTTTATAATCTACTTCTGAAGTAACCGTAATAACTTCTGGAGTTTCAAACTTGTTAGGAAAATAATATTTTAAATGCTGAAATAAATGTTCTATATCCTGAGTCTCTTCCTCCAAACCAAGAAAGGCTTTAGCTACTTCCCGATCCATTTCTTGCTGAATGGTATCTTTCATCATATTCAACCAAATAGAATCAGGATAAGATTTAGGAAATAACAATGGATAGTTTTCCTTTAGTGTGGGTAAATCTTCAGGAGAAGCTTCCGCAAAAACCTGATCAAAACGATCTACTTTCACTTCAACAGGAATTTTTGAGATTTCTTGTTCTACTTTATTTTCATCTTCACAACTCGTTAAAACAATGATGGAAAAAAGTAAAAAGAGAAAATTTTTAAGCATAGGTTTCGATTTGTTCTTATGATGTCTTTAACGCCCTTAAAAGTTTATAATTATCCTGAAAAGCTTATTTTTGTTGCAAAGGTAATTTATAAACTTAAAACATTTACCCATGCAAACCCAAAAAGTAACCCACCACATTGTAAAATGGCTAAAAGATTATGCAACCCAAAGCAACATGAATGGCTTTGTGATTGGGGTTAGTGGCGGAATTGATTCTGCGGTTACTTCTACGCTTTGTACAGAGACAGGCTTGCGGGTAATGTGTTTAGAAATGCCTATTCATCAAGCAGAAAACCAAGTAAATCGTGCTGTGAGACATATTGAATGGCTACAGAAAAACTACGAAAATATTGAACTGCAACAGGTGAACCTCACTCCTGTTTTTGACAGTTTAGTCGACTCCTTACCCAGCGTTGAAAAAGAAGAAGATAGGTTTATGTCTTTGGCAAATACCCGTGCGCGGTTACGAATGACTTCGCTTTATTATTTTGCCGCTTTAGAAAAATTATTAGTAGCAGGAACCGGAAATAAAGTAGAGGATTTCGGGGTTGGTTTTTATACAAAATATGGTGATGGCGGGGTTGATTTGAGTCCGATTGCTGATTTATTAAAAACGGAAGTTTACGAAATTGCTGAACATTTAGGGATAAATCAAGAAATTCTAGACGCACAGCCTACCGATGGACTTTGGGGTGACGACCGTACGGATGAAGACCAAATTGGGGCTTCTTACCCAGAATTGGAATGGGCGATGCATATGGACGAGTTAGGAAAAACAGCAGATAATTTTTCCGGTAGAAAAGCAGAAGTTTTTAATATTTACAAAAGCTTCAATAAAGCGAATCAGCATAAAATGAAACCGATACCGGTTTGTGAGATTCCACTAAATTTAAAGAAGTAATTGATGCTGTTTCTAACACTTCGACTCCGCTCTGTGTAACAAAAATGCATTTATTTTAAAATTATAAGTTGTAAAGCTGTATGGGATTCTGTGTCAAGCCTGCCTCGCCGGCTGGCAGGTCCGGAATGACGCAACGCAAAAATTTTCTAGCGAATCGTAAGTACTGCTCTAATTTTATCGCCAATGCTTCTGTAGAGATCTTTGTATTGCATGATTTCTTCGATGATTTCACGGTGGTGTTCTCCTATATTTTCTTTGGTTACCCCCAACAATTCTTCAATCTTTTCATAAATCAACAAATGGCGCAATCGTAAAATAGCATCATCTACTTGTTCTGGTTTTAATTGATCTAAGTTAGCCACAAAAATATCTTGTGTAGACCAACGGGAAAGGGAGTATTTTTCGTATTCAATTAAGATATCGACAAACTTTGGCACAATATCTTTTTCTAACTTATTCATGAATTTATCCACCTCCAACGAATCTTTATTGAGCAGCTCATTGATTAATTCATTATACAGGTATTTAAATTCTGTATCAGTAAAAGAAATTTCATCTTCCTGAAGATCTAAATAAATCTTCTCATAGACTTTTCTTTCTTTGGTTTCCGATTTTAAAATTAGTTCTGATTCTTCATTTTCTTCCAAGTAAAATTCTTCAAAGCCGGCTTTTTCATTCCCAAAGTGAATTAACAAACTAATAATATAGCGCTCAATTTCATACTTTTGATTGACTTTTGGCACCGGTTTTTGTTCATTTTTCACCGCTTGCATGGTTTTTTGTTGCGGAGCTGAACCTCTGGAATTTTCCCGGTCTTTTTTAGACATTAACTGCGCCAAGGAACTGTACAACACTTCTTCTGAAACATCCATGATGCGGGTACATTCTTTCAGGTAAATTTCCTGCTGAATGCGGTCCGGTATCTTGGAAATACTATTGACCATATCCCGAATAACTTCTGCTTTTTTAATTGGGTCGCCTTGCGCTTGATTGACCAAAAGGGAAGCTTTAAAGCTGATAAAATCTTTTGAATTTTGCTGAAGAAACTCCTGGATATCTTCTTGGGTATTTGCTTTGGCAAAACTATCGGGATCTTCCCCTTCTGGGAAAGCACAAACTTTCACGTTCATGCCCTGTTCCAAAATTAAATCTACCCCTCGTAAGGAAGCGCGAAGCCCGGCGGCATCTCCATCAAAAAGTACGGTAATATTTTTGGTGAGTCGATTGATAAGTCGAATTTGTTCTGGAGTTAAGGCCGTACCAGAAGAAGCCACCACATTTTCAATTCCCGCTTGATGCATTTGAATAACATCGGTATAACCTTCTACCAAATAACAATTATCTTCTTTGGCAATACTTTGTTTAGCATAATAAATCCCGTAAAGCACTTTACTTTTATGGTAAATATCACTTTCCGGAGAATTTAAATATTTCGCAGCTTTTTTGTCATTATTCAGAATTCGGCCTCCAAAACCAAGCGTTCGTCCCGACATGGAATGAATAGGAAACATCACCCGTCCTTTGAATCGGTCAAATTTTTTGGTTGCTGAACCCGCTGCTTTGTCACCTTTAACGATGGTAAGTCCGGTTTTTTCTAAAAACTCTAATTGATATCCTTTTTTTAAAGCCTCTTCGGTAAAAGCATCCCAAACGTCTGGGGAATATCCCAAATCGAATTTCTCGATGGTTTCCATGCTAAAGCCACGCTCCTTAAAGTAACTTAAACCTATGGCTTTTCCTTGTTCAGTTTTTAAAAGTTTTTTGTGAAAAAATTCATTTGCGAATTCTGAAACCAGAAACATACTTTCACGCTCATCGGCTTGTTGTTTTTGCTCATCAGTTTGCTCGGTTTCTTCAATTTCTATCCCATATTTTTTAGCCAGGTATTTAATGGCTTCGGGATAATTAAAGTGTTCGTGTTCCATTAAAAATGCGACCGCATTTCCGCCTTTACCACTACTAAAGTCCTTCCAGATTTGTTTTACGGGCGAAACCATAAAACTTGGGGTACGTTCATCGGTAAACGGACTTAAACCTTTATAATTGGTACCTGATTTTTTTAACTGTACAAAATCGCCAATAACCTCTTCTACACGAGCGGCATCGAATACTTGATCTATGGTCGATTTTTTTATCATTTCAGCTTAAATTCTTGGAAAGTTTCAATTTGCAAAAGTACTAAAATAAAAAAGGATATGAATTAGCTCATATCCTTTTCAACATTTAAAATAAACTCATTAAAAGGAACAATTTTACAGAGAAACTCTAACTCCCAATGAAACATTATGTTGCTCTACTGGATTGTCTTTAAACAAAGTGTTTAAATCGTATTTTGCATATAGCATCCAATCGCCGTAACCAATATATCCACTAAGTCCGTAGATAAACTTTTCTACATTGTAATCTTCTTTTATTTTCTCTTTTTTATTTTCTCCGTTCTCTTCATACTTTAATTTTTGCTTCGCTCCTAAATTTAAACCTGCATAAGCTCCTAAACCAACTTTAAAATGATCTAGATTATAATAAGCCGATTCTGAATTGTATTGCGTCGTAGCTTTTCCAAATTCAAAATGAACAGGTAAAACAAGGTTATAAACATTTAGTTTAGCTTTATCTAATTGATAGGGATACTCTTCTAAAATGGTTTGATCTTCATCTTCTACAAAATACCTATTGTCTTTGGCTTTTATTCCATTCATTTGCACACTGAAACCATAATTAAATCTAATAGAACCCGCTTTATTCAATATCGTTTGCCAACCATATCCTATTTCAAAAAAACGGCTACCTCCCAATTCATAAGGCGAATCACTTAAGGAAACATCATCTATTAACGAGTGATTCAGTCCAAAAGCAACTAAAACTTCACTACGAGTTCTATCGGGTATAGAATCATAATCTTTTCTCACATCATTTTTCTTATCATACCTTAAAAACTCTAAAGAAGTATAATACTCGTCTATTTCTTGTGTTTCTTCTCCATCTTCACCTTCCACATCTTTGGCATTTCGTTGTAATAGTGCGATGTTTTCATCAATAATATTCATTTGATTTTGAATATTAAGGGCTCGCTTTTCAGCTGCTTCCCTTTTTAAAACTGCTGCTTCTGTGGCCGTAATTTCATTATCTTCTAAACGTTCGTTAATAGCTTCAACTTCTTCCCGGAGTTTGTCTTTCTCTAATTTTTCAATCTTATTTTTTTGTTTTTGAAGTTCTTCAATTTTTAATTCAATATTATTTTTTGACGTTATTTGAATAACCTGAGCTTGAAGTTGATAGCCCATGACTGTCACTAAAAATAAACTTACACTAATGATAATTGTTTTCATAATTTTTTAATGTTAAGCACTTCGCTCCTACCCTTCCCTATCGGAAGGGAAGAAACGTTGTGGATTGATGAATGATTATTTAAATTGATTGATTTATTCGATAACAGTAGATTTCACCTGATGGAAGCCATTTTCGAGCGCCAACCAGACCTTTTCTTTAAAGCTTTGTTTATCTTCTACCTCAATATGCTCCAGTAAATCTTCAGCATTGACGAGATTGTAAGGATTTTCAAAATTCCTTAGTTTGGCTTTTTCTTGTGCTCTTTCAAGTAATTGTTCTACTTCGGCATCAAGGGCTTGAGTTTCTAAAGTTGCCAATTGCCTATCTTCTACTTCCAATGGAACTGTTTTTTCTATGTCTTCTGTTAGCTGAAGTTCTTCAGAAACCAATACTTCTTTTTTAATTTGGAACTCGTTTTCTTTCTTTTCAGTAATTTTTACTGGAGAAGCTTTTACATTTTCAGCGATCAAGTTTTCCTTTTCTTTTTCCTCTTGGGTTGCACTGGAATTATCTTTAAGCTGAACTTTAGTTTCTGTTAATTGAGTAGACTCGACTTCCATTTTTTCATCTTTCATAATGGTATTTGATCCTCTTGAATCATGTTGCTCTACCTTCTTTATTTCTTCTGAAGAATTACCGTTAACCACTTTTGGTGTTACTTTTACATATGAATCATTAAACACCAAGGAGGTTAATAAGATACCGGCTAAAAAACTTGCGGCAATCCCAAGCCACCAGTATTTTTTGGTAGATTTGGTTTCTTTGTCATCCAATTGAGCATTCAATTTATCCCAAGAATTTAAAGAGGGATTGATTTCTCTTCGCTCTAATTGTTCTCTTATTTTTTTATCAAAATTATTCTCCTGCATAACCATTTTTTAAAGTAGGTTTCACTTTTTCCTGTAACAACTTTCTAGCTTTTGAAAGTTGCGATTTAGAAGTGCCTTCAGAAATATTCAACATTTTTGCAATTTCCTGATGCTTATAACCTTCTACTGCGTAAAGCATAAAAACTGCTTTATAACCTTCGGGCAATTCATCTATTTTTTGCTGAAGAAAATCTACTTCTTCGTTAGACTGAAAAGTATTCGAGCTAGAAGCATTTATTTCTTTTTCTATTTCTTCAGAAAAGTTCATTTGTTTCTGAACCCTTAAAAAATCGATTGCTTCCCTGACCATAATTTTTCTTATCCAGCCTTCAAAACTCCCTTCACTTCGAAAATTAGAAAGGTTATTAAAAACTTTAAAAAATCCTTTCAGCATCACATCTTCTGCAAAATGAAGATCTTTTACGTACATCCTACAAACACTCAACATTTTAGGTGAATAGGTTTCATAAAGACTTTGCTGCGCCTTCCTATCTTTTTTAAGCGCTTTCTTAATAAGTCTTTTTTCGTTGTTATGTAATTGAATTACTTTCACCCGTTTTGTTTAGAGCTTCTATTTACATAGACGAAGGTAAACTAAAAATGGTTGCCTGAAGAAAATATTTTTTTGAAATAATCTCACTAAATACTGATAAACAGATATTTATAAAACCAAAAAATATTCATCATAGGGATCATTATATTTTTTTTATTCTGGACCACACCCGCAATTATCTTACTACATAGAAAACAAAATCTTGAAGATGCGCCCCTAAATCAAGCCCGCCTGCCGAACGGTCGGGTTCAGGGTGACGATACAATTTATGATGAACACGTTTAGAAAATATTAGCAGAAAGAAATTCTGAAATAATAAAAGTTAGCTTGAAATGAATTGGAAGATTAAAAAAACATTTTCTAAAACAAGTTCTCGACTCTGCCTGCCTACCGGCTATGCAAGCTCGAACAGACAAAACTTATTTTTTACGGTCGATCACGTAATTCATCATTAATTCTAAAGATTGTTTGTAGGGAGAATCGGGATAAGATTTTAATTTATGAAAAGCTTCTTGTTGAAACTCCTTCATTTTTGCTACCGCATATTCCAGTCCACCACTATTTTTCACAAACTGAATCACTTCTTTTACCCGTTTGCTATCTTTATTGTGATTTTTCACCGAATTAATCAGCCATCTTCGGTCTTTTTCGGAAGCATGATTAAGTGTATAAATTAAAGGAAGGGTCATTTTCTGTTCCTTAATGTCTATTCCCGTAGGTTTTCCTATTTTTTCTTCGCCATAATCAAATAAATCATCTTTTATCTGAAAGGCCATTCCTATTAACTCTCCAAACTTTCGCATGCGTTCCACATGTTTTGAGTCCGGTTTTACGGAAGCTGCCCCTAAACTACAACATGCGGCAATTAAGGTAGCGGTTTTTTGACGGATAATATCGTAATAGATTTCTTCGGTAATATCCAGTTTCCGGGCTTTTTCTATTTGAAGCAATTCGCCTTCACTCATTTCACGTACCGCTACGGAAATGATTTTCAGCAAATCAAAATCATTATTATCGATGGAAAGCAAAAGTCCTTTAGAAAGTAGGTAATCGCCTACAAGTACAGCAATCTTATTTTTCCACAGGGCATTAATCGAGAAAAAACCACGCCGACGATTAGAATCGTCTACTACATCGTCATGAACCAGCGTCGCGGTATGAATTAATTCGATCACCGAAGCACCACGATACGTACGATCGTTCACTTCTCCTCCGGAAACCATTTTAGAAACCAAAAACACAAACATAGGCCGCATTTGTTTTCCTTTGCGGTTCACTACATAATGGGTAATCCTATTAAGTAAGGCTACTTTGGAAGACATCGAAAGCCGGAACTTTTTTTCAAAAAGTTCCATTTCGAAATTAATAGGGGCTTTTATTTGCGCTATGGGTTTCACTTAGGTTGCAAATATAGTATTTCGAGTGGTATATTATTAAAATTGAAAACTGAAATTGCGCTTATAAATGAATGATTCTTCAGTTCGGGTGATTTTGTGAAGTGGAACGAAGCAGAATTATAGCGAGAACTTAATGTTTCTTCAAGTCTATTCTCGATATATTTTCTTTACTGGCCTGCCTGCCGGCAGGCAGTCATTTTGGATCATGGTATGAATTTTCAAGGAAAATTCATACCGAAATGCTACCAAAATGGAAACTTCGATACAAAATCTTTTGCAAAGATTTCACTCAGTCTCCACCCTTCCGACTTATTTCACTTTGCTACATAAGTCACCTTCCCTTACCAGGGAAGGAGCTTCTTACTTTTTGCAAAAATTAAAATTCCATAAAAAAACCTGTAGTACAAAATGACACTACAGGCTTCAAGAATTATCAAAAAACTTAACTTATTTTACAATCATCTTTTTACTGATGATTTCTTGATTACCACTTACTAAACTATATAGGTACATTCCTGCTCCAAATTCATCGGCAGTGATTTCAATTTTACCTTCTTGTTCCCTTAATTGATATTCCTTTAAGAAATTCCCGGTCATATCAAAAATCATAATAGAAGCTGATTTTGCGCCTTCGGGTAAACGATATTCGATCACCGATCTTCCCTCAAAAGGATTAGGGTAGTTTTGTGCTAAATAGTAAGATTCTTTCATCAGCAAGGCTTTATCTTCGGTACTTAAACTGCTGGTTTCGTTAAACACTAGGGTTTGCCCTTTTTGGTTTAACTCTCCTTTTAAAAACTCTACTTCTTCAGAAAGTTCTTTAACCGATTGTACCAGCAACGGGATTAAATCTTGGTAACGTACCGATTTAAATTCATACTCTCCGGTAATATTCCCTTCTTTATCAAAAACTGGTTTTTTAATGTCTCTCACCAATTCTGGGAAAACTTCTTCCAGTTCTTGTGCTAATAACCCATGTTGTAAACCGGAAGGAAGCGTCACATTTTTATTTTCTTTAAAGGTATAACGTACAGGATTTAACTTTCTCATGCTCTCCAAGACTTCATAATCCTCTTCCGATTCTATATTTTCTTTTAATTTGCGGTCAGAACCGTAAAATAAATTACCGGTAACTTCTACATCCCCTTCAAAAAAACCAGCGTAATCGTTAGAGGCACTTGTGCCTGAGGATTGTCCATAAATAGAGTAACTAGTGGTTGAATTTTCGGCAAACCCACTTACACCAATAGCCGTAGCACCTCCACCAGTAGCTCTTCCTAAAACACCTGTAAAATTAGCAGTCGACCCTACCTGACTTAAGCCTCCTGCTTGAGCCTGAAAATTACCACCATAATAAATACGTCGTCTGAAATTAGAATTTGATAACTGTCCATAAGTATTAACTCTCAAACCTGAAGTTCTACCACCAGCAGAACTAGATGAACCATTTTCAACAAGAACTTTTTCTGGACTTAAAATAGTAGGGAATAAAGAACTTGAAGAAATAGGGGTATTATTAAAAACCGTAGATCCATCACTTTTCATGGTAACCATAACATTAGAATCAGTAGAGGTAAAACTATTCGCAACACGGAACTCTAAATTACTTGATCCATTTCTTATCCATTGAATACGAGGGTTGTTGTTACTTACATCGTTATAGCCTAAGGTAAAGGCTTTATCACCGTTTTGCAAGCGTAAACCAAACACGGTTTGAGAGCCGGTATTTAAACGGCCTAACGACCACCAACGATCATTAGCAGTAAAACCAAAACCACCTTGATCTAATTGCGTCACAATCCCGGGACGAAAGCGAAAAGCTTCCCCCGTAGTAGAAGGAGGACTAGAAATAGAGGTGGAAACAGGCCCATTAGATTGATTGTTTTGGGCTATCCCATAAAGCCCCATCAACAACACACTGAAAAGAAGAGTAATTTTTTTCATAATTATTATTTTTAATTAAAATTATATTATAAACTTAAATAAAATAGTATATAACTTTACATAATTTACAATAATTTAACTTAAAATTAATTAAAATTTTTTTATAATTAATTTTGTAAAAACTCAAGAACTTAAAATTATTAATCCTAAAAATTTTGATAATTATTTGAAAATAGTTAATTTCATTTAACTAAATATTAATCATTAAATAATAATTTATGAGAAAAATTACATTAAGAATAGTAGCAGCTTTATTTGCTGCTTCTACAATGAATGCACAGCAAACTGTTTGGGAAGACAGTTTTGAAAATTATGATGACTTTGCTATTGAAAACATTGGTGGCTGGACGCAAATTGATAACGATGGTCTTGCTACTTATGGGTCATCAACCTATAGCTTTACAAATTCAGGTTATGTTGGAACAGGAATAATTTTTAATGCCTCTCAAACAGAGCCTTCAAGCACTGAAAGTGTTTGGCAAACTAGAACAGGAAATAAAGGATTATACTTTATGTCGGGTATACCTGATACTGAAACTGGTACTGACACAAATGATGATTATTTTATAACTCCACAAATTGATTTATCAGGAGCAACTGGATCTGAAATATCATTCTGGGCTAAATCATTAACGGATCAATACGGGCTAGAAAAGTTTGAATTATTACTTTCTACGAGCGGTACAGAAGAATCTGACTTTACTGTAGATTTATCAGGAGTAGTTTCTGTTCCTGCAGACGATTATACTCAATACTCTTACGATTTATCAGAATATGATGGACAACAAATATATATAGCCCTTCATTATATAAGTAGTGATATATTTGTTTTACAAACAGATGATTTTAAAGTTACAGCGCAAACCCTTTCAATAAATGATAATCATTTATTGAATTTTAATTATTCTTTTAATTCAAACAATATTTTATATCTAAGTGCACAAGCACCTATGGATAAATTAGAAATTTTTAATCTACTAGGGCAAAAAATAATCAGTAAAAAATTATCTTATTCGAAAGAAAGCATATTATTAGATACATTAAATTCTGGTATATACTTAGCGCAAGTAGAAATTAAAGGTCAAACCAAAACTTTTAAATTCTTTAAAAAATAATAACTTTAAATTATTAACACAAAAAAGCCTAATAAATTAGTTATTAGGCTTTTTTATGTTTTCGATTCGATATTGTCACCAGAAAAACTGTTAAAAGACTTGGTAATACTAGTTTTCTTTTTAAATTTACAGCATCAAAAAAAATTTTAAACCCTTTAATAAACCCTTTTTATGAAAAAAATTACGTTAGGAATTGCGGCTTTATTTGCTGCTTTCACGATGAATGCACAAGACAGCTGTACTGATGCTGTTGAAGTTACTGCTGGTAACACTTATACTGTAGATGCTATCAATGGAGAAGCAGCGACTTCTACTTGTTATACCAATCCAAATACTGGTGATCCAATTATAGCGGAAAATGCTGAATGGTTCGTCTATACCACTGGAAATGAAAATATGATTGTTACAATTAGTTCAGATTTAGAAACCAATTCAGGTGCAGACACAAGATTATCAATTTTCACAGGTACTTGTGATACTGAACTAACTTGCTATGCAGCTAATGATGATGTAAACTATGTTGGTGAAAATGACCCAGCAAATAATTTAACTTCTACAACTGAATTTTTTGCAGAAGCAGGTGTTACTTATTACATTATTTGGGATGATCAATGGGAAGGTACTGGATTTGATTTTGAGGTAACTGAAGAGTTAGCTCCTGAAAGTCCAGGAGTTGCAACTACTCCAACACCAGCTGATAATGCAGTGAATGTAGAGGTAATTGAAACAACTGATTCTCAAAATAATCCAACAACTGGTGTTGAATTTTCTTGGGAAGCACCTAGCACAGGGGCTTCTGGTTATAGAGTTTATTTAGGAAATAGTCCTGATAATCTTAATGTACTTGGAACAACTCAAAATACACAAGTTACTATTACAGGTATGGAGTACTCAACAACATACTACTGGAAAATAGAATCTGTTAACCAATATGAAGGAGTATCAATACTTATACCTGCGACTGGATCTTCTACTTGGTCTTTTACTACAGAAGGTGAAATGAGTGTTGATGATTTTAAAAATGAAAGTCTAACGCACTATGTAAGTAATGGGTTGTTAAACATTAACGCTGAACAGCAACTTAACAAAGTTACGCTATATAGCATCTTAGGTAGTCAAGTTGCTTCACAAGAGGTAAATAACACCAATGCTACTATTGAAATTTCTAACTTACAAGCTGGTGTTTATTTAGCACAAGTTCAAGTGGAAGGAAAAACTAAAACTTTTAAGTTTGTAAAGAAATAAGTTTAGATTTCTATCATAAATTAGAAAGCCGATTCGTTTGAATCGGCTTTTTTTGTTTTCTATCTATTCTATCCGTATAATAAATAAACCATATACCAAATTAAGAAATAAAAATTAGTCTGTTCGAGTGATTTTGTGAAGTGCAACGAAGCAAAATTTTGTATCCAGAACTTGATTTTAATCTAAGTTCGATATAAAAGTTTTTTATGGGCCTGCCTGCCGGCAGGCAGGCATTTAGAATCATTGAGTGAATAAGTGAATTTTCAAGGAAAATTTGTATTGAAATGCTACCAAAATGGAAACTTCTATACAGAATTTTTTGCAAAGATTTCACTCAGTCTCCGAAATTTCCTTAGATCGAACTCAGTTTTTTTTGCTTTAATCCCTATTCTCAATACGCAACCTTAACAGATTTTCACTCGAATGGTCGGTTAAAATATGTAAGAAGTACACTAAAGCCGATTCACGTAAAATGAATCGGCTTTTTTGTTTTAATTAGTAAGATTCCGGGTTCAGGCCTAGAAACCTGACTTCGATGTAAGAAAAATCAGTAGTTCTATTGAACGGCGCATTTCTGCAAGGTTTTTTACAATTAAAAAATCATACCTACGAGGTCGAAAAAAGACCTCGCAGGAGTTTTAAATGGTTAATTATCTAAAAACCAAAATTTTAAACTTATTTATATCGAACTCAGGTTAGAATGATGATCTTTAATCATCTTGAGACTTATTGGCTAGCTGTCCACAGGCGGCATCAATATCCCTCCCACGGGATCTTCTTACGGTAGCGGTAATTCCGTTTTTCTCTAACGCATGTTGATAGGCATCGGTCACATGACTCCCAGCCTGTTGGAAATCCCCATCATCGATAGGATTATATTCAATGATATTGACTTTACAAGGAATTACTTTACAAAAATTCACTAATGCTTGAATATCTTTTTGGGTATCATTAATGCCATCCCAAATTAAATATTCGTAGGTCACTCTTTTTTTGGTTTTAGCAAACCAATATTCTAGTGATTCTCTTAAATCCTTCAGCGGAAAAGTCGCATTAAAAGGCATAATTTGCGTACGTACTTCATCGATAGCAGAATGCAAGGAAACTGCTAAATTAAATTTCACTTCATCATCAGCCAGTTTTTTAATCATTTTAGGAACTCCTGAAGTAGAAACTGTAATACGCTTAGGCGACATCCCTAAGCCTTCGGGTGAAGTAATCATCTCTATAGACTTCAATACATTTTTATAGTTCATCAGAGGCTCTCCCATGCCCATAAAAACGATATTAGACAGCGGCATATTATTGTAGAGCCTACTTTCATTATCGATAGCAACTACCTGATCATAAATTTCATCAGGATTTAGGTTACGCATCCGCTTAAGTTTTGCGGTAGCACAAAACTTACAGTCTAAACTGCAACCTACTTGCGAAGAAACGCAAGCTGTAGTTCTAGAAAAAGTAGGTATTAAAACAGACTCTACTGTAAAACCATCGTGTAATTTTACTGCATTTTTTATGGTGCCGTCGTTACTGCGTTGCATTTTGTCAACTTCAATATGATTAATCACAAAGTTTTCATCCAACATTTGACGGGTTTGTTTGGAGATATTGGTCATATCTTCAAAACTATGAGCTCCTTTGCTCCACAACCATTCGTAAACTTGTGTACCCCGAAAGGATTTTTCGCCAACGGAAACAAAAAACTCCCGGAGTTGCTCTTTACTTAATGCGCGTATGTCTTTTTTCTTTTCTTTCACAATGCAAAGGTATAAAACTAAACTGAGTTGAATTCTTTTATTCTAATGATAGATGCGTTAGGGATTGAAGCTTTGTTGGAGCTCTTTTTATTTTGTTACCTTGAGCCTTTCGACTATCGCTCAGGATAAACTTAAGTCGAAAGGTTTCACAAAATAAAAAAGCGACTGCTGAAAGTCCGACCCGTAGGGAAACGCCCAAAAACTTTATTTACAAAAAAGGCTACACAAATTTGCGTAGCCTTGAATTTATTTTAGAAACAATACTTAAATAATAAGCATGGCATCACCATAAGAGTAAAACTTATATTTTTCTTTGATCGCTTCGTCATAAGCACGCTTCATTAAATCGTGACCTGCAAAAGCAGAAACCATCATTAACAAAGTAGATTTTGGCGTATGAAAATTAGTAATCATACAATTAGCTATACTAAAATCGTAAGGAGGGAAAATAAACTTGTTAGTCCACCCTCTAAATTCATTTAAATTGCCATTAGAAGAAACTGAACTTTCCAAAGCTCTCATCACTGTTGTACCCACCGCACATATTCTACGTCTATCAGTGATTGCTTTATTAATAGTTTCGGTAGATTCTAACGCTATTTCAGCTTCTTCACTATCCATTTTATGTTTAGAAAGATCTTCTACTTCTACAGGGTTAAAGGTCCCTAAACCTACATGCAAAGTTACTTCTGCAAAATCCACTCCTTTTATTTCTAAACGTTTCAATAAATGTTTAGAAAAGTGAAGTCCTGCAGTTGGTGCTGCCACAGCTCCTTCTTTTTTAGCGTAAATGGTTTGGTAGCGATCGGCATCTTCCGGCTCTACTTCTCTCTTAATATATTTTGGAAGCGGAGTTTCGCCTAATTCATTTAATTTATTTCTAAATTCTTCGTAAGAACCATCGTAAAGAAAACGCAAGGTTCTCCCTCGAGAGGTAGTGTTATCGATCACTTCGGCCACTAAACTTTCGTCTTCACCAAAATAAAGTTTATTTCCAATTCGTATTTTTCTAGCAGGATCTACCAATACATCCCAAAGACGGGTTTCCGGGTTTAACTCCCGTAACAAGAAAACCTCGATGCGGGCACCGGTTTTTTCTTTATTTCCATAAAGACGTGCAGGAAATACTTTGGTATTGTTTAATACCATCACATCTTCTGCATCGAAATAGTCAATAAGGTCTTTAAATGTTTTATGTTCAATCGTATCTTCTTTGCGGTTAACAACCATTAAACGCGCTTCATCACGATCTTCTGAAGGATATTCGGCTAAAAGCTCTTTTGGCAGTTCGAAATCGAACTGAGATAATTTCATTCCCATACTAAAATTTTTAGAACGGCAAATATACAACCTCAACATAGGGGTTGTCAAGTAAATGAGCAATTATTTAAAAAATTGATTTTTAGGAGTGAAGCTTAGCCCTCACCTACTACACTTTTTCTACTTGAATTTGAAAATTTTCTATCGCTTCCCAAAAATCTGGAAAAGATTTTGAAACCACTCCTGCATCTTCTATTTGAAGGTTGGTTTTTAAGGCTAAAGGGGCAAAAGCCATCGCCATCCGGTGATCGTTATAGGTAGCCACTAATACATTTTCTGTAAGCCTAACACATGGATACAGTTTTAAGCTATCATTAGTAATATCAACATGAGCACCAAATTTAGTAAGTTCATCGTAAAGGGCGACTAACCGATCGGTTTCTTTTATTTTTAAGGTATGTAAACCGATGAGTTCACAACCAATCCCCAAGCCTAAACAGCTAACTACAATCGTTTGTGCTAAATCTGGAGATGAAGTTAAATCGGCGCGATATATTTTTGGTAATTCTACCGAATTATCTTTTTCTAACTGAATGGAATTTTCTAAAAAAGTGGTTTTTACGCCTAAACTTTCATACAATTTCACCAACGATGAATCGCCTTGAAGACTTTCTTTTTTATAACTACTAATTTCAATTTTTGCTGAATCACTTAACGCTACTAAACTATAAAAATAAGAAGCTGAACTCCAATCTGATTCGACTACAAATTTCTTTTGCTGTTGAAGCTGAAAAGGTGCTATTTTGATGATATTTTCTTCCAACGAAGCATTAATCCCTAACTCTTTTAGCAAAGAAAGTGTCATTAAAATATAGGGGGTGGAAGTAATTTTTCCTTGAAGCTGAATTTCCAGTCCTTTTTCTAAAGACGGTGCAATTAGCATGAGGGCAGAAATGTACTGACTACTCACGTTAGCAGCTAAACGCACCTTGTCTTTGATAAGTTTTTTTCCGGTAATTTCTAAGGGAGGATAGCCTTCTTCCTGTTGATATTTAATTTCTGCACCCAAATTTCTCAACGCATCTACTAATAGTTTGATGGGACGTTCTTGCATGCGTTTACTCCCGGTTAAAATGGTGTTTTGACCTTCTTGAACTGAAAAGTAAGCGGTTAAAAAACGCATCGCTGTTCCGGCATGATGAATATCGATTAATCCTTCTTGAGAAGACAAAGCTTTTTGCAATACTTGTGAATCGTCACTATTGGAACTATTTTCAATTTCTATCTGCGGAAATAAAGCCTGTAAAATCAACAAGCGATTGGTTTCACTTTTAGAACCGGTCACCTGCCATTTTCCGGCAATATTTTTTGATTTAGCGGATAATCGAATATTCATTTTTCCTTTTGTTCTCGTTTTAGTTTGCCACGAAATTGTAGAAAAACTACAATAAATCCATAAATAAATCCACTTATAAGATTAGCTACTATAAACCTTACAAGCCCAGTTCCAGCGAACTTTTCTTCTGCAAAAGCATCAAAATTAAAGCCATAGCTAAAACCTATATTAATTAAATTATAAATCACTATAAAAGCTATCGCTAAATAGAATACAGACTTCCAAAAACCTTTTACGGAAATGACTTCTTTAAAACTCATTACTTTAGTTTTTCATTTTGGTGATGCCGGTCATGATCACGCTTGGTTTTTAAATCGAGTTTTTTATCGAACGCATCTTGCAGATCAATTCCGGTTTGATTGGCTAAGCAAAGTACTACAAATATTACGTCTGCTAATTCTTCGCCTAAATCTTTTTGCTTATCGCTTTCTTTTTCACTTTGCTCACCATAACGACGTGCAATTATTCTGGCCACTTCCCCTACTTCTTCGGTGAGTTGTGCCATATTGGTAAGTTCGTTAAAATAGCGTACACCGTGTTCTTTTATCCAATCATCTACGGCTTTTTGAGCGTCTTGAATGTTCATTTACTTTACTTTAGTTAGCACAATTTGTTCGTTGTCTTTTTTAAGTATTTCATTAAAAAATTGTTTTAGAAATAAATAGTTATTAGGCATAATCATACTATCATGCATTTCTAAATCTACTGCTAATCTAATGAACTTTCCGTTATTAGAAATAATATATTGATACAATCCTGAGTTTTCACCAAAGGTTAACTTTATAGATTCAGGAATTGAAGTGACCTCATAATTTTCAGGGATTTTAAAGTTAATAATGTATTTATCTGTAAAGGGATATACAAAATCTACCGGAAATTTACGTTCTTCTAATTTAAATGGATTTTCGTCCTCCATAAAAAACATAAGTGGTTTTAAAAATATTTTATCTCCTACTTTTTCTGTTGCTTTTTCATATTCATAAGAGAATATTTCTGAAACAGCCCCTTCTTCTTCAAGATTTTCAGTTTCATATTCATTTATCAAGATGTTATCTAAAGAAGTTTCTTTATCTCTAAGGTAATCTTCCTCAGATTGCGAAAAATATTTCTTTTTAAATAAATAAGAGTAGTGATTACTTTTTTTGGTTCTTACTTTCCCATTTATTTTTCCATCTTCAGTAATAGTGGCAGTTACAACGTTTATTAATTTACTGGCATCAGGTTTTTTTAGATTGATTAGTTTCCATAATTCATTAGGTGTATCTACCATGACTCCATTCCAATTATAATCCCTAATTGGTAGAACATTGAATTCACTGTATTTATCGGTAGCATCTAAAAAATATTCTTCCCCATCAATGGCAACGCGCCCTATTACATAGTTTAATCGATCTACGGTAGGAAAAAAAGGTTTTAGATTATCTCGTGTACTTATTACAACTGGACTGGCATCAAAACCAGCGTAGCGTAACATTGCCACTAAGGAAAGATTAATGTCTGCTGAATTACCAGATTTTTCTTTATAAGCTTTTCTAATACCTTTATCAAAGTACTTAGACTTTTCATCATTCCATTTTAGATTTTTCTTAGCGTGATTAAATATATCTTTTGCTAATTCTAAAGATTGTTCTTCTTCTGCACTTGCTATTAAAGCGTCTATATCGTCTTCAAAAATATTTGTTCTTTTAATTTCATTCTCATAGTCATTACTAAAAGCTATGGTTCTCGCTACATCCTCCCAACTTTTAGAATAGTGCTTCATAATACCATAACTATTTTTTGTTGACATTAATTCAAATAAAACACCTCCTCTATAATTCTCTATATTATCTACGTACTTTTCATCTTTTAAAGGAGGTACATTTTCTATATCATATTTATAGATATTTGCTTTCATTCCCATTCGCTGATCTATTTTAGTTTCCATTTCAAATTTTGGATATATATATCCTTTGGGAATTCTATTGAAGACAAAACCATCTGGTGTAAATATTTTCGCTGTAATCTTTTTTGCAGGGATATCAAATTGAAAATTAAATTCGTCTATTCTAAAAAAATAGGGAGATCGTTCTTTATAATAAATATCTACTACTGAACCCTTTTTTACTTTGGGCATTGTAAAACTTACTTTTTTATATCTTTTAGAAAGTTCTTTTTCAAAAATCTGACCTTTATCAAGTTTTGTTTCCTCTATTTCACCCGCTACTAAATTATACGTATATGCTTTTATTTTAGAGACGCTTTCACGATCTCCATCTATATATAGATATATTTTTTCGGTGGCATATTTTAAATCTTCTGGACGGTTGTTATAAAATTTTATCCTTTTTCTTATTTCAGTAACCAATACTACAGAATTATAACTTACATCATAATACACTTCTTTATCATAATATAGGATTTCTGCACCGGCGGTACTATCTATAGCACTATAGCTTTTTTGCAATTCAGCTTTAGAGACTTCTCTAAGCTTATAATCTTGACTGTATAAATTGAAACTTAAATAGGTATTTATAAATAAAATAGTGAATAATATTTTTCTCTTCATAGTTTTATTCTTTCGCTATTAATGAAATTTTCTTTTCTTCTGATTTGGCTATATTCTCTCTAAAATCCCGATATTCAGAATATTTTTCTTTTGGATAGGTACCTTCTTTTATCAAAATATCTTTTTTGTAAATAATTTTATGGTCTTTTATTTCTATAGACATTTTATAAGCTCCAAATTCTGTATTTATTTCAACATTATCAGGTTTTGCTTCAACACTATATCCTTTTGGAATTAAAATTTCTATTTCATCTTCATCCCAATAGCCTCTAGCTATTTGAAAAGCCGTTTTTCTATTTCTATAGCGTTTTGGTATGTAAGTAATAGCACTAATTGGATTAATAGGAATGAATAGCCTCTCTCCTGAAGGGGTTCCGAAATTATTCCCCTTCAACTGAAAGGTCTCTGTAAATTGGACTTCTGCTTTATCATTCTTCATTTTATGCTCTTTCACTTGAAGATTATCTATGGAAGACCAATATTCGAAATCCCTTTTCTTAAGATCATCTGGAGAATAATGCTCTAAATATTGTCTATCGTCATATTGAATGCCTTTAGTAATTATTTTTCCTTCAACATTTACTTCACCGGTATTAGCAAATTTTACTAAAGCTTGGGTAAATTGATAATTATCTTCATTTAAATAAGCAGGGGTTTTAATAATTTCTCCGCCCTCGGGTTTTATGACCAAAACTTTCCTGTCGTCTGTAAAATCACCTAAAAAACCAAATGGAATTGTTTGGCTAGTACAATCTATCCATTGATAGCTATCTTGATAGGGAATCGCTAAAATGGCATGATTACCTTGTGCTAAACTTGCAAAATCGTCTTCAAAATCTATTTTTGTTTTTCCAGATTCTACGTGCGTATAATAGGCTTCTACTCCAACTGCTTCTAACAAAGCTTTTGTATAATTAGAAAGTCCTTTACAATCTCCATACTTCATCTCATCAACTTCGCTGGCTACTATGGGTTGATAACCTCCAATACCTACTTGCACACTAATATACCTCGTGTTATTTTGAACATAATCATAAATAATTTTAGCTTTTTCTAAAGGATCTTCTACTCCGTTTGTTAACTGTTTTACTTTCTCAATAGTTGAAGAAGGTAACTCTGTTCGGTCAGCTAGTACCTTATTACTAAACCATTTCCCTAATTCTTGCCAATTAGTTACATTCTGTGCTTTATAACCTGAAAGATTGAAATTTTGAGGCATCACCAATACTTGAGGAACAACTCCACTTAATGGTAAATGAAAATCTTCTCTTGGAATTGGTTTAACATCTGTAATACTGTAAATAACTCCTGAAGGATTTTCTTCTTTCTTCACTTCAAAGTTTTCAAAATTCTTCTCTTTTATCGTTAGCTTTGTTTCATTCTTATCAAAAAGCAATTGATAACTAGAACTTTGAACATACGTATCATAATCTTGTATAAAACTATGGCTAGGTACAAATGCAGTATTATCTGTTTTATATTCTTTAGTAAAGGCTATTGAATAAGGGTAGCCTGTTGGTTTATAATCTAAATACTTGGCTCTGGAATCTGAATACAATGTTGAACCGCTTACAGCACTTCTATCTGTAAAATCTTTTTCTTTTATCTTTTTTATTAAGTCACCACTAGCATTATAAATTAGTACTTCTACATTCTTTAAGCTAATATCATCATCATAATAAGCATAACAAAATGCAAAGTCATCTCCCTTTGAATTTAAAACGGTTATCAAACTATACTGCTTTACAGTCATTGAAGAATTTCCATTTAACTCAATTTCTGTGGTATAATTTCTAATTACAGCATTAGAATTTCTAAACTCACTGGCATCAATAGGTATTATATTTTTTTGAGCATAGATAGCCAGAGTAGATATCCAAAAGATGGACATCAATACTATTTTTTTCATATAAGCATTTTCTTAACGAGACGTTAAAAATATAAATTTTAAAAGAATCTGCTAATATTTTTCTTTAGAATCTATAATAATAGTTACCGGACCATCATTTAAAAGAGATACTTTCATATCGGCACCAAATTCTCCGGTTCCTACTTTTTTGTCTAATTGTTTTTCAAATTCCTTGATAAATGCTTTATATAGCGGAATGGCTACATCGGGTTTTGCAGCTTTAATAAAACTAGGACGATTGCCCTTTTTGGTACTGGCGTGAAGGGTAAACTGACTTATAATTAGTGCTTCTCCATCGATATCTTTTAAGGATAAATTCATCTTATCATCTTCATCGCTAAAAATTCGCATATTGATGATTTTTCGACAAAGCCACTCGATCTCTTCTTGATGGTCTTCATCTTCAATTCCTACCAATAATAAAAGTCCACTTTTTATGGAAGATTTTACATTGTTTTCTATGGTTACGCTTGCTTCACTTACGCGCTGCAATACAACTCTCATACATTTTATTCTTTATAAATATCTACTCGGTAATTTTCGTCTTCCCCTTCAATAATCTGCAAATAAGACTTATATCTGGACATAGCGATTTCCCCTAACTCTAAAGCTTCCTTTACCGCACATTTAGGTTCTTCTAAATGAAGGCAATTATTGAATTTACATTGCTCTTTTAGCTTAAAAAATTCAGGAAAATAATCTCCTAGCTCTTCTTTCTCTATTTCTACAATCCCAAAACCTTTAATACCAGGCGTATCAATAATTTGTGCATCAAACGAAAGATCAAACATTTCAGCAAAAGTGGTCGTATGTTGACCTTGTAAATGTTGTTCTGATATTTCTGAAGTTTTTAAACTTAGCCCAGGCTGCAATTGATTGATTAAAGTGGTTTTTCCTACACCACTATGACCGGAAAACAAAGAGGTTTTTCCTAGCATCATTTCTTTTACCCTTTCTATATTTTTACCTGTTTTTGCTGAAATAGGTATCGCTTCATACCCAATAGCACGATACATTCCCAATAAATACCTGATTTCGTCTTTTTCTTCTTCCGTATAGGTATCTACCTTATTGAAAAGCAACACGGCTTTAATCCCGTATGCTTCAGCAGTGACTAAAAAACGATCGATAAAGGTGGTAAATGTAGGGGGATTATTGAGCGTAACAATTAAAAAAGCGATATCGATATTTGCCGCGATAATATGGGTTTGTTTAGAAAGGTTCACCGATTTTCTAATGATGTAATTCTCTCGTTCTTCAATCTCTTTAATAACGCCTACTACCTCATCTACATTATGGTCTAAATCAAACAGCACACGATCTCCTACTGCTACGGGATTGGTATTTTTAATCCCTTTTATCCTGAACTTACCTTTGATACGGCACTGATAAAACTGTCCGTCTTCCGCTTTAACAGTATACCAGCTTCCAGTTGATTTATAAACGGTTCCTTTCATATTACAAAAATGAACAATCCCTGCCTATTTAGCATAAAAAAAGACTGCTTTTTTAGGCAGTCTTTTTTATTAAAGTTCAAGCTATTATTATTTAATATACATTCTACCCAATTTATCTTTAGATTTTCTTGAAGAATAAATAATATATTCTTTGGGATTTTTGCGTAAAAACACTCCTGGTCTTAATACCAATTGCTTTTTCTGAAAGTCTTCTTGGTCTATTCTTTCAACATCACCATTTTCATTAAAAACAAATGCAGACGGTATAGCTTTATTATAATTCCCCATAGATCTAATTTCCTCTATATCTACTTCTCCAATATTTTTTTTATTATCGTTAAATAATACAGTTAACTTATGATCGCTATAAATAGGTATTGCACTTAAATATTCTGGGCCTTTACCTAAATTAGCAACAGGAATTGTTATACTTCCCCCAACGGCGAATGTACCATTACCATAACCACCCCAAAAACCTACTGATAAAACTGTAAAACTTGCGGTTTGTTGTTTAGGCACCACATTAGACCAGGCAATACTTCCATCTGGATTTAAAGAGGTTACAATAATTTCGTTATGAGTATATATTACCGGATGAACAGCCATCGGGCCAAAACCAGTTTTATCTCCTACAACTACTGTATGATATTCAGAAAGCAAAATAACCCCTCCATCTTCTTTTTCAATAATAGAGTGAGTTCTATATAAGGGTTTAATGTCTTTATCCTTTTTAGCCCTTCGCTCCCCAATTAATTTCACTTTTGTTTCATAATCAAAATCATTAAAGCTTATATTCTCTACTTCATTGTTTTTAGAATTTACAACCACAGAGTAAACTCCTCTAAGATTTTTTAAAGCTTTACCATTTTTTCTGACATTTGAGTAAAAACCGACAATATTTACGCTTCCATTTGCTGTAGAGAAAACTTGCCCATTGATAACTTCTTTATCCTCAAAATTGATGTTAACCACTTCCTTCTGATAATTATTATTTTTCTTAAAGGCATACAATTGAAAATTTTCGATATGCTTCTTTGCCTTTTTGTCTCTATAACTTTCATTAATTGCTAAGAAAATATCTCCATTTAAATTCACATCATAATCAGAAATTTCAAACTCTAATTCCTTTTTATCTTCATAAGGAACTTTCTCTAAATATTCTGTTATAACATTTAATTGCTTATCAAATAATTTTATTTCATATTGTATTTGTTCTTCTTTTTCAAACAAAGTAGCATGCATTACTAAAAGTATATCTTTATCGGGGGAGCTTTTAAAATAAAAGCAACCACGCTCACGCTTTTTTGTTACTTGCGTATTGAAAAGTTTTACTTGTTCATTAGATATATTCCCTTGTTTATCGACAGCATATCCAAATAAATGATAAACATCATCCTTATTATCATACATACTACCAATCACATAAATATTATCTCCAATATTTACAATACTTTCAAACTCTATATCTTTTTTTAAGTGTTCAGGTAGTTCTATATCGGTAGTTTTAAGATGATCCATATTACCGGAAGAAAATGTTTTTATGTAATAATTTTTACCCTTGGTAGCAAGTGTATAAATTATACCATCTAATTCGGCAGCAATTTTTACGATTTTTTCTTTGTCTTCTTCAATTTCTGCTCCGTGAGTAATACTTACATTACCAAGAGTAGCGTTTTGAGCTTGAGTTTTAAATAATCCTATTATCATAAATAACAGGAAAATAGGTAATTTTTTTGTCATTAGATATAAAGTTAAAAATGAAAAAATCAGATAGTATTATCTGATTTTAACAAACCTATAACATTTATAAATACAATCAAAAAAAATTATTCATTTAAGATTTTTTCTTGATGATTAATAGATTCTTGGTGAATTGCTTTAAATATTTTTAAGATAAACTCTTCACTTAAATTATGCTCTTTCCCATCTAAAATCATTTTTCCCAAAATCTCATTCCATCGTGTTGATTGTAAAATTGCCACGTTTTTTTCTTTTTTCACTTCGCCAATATCATCAGCAACTTTCATTCGTTTTCCTAAAATGTCTAACAACTGATTATCGATTACATCAATTTTGGCACGAAGTGAAGCCAACTTTTCCTGAAAATCCTGACTCTGTGAAACTTCTTTTCTAATCTTTAAATCTCGTGTCATTTGGTCTAATGCCTTTGGCGTTATTTGCTGTTGGGCATCACTCCACGCATGGTCGGGATCATAATGCGTTTCTACCATAATTCCGTCGTAATTTAAATCCAATGCCGTCTGACATAAATCGGTAATAATATCTCTTCTACCAGCGATATGTGATGGATCTAAAATTAAGGGCAAGTCTGGAAACTTCGTTTGTAAATCAATCGCAATTTGCCATTCCGGATTGTTACGGTATTTTGATTTTTCGTAAGTAGAAAAGCCTCTGTGAATTACTCCCAAGTTTTTCACATCCTGCTTGTAAAAACGCTCTACCGCACCTAACCAAAGGGATAAATCTGGATTCACTGGATTTTTGATTAATACCGTTTTATCGGTTCCCTTTAACGCTTCTGCTATCTCCTGAATATTAAATGGAGACACCGTAGTTCTTGCGCCTATCCATAAAATATCAACATCATGCTTCAAAGCTAAATCTACATGAATTGGATTAGCCACTTCTGTCGTGGTTAACAATCCAGTTTCTTCTTTGGCTTTTTGCAACCACTTTAACCCTAAAGCTCCAACGCCCTCAAAATTTCCGGGTCGCGTTCTTGGTTTCCAGATACCCGCACGCAATACGCTCGTGTCTGTTTCTTTTAACTGATGTGCAATTTTTAATACTTGCTCTTCCGTTTCAGCGCTACAAGGCCCTGCAATCACTAATGGGTGATCTAAATTAAACTGATCTAACCAAGTTCTTAATTCTTTTTTATTTTCCATAGGTGTTTGTTTTCTGTGTTTTACCCCTCTGCCTTCGGCATCTCCCCTTTTGAAGGAGAGAAACTTTTTGTAATTAAGACAGCGTTTTTTCTATTTGTTCTAATTTATTTTTTAACATTTTGTTCCCCTCTTTTTTAAGTAGGGGTGGTTATATTGGGCGTTTCCCTATCGGGTCGGGCTTTCGGCAGTCGCTTTTTTAATTTGTCTCAACCTTTCGAGTTAAGTTTATCCTGAGCGATAGTCGAAGGGCTCAAGGTGACAAATTAAAAAGAGCTTCAACAATGCCTCTATCCCTAACGCAATGTATTTTCACTAGTTACATGAATTCATATAAGTATAAAATTTAAGTGTTGCTTTTCAATCTATTAATATTTAAAACTCCTGCGAGGTCTTTTTTCTACCTCGCAGGTATGATTTTTAGCTGTAAAATACCTACAAGGTTTGTTAAACCTTGCAGGAATGACCAGTTCAATAGAACTATTGTTTTTTTACGTCTAACTCACGTTAGTTAATTTATTCCGTTTAAAACATTTTTAATATGGTTGGTATTAGCCATTTCTTTATATACTTGTTCAAAATTATCTTGCTCCATCAGGTTTTTAAATTCATTCAAATTCTGAATATATTCCTTCAAGGTTTCCAAGACGTTTTCTTTATTCTGCTGAAAAATGGGCGCCCACATCGCCGGCGAACTTTTGGCCAAACGCACGGTAGATGCAAATCCGCTACCGGCCAAATCGAAAATATCTTTTTCATTTTTCTCTTTTTCCAACACGGTTTTACCTAACATAAAAGAGCTGATATGCGACAAATGAGATACATACGCAATGTGTTTGTCGTGCGAATGCGGATCCATATAACGGATTCTCATTCCTAAACGCTGAAAGATTTCGAAAGCAATTTCCTGCAACTTAAAAGCTGTTTTTTCTACCTCGCAAACAATCATGGTTTTGTTTCGGTATAAATTTGGGATCGCCGCCTCGGGTCCAGAAAACTCCGTTCCCGCAATGGGATGTGCTGCTAAATAATTTCTTCGTTTCGGATGATTCTTCACAGACTCACATATCTTTTCTTTTGTAGAACCGGTATCCAGGACCAAGGTATTTTCACCCACATGATCTAACACCTGAGCAAGCACTTGTAGACTCACATCTACCGGTACCGAAACAATAACCACTTCGGCTTGTTTTAAATCTTCCAATTGAGCTATTGCATCAATCAGCTGTAAATCTTTGGCTTTTTGAGCGTTTTTTTCATTTTTATCTATCCCTATAATTTCAACATTCTCAAAAACAGCTTTTATATCTAAAGCCATCGAACCACCAATTAATCCTATTCCTACTACTGCTACTTTCATGATTCTACTCGTTTAATGGCTTTTTCTATTGTAGCCTCATCTACACAAAGTGAAAATCGAATATAACCTTCGCCAGCACTGCCAAAAACCGTTCCCGGTGCTGCGAACAAATGGTGCTTATGTAAAATATGTTCTGAAAATTCTTCTGAAGTTTTATACCTATTGGGAATTTTTGCCCAAACAAACATTCCGACTAAATCGCGTTTTTCTAATTGACAACCCAATTTTTCAGCCAACTCCGTAATTTTGATTCTTCGGTTTTTGTATAAAAAATCTAAATTTTTAAACCAATCTTCATTTTCCTTTAAAGCTACTGAGGCACCCAATTGAATAGGCAAAAACATCCCGCTATCCATATTGCTTTTTACTTTTAAGATATGTTGCAGGTTTTCCTGATTTCCTAAAACGGCACCTACACGCCAACCGGCCATATTAAAAGTTTTACTTACTGATGTTAACTCTACACCAACATCTTTAGATCCAGGATATGCTAATAAACTTTCCGGATTATCGTTTAAAATAAAACTATACGGATTGTCATTTACTAACAAAATATCATGCTTTTTTGCAAATGCAATGGCATCGTGAAAAAGGTGCTGACCAGCTTTTGCACCCGTTGGCATATGCGGATAATTGAGCCACATGATTTTCACTTTGCTTAAATCTTGTTTTTCTAAGTCAGAAAAATTAGGCTGCCAGCCTTGTTCTTCTTTTAACTCATAAAAAACGGGCTTGGCTCCCACCAACTTGGTTACCGAGGTATAGGTAGGGTAACCCGGATTAGGAATCAACACCTCATCGCCTTCGTTTAAAAACGCCATGGAAATTTGCATGACTCCTTCTTTACTTCCCATTAAAGGTAAAATCTCCGTATGAAGATTTACCTCTACCTGAAATTTACGTTGGTAGAAATCTGCAAAGGCTTCCCGCAATTCATCTAAGCCACGATAGCTTTGGTATTGATGCGCTTTTTCTTGTTTGGCAGCCAATTGCATTTGTGCCACTGCATCGTAAGGCGGTGGTAAATCTGGGCTTCCTATTCCTAAGTTAATCACGTCTACTCCTTGTTGTTGCATTTCTTTGATTTCTTGCAACTTTTTACTGAAGTAGTACTCTTTAATAAACGCTAACCTATTGGCGGGCTTCATGGTTTTTGTTTTTGTAGATTCCTAAAATTTTATGGGCTTCAGAAACTTTTTCTAAAGCTTTTATCGCTTCTTTTAACTTTGTGATATCTTTAAAGATAACATCGATAAAAAATGAATATTTCCAAGGTTCATCAACAATAGGAAGCGATTGAATTTTCGTCATATCCAATTCGTAACGATCTAAGATTTGCAAAGCTTTCAGCAGACTTCCCTGTTCGTGTTTTAAAATTAATTTTAAAGAAGCTTTATCGGCTTGTGCTACCTTTTCTTTTTTTTCTGAAATGATTAAAAAGCGTGTGGTGTTGGTCTGTTCTGAATGAATATTTTTAGCTAACACCTTCAGCTTAAAAATTTCTGCTGCCGTAGTACTTGCAATTGCCGCCGTGTTTTTCAAACCTTTTTCGGCTATACGCTTGGCAGCTTCTGCCGTGTCGTTGTCTTCTATTAATCTAATCTGCGGATATTGCTTAAAGAAATTTTTACATTGCAACAACGCGATAGGATGAGAATAGACTTCGGTAATACTTTCTAAGGTTTCCCCGGGCAAGGCCATTAAATTCATTTTTACAGGAATGTAATGTTCACCTATCACTTCTAAGCCATATTCATCTATATAAGCATAGTTAGGTAAAATAGTTCCTGCGGTAGAGTTTTCGATAGCCATGACGGCTTTTGTTACCAAATCATTCGCTACTTGTTCTGCCAATTCTTTAAAACTAGCACACATCGATACTTGTACTTCTTGTCCGAAATACTCCCGTGCCACCTGATGGTGAAAAGAACCTTCTATGCCTTGAATTGCAATCACTTCTTTTTTCATTTTTATTCAAAAAAAAAATCCCGATAACTATTTATCGGGATTTTACGAATTACTTTTATAATTGATGAAGTATTTACATAGGGCTCCCGATTCTATTTCTAATAAAGAAATAAAAATAAAAATAGGCGTTCCAAGTAAATACGTTTTTCATTTTGCTTTTAACTATTAGACTAAATTATAATTTAATTTTTAGAAACAAAATGTTTTTTAGGTTTTTATTGAAAATTAAAATATAATCACCTTTCTACTCCGCTCAAGGTAACAAATCTCATTAAGAGCTGATTTTTCATAATACTATAATTATCACACTGATCGGAATCGAAAATGTTTTCTCATTGAAAACAATTCAACTTTTAAACTGAAAAATACTTTTCCCATTAAGAATTATTTATTTTTGAGATTAAATTAAATGACTATGGGCATTGAAGTAAAGGGTATTTCTAAATTCTACGGAACGCAGCAAGCACTAAAAGAAATTTCTTTTGAAATTAATACCGGGGAGATTGTAGGCTTTTTAGGTCCAAATGGTGCAGGAAAATCAACGACCATGAAAATTTTAACCGGATATCTACCGGCTTCAGAAGGAATTGCCAAAATTAATGGTCTTGATATTACTACCGATAAGTTAAAACTTCAGCAGCAAATTGGGTATTTACCGGAACACAACCCGTTATACTTAGAAATGTATGTACGTGAATATTTAGCTTTTAATGCAAAAGTTTACAAAACGCTCAAAGAAGAGATTGAAAAGGTAATCGAATTGACTGGTTTAACTCCGGAAGCCAATAAAAAAATCGGCGAACTTTCTAAAGGTTATCGCCAGCGTGTAGGTTTAGCCAATGCCTTATTGCACAACCCAAGTGTGCTCATTTTAGATGAACCCACCACCGGGTTAGACCCGAACCAGTTAGTAGAAATTCGAGAACTCATCAAAAAAATAGGAAAAGAGAAAACCATTTTCTTATCAACGCACATCATGCAAGAGGTAGAAGCGGTTTGCGATCGGGTGATTATTATTAATAATGGTGAAATTGTAGCCGATAAAAAATTAAAAGAACTCACGGAAGATAATCAGCAAACAGTAGTCGTTGAATTTGATTATCGTGTAGAAACGGTCGCCTTACAACGTTTACCTCAAATTAAAGAGGTAAAAAACCCAGCTGGTTTTTTGTATGAAATCACTTTTGAAACTTCCAAAGATATGCGATCAGTGGTGTTTGATTTTGCCCATGATAACGGACTTAAAATCCTTCAACTTCACCAAAAGCATAAAAATTTGGAAGACTTGTTTAGGGATTTAACGCAGAAGCAAAAGGTAGAATAAATAAATTTCTTTCTTAATTTAGTTCACAGTTCTAAAAAAGTAATTATAAACAACAATGCGAACCTAAATTAGGTTCGCATTGTTGTTTATAGATCTTCAATTTAATTTTTAATCAATTGTTTATTAATTACCCCTTGATTGGTCTGTATTTGAAGGAGATAGATTCCTGCGCTTAAATTTTCAATAGTTAATTTTTCTAGATTTTCTGAAAAGTTCAATAACCTTTTCCCTTGAAGATTATAAATATTTATTTCATTCAATTCTAGAGTTGTGTTTTTCTGAATATTTAAAATTCCAGTAGTAGGATTAGGATAAATGCTTATTGTTCGACTCTTATCATATTCATTTACGCTTAAATCTTCAACAAATTGTGTAGAAACCATATTGGTAATAATAGGTTCATTAAAATCAAAATAGATTTGCGCATCACCAGTCACAAAATCTCCAACAGCTACGTTTTCTTTGGGTTTGATTTTGTAAGCGATAAAGCCGTGACTCCCCGGTTCGTCTGAGTTTTCATCAGGAAGGTTGATATCTTCAAAAATGAATTCTACGTGATTACCATCCGTAATTTCTACCCGGTAATCATCGCTTGCATTTACAGGTCTAATGCTACTGTAATCTAAGTTGGGATGCAACGTATCTACTACACGCACATTAATGGCACTTGCCGTTCCGGTATTTTGGAAACGGATTAAATAATCTAAATATTGGTCGGCATCATCGATATGAACTTCATCTCCTTGCAAGATCTGCTTATCATTAGGGTCGTAAGAGTTCACTACCACTTGATCATAATCAAACGTATTATCTTCTGGGGTATAGTCGTTGGTATTAGGAGTTACCGTGGCTGTAAATGCTAAGATATCATCTCCATTTACGGTTGGCGGTTGAAAGGTCTGCATCGTAAAATTAAATACTTGCTGATTAAATGGAGATAAATCGTTAACCTCAAAATTCAATTCATTAGTGCTACTTGAACTTTCAGCAGGAGTTGCTACCACAAAACTTTGTTTGGTATCATCAAAAAGTAAACTGACGTTTGCCAATGAAACGGTCTGTGTTCCCATATTTTCAATGACTAATCGATAATCGCCTTCAAAACCCGGACGGGCTTGCGAAACGGGCAATAAGGTAATATTTAAATCTTCGACGGTTTGTGTTGCGGTGAGGCAGAAGTTTTGTTGAATTGTTTGATTAGCTTCTGTGAAAATAATTTCACTAGATTCCGGTGAAGCTTCCAAAAAATCTGGTAAATTAATTAATGATATTTCAAATTCATTATCTACTAAACCAATATTATATATCCCATCATTAGAAAAAGTAATGAAATTATAATTTTCATTGCTAATAAAAATCATTTGATTATTAAAAGGAAAATCATTATCATCACAACCATTATCGTCACTATCATATTTGATATAACCGGTTATTGCGTTACACTCTTCAGAAAACATATCTCCAATAATGTTCCACCCCATTTCATCAATTAAATATTGACGTACAGATTCATTACAATATTTTAAATCTTCAGCCCCTAGAGTACCATTCTGTAAATTTGAATTACTTAAATTTTGAAGCAACAAATCATAATTAACAATATCTAGATTAGTTCTTGTTAAAAAACCATAAAGATCTGAGACATTAAATTCCCATTCATACAATGATTGATTAAAGCTTTCAGCTTCATAAAACATAGATCCAAAACCATCACCATTATTAAAACCAACTACATTTGAAACGTCCCAATTATTTAATGGCTGATTGAAACTAATAGCACCACTGAACATACTGAACATATTTTGCACGTTACTTACATTCCATTGATTTAAAGGTTGATTAAAGGAAATAGCACCTCGAAACATATAATTCATATCTGTAACGTTACTTACATCCCAATCTTCCAACGGCTGATTAAAAGCTAAAGCCCTATTAAACATTCCACTCATATCTATTACATTACTAACATCCCAATCTTCCAACGGCTGATTAAAGTTACTCCCATCAAGACCTGCTCGAAACATTTCTCTCATACTAGTAACACTACTTACATCCCAATTGTTTAATGGCTGATTAAAGGAGACAGCATCAATAAACATAAAATTCATATTTGTTACATTACTTACATCCCAATCATTTAAAGGTTGATTAAATGACATAGCACGATCAAACATATTAGACATATTTTCTACATTACTTACATTCCATTGATCTAAAGGCTGATTAAAGGACATAGCACTTTTAAACATACGAGACATGTCTTCTACATTACTAACATTCCAATCATTTAAGGATTGATTAAAAGAAGAAGCTACATAAAACATGGAATCCATATTAGAAACATTACTAACATCCCAATCACTTAAAGGTTGATTAAAAGAAGAAGCTACATAAAACATTTCTTCCATTGTAATAGCATTATTTACATTCCAATTATTTAATGGTTGATCAAATGAATTAGCACCATTAAACATATAATCAAAGTTGTTCACATTAGAAACATCCCAATCATTAATATTACTATTGAAATTTTCGCAATCTTTAAACATACCACTCAAACTAGTAACTTGGCTTAAATCTGGCGTATCGTTAGCATAGATGAGTATATTACTTTCGTTACCCAAAAAAGCATTCTCCATAGATTGCCACTCAATTGCTCCCCAGTTATCTATACCTATAAGCCTACTATCTGAAATTTCAAACCTTGGAAATTCACCTGTGATGATAATCCTATAGAAACCACTATCTGTATAAGTGTGAGTAATATCTCCTGTAATACCGGATTGTGAAGTACCATCACCAAAATCTATATTATAATTATAATCATCCCCTAATGAATTAATTGTAACATTATCATTTTCATCTATATCGATATTCCACCTTGTTACAAATGCTGCTTCAGGAAAGTTACCACAATTTGTAATAGTTTCTGCTTCTATGTACCACCCCATATCATTGTTCAAAACATTATAAGCAACTTCATCACAATAAAATACACCATTCGCATATAGGGAAAAATTTTGTAAATCTAAATCAATAAATCTTTGTAAAAGAGCTTCAAAATTATTTACATCAAACATAAGTGCCCCACCAAGAAAAGAACCAAAATCATAAATTTCACTATTAAAGTTCCAATTTGATATATCTTGATTAAATTTCCTTGCCCCATTGAACATACTCGACATATAAATTACATTAGATACATCCCAATTGTCTAGGGGTTGATTAAACTCATAGGCAAACAGAAACATATCATCCAAATTTGTCACACTAGATATATCCCAATTATTCAGAGGTTGATTAAATTTATAAGCATGCGCAAACATAGAATTAAAACTCTCTACATTGGATACATTCCAACTGTTTAGAGGTTGATTAAATTTATGAGCGCCAAAAAACATTTCCTCCATTGCAACAGCATCACTTACATTCCAATTATCTAGTGGTTGATTAAATTTATAAGCACGCTCAAACATAGAATTAAAGTTGGTCACATTTGAAACATCCCAATCATTAATATTACTATTTAAATTCTCACAGTGTTCAAACATACTACTCAAGTTAGTAACTTGAGTTAAATCAGGGCTATCAGTAGCGTTAATCTGTAGATATTTACAATCTTTAAAAGCTCTTTCCATTGAAGTCCATTCTATATCTCCCCATTGTTCTACAAATTTTAATTTTTCACTACTTAAAAATGAACTAGGAAAATGTATCCTTGGAAAATCTCCATAAATACTCACTGTATAAACCCCTGCAGAATCATAAGTATGGGTAGCATCACCTGTCTGGTTATTTACAACCGTGCCATCACCAAAATCTACGGTATAATTATAACCTTCACCTTCTGTGGGAATGGTTATACTTAAGTTATTACCTTCAACCTCCCACGTAGTAATAAAAGGTTCGTTTTGAGCGGAAACAAAAAAGCTAATCAATAAAAAGCTTAAAAAGAAGTAAAGTTTTTTCATTATCAATAGTTTGCTAGCAATATAACTATTTCATACATGAAAATCATAAATTAACATAAAATATTCTTAAAAACATATCATTCATAATTTCATTAAGATTTATTCATGTTAACGGATACGTATATTTTTTTTTAACTTAAATTTAGGTGGATGGTTTTATCTATTATACCCGTAAAAATCACCGCATAATTAAAACAACTCGCTAGCTATTTTATGAATGTTATTGCTTTTTCCCATAGAATAATAATGTAGTACCGGAGCTCCTGCTGAAATCAATTCCCTACTTTGTTGGATACACCACTCTACTCCAACTTGACGGACTTGATCTTTGGTTTTACATTTCAACACTTCTAAAGTTAAGGTATCAGGAAGATCTACATGGAAACGATGCGGCAAAATCGAAAGTTGTCGTTTAGTAGCCAAAGGTTTTAATCCTGGAATAATAGGAACCGTAATTCCTGCTGTTCTGCATTTATCTACAAACTCAAAATACTTTTGATTATCAAAAAACATTTGTGTAACTATATAGCAAGCACCAGCAGCTACTTTTTCTTTTAAGCGCAATACATCCTGATCTAAGCTTGGCGCTTCCATATGTTTTTCCGGATATCCGGCAACGCCAATACAAAAATTGGTCTTACTCTTATTAAGCAATTCTTCATCTAAATATTCTCCTTTGTTTAAACCTACAATCTGTTTGACCAAGTCTTTTGCAAAGGTGTGCCCTTCTTTTTCAGCAGAAAAATAAGTTTCGTTTTTAACTGCATCACCACGCAAAGCCAAGACGTTATCTATTCCCAAAAAATCGAGATCAATTAAAAAATTCTCGGTATCTTCTTTGGTGAAACCGCCGCACAAAATATGAGGAACCGCATCTACTTCATATTTGTTTTGAATAGCCGCACAAATCCCCACTGTTCCCGGACGCTTTCTTACTACTTTCTTTTGTAGCAAACCTCCTGAAAGTTCTTTATATACATATTCTTCGCGATGATAGGTTACATCAATAAATGGAGGTTGAAATTCCATTAACGGATCGATATGATCAAAAATTGATTGAATATTCTGCCCTTTTAAAGGCGGTAAAATTTCAAAAGAAAATAAAGTCTTTCCTTTTGCTTTTTTAATATGATCTACTACTTTCATTTTTCTAACTTTTTTACAATTATCACCCTAAACTTTTTAAATTACTTTTAATCAACGCTTTGAAAATCTCATCTTGATGCGATGCTGAAATCGAAGATTCAACGTAGTTAAACAAGTTCAGTATGACGTTAGTCTTTATTTATATTTTCTAAGCCAAATTAGGACTTAACCATTTTTCAGCTTTTTCATAGGTAATTCCCGTTCGATTGGCAAAATCTTCCAACTGATCGGGTTTTATTTTTCCTAATCCAAAATAGCGTGCTTCAGGATGTGCAAAATAATAACCGCTCACGCTTGCTGCCGGCCACATGGCCAAACTTTCAGTAAGCTTCACCCCAATATTTTCTTCCACTTTCAACAACTTCCAAATACTCAATTTTTCTAAATGATCAGGACAAGCAGGATATCCCGGGGCGGGTCGAATTCCTTTATACGATTCTTTTATGAGTTCAGCATTCGATAAATTCTCATCACGAGCATATCCCCAATCTTTGGTTCGGACTTGCCAATGTAAATACTCAGCAAAAGCTTCTGCCAAACGATCGGCAAGCGCTTTTATCATAATCGAATTATAATCGTCTAAATTCTTTTCAAATGCTGTGGCTAATTCTTGCGTACCAAAACCGGTGGTCACACAAAAACAACCGATATAATCTTGTAATTGAGTGTCCTGTGAAGCTATAAAGTCGGCCAATGCAAAATTGGGTTTGCCTTTGTATTTTTTGAGTTGCTGTCGTAACGTTCTGAACCGAATAATTTCTACTGAATTTTCAGGATCTTTTACTGAAATATCATCATCGTCAACGGTATTGGCAGGAAATAAACCAAACACGGCTTTGGCTTTTAATTGTTTCTGCTGAATAATTTCGGTAAGCATTTTTTTAGCATCAGCAAATAGACTGGTCGCTTGTTGACCAACGACCTCATCTTCCAAAATATCTGGAAACTTCCCGTGTAAATCCCAACTTCTAAAAAAGGGAGTCCAATCGATAAAAGTTTTCAGTTTTTCTAAGTCAAAATCTTCGATCAGCTGAACTCCTAATTGATTCGGTCGAACAATATCTTCCTCCTTCCAATCTATCTGAAATTTATTTTTTCTTGCTTCAACAATAGATAAGTATTCTTTCTCTTTGGTTCGGCTTAAAAATTTTTCTCTAAATTCAGCATAATTCAGTTTTAAATCTGTTTTATATTGAGTAGCAGTTTCCTTTTGCAGCAAATTCCCCACTAAAGTTACCGCACGAGAAGCATCGTTTACGTGAACCACCGCATGTTGATATTCTGCATCAATTTTTACTGCCGTATGTGCCTTAGAAGTAGTAGCTCCACCAATTAACAATGGAACTTCAAAATCTTGCCGTTGCATTTCCTTAGCAAGAAAAACCATCTCATCCAGCGAAGGTGTTATTAAACCACTTAGCCCAATAATATCTACTTGTTGCGCTTTGGCTTGTGCAATAATTTTTTCAGGCGGAACCATGACTCCTAAATCAATAATTTCATAATTATTACAAGCCAACACCACGCTAACTATGTTCTTCCCTATATCGTGTACATCACCTTTTACCGTAGCCATTAAAATTTTACCTGCCCCACTTTTTTCTTCTTTGGAAGCAGGATTTTTCAACTTTTCTTCTTCTATGTATGGCAATAAGTAAGCTACTGCTTTCTTCATGACTCTGGCAGATTTCACGACCTGCGGAAGAAACATTTTCCCACTTCCAAAGAAATCGCCAACAACATTCATTCCTGTCATTAAATGTCCTTCAATCACTTGAATTGGCTTTTCGGAATTTTGCCGGGCTTCTTCTACATCCTCTACAATATAGGTATCGATTCCTTTCACCAAAGCCCGTGTAATTCTATCTTGTAAGGCTTCTTCCCGCCATGATAAATCTACTTTATTTTTTTCCGATTTATTGTGTTTCACCGTTTCTGCAAATTCCAGCAAACGCTCGGTAGCATCTTCCCTACGGTCGAGCATCACGTCTTCCACGTGTGCCAATAAATCTTTGGGTATATCATCATACACCTGTAACATGGTTGGATTCACAATGCCAATATTCATTCCGGCTTGAATAGCGTGATAGAGAAAGACCGAATGCATCGCTTCACGAACGGCATTATTTCCGCGGAAAGAAAAAGAGATATTACTCACCCCACCGCTTACACTCACATAAGGAAGGTTTTCTTTAACCCACTTTGTAGCTTCTATAAAGTCAATGGCATTTTTTCGGTGTTCATCCATTCCTGTGGCGACCGGAAAAATGTTTAAATCGAATATGATATCTTCCGGAGGAAAATTCACTTTATGGACTAACAAATTGTAAGATCGCTGAGCAATCTCAATACGACGTTCATAATTATCGGCTTGCCCCACTTCATCAAAAGCCATGACGATTACCGCGGCTCCGTAGCGTTTTATTTTTTTAGCGTGGTTTAAAAATTCTTCTTCGCCCTCTTTCAGTGAAATAGAATTCACCACACATTTGCCTTGTACCACTTGCAATCCGGCTTCAATAATTTCCCATTTAGAGCTATCAATCATTATCGGTACTCGAGAAATATCAGGTTCTGAAACAATAAGGTTTAAAAACCTAACCATCGCCTCTTTGCCATCGACTAAACCATCATCCATATTAATATCGATAATTTGCGCGCCTCCTTCAACCTGATTACGAGCTATAGCTAAAGCTTCCTCTAATTTTTCTTCTTTTATTAAACGTAAAAACTTTCGAGAACCTGCCACATTGGTGCGTTCACCAACATTTACAAAATTACTTTCGGGAGTAATCACTAAAGGTTCTAAGCCCGAAAGTTTCAATGGTCGAAAATTTGACTTCATTTCTGTATAAGTTTTATATGCTGTTGATGTAGTTAAGTTCATGCTTTGCCTTAAATTAGTCGTGGAGTTTCCAATTTTCGAGGAGAATACTTGGCAGCCACCCTAGCAATGGCATGGATATGCTCAGGTGTGGTTCCACAACAACCTCCAATAATATTTACTAAGTTTTTCTGAAGATACAATTCAATCTGGCTGGCCATTTCTTCGGGCGACTCATCGTATTCTCCAAAAGCATTTGGCAACCCGGCATTGGGATAAGCAGATACGCCTACAGAAGTTCGATGTGCCAAGATTTCTAAATGTGGCGTTAGCTGTTTGGCGCCTAATGCACAGTTAAACCCTACGCTCAATAAAGGAATATGTGACACAGAAATTAAAAAAGCTTCCGCCGTTTGCCCCGATAAAGTTCTTCCGGAAGCATCGGTAATCGTTCCACTCAACATGATGGGAATCTCGATTTGCTGTTCTTCTTTGATTTCTTCAATAGCAAAAAGTGCGGCTTTGGCATTGAGCGTATCAAAAACAGTTTCAACCAACAAAACATCAACTCCACCTTTGAGTAAGGCTAATGCTTGTTGCTTATAAGCGATGCGTAATTCATCAAAAGAAATAGCCCTAAAACCTGGGTTATTTACATCTGGCGAAATACTGGCGGTTTTATTGGTAGGTCCCATCGCCCCGGCGACAAATCGAGGCTTTGCAGGATTCTGTGCGGTGATTTTTTGGGCTACTTCTTTAGCTATCTTAGCCGACTCATAATTGAGTTCATCGACCAGATGTTCCATTTTATAATCGGCCATCGCAATGGTGGTACTCGAGAAAGTATTGGTTTCTACAATATCTGCCCCAGCTTCAAAATACTTTTGATGTATCTCTGCAATTGCTTTGGGCTGGGTTAACGATAAGAGATCATTATTCCCTTTTACGGGAATCTGCCAATTTTTAAAACGTTCTCCCTGAAAATCTTCTTCAGAAAATTGGTAGCGCTGCAACATCGTGCCCATCGCCCCATCGAGAACTAATATTTTTTGTGTTAGTAATTCCTTTATTTCACTCATAGCATTTTATATAATAGCTATCAGAAAAAGGAACAAAAGGAAAGAGTTCTTAGTTGGTTATCTATCTGCTGTTGCAGTAGAATGTAGCACCTTCTTTTTCTACTTGATATAGAAAAAGGGTTGCTAAGGCTTCGTTGGGTCTAGTCCCTCTGCCTTTCTTGATAACTTATTTTCAATTTATAGATGAACTTGTTCTTACAAAGATAAGTGTAGCTATTTAAAATTAACAAGTATTTGAATGTTAAAATTATTTTACGAACAAGAAAAATTTTAACATTTCACCTCTTCCACAAGATTAAAAAATAGATTTTATTTGTTTCGCATTTAGCTGAACATATTGAATACTGTTTATAGTTTCGGATTTTTGAACGTGAGGAAGTCAATTTCAAAAATAGTTTACCAGGTAAATACCCGAATTTTAAAGCTAGCTTCCGCTTTAAGACCTTCTTTTTATCAAGAACTGGCGTTTATTCCGGTTACTTCAAAACAAATTTTGCTTTAATTTAAGATTGATTTTCACGTCTTTTTATATATTTCAAGTAATTTTAGCAAAACCTGAATCTATTTCAACCAAAATTAATGAATACTAAATACATCAATCTGATAGATCAAACGTATTATTTCCCACAAGAAGAGTTTGATTTAAAAGAAGACTCGCTTCAATTTCACGGAATTGACCTCATGGAATTAATAAAAGAATATGGTGCTCCTTTAAAGTTCACCTATCTCCCAAAAATTTCAGAGAATATACAAAAAGCCAAAAATTGGTTTGCTGAGGCTATTGAAAAACATAATTATAATGGGAATTACAACTATTGCTATTGCACTAAAAGTTCCCATTTTCAACATGTTTTGGATGAAGCTTTAAAAAACAATATTCATATTGAAACTTCATCGGCTTTCGATATTAATATTGTGGAGAAGCTTCAGAAATCAGGAAAAATCAATAAAGACACCTATGTGATTTGCAATGGTTTTAAACGTGAACAATACATTACCAATATTGGAAGGTTAATCAATAACGGACATAAAAATTGTATTCCGATTATTGATAATTATGAAGAAATTGACCTTCTTTCTGAAGAGATTGAAGATGATTTTAAAATAGGAATCCGTATTGCATCAGAAGAAGAGCCTAAATTTGAGTTTTATACCTCTAGGTTAGGAATTGGCTATAAAAACATTGTTCCTTTTTACGAAGAACAAATTAAAAACAATGACAAAGTGGAACTAAAAATGCTTCACTTTTTCATCAACACAGGGATTCGTGACACCGCTTATTACTGGAACGAATTGCTAAAATGTTTAAAAGTATATATTCGCCTAAAACGCATTTGTCCTACCTTGGATAGTTTGAATATAGGAGGAGGATTCCCGATTAAGAATTCGCTTCAATTTGATTACGATTACCAATATATGGTAGATGAAATTATCAATCAAATTAATATAGCTTGTCAAGAAGCAGAAGTTCCCGTACCGCATATCTTTACCGAATTTGGAAGTTTTACGGTTGGGGAAAGCGGTGGAGCGATTTACGAAGTATTGTACCAAAAACAGCAAAACGACCGTGAGAAATGGAATATGATTAACTCCTCTTTCATTACGACTTTACCAGACACTTGGGCCATTAACAAGCGTTTTATTATGCTGGCCGTGAACCGATGGAATGATGAATATGAGCGCGTATTGTTAGGCGGTTTAACTTGTGATAGCGATGATTATTACAATAGCGAACAAAACATGAACGCTATTTATTTACCAAAATTTAAAAAAGAAAAACCTTTATATATCGGTTTCTTCAATACAGGAGCCTATCAAGAAACTATCGGCGGTTTTGGAGGATTACAACACTGTTTAATCCCCTCACCCAAACATATCTTGATCAATAAAGATGAAAATGGAAATATTTCCACCAAATTATTTAGTGAACAACAAAAAAGTGAAGACTTACTTAAAATTTTAGGTTACCATGACAACTAAGAAAAACTACGCGGGAATCCCGGACAAGTATGCTCGTTTAGACGAAGCAAAAGTAGTATTAATCCCTGTACCTTATGATGGCACGAGCACTTGGCAAAAAGGCGCCGATAAAGGTCCGCAGGCATTTTTAGAAGCTTCTGAAAACATGGAGCTTTATGACATTGAAACCCGTTCTGAGGTGTATAAAAAAGGCGTATATCTAGCTCCGCCGGTAACTGAAAATTCTTCTCCTGAAAAAATGGTAGATACGGTTTATAAAACCACTAAAAACTACATTCAGCAAGAAAAGTTTGTCACCTTATTTGGTGGGGAACACTCTATTTCTATCGGAACTATTCGCGCTTTTAATGAAGCTTTTGAAGATTTAACCGTCGTACAAATTGATGCCCATGCCGATTTACGTAAAGAATATGAAGGTTCTACGTGTAATCATGCTTGTGCCGTTCATGAAGCTAGTAAAACCACCAACTTAATTCAAGTAGGAATCCGTTCGATGGATGTGGAAGAACTGGATTATATGGATGAAAATCAGGTTTATTTTGCCCATGATTTATATGAAGATTGGATGGATGATGCCATCGGACAAATGACGCCAAACGTTTTTTTAACCATCGATTTAGATGCGTTCGACCCTTCTATTCTTCCTTCTACAGGAACTCCAGAACCAGGTGGATTGTTTTGGTATGAAACCTTAGATTTTTTAAGAATGATCTTTAAAAAGAAAAACGTGGTAGGTTTTGACATTGTTGAACTATGTCCTAATTCTAATGAAAAATCTTCAGATTTCCTTGCTGCTAAGCTTTACTATAAAATGCTAAGCTATAAGTTTAAATATGAAGATTATGATGGCGAAGATGATGATGAATAAAAATTCATTTCATTAAAACCAGATTAAAAATACATCAACCATTTTTGTCAGTTCAAACATATTCTAGAACAGGAAGTTTAACATTCAGACTTTAAAAAAATGCTGAACTTAAATTTATTCTAAGCGTTAGCCAAAGGATTGAATTGACATTTAAAAATAAAAAAATGAGCAAAGGAGCAATTTCAGAATTTATACAAAAATATTATTTACACTTTAATGCAGCGTCGGTAGTAGATGCGGCAAAAGCTTACGAAGAGCAACTTAATGGCGGAGCAAAAATGTTGGTTTCGCTTGCAGGTGCAATGAGTACGGCAGAACTTGGTAAAATTTTCGCAGAAATGATTCGCCAAGATAAAGTACATATCATTTCGTGTACCGGAGCCAATTTAGAGGAAGATATTATGAATTTAGTAGCGCATTCTCATTACAAACGCGTTCCTAATTATCGTGACCTTACCCCTAAAGAAGAATGGGATTTATTAGAAAACGGCTTAAATCGTGTCACCGATACTTGTATCCCGGAAGAAGAAGCCTTTAGACGTTTGCAACAACATATTTTCAAGATTTGGAAAGATGCCGAAGAAAAAGGTGAGCGTTACTTTCCTCACGAATTTATGTACAAAATGTTATTAAGTGGCGTGTTAGAAGAATATTACGAGATCGATTTAAAAGATTCTTGGATGTATGCCGCTGCAGAAAAAAACTTACCTATTGTAGTTCCCGGGTGGGAAGACAGTACGATGGGCAATATTTTTGCCAGCTACGTGTTAAAAGGCGAATTAAAAGCCAGCACGATGAAATCGGGTATTGAATATATGACATTCTTAGCCGATTGGTATACCGATAATTCTAAAAACGGAATTGGTTTCTTCCAAATTGGTGGTGGTATAGCCGGAGATTTCCCAATTTGCGTGGTACCAATGTTATATCAGGATATGGAACGTACAGACACTCCGTTTTGGAGTTATTTCTGTCAGATTTCAGATTCTACCACGAGTTATGGTTCGTATTCAGGAGCTGTTCCTAATGAAAAAATTACTTGGGGGAAACTTGATATCGATACGCCAAAATTTATTATTGAAAGTGATGCTACAATTGTAGCGCCATTGATTTTTGCGTATTTGTTAGATATGTAAGAACTGTTTTAAACTAATTCATTGAAAGAAAAATAGTTCATCAAAACTTGAAGCCTGCTTGTTGAAAAACCAGTAGGCTTTTATAAACACTTATTATTAAATAAAAGCTTTTATATTATTAATATAGAACGCGCTAGGGATTAAGGCTTTGTTGAAGCTCTTTTTATGATGTCACCTTGAACTCTTCGACTATCGTTCAGGATAAACTTCACTCGAAAGGTATTAACAGACAAAAAAGCGACTGCCGAAAGTCCGACCCTTGTGGTAGCTCCCAAAATAATTGAAGATGGAAAAAATTGAAAATGTAGAGTTAAAATACCTCACACTAGAGGATTTTGAAGAATTGAAAGAAGCTACCGAAGCGGCTTACCTCTCGATGCCCAATTCGTATTGGAAATTAGATGAAATCGGGAAATTGATTTCGCTTTTCCCAGAAGGGCAAATTGTGATTAAAGTAAATGGTGATATCGCCGGATGCGCGCTTTCTGTAATTGTTGATTTTAATGAAATTGACGATAATCATACCTACGATGATATTGCAGGAGATACTTCCTTTAAAATCCATGACGAAGATGGCGATACGCTTTACGGAATTGACGTTTTCATTAAACCCGATTATCGCGGCCTACGTTTAGGTAGGCGTCTTTACGATTACCGAAAAGAGCTTTGTGAAAACCTTAATTTAAAAGGAATTGTTTTCGGCGGTCGGATCCCTAATTATCATAAGTTTTCCAAAGATATTAGTCCGCTTCAGTATATTGAAAAAGTCCGTTCCAAAGAAATTCACGACCCGGTGCTGAATTTTCAGCTGTCCAATGACTTTCATCCAGTCCGCATTCTAAAAGGCTACTTAGAAGGTGATGACGATTCTGGGGAATATGCCGTTTTAATGGAATGGGATAATGTGTATTATACCAAACCCAGCAAAAAACCATCGGCCAATAAAAGTGTGGTTCGTTTAGGTTTAATTCAATGGCAAATGCGTACTTACGAAGGCTTAGAAGATTTAATGCACCAAGCTGAATATTTTATTGATACCGTTGCCGGTTACCGCTCAGATTTCGCCTTGTTCCCAGAGTTTTTTAATGCTCCGTTGATGGCAGCTTATAATCATATGAGTGAACCGGAAGCCATTCGAGAATTGGCTGGATTTACCGATACGATAATTGAACGTTTTTCTGAACTTTCTGTTTCTTATAACATTAATATTATTTCGGGAAGTATGCCGGAAATGATTGATGGCAAACTTTATAATGTAGGTTATCTTTGTAAACGTGACGGTAGTGTAGAACGTTTTGAAAAAATTCACGTAACCCCAGATGAAGCTAAGGTTTGGGGAATGCAAACCGGGAATATTGTCAAAACTTTTGATACCGATTGTGGTAAAATCGGAATTTTGATTTGCTATGATGTTGAATTCCCAGAGCTATCCCGATTATTAGCGGAAGAAGGAATGGACATTTTATTTGTTCCGTTTTTAACCGATACCCAAAACGGGTATTCCCGTGTAAAACTTTGCGCACAAGCCCGAGCGGTAGAAAATGAATGCTATGTAGCGATTGCAGGAAGCGTGGGAAATTTACCAAATGTACATAATATGGATATCCAATATGCGCAATCTGCTGTATTTACACCTTGTGATTTTGCTTTCCCTTCTAACGGAATTAAAGCGGAAGCTACACCCAATGCAGAAATGATTCTCGTCGCTGACGTAGATATCGATTTACTCAGGGAATTACATACTTTTGGTAGCGTTCATAACCTAAAAGACCGTAGAAAAGATCTATATGAAGTAAGGAAAATTAGCCCTCATAAATAATAAGCTTTTACTAAAAGTTATTTAATTGATTGACAAATTACGTTATTGCTGAAAACTTTAGTTTATGAGTGATTGGATGATTTATGCGGTAGGATTTACTTCTCAACTTATTTTTGCTTCCAGAATTATTATTCAGTGGTTTAAATCAGAGAAATCTAAAAAACTTGAAACCCCCACTATTTTCTGGAAATTAAGTTTAATTGCTGCTATTCTATTTTTTATTTACGGTTACTTACGAAAAGATTTTTCGATTATGTTGGGACAAGTAATTATCTATTACGTGTTTATTCGTAATCTTCAACTTCAAGATCAATGGAAACCAACCTCATTCTTATTTAAAGCACTCATTCTTGGATTCCCCGTTTTTGCTGTGTTCTATGCTATTTTTTGGGCAGATATTAATTTTGGGTTGCTCTTTTCCCAGCAAAACGAAGAAGGTATTGCTACCTGGCTAATGGTGATTGGTGTGATTGGTCAAATTATTTATACAGGAAGGTTTCTTTACCAATGGTATCATTCTGAACAAGAACATGAATCTAATTTACCCACTACTTTTTGGGTCATGAGCTTGGTGGGTTCCGCTATTCTTATTTACTATGCAGTGATGCGAGAAGACCCGGTTTTATTTGCTTCCCACGCCGGAGGTTCTATTATTTATATTCGTAATATTTATATTGGTGTAAAAGCGAAGGATAATTAGGCCACAATTATATCTTTATTTTATTATTTTTGAGTATGATTAATAAAGAGCAAATAAAGATTATTGTAGAAGCTATGAAACCATTTAAGCCTTCTAAAATAGGAATTTTTGGTTCTGTAGCTCGAAATGAAGAATCTCCTGAGAGTGATATCGATATTTTATATCAATTTAATGAGACTATTGGACTATTCAAATTAATTCAGCTTCAAGAACATCTTCAAAAAAAATTAAATAGAAAAGTTGACCTTATTTCTGAAAAATACCTTCACCCTCAATTAAAATCTCATGTTTTAAATGAGGTAAAAATTATTTATGGGAATTGATAAAGATTTATTTAGGCTAACTCATATCAAAGATTGTATTGAAAAAATCAATAAGTTGGTAACTCTTCTTAACAACTATGAACGATTTGAAAGTCATTGGATTGAACAAGATGCTTTAATCCGAAATTTTGAAATTATAGGCGAAGCTTCAAGCCATATCTCAGACAATTTAAAAACAAAATACCCTGAAGTGGTTTGGAAAGAAATGAAAGCTATGAGAAATTTCATGACCCATGAATATTTTGGACTTCAACTAGATACCATTTGGGAAACAGCTGTAAATGATATTCCTGTTTTAGAAAAACAAATTATAGAAATTATTAATGATTTATCGTAATTAGCTAAAACGCAATTTTTCTTTTTTCCATTCATAAATCAAAAAGCCAATTACCAATAAATACTCTAAAACCACTAGCCATAACTTTTCATCGAAATTGGTTAACCCATAAGCACTATAGCTAAAAATAACAGTAAACGACCAGACTACTAAAAACTTATAGCGTGTAAAAATTGAAATGGCCAACGGTGTAACTACATACCAAGGGTGAACGGTCGTTGAAAGCAGAAAATAAATACTAAAAGCAAAAAGCATACTTATTAAAAGTATTTTTTCTGAATTATTTTTCCTGAAAAAGCTCACTACTAAAACTCCTAATAAAATCACTATTGGTAAAATCTTCCCGACAATTCCGATTACATTCCAACCTATCGTCTGAAAACCAATCCACCGAATTAGATAATAGACACTCGCATTGAATTCAAACTTAGTAAACCATAAGGCCACAGAATCTCCAAAATTCTGAATCAATTCTACCGAAAGAAAAGGAAGGAAAGTTAGTAGAACGGTTAAAAATGTAACTCCATAGAAACCAATTAGTTTATAAAGATTGAGTTTTTCTTGTTTTCTAAAATAGTGAAAAAATAAAGGTAGCAACACCAAAGGCAAAAGCTTTACCGAAACAGAAAACCCGAATAAAACAGCTGCCCAAATCCATTTCTTCTTCAGTAAGAAGTAAAAAGAAATTACGAGAAACATGACCATTAAACCTTCAAAATGTAAATTTCCGGTAAGTTCAATAATCACCAACGGATTTAAAAAATACCAAAAGGCTTGGTGAGTAGGCAACGCTAAGCGTTTTAGTAATTTACATATAAAAATAAAGGTAATGATATCTACAAAAATTAACACCAAACGCATCACGATTACACTTCCCAAAATACTTTTAGGAAATAACATTCCTGCCAAGGCATATACCCCCTGTGAAACCGGCGGATAATTGGTAAAATGGCTTGCATTCAAAGCTTGCATTCCTTCTACTAATTGTCTGGATTGTTCAATTACTTCAAAATTTCCGGATTGCATCCATTGCTGTGGCGTCGAAAGATAAGGGTTGATTCCTTGAGCAATTAATCTTCCGTCCCAGATAAATCGGTAAAAATCCTGTGACAAATTGGGAATTGCGAACAGAAAAATCAATCGGCACACTATGCCTAATCCCAATAATAATTTCCAGTTTAATTTTTGAAGCTGAATCAGTTTAAAACTGAGAAGAAATAAAGCGGTGTATAAACTAATTAGCTTTATAAAATCACTCCTCACCAAATCATAAGCAAAAGTGAAATACATGGCGATAACCGCCAACATCATTAGAACGGAAAATTTATGGTATTTTAAACTATTCTTCAGCAACCTACTTTCGCTTTTTCAGGAACTGGAAGTTAGGAAAAAATGACTTCCAAGCGACAAACCCAAAACCAAAGAACAACATGATATGAAACACCAACAATCCAAAATCGTTAACTTTAAATGCACTGTAAATAGCAAAAGCAAAATAGAAAAACAATCCTAATTCTAACAACTGCGTGAAACTGAAAGATTTTTTTAAGTATTGATTCTCTCTCCAAGAATCGTTTAAATGGGTAATGTTGAATTTTGGCGTTCTTATAAACGAAGATTTCTTACCAAAATGTCCTTCTAAAATGGCCCATGTATTATGCACCGATAATCCCATCGCTATAGAAAAGAAAGCAAAAAACATCCTTACAAATTTGAGGAAGTTCATTTTTTCTTTCTCGTGAATTTTAGAAAATGTGATGAAGTAAGCAACAAAGAAAATTAACGTACTTATTCCTAAAAATGCCATCACATAAAAGTAAAAGTTATATTCTGGAAACTGATTTTTGATGTATAACAACGGAACACTTAACACCGCAATAATTAAGACCAAAAAAAACATAGAACTATTCAGCAGATGAAAAAAACCGTGAAATTTAGTCGTCCAAGAAAGCTTTTTACTTCGGAACAATTGACCATAATTTTTCTGAAAATTTTCTGCTGCGCCTTTATTCCATCGAAATTGTTGGGACCGCGCAGCACTCATCACCATGGGCAATTCCGCAGGCGTTTCCACGTGTTGTAAATATTTAAATTGCCATCCTTTTAATTGCGCCCGGTAACTTAAATCTAAATCTTCAGTAAGCGTATCGCCTTGCCAATTTCCGGCATCGAGAATACATGATTTCCGCCAGACACCGGCAGTTCCATTAAAGTTGATAAAATGTTTACCAAAGCTTCTCCCGACCTGTTCTAAAATAAAATGAAAGTCTAAAGCAAAAGCCTGTACTTTTGTGATTAAGGAATAATCCCGGTTTAAATGCGTCCAACGGGTTTGCACTACGCCTATTTTTTCATTTTTAAAATAAGGAATCGTTTGCTGCAACCAATCTTTTTTCGGCATAAAATCGGCATCAAAAATGGCGATAAATTCTCCTTTGGCAATCTGTAAACCTTCTTTTAAAGCACCGGCTTTAAAACCTTTTCGATGTGTTCTAATGATATGTTGAATATCAACCCCCTCAGCTTTAAATCGTTCGACTAATTGATGGCTTTGCAATACAGAGTCGTCGGTAGAATCGTCCAACACCTGTATCTCTAACTTTTCTCTGGGATAATCGAGTTGAACAATATTTTTCAATAATCGCTCTACTACATATTTTTCATTATACAAAGGAAGCTGAATCGTCACATACGGAATTTCTTCTTCATTCTTAAAATTGAACTTTTCGGCAGTATCCTTTATTTTTTGCGCTTTGAGATAATTAAAAACCAACTGCAATTGCGCAATAGCATAAAGAAACACAACTAGTAATGCAAGTGTATAAAGTGTAAGAATACTTATAATCATAAAAGCTTTTTGCTTTCTTTATTTAATGTATTAAAAGGAGATTTTTTTTATTCTAATATTTTATTTTCGTCATTCCGGACCTGCCCGTCCGGCAGGCGGGCTTTATCCGGAATCTCCTCATATAGCATTTAAAACAAAAAATTGTGGATGAGACCCTGAATCAAGTTCAGGGTGACGATACTTTTCTTAAGTACTTCAAAAGCCCCATCATTATTATTTAAAACTATATTTAAAAATCCAACCTAAAATTTTAACACCGGCCATCACGGCTCCTTTTAGCGTACCGGAAACTTTAGAAACTCCAATTCGATTTCTGTAATTAACGGGCACTTCTACATACGAAAGTTTTTGCTTAATGGCTTTTAATTGCATTTCTACCGTCCAACCATAGGTTTTATCTTCCATATTCAGCGCCAATAATTTTTCATATTTAATGGCTCGAAACGGACCCAAATCGGTAGACTTTGCTCCAAAAAACAAACGCATTAATCGAGTGGCCAACCAATTTCCAAAAATTTGTGGAAACGTCATCGAACCTTCTTCCCTAAGTCGGTCAACTCTAGCTCCGATTACAAAATCAATATCTTCCTGAAGGATAGGTTGAATAATTTTTGTGAGTTGCTCCGGGTAATCGCTATAATCCCCATCTAAAAAAACAATTATATCCGGTTTTTCAGCTTGATGGGCAACATACTCCATCCCTTTTAAACAAGCATAACCATAACCTTTTCGAGTTTCGGTTAGCACCTTAGCGCCGGCTTTGCGAGCATTTTCTTCGGTTTTATCGGTAGAATTATTGCTCACCACTATTACTTCGTCTACTACCTCAGGAATATCCTTAATGACTAAGGCTATCGAATCTTCTTCGTTAAAAGCAGGAATGATGACTTTTATGCGGGGATTTTTCATGAATTACTTTTGGTTGACGTAGTTCATCAAATCTACATCGTTGCCCAAAAGTACATCTTTCGGATTAATTCTTCCTTCAGGGGAATCGTTTTCTAATTTTAAAACGCCACGCGGACAAACTTCAGCACAAATTCCGCAGCCCACGCAAGAAGAACGCACGATGTTTTGTCCTTTTTGTGCATAGGCACGAACATCGATTCCCATTTCGCAATAGGTAGAACAATTTCCGCAGGAAATACATTGTCCGCCATTGGTAGTAATTCTAAATTTTGAAAATAAACGTTGCTGAAAGCCCAAAATAGCAGCCATCGGACAACCAAAACGGCACCAAACCCGATTCCCAAAAATAGGATAAAAACCAACTCCAATAACACCACTAAACACTGAACCTATTAAAAATGCATAGGTTGTACGCAAAGTTTCTGCTTGAAAAAGAAATAATTGACTTCCCCAGAAAAAGTGAATAGTGAGCAAACCTATAATGATGACGAAATAACCTATCGCTCCGTATTGAGCGTCTTTTTGCAATTCTTCTCTTCTAAAAAGCATTGCCCAAGCAAAAACAAGCGTGAGTAACAAAGCTACCAAGCCTAGAAATATATCTTTGTTCAACCAGTATTTCGCAGCATCATAATCTAAGTAGGAGTAGATAACGGCAGTAGTCATCAAAGTGACAAAAACCACCACACTATGCACAACCCAACGTTCCACTTTCCAAGCAATTTGTCGTTTATCGCTTAACTGCCGAAAAGGATCACCGGCTGTTTCCGCTAAACCACCGCAACCGCAAACCCAAGAGCAATACCAACGTTTGCCATATTTATAAGTAAGAATGGGCGTAATCACAAAAATGGAAATCACACCAAAAATGAGCAATGCCATACCTATGGTTCCTGAATTAAGAAATCCATCGATACGATACTGTTCAAAATTATAATAATTAAGCGGCCAGATATTCTTTAAATCGTAATACGGAAGCTGCAAGCTTTCTCCGTTCAAACGTGCCATCAATTCCGGGATAATAAAGGCGAAAGCGGTTTGAAAAAACATGACCGAAAGGGTTCGAATCACTTCGTACTGACTATGACGGTATTTCCAAATAAATTTGATTCCAAAAATTAAAATGGAAAGGGTATATAAAGTTCCGTACATAAACCACTGGCTGGCTGGGTTTCCGCTTAAGGCATAACTCAACGGATCGAATAATACGATTAGTCCGGTATTTTCTGCATCCGCATTTAGTCCTAAATACTGCGGAAAGAAATAAAGAACGACGTAAAAAAGGGTAATAAAAATACCAAAAAGCCAAGCCCAAAGTCCGCGAGAAGTCAAGGGTTTGAACCAAACGCCATCATTTTTAATTCCACTAGGTTTATCGCCATATAGCGACCATGAAAAGCCAATTACTCCTATACAAATACTCCCTAAGGAAAGGCTTAACCATAAAGTTTTATTCGGAAATTGGTAATTGAATGTAGCCAATAGCAATACTAAAAGTCCCAGCATTCCTATAAACACAAACACTTTTTGCCAAACACTTAACTCTTGTGGCGGTTGCCCCGATAAAGCCATATTGTATTGAACTCTACTCATAAATTAAGCATTTTGTAATTGTGATTGCTGAAAAGCTTTTTGCAGTTGTCTTGAAAATTTCTTCGAAAATTCTTTATCAAAATTGGCTTTTGAGAATTGCTGAATCACTTCTTTTATGGATAATTTTTCGGTTAACCAAGCGTCAAGAATTTCATGACGTAAACGAATCCCGAAAGCATTAACTCCTACAAATTCTTTGGAATCGGTTTTATATTGAAAATGAAGTGCTCGTTCATTTTTTTCATCTTCCCAGTAAAAATCGGAAAAGCCTTCTTTCTGTTTCGGAAATACCCAACCATAGGTTTGGTACTCGATATCGAAAAACTTAGCAGAATTGAACCAATTCCCGGGATGGTATGCCGTAGGATTCCCACAGATACTTTGTGCTACCGCTTCGCCCATCATTCTTCCGGTATACCAAACGGCTTCAACCGGTTTTCTATTTCCAATAGCTTCTCGCTGTTGGGCACAATCACCAATGGCATAAACATCAGAAATATTAGTTTCGAGATTTCTATTGACTAAAATCCCTTTATCGGTTTCTAATTCTGTGTTTTTTAGAAATGAAATGTTAGGTTTTACACCGGTAGCAACCCCTACCAATTGACACTCGATTTGCTGACCGCTTTTTGTGATAATAGCTTTTACTTGATTGTTGGCATCAGCGATGATTTCATCGAGTTCAGTTTCAAACAATAAATTGATCCCGTGTTGTTGAATATGCTTGCTAATTAATTTTCCTTCTTCTTTCGGTAATACACTTCCCCAAAAATGAGGTTCGCGTACTAGCATGCTAACTTCTATTTTTCTGGTGTGGAGCATTTCGGCTAACTCAACACCAATTAAACCACCGCCTACAATCACCGCATGTGTTAAGTTGGTTGAATTCTTTTCCAGTAATTCTAAATCTTGTTTGCTCACCAGACCTTGAACTCCATCAATTTCTTGACCTTTCCATCCTCTAAAATTAGTCACAGAACCCGTGGCTAAAATGAGTTGATCGTAAGCAATTTCTTCACCTACTGCTGAAAATAACTTTTTATTTTTAAAGTCAACCTCCTCGATATAAGCTTGCTTTAAATCGATTCTATTTTTCTTCCAAAACCTGTTTTCATAAGGCTGCGTGTGCTCAAACTTTAGATGTCCCATATAAACGTACATCAAAGCAGTTCGAGAAAAAAAATAGTCAGTTTCTGCAGAAATAACGGTGATTTGTTTATCAGAAAATTTACGGATATGCCGAGCAGCAGTAATGCCTGCAATTCCGTTTCCGATAATAACGACGTGACTCATAGTTGCTTTTCTGAAGTCTTAAAGGTAAGAACTTCTTTCAGAAAAAATTCAACAAAAAAGTTAAAGCCATTAATAATAGGCGGCTTTTCTATTAGAGTCTAGCTTGACAAAAATAAACAGTAAAATGGTGAATCCCCAAAGGCCGGAACCTCCATAACTAAAGAAAGGAAGTGGAATTCCCACGGTTGGAAAAATACCAATCACCATCCCGATATTAACTAAAAAGTGAATAAATAAAATACCTACAACGCTATAGCCATAAACGCGACTAAATTGAGATTTTTGACGTTCAGCTAAGAAAATCAACCGCATTAATAAAGCTATAAATAACAAGACTACCCCAGCACTTCCTGCAAAACCCCACTCTTCACCAACGGTACTAAATATGTAATCGGTATGTTGTTCGGGTACAAAATTTCCTTTGGTTTGGGTTCCTTGCGTCCAGCCTTTTCCGATCCAACCTCCACTACCTATAGCTATTTCACTTTGGTTAGTGTTGTACCCTATACCTTTACTATCTACTTCTTTACCTAAAACAATATTGAAACGGTCGCGGTGGCGTTGTTCAAAAACATTATGAAAAATATAATTCACCGAAAAAGCAAATACCACCGAAACTAAAGAGATCATCACATAACGCCCAATATGTTTTTTCTTCTTTTTTCTATTAAAAAACAAAATAGCTAAAGCCAATACTACAACCCCAGAACTCACCCAAACAGCCCCAAAAAGCAAGGTACAAACGAACAACAAAATTAAGGATAAACCGACTAATAAATACCCCACTGAAAGGCCTTCTCGATATAAAGGAAAAAAGAAAGCGGCATATACTATTGCACTACCCGGGTCAGGCTGTGGAACTATAATTAAGGCCGGTAAAATGATAATTAAAAATGCTCCGAGTTGGTGTTTAAAGGATTTGATATTGGTTTGAATATCACTTAAATATTTTGCCAAGGCTAAAGCCGTGGCGGCTTTAGCAAATTCTGAGGGTTGAATACTAAAACTACCAAACGAATACCAAGAGGTTGCTCCGGAAATAGTTTTTCCGAAAACAAACAGTCCCAAAAGGGAAAGTAATGAAGCTAGGTAAATAATACTCGAAAAACGTTCGTAAAACTTAGCTTCAACAGAAAGAATAAAAATCACAAGAACTACACTCAAGCCAATAAACAAACCTTGCCGACCGTATGTCTGACTTAAATCGAAAAAACCTTGAGCTCCTTCATTTAATGAGGCTGAATAAATATTTACCCATCCAAAAGCGACCAGCAATAAAAACAGTAAAATAGTAATCCAATCGAAACCAGTGCTTTTATTCATTTACTGATTGATTTTAAAAGGTTCGCCACTATAGGGTTTTTCATACTCATCTTCTAGGCTGTGAGACATTACCCAAGATTCTAAATCGGTTCGGCTAATTTCATCTTTTAAATATTTTTCAATCATTAAACTGGCAATTCTCCCTCCATAACGAGAACCCCAATAACCATTTTCTACAAAAACTGCAATAGCAATTTTAGGGTCATCTTTAGGAGCAAAAGCTACAAATATAGAATGGTCTGTGAGTTGAACGCGTTCACCATCAATTTTTGTATAATTCTCAGCAGTTCCTGTTTTTCCGCAGATTTCAACACCGGGTATTTGTAGAAATTGAGCGGTTCCATATTCGTAAACACCAAACATTCCTTCAATAATCGGCTCAAAGTTTTTGGCATCAATGGTAGTTATATTTTTTGTAGTATATTTCTCATCTTTGATGGGATTATCATCAATTTCTTTTAGAATATGTGGTGTATAATACCAACCTCTATTGGCGATGGCAGCCGTCATATTTGCTAATTGAATTGGCGTTGTAGCGACTTCACCTTGTCCGATCCCATTAGATAAAGTATAGGTGGCTTGCCAACGATTTTCGGGATACCATTTGTTATAATATTCGGCATCGGGGATTCTTCCGGGTTGTCCAACAGGTAAGTCATTTCCCAAAAAGTTTCCTAATCCAAAACTTGCTAAATGGTCGTGCCATGCGTTCATTCCGGCTTGAGGAGTATCATACTTTTCAATAATCCGTCGGTAAACTTTCCCAAAATAGGCGTTACATGAATGCGCAATTGCCGGCGACATACTTAAAGGTGAAACATGGCTGTGGCACTTCATTCTAGAAGCGCGACCGTAAGAAAAGCCGTGATGACACTCGATACGTTCTTGGGTGCTAATGACATTTTCTTGAAGTGCAATTAAAGCCGTCATGGTTTTAAAAGGCGATCCAGGAGGATACATCGCTTGTAAACTACGGTCATACAAAGGTTTGGCAATAGTATCATACCAGAGTCTAGTAAAGTTTTTGCTCCGTTTTCTTCCCACCAATAAATCAGGATCGTAACCCGGCGCACTTACCAACGTTAAAATTTCTCCGGTTTTAGGTTCGATCGCAACAATACCTCCGCGTTTGTTTTCCATGAGTTTTTCTCCATAGGCCTGCAATTCGGCATCGATAGTAAGCGTAATATCTTTTCCTTTTACGGGTAACGTATCGTAAATTCCGTCTTTATAAGAACCGATTTCTCGATTAAAACGGTCTTTCTGAATGTACTTCACCCCTTTTGTTCCACGGAGAATATCTTCATATTGTTTTTCTACTCCTTGCCGACCAATTAAGTCTCCGGCTTGATAATAAGAATTACCATTGATTTCGGCATTATTAGCTTCAGAAATATAACCTAAAAAATTAGCTCCGTAATCTATTTGATAATCCCTAGATGACCTTTTCTGAATATAAAAACCTTCATACTTTCTTAGTTTTTCCTGAAAGTAAGCATATTCTTCTTTAGTCAATTGTGGGACGATTACAGAAGGTAATCTAGGTGAGTAAATTTTTGCTTTATCTAACTTTTCACCTAACCTCTTGGGAGTAATATTTAACAGTGTAGAAAGCTCTAAGGTATCAAAAGGTTCTACTTCCCGCGGAATGGCCATCACATCATAAGAAGGCTGATTGGAGACCAGAAGCTCTCCATTTCTATCAAAAATATAGCCGCGCTGCGGGTAATCGTATTCTACCTTAATCGCATTGTTCTGTGATAAAACAGCAAGTGAATCATCTACAATTTGCAAGTAAAATAATCGCCCTAAAAATATAAATCCGGTAAGTGAAATAAGTATGTAAGGCAGTATCCTTCTCATCGACGTCTTTTTCTAAATAAAATCATTGAAATCACCACTAACAGAACAGTAAAAATGCCGGAGAATAGCGTGTTCTCTAAAATTTCCAAGATATAGGTAAAATTAAAGTATGCGAATGAAAAAAGCACGAAATGATGAATAAAAACTATTAACAGAATATAAGTTAACCGTTGAGCAAAAGGCGTTTGGTAAAACTTAATGGTCTGAAACTCGTAACTTACTCCAAACGCAAATTTAAGTACATTGGGCCTCAAATAAGCCGCCACTAAACTCGCTGCAGCATTTATACCTCCGCTATCTTGAAAAACATCAATAATAATACCAATGAGAAAGGAATAGATTATAACTTTCCAATGATCTAAATTTAGCGGTAAGAGTAAAATGAAAAGTACATATAGGTAAGGATTAATAAACCCTAAAAAATTAATATTACTTAAGATGGTTACTTGTAGTAAGATCAAAAGAATAAACCGAGTAATATTTGAGAGCACCAGCTTATTCATTTTCTTCTTTTTCTAAAGATTTTAATTCTTCCAAATTTTGGTTATCGATAATATAGACGTAGCCAATATTAGTCATATCATTAAATAAGCGTACATCTATTTTATAATAACTTTGGTTCACATCGAGTTCGAAATCATCAACCACTCCCACAGGAATTCCCTTAGGAAAAATATACGAACGGCCATCGGTAGTAATGGTATCTCCTTTATGAACCGGAGCTAGGCGCGGAACTTCTTCTAATTGAACGATGTTTGGATCTTTCCCGTTCCACACTAAACTTCCAAAATGGTTGGTATTTTTTAGCTGAACTGAAATGGAAGAATTAGTATTTAAGATAGAAATTACCCGAGAAAAATTATTACTGCTTTCCTCTACAATCCCGACGATGCCCCTACTGGTAATTACTCCCAAATCATTATGAACGCTATCTTTCTTTCCTTTATTAATTAAAATATAATTATCGATATTGGAAAACTGATTCCGAATAACTTTTGCTGAAATAAACTTATAAGGATTATCAAAACTGGAAGTATCTTGATAAATGGTATCTGAACTTTCAGCATTTAATTCGCCTAGGCGGGAACGTAAATATTTATTTTCTTCTACAAGTCGGTTATTGTATTCTTTTAAATTGAAATATTCATCGATATCATTCACCCAATTATAAACGCCTCCGGTAAGGAAATTAGCCGAATTAATAAATTTACTTTTATGATATGAATGCGATTGAACCGTAAATAAAACAGACAAGAAAAGTAATAGCAGAAATAATAGGGTATTCTTATGCCGTATAAGAAAGTTGAAGATTTGCTGCATAAACTAACCTGCTTCTATTTAATAAGTACACTTTTGAACTTACCAATATTCTTTAATGTAATTCCTGTTCCTCTAACGACAGCTCTTAACGGGTCTTCTGCGATATATACCGGTAATTCTGTTTTTTGGGAGAGACGCTTATCTAATCCACGAAGCATTGAACCACCTCCTGCTAAATATACTCCGGTATTATAAATATCAGCAGCTAATTCTGGGGGAGTTTGCGAAAGGGTTTCCATCACGGCATCTTCAATACGAAGAATCGATTTATCCAAAGCTTTGGCAATTTCACGGTAAGAAATTTCTACCTGCTTAGGCTTTCCTGTCAACAAATCCCGGCCTTGAACACTCATATCTTCCGGTGGAACTTCTAAGTCTTCTGTGGCTGCCCCTATTTGAATTTTTATTTTTTCTGCGGTACGCTCTCCTACGTAAAGGTTATGCTGTGTACGCATGTAGTAAACAATATCGTTGGTAAAAACGTCTCCGGCAATTTTCACCGATTTATCACAAACAATTCCACCCAAAGCAATCACGGCAATTTCGGTAGTACCACCTCCTATATCTACAATCATATTCCCCTTAGGCTGCATAATATCTACACCAATACCAATTGCTGCAGCCATCGGCTCGTGAATTAGGTAAACTTCTTTCCCATTTACACGTTCTGCACTTTCTTTTACCGCACGCATTTCTACTTCGGTAATTCCTGAAGGAATACAAATAACCATTCTTAATGCCGGAGTAAAAATTTTCTTTTTTAATGCCGGTATTTCTTTTATAAAACGGGTAAGCATTTGCTCACTAGCATCAAAGTCTGCAATTACTCCGTCTTTGAGTGGTCGTATGGTTTTTATATTTTCATGGGTTTTTCCTTGCATCATCGCCGCTTCTTTTCCGGCTGCAATAATTTTTCCTGTAATTCTATCTCTTGCGACAATAGAGGGACTATCTACTACTACTTTATCGTTGTGGATTACTAACGTGTTGGCAGTACCTAAATCTATCGCAATCTCTTCAGTTAAAAAATCAAAAAATCCCATAAATTATTATGCTTGTGAGGTGTAGTGTAAAAGTATGAAAATTAATGCTTAAAATGACGTGTTCCTGTCATAACCATAGAAATATTGTTTTTATTGCAATATTCTATACTTAATTCATCTTTTATAGAACCTCCCGGTTGAATCACTGATTTAATTCCGGCATTGCCTGCAATTTCCACACAATCTGGGAAAGGGAAAAATGCATCACTCGCCATCACTGCTCCTTCTAACTCAAAATTGAATGAATTTGCCTTTTCTATAGCGTGGCGTAAAGCATCTACACGAGAAGTTTGTCCTGCCCCGCTAGCACAAAGTTGTTTTCCTTTGGCCAAAACAATAGTATTCGATTTAGTGTGTTTACAAATTTTAGAGGCAAACAGTAAATCTTCTACCTGAGCTGAAGTTGGTTTTTCTTCAGTTACTTCTTTTAAATCTTCAACGGCATCAGTTTTTGCGTCTTTATCTTGAACTAAAACCCCATTTAGGCAAGTTCTTACCGTTTTATTAGGCTGCTCAGTTTCTTTCTGAATTAAAAGAATTCTATTTTTCTTTCCTTTTAAAATTTCTAACGCTGCTTCGTCATAAGATGGAGCAATCACAACTTCACAAAATAATTTATGAATTTCTTCTGCGGTAGCCGCATCCACGTTCGTATTGCTAATTAAAATTCCGCCAAAAGCAGAAACGGGATCTCCCGCTAAAGCATCTACATAAGCTTGATGAAGTGTTTCTCGTTGTGCTAAACCACAAGCGTTATTATGTTTTAGAATAGCAAATGTAGGTGCTTCTCCTTTAAACTCGTTCATTAAATTCACAGCCGCATCTACATCCAACAGGTTGTTATACGAAAGTTCTTTTCCGTGAAGTTTATCGAACATCGCATCAAAATCACCAAAGAAATAACCTTCTTGATGAGGGTTTTCTCCGTAACGTAATTTTTTTCCTTCGTTGATGCTGGCTTTATAAACTACTTCTTCATTTTCTGCATTGAAGTAATTAAAAATCGCCGTATCGTAGTGTGAAGAAACATTAAAAGCTTTGGCAGCAAAACGCTTTCTGTCTTTTAAACTTATTTTACCTTCTCCCTCAGAAATTACTTGTAAAAATTCATCGTAATCAGTCATAGAAGAAACACAAAGAACATCTTTAAAATTCTTTGCAGCAGCTCGAATTAAAGAAATACCACCAATATCTATTTTCTCTATTATATCTTGTTCTGAGGCTCCGGAAGCTACGGTTTTTTCAAACGGATATAAATCTACAATCACAATATCTAACTGCGGAATTTCATATTGTTCCATTTCTGCGACATCACTCTCATTATCCTGACGATTTAAAATTCCACCAAAAACCTTTGGGTGAAGTGTTTTTACCCTTCCGCCTAAAATGGATGGATACGAAGTTACCTCTTCTACAGGAACTACGTTTATCCCTAAATCCTTAATAAATGTTTCGGTTCCACCGGTAGAATAAATGGTTACGCCAAGCTCGTCTAACTTTTTTACGATAGGCGCTAAACCATCTTTATGAAATACTGAAATTAATGCTGATTTTGCAGTTTTAATATCGCTCATGTTGTTGTGTTGTTTAAAACTGCGAAAGTAATATTTTTATGCCAAAACAAGCTAGCCAAAATACTCATTTTTCAGTAAAAGTTGTAACAAAAAAATCAACAAAACGTCCTATCTTTAAACGGCATTACAAATTGACGATCCAACACCTATGTTAATTTACCTGAGAATCCTTAAAGAAAGCTTGTTTTTTGCGATAAACGCATTAAGAAACAACAAGTTGCGAACCTTCTTATCTTTACTAGGGGTAACGATTGGGATTTTCTCAATTATCGCCATTTTGGCCGCTGTAGATTCTTTGGAAAAAGAAATTAAAGGAAGTTTAAGTTCGCTTGATACGAGTACCATTATCATTATGCGGTTTTCTTTTGCTCCTAGCGATATTCCGCAATGGAAGAGAGAACAATTTCCCGATGTAAGTTATGACGAATACCAACATCTTAAACGAACCTTGCCCAACACCGTCGCTACCACCTACACGCTAAATGTAAAACCAGAACCCATAACTTATGGCGGAAAACAGGTACAAGGTGTAGAAATTGGAGCGGTAACGAGCGATTATTATTTTATTGAAGCTTTACAACTGGAAGAAGGAAGATTTTTTAATGAAGCGGAATCAAATAGTGGAGCTCCCGTTACCGTGTTAGGAAATGAGGTTGCTGAAAATCTCTTCGGAACGCCAGAAGCTGCTATAGGAAAAAAAGTGCGTTTATATGGAAGGAGATTTTCGGTTATTGGCGTTTTAGAAAAAGAAGGGAACAGTATGTTTGGTCCATCAAAAGATGGTTCAGCTTTTATACCGGTCAATGTGACCCGCAGGATTTATGGTGATAATAATAAACAAACCTTTCCACAAATTATTTTAAAGCCAGAAAGTGATGTAGACAACGCCGCTTATATCGCACAAGTTGAACAAAATTTACGTTTATACCGCGGTCTAAAACCAGACCAAGTGAATACGTTTTTTGTGAATCAATTAAAAGGTTTTACCGATTTTATAGACAACATTACCGGACAAATGAACCTTTTCGGACTTATTATTAGCGGTTTTTCGCTACTCGTTGGGGGTTTTGGGATTGCTAATATTATGTTTGTGAGCGTCAAGGAAAGGACCAACCTCATCGGAATTCAGAAATCGTTAGGAGCAAAAAATAAATTTATTTTACTTCAATTTTTATTTGAAGCAGTCATTCTCTCTATCATAGGTGGTCTTGTGGGAATCTTCTTAGTCTGGATAATTACGCTAGTTGCATCTCAGTTTACCGGCGATTTTCAATTTGTACTTTCGTTTACCAATATTATTATCGGAATTTCGGTATCGGGACTCATCGGACTCATTTCTGGAATCATCCCAGCCATCTCTGCTTCCCGTCTTGATCCCGTTGAAGCAATTAGAACCGGTATGTAATTTAACTACCTTGCATTGCATAGTAGCTGATTATTTTATATGTTTGGCATTCATCAATCAATTCAACGAAACAACTATTATGAAAAAAATTACGTTCTTTTTTATTGCACTATTGCCAAGTTTATTATTGGCTCAACAATTTAACAGTCAAAAATTAGATTCCCTTTTAGATAGAATCGCTGAGGCTGACAAAGCCATGTTTAGTTTAGCGATTCACGAAAACGGAAAACCAATTTACACCAGAGCTATTGGTTATGCCGATGTGGAAAGCGAAATGAAAGCCAATCCAAACACGATGTACCGGATCGGCTCTATTTCTAAATCCTTTACTTCGACACTAATTTTAAAACTTATAGAAGAAGGCAAGCTTTCGTTAGATACCAAACTTTCTAAGTTTTATCCTGAATTACCCAATGCAGATCAAATTACAATCAAGAATTTACTGAATCATCACAGCGGTCTTTTTAATTTCACGAATGATGAAGATTACATTTCTTGGATGCAAAAGAAAAAATCTAAAGAAGAATTACTCCGCATTATTAAATTGAATGGTACTGAATTTGAACCAAACGAAAAAGGAGAATACAGCAACACCAACTATGTAATCTTAACTTGGATTGCAGAAGATGCGAGTGGTAAGTCATTTTCAGAATTACTTCAACAATACATAATTCAACCTTTAGACTTAAAACGCACTAAATACCAAGGAAAAATTAATGTAAAAAACAATGAAGCTTATTCTTACAAGCTAGGTAATGATTGGATTAAAGATACTGAAACCGACATGAGTATTCCACTGGGGCAGGAGCAATTGTTTCTACCCCATCAGATTTAAATACATTTTACACCGCTCTTTTTGAAGGCAAAATTTTAACTGAAGAATCATTAAAAAAAATGAAAACTATCGAAGACCATTATGGATTGGGCTTGTTTAAATTCCCTTTTTATGAAAAATACTCTTTTGGTCATACTGGTGGTATTGATGGTTTTTCCTCTGTAGCAAGTTATTTTCCTGAAGAGCATTTAGCGATAAGTATTAACTCCAACGGAAGTTCAATCTCATTAAATGACGTGATGCTAGGTGCTTTAAATATTTATTTTGAAAAAGAATATGAATTACCGGTTTACAAAAAAGCCATTCAAGTAGAATTGGCCATCTTAAAGCAATACGAAGGAACTTATGAAAGTGAAGATTTTCCATTAGATATTAAAATTTTCATAGAAGATGATGTTTTAAAAGCGCAAGCAACCGGGCAACCCTCTTTCCCCTTAACCGCCACTAGCAACAAAAACTTTGAATTTACTCCCGTTAACCTTCAAATAGAATTTATTCCTACTGCAAATGCAATGCAATTAACACAAAGAGGAAAAAGTTTTAGGTTGAAAAAAAGATAAATGATCGTGTTCTTTTTCTAAAATTTATGTTAATTTTATCAAACATTACCTCTCTGGGATATCACCCATCCTAGAGAGGTTAACTTCTGATAACCCCAAATTTATTAACATGAAAAACTACACCAGTAATTTTCAGATTTTAGAAGGCCCAAGTCATATTGTTAAAGACGAAAGCTCAATTCAATTAGAAATCCCACTACCTCACGATCAATTTGAAGTGGTCTCTACGTACAATTTATCTTCCAAAGATTGTTATACTTTACTTGTACATGTTTCTGATACTTCCTCCTCCTCTAAATCTACTACATATTCAGAAATCGCAGCTTTTAAAAAAGTCCATAAAATAGGATTTGACGATGTACTGCTTGCAATAGATAGTTTACCCCCAGAAGGTTTACAAATATTGGTATGTAATTCTCCTGAAATGACAGCTTCTGATATTAATGACATTACAGCATTAATCAGAAAATATAGCTACATCGCTTTTAAACATCTTAGTAGTAAGGAAAAAAAAGGTCATGGAGGAATACTTACATAATAAATACTTAATACTATACATCTTATTATTATCTTCTTTCTCAGTTTTTTGTCAAAAAACTGAGAAAGAAGATTCCATATCCTATTATCAAAAAGAATTAAACAAATTAGCTTTCGGAGAAAAAAAAGCCGAAATGCATCTTTCATTTTCAGAATTCTACAACTCTAAAGATCAATCTGTCAAAGCGTACGAAGAAATATTTAAAGCCTTAGCTATATATGAAAAAATAGGAAATCAAGAGCAAATAGCAGAGTGCAATTTGAAAATCTATGTATATTCTACATTAAAAAAGGAGGATGAAACCGCTAAAAAATACTTAGATCGTTATTACAATTACGCTAAACAACAAAAAGATACTAACAAACTTGCACAAGCTCATAAACAGTATGGAATCGTTTATTTTGATGTTGATCATAAAAAATCCAGAAAACATTTCGAAAAAGCAATCAAGTATGCTTTGATTGCCAATGACAGTTTACTTTGGGCAAAATCCACAAATAATTTAGCTTTACTTTTAGCTGGTTATGACAAAAAACAAGATTCTGCATTAATGTACTACCGACGAGTCCTAGATTTTTACAAAAAAAAGGAAAACTCCTCACGTTTACTTCTTGCAACTTACGTAAACATTGCTAATAGTTACGAAAAGAAGAATGATATTGATAAAGCGCTATTTTATATAAAAAAAACAGAAATTATTCCGTCAAATAAACTCAATGCATTTTATAAAGAAGTCATTTCAGAAAAACTGTCAAAATATTATAAATGGAAAGGAGATTATAAAAAAGCCCTCGAGTATAAAGAAGTTTTCATTAAAATGAAAGATAGCATCGAATATGCTCTGCAAGATATTGCGATAAGCGAACTCCAAACCAAGTACGAAACCGAAAAAAAAGAGAATGAAAATATATTGCTGAAAAGTGATATTGCTAAAAAAGAACAAAAAGAAACTATTCTTATTATAGTGGTCATTGCTTCTATCATCATCGGTACAGGGATAAGTGTTTTAATTGCTAAAAATGCCAAACGAAAGCAGGAGCTTGCCAAACAAAAAGAAAAACTTAAACTTCAAGAAGTTGAAAAAGAATTAAAAGAGCAAGAACTTAGCAGTATCGATATTTTAATTGAAGGACAAGAAAAAGAACGCCAACGCTTAGCGGAAAACCTACACGATAACTTAGGAGGAACTTTGGCAGCTATTAAACTTAATATGCAAAACCTTCAACAAAACAAGAACAATGAAACGGTGTTAGAAAAATCTATCAACAATAGCTTAAACCTCATTGATGATGCTTACCAAAATGTGAGAAATATGGCTCACGAAAAAAGTAATGGGGTAGTCGCCAGTCAAGGACTGCTCCCTGCCATTCAAAAATTCGTCAATAATATTTCTTCAAAAAAACTCGAGATCAACGTAGATCATTTTGGACTGAAAAGTAGATTGGACAATTCTTTGGAAATAAGAATATTCAGGATTATTCAAGAATTAATTACCAATATTATTAAGCACGCTAATGCTACGGAAGCGAATATTTCACTTACCAATCACGATTCTACTCTCAATATTATTGTAGAGGATAATGGTATAGGTTTTAAAAAAGGATTTTCTAATTCTGAAGGTTTAGGAATTGCCTCTATTGAAAAAAGAATAGAAAGCCTTGGTGGAACTTTAGAAATAGACTCTTCACCCAATATAGGAAGCAGTATCATCATAAATTTACCGTTATGACAAGCATTGTTATTGCAGAAGATCATCAATCGTTAATCGACGGTTTAAGCCTCTTATTTGAAAATGATCCGGCTTTTCAAATTATAGGAAAGGCCAATGATGGGCAAAGACTAATTGATATCATCAAAAAGCGGCAACCCGATGTAGTGCTTACCGATATTAGAATGCCAAAAATTGATGGCATTGTAGTTACCAAAATGATGAAACGCATGTATCCCACCTTAAAAGTAATTGCCTTTACGATGTTTGATGAGCAAGAATCTATCAAACAAATGATGGAAGCTGGTGCCAATGGCTATATTTTGAAAAACTCAGGTTTAGTAGATGTAAAAGAAGCTATCGAAATAGTAATGAAGGGAGAAACTTATTTTGATAAAAGTTTAGACATTTCATTTTTAGAGGAAGGTAATTCAACCAAGAATAAAAAAAATATCTTAACGAATACAGAGATGCAAATCCTTCATTTAATTGGTGAAGGAAAAAATTCTTATGAAATAGCCGAAATTAGAGGCTGTAGTCATTCTACCATACAAACCCACCGAAAGAATATGATGAAAAAATTAAACCTGCACGGAAAAGGGGAATTGCTTCGGTATGCAATGGATAAAAACAAATATGATATTTAAATAAAAAGATGCCGTCTAAAAAGGCAGCCTTTTTTCATGGATTTATTCTGGAATATTTTTTAATTTCATGGAATGAAAGCAAAACCTGTTTGGAAGACCGACCATCAGTCTCAGTTGAGCCTACTTCCGCCTAGTTATGATGATTTTGTGCCGCAGAACCATCCCGTA